>NZ_JAENHN010000038.1 GCF_016595795.1 Clostridium yunnanense
TATTTGCATGCATATTTTCCGATTACTTTCCTTATTCCGATTGCACTTCCAAAGCTAATTGCTAAAAAAGAAGCTATCACGTTGTGTAATAGCTTCTTTAATCACTCTTAACTTAATGACATTGAGAATGTCTCTTCAGTCACTTTTTCATTTACTATATTACTTTATAATCCCTGTGTTAAAAAGCAGCTTTCCAATCATTCTATCAATGGATATTTCTCTGTTTCCAAGCATAGTTTTAACTGCATTTAACAATACTCTAACATCATATTGTCCTTCATAAACTGGTGGAACTTCTTTATCTAACTTAAGCAATCCATATACCGCCATAATCGCAGATCTTACAGAATACTCTACTGTAAATACACAATCATTTGGTATTTCTGCGAATTGTCCAAGGAATGCTAAGTTAGTGCATCCATTTGGTATAACTTCAGGTCTATCACCTTTCTTACGTGGCATGAATTGGCTTGTTATATATGGCATCATGCATGGTATAACTTTACATGATGGTAGTATCTCATCTACCTTATCTCCTAAGCCCATATGATAAAGTAATTCTGTAAATAATTCCGCACCAGTACAATCACTCATCTTTTTATTTACAAAATCACCAACCTTATCAGGGAATAATCCATATGCCCACATTACTTGTACATTTTCAGGTTGATTTATAAAATGTGGCTGCTTTGGAGTAACCCAAGACATTAGCCAGCTTGAGTCTTTAATTGTCACTACTCCACCCATACCAGGTTCATCACCAGTTAGATCTAGAAGATGATCAAAAACAGAAGTGTTATCTGTTATAGTGACAGTAAAAGAAAGCCACTTTGTTTTATCTATATCTCCTGCGAATACTTCTGGATGTCCAAAGTCAGGACTTTGTTTAGCTATATTCTCCCATAATGACCAGCAGCCTCTTTCTTTTTGATTTCTGTTTAATAAAGCTGGTGTATGCGTATCACCTAAAGTTGAATTTTCAGTCATTGATCCATTAGTTACAAAAACCAAATCATTCTCAGTAGTCTCAATAACCTCTTCATGTCCTTTTCTCTTTATATAAATGCGTTCAACAGTCTTTTCATCTTCAGTAATTTTTATATCCATATCGATAACTTGTACACCTAATTCCATTACCACACCTTGCTTCTTAAGCCATGTTATTAGTGGTAGTATCAACGAATCATATTGATTGTATTCAGTGTGAAGTATTCCATCTAACTGATTCATTCCACCTATTAAATGCATGAATCTTACCATATATCTTTTAACTTCTAATACACTATGCCAATTTTCAAATGCAAACATAGAACGCCAGAAATACCAGAAATTTGTTTCAAAGAAATGTGGTTTAAACCATTGTTCACAAGTTGCAGCTCCAATCTCATCGTCGTGAGCAAGCACTAGCTTGTTTAAAGATATTATATCTTCTAACTCAAGTCCTAAAGTAGAAAAATCTGCTTTTTGTCCTTTATTCTCTACTAATCTACAGTGTGATTTTATTGGCTCTGCAATATTAAGTTCTCTAAATTCATCTAAAACTGTTCTATCTGGACTCGTAAGTGATGGAATAAATCCAAATAAATCGTAAAGGCATTCCATTCTAGATTCTAGCTCTCTTCCACCTCTAGCAATATACCCCTCTTCTGCATTTCCTGCTCCATCCATACTTCCACCAAAAACATTTGATTCTTCTAAAATGTGAATATTTTTTGCTGGCATATGTCCATCTCTAATTAAAAACGCTGCTGATGCAAGTGATCCGATACCTCCACCTACTAAGTATGCCTTTTTATTTTTAATATCTGCTTGAGGCACTGTGTTTACTCTCTCATAATTTTTCATAACCATCCACCCTTTCAAAAATGCTTTTAAAAATATTTTTAACTCTAAAAGCTTATTTTTAACTTCAATAAATATTAATATAGCGGTGTTGATTTAATAGTTAATACGTTGTTTCATCCACCCTACAAATACAATATAATTTCTTATATATATGATTACAATTTACAAACAAATGTATTTGTAAAATTTCTTTACAAATGGAGCTCATTGTAAATCAAATCGTCAAAAAAGCACAGATTTTTTACCTATCTGTGCTTTTCTTCAAATCTTCTTATTGCTTGCATTATGGTTCCATCAATTAAAAAACCTATATTTTCAATTATATGTTCAGGTTTTTCCTTCATGTTCTCTTCCATCCATTTTGCTACTAGTGAAATTAGCGCTGGTGTATAAAAATCTACTATAAATTTTTTATATTCCTCCGAAATCTTTGTTCCTTCAGAAACTTCATCTACAATCTGTTTAAGTGAATTTGATGTATTTGCAAAAAGAAACCTTTCAAGATGATCTCGTCCTATGGAATATAAGGTATTCATACAAAACGCTTTGTTTTTTTCAATATATCTAAAAGCTTCTAAATAGCCTTCTTTCCAGGTTTCATAGGACTTATGTTGCTCTAAATAGTGAACAGCCTCGTTACTATAAATCCATCCTAATAATTCATATACATCTTGAAAATGGTAATAAAAAGCTTGTCTTGTAATTCCGCAGCCATCAACAATATTTTGTATTGATATTTTGCTAAAAGGAGTCTTCTCCATAATCTTTTTTAACGAATCAGCCATTAATTGCTTTGTCATATATGAATTTGCCATAAAGTCCTCCAAACAAAGGTTTAATATTAACTGATAAAAATTCCTATGATACAATTTCTAAATACTTCTAGAATAATTGTATCATAGGATATACTATTTTTCCTATATAAACCCAATTATTATTAAATTATTTATAAATCACAATACATCCTAGGCACTTTCTAACTTTATTCTTTTTCATATTATATAAGACAACTCCAAGATTATAACAAGCAATTACGTTCTTTTATAATTTATTTATCATACTAGCATTATATGCAGCTCCGAATCCATTATCTATATTAACAACACTTATACCGTTAGCACAGCTGTTTAGCATGGATAAAAGAGCAGCAAAGCCTCCAAAGTTAGCTCCATAACCAACACTGGTTGGAACTGCGATTACAGGCTTATCTACTAATCCACCTATGACACTTGCAAGAGCACCTTCCATTCCTGCGATAACAATCACTACTTTGGCGCCTCTTATAACATCAAGCCTAGCAAATAATCTATGTATACCTGCTACACCTACATCTACAATCTTCTCAACCTTATTTCCAAGTATCAAAGCCGTTTCGTAAGCCTCTTCAACCACTGGTAGATCTGAAGTACCTGCAGAAATAATAGCAATATAACTTTCTGAAAGAGTTTCTTCTCTTTTCCTAATGGTTATAGTCCTACCTAGTTTATTATACTTTGCATCACTACAAATTGCCTTTACAGCATCAAACATTTCCTCGCTAGCTCTTGTAGCTAAGATATTATTGTCTTTCGTGAGCATAAATTGAATTATACTTTTTACCTGCTCTACAGTTTTCCCTTCACAGTATATAACTTCAGGATAACCAGTCCTTATCTGCCTATGGTTATCTATAACAGCAAAACCTAAATCTTTAAAAGGTAACTCTTCAATTTCTTTTACTGCCTTTTCTATTTCAACTTCATCATTTTTCACAGCTTCTAATAATTTTTTTATATCATCTTTGTCCATAATATCCCCCTAAAATATACTAAGGCTTTTAATTTCATCATAACACAATTAACTTATAATCGCTAAAAAGAGTCTTAATTAAGACTCTTTTTTTGTATAGTAAACAGTGTTTTCTCTTCTTTATTTAAAACTTCATTCATACTGCCAGTTCTGTAGCCTAACATGTCTAAAGTAACATAAGTAAAACCTATTTCCTTAAACTTATTGCCTATCTTATCCATAAGCTCAATATTAAAAAATTGTTCTCTTTCTTCAGGGGCAACCTCTATTCTAGCAATTTCTCCATGATGTCTAACTCTTACTTGCTTTATTCCCATATCAAGGAGGAATTGTTCAGCTTGATCTACCATTCTTAACTTAGGTAAAGTTATTTTATGTCCATAAGGAAACCTAGAAGAGAGACATGCAAATGATGGCTTATCCCAAGTAGGAAGTCCAAGTTCCTTAGATAGTTCTCTTATATCATTTTTCGTTAATTCCGCTTGCTTTAACGGACTAACTACTTCTAGTTCTCTAGCCGCTTGCATACCTGGTCTATAATCTCCGTTATCATCTAAATTAGAACCGTCAAATACATATTCAACCCCATTTTCTAAAGCTACATTTTTAATCTTTGTAAAAAGTTCTTTTTTGCAATAATAACATCTGTTCTTTGGATTACTTGCAAACCCTTCTATATCAAGTTCTTCTGAAGATATTATAATATGTTTTACTCCCATATCCTTTGCATATTTAATAGCTTCCTTTAGCTCTCTTTCAGGGTAAGTAGATGAAGTTGCTGTAACTGCAATTAGCCTTTCGCCTAATACTTCGTAAGCTACTTTAACAAGAAAAGTACTATCCACACCACCTGAAAACGCTACAGCAGCACTTCCCTTTTCTTTAATTATATCTTTAAGTAATTTAAATTTCTCTTTAAGTTCCATTTCCCGTACCTCCTATAATATCTTATATACATCATTATATATTTTAGATATTGCTACATTATTTTCTTCAGCTAGTCTTTTACAATCTTCATATTCAGGTTTTGACTTAATAAGTTCACCTTTATAATATGATTTTTTCACTGTTACCTCTCCATACTTAGTTTCAAGCTTTGAAAATTCTCTGTTTAACATAATCTTTTGTACATCAAATTTCCTAACTCCAATGGAGGTAGTTTCTTTAAAGATAACTTCAAGTACTTTATTTTCAACCTTTCTATTAACTAACACACTTAGCTTTATTGCTGGTCTTCCTTTTTTCATAATTATAGGAGTCTTAAATACATCTAATGCTCCTGATTCAAAAAGTTTTTCTTCAACATAACTATATATTTCAGGATTCATATCATCTATATTGGTTTCAAATAAATGTTGTTCTTCAATTTCTTCATTTTTAATTTCTTCTCCTAAATATACTCTTAGAACATTAGGTATTTCCAGTTCTCGAGTTCCAAGACCATATCCTATCTTCTCTATAAAAAACTCCATCTTATCAGTGTAAACTTCAACATTTTCAGCTAAAATCGCTGCACCTGTAGGAGTTGTAGTTTCAAAATTAACTATTCCAGTTCTTACTGGTATATTCTTCAATATCTTAATTGTTGCTGGTGCTGGTACAGGTATTAGTCCATGAGCGCATCTAACAAAACCTCCACCTAACTGAATAGTTGATGCCATAATCTTATCAACCTTCAAATAATCCAATGCTATTGCTGCACCTACAATATCAATTATTGAATCGATAGCGCCAACTTCGTGAAAATGAACTTCATCTATGGTTTTTCCATGAACTTCTGCTTCTGCTTCTGCAATTCTCATAAATATAGCTAAACTTAAACTCTTAACCTTATCACTTAAATTACTACAGTTTATTATGTTCTTAATATCATTAAGATTTCTTTGTCCATGATGGTGATGATTTCCATGTTCCTTATCACCTAAACCCTCATGTAAGTGGTGTTCACCAATATGATTATGCTGGTGGTTAGGATTATCATGGTGTACATGAGTACTTTCTTCATTATGTTCATGATTTAATGCATGTGTATGATTATGCATGTGTGATTCATTTTGATGAGCTTCATCTATATGAACATGGTTATGATTGTCTTGTTTTTTTATAATTACATCAACTTTAGTGCCAGTTATACCATTTTTAATATCTTTTCTAATATCTATTTCATACTCAGAAGATATATTTAACTTTGCAATTTCGTTTAGTAAGTAGTCTTTATCCACTCCTAAATCAATTAGTGCCCCTAAATTCATATCTCCGCTAATTCCACAAAAGCAATCATAATATAATATTTTCATTTTATTCTCTCCATTACATTTGTTATTTAACATTCTTTAGATTTTATATATATGGATGTACCACTTCATTTCAAATTTTATATTTTCAGATTGAAGTGATACATCCTATTTTTTACCTCTTAACTTCTTAGACTCTTATATTCTTAACTTTTTAAATTCTTAATTTCTTAGCTTTTATGCAAATACTTCTTTGATTGTTTGTAAATGTTCACGGATAGGAAGACTTTGTGGACAATGTTGTTCACATTTACCGCATTTTACGCAGCTTGTAGCCTTTTCTTTCTCAGGTAAGTTTTCATATGACTTGTCCCCCGGGAACATATTGTAAGTATTATAAGCACTAAAGCATCTTGGTATATTAACTCCTGCTGGACAAGGCATACAATACCCACAAGCAGTACAGTTAACTTTCATCTTACCTTTAATTATATTCTTAACTTCATCAACTATAGCTAATTCTTTTTCAGTCAATGAGTTTTCTGGAGTTTCACCTGCCGCTTTAATATTTTCTACTAATTGTTCTAATGTGTTCATTCCGCTTAGTACAACCTTTACTTCTGGATGATTCCATACCCACTTTAGAGCCCACTCTGCTGGAGATCTCTTCACATCGGCTTTATCAAAGGCTTCTTTTGCCTCGTTTGGGATATTTACAAGTTTTCCACCTCTGATAGGCTCCATTATAGTAACCCCTAAACCTCTCGCAGCAGCATATTCTAAGCCCTCAGTTCCTGCTTGGAATTCTTCATCCAAATAATTATATTGTATTTGACAGAATGACCAATTATAATAATCAACTATTTCTTTAAATACTTCTAATTTATCATGGAATGAGAAACCAGCATATTTTATTCTACCATCTTTTATCGCAGAGTCTAAAAATTCATCTATTCCATTGGCTTTTAATCTTTCCCAATCAGTTTTATTTAAAGCATGTACCAAATAAAAATCAATATGATCTGTATCTAAACGTTCAAGTTGTTCATTCAAATATTTATCCATATCGCTTCTTGATTGTATAAGCCAGCTTGGAAGCTTTGTAGCTAATTTTACTTTTTCTCTATATCCATCTTTTAATGCTCTACCAACAAAAGGTTCACTGGCACCTCCACCTCTAGTCATGCCATTTCCATGGTATGGATATGCTGTATCTATATAGTTTACGCCATTATCTATTGCGTAACGAACTAAACCCAATGCTTTTTCTTCATCAATTTGTGATGGATCACCACCTGGTATTAATGGTAGTCTCATACAACCAAACCCTAAAATTGAAACCTTTTCATTTGTCTTACCAAAACTTCTGTATAACATCTCGACTCCTCCTCATAATTTTGACACATAAGCCTCAGCCTAAATCATATTACGTATCCATACTAATAAGCTAGGCTCCGCGGGCAATTATGATATAAGCTTAACAATATGTATCTTTAATGATTTCCTGTTAAAATATTATTATTTTATATTTGTTTCCATATATTATAAATATTACACCTTATAGTATACTCTAAGTCAATACAGTGACTAAATCTTTTTCGTAAAATGAATAACTAAATTCTTGTTTGCACTAGTAAATTCATCTTAAACGATTTTAGTCTTGCACTATTTTTTACTACAATGAAAAACTAATTTCATCATTAACTGATTTATAATTGCACCTTTTTCTATAATTAAATAATGCAAAAAAAAATTAATCCTTAGAAAACTTAATAAAAAGTTTAGGATTAATTTCTTTTCTAAATAAAACTATACTATATATACATATTCATTAAAATTTGCGCTTGATAGTATTTATATATCTATAGAATAGTTTACTCTTTTTGTTAATTTAATGTTCTTATAAAAGTCCACTATACCGCTGCTCCGCTATTTTCGCAGCTATTTATAGAATTACAACAGCTACTTTCAGTTTTCTTCTCTTTAATTAGTCCAGTATAATGGTTAAGCTTCCAATTAATTAATTCAAGATTATTATTCATTTCTTTAATTTTTTGCTCAGTTATCTTCTTTTGTGCCAATATAATTTCTCTTCTTAACTCTAAAGTTCCGTCGCCTTCAATACAAAGAGCAACAAAATTTTTGATTTTTGAGATGGCCATTCCAGTATTACGTAAACAGCATATAAGCTTTATCCACTCAATATCATCTTCACTGAAGTTTCTAATCCCATGTTCATCACGTGCTATATTGGGAAGTAATCCCTCTTTTTCATAATATCTTATCGCATACTCAGTTAAATCAAATTTTTCAGCTACTTGCTTTATTGTATACTTCATAAAAAAACTTCCCTTCTATAACCTGGCTTTATGTATAAGTCTAATATAACTCCTTTTATAGTATATAAGTCAAGTAGTATAGACAGAAAATTTCAGATTTTTTATCTTTACTATAAATTTCAAGTTAATACTTTATCAATTCACAGGTTAATAGATTTTATTAGCTGGTAAGAAGTACGATAAAAATAGCTATGACAAATATGTTTATCTTTAATAGTACTGATTAGCTATACATTTCCTAATATCACTCTATTTAAATACTTTCCTGCAACTTCTTCTGCTTTTCTCATAAAGGTTAAATCTGTTGGAGAATTCATTAATTTATATTGTGGAAAGTATCTTGAAAGGTGTAATGGTATATCCTTATTTATACTACTTAAGAACTTTGCTATTTCTTCAACTTCTTCTAAACTATCATTTTCACCACTAACCAATAAAGTTGTTATTTCAACATGACATTTTTGTGCAGCTATCTCAATGGTTTTTAGCACAGGCTTTAAGCTTCCGCCACATAAATCTTTGTAGTAGCTGTTACTATAACTTTTTAAATCTATGTTCATAGCATCAACATAAGGAAGCAGCATCTTTAATGGTTCTTCACTTATATAGCCATTGGTTACAATTACAACAGACGCATTTTCATCAGTTTCTTTTAGAAGCTTTGCACAATCATACACATACTCATACCATATACTCGGTTCATTATAAGTAAATGCTAAACCTATATTAGCTTTTGTTGTCAACGCTGTTTTTACTAGCTCTTCTTTTGAAACAAATTCACTTTTAGCAATCTGTTGAGATATCCTATAATTTTGACAAAAGCCACATACAAAATTACAACCAAAACTACCCACTGACAAAATAAAACTTTCTGGTTTAAAATAGTATAGAGGTTTTTTTTCTATTGGATCTAGTGCAGCTGAGGTTATTTCCCCATAATTTAATGTATAAAGTTTTCCATCCTCATGAGTTCGCACATTGCATTTTCCTATATGACCATTTTCAATTACACAATTATGAGGACATAAATAACAGTGTACTTTATCTTTAAGATTTTCATAAAACATAGCTTCTTTTTTCATTTTATAGCCTTCTCCTAGCTTTCTTTATGCCTTATAACTTGAAATCTTTGTATAGTGTACTGATCCTCTTGATCTATATTTCCCTTTTCTAAGGCTATAGAAAGCTGCTCGTCAGCTGTATTTACTCCTTCTAAGTCAGGTAGTAAAAGTCCTGTTTTTCCCATACACCTTACAATAACTCCATATTCCTTTGGATCTAGGTCTTCCTTAGTTGCTACCTCAGGTTCTGTCAAAACATCTACAGAGAAATCAATATCAAGAAGTTCTTCTTCTTCCACTTCATAAAATCTCGGATCATTTATTCCTGCTTCTATAGAATTTCTAATAATTTCTTTTGCCACATTATCAGTTGCTGGAAATATTGTTCCTATACAACCTCTTAAATCACCATGTTTTTTTAGTGATACAAACACACCTCTTTGCATATTTTTCATTTCATTAGGCACATATTCAGGGATTTCTTTAAATTTTCTCCTTGTGGTTAAATAGGTAGTAAGGCTTTCTCTTGCAAGTCTTACATAAGGATCATTTTGTTTATTCTTTTTTTCATATTGAGACTTTCTAAGCTCCTCGAGTTCACTGAGCTTTGGCTCATCTTCAGACAAAACATTAAATTTCATTATCCCATATCCAACTCCGAAGGTTCCTTCGTAACTCAAAAGATCACCATTAAACTTTTTACCTTCAAGTGCACCAAGTAGTGTTACTGTTGACCGTCTTCCGCATTCTCCAGCTTCACAAACAGTCTCTTTATCAATACTTAGTACTGTTTTAACATCACCTTTTGCTAAGTTATCAAGAAACTCTCTATCAAACTTCTCACCATAAGGATTGTATCCATAAGGTCCTTCCTCTTTAAGTCTATGAGATAAATCTCCACTTGCTATAAGAACAGCATTTTCATTTAGTTCCTCCACAGCTCTTCTTATAGCAATTCCAAACTTATATAAATCAACATCACTTAAGGCTGCATAGGTTATATGTACAAATTTGTAGTTACTATAATGTTTATTTATGAAGTAAAGAGGAACCATTGCTCCATGATCCAATATAACTGATTGATCATACTTATTTAAAAGAGAGTTTGTGGCCATTATAACCGGTATTCCCTCTCCATAGGCTATTTCATATATTTTTGTTGTTAGCTCTTTGTTTATTTTAAGTTTCATCTGTACACTGGGAACTCTAAAGTTTTTCAAATCACCATATATCTCATTCTCATAGCTTATGGCGATAGCATCTTGAAACATCACCCCATGAGGAGTAACTAATATAATAGTATCCGGAGCTTTTTTCGTAATCTCTTCACCAATTACATGAAAGCTATTTCCAGTTGCACTTATCTTTTCTTCTTCACCCTTACCTACCTCTGGCACAGCTATTGGAGGATGTGGCAATAAATAAAAACCATTTAAACTCAAAACACTCACCTCTTTATTATAGTTATACTTAATCTAAAGATTAGTTTTACCAACTTACAATATTAAATACTTAAGTGTATAGTTAGAAAATCAGCTGCTTATATATCATTAAATATGCAAGCAGCTGATATATAGATGAATTTTTTAAAGAATGGCTTTTTCAAAACTTTCAATTATATCTTCGTATTCTTCCAGTCCAACAGAAACCCTAATTAAGGTATCACTAACACCAAGCGCTTCTCTCTCTTCTCTCGGTATAGCTGCATGTGACATTTTTGCTGGATAAGAAACAATAGTCTCAACACCACCTAGAGAAACAGCAAAAGCGGCATTCTCTATATTGTTAAGAAAATATTTAGTTTGCTCTATGGTCTTAAACTTAAAAGAAAGCACAGCTCCGGCACCAGATGCTTGAGAAAAATGAATATCCTTTCCTATATGACCTTCTAATCCTGGATAATATACTTTTTCTACCTGTTCCTTCTCTTGAAGCCATGTTGAAAGCTTCAACGCAGTTGCTTGATGAGCATCTAATCTTATTTTTAAAGTCTTAAGCCCTCTAAGAAGCAGCCAACAATCTTGTGGTCCAAGTATAGCTCCAAAGGAATTTTGTATGGTATATATCCTGTCTGCCAATTCTTTAGTTTTGGCCACCGCTAGTCCACCTACTACATCACTATGTCCACCTATAAATTTGGTAGCACTATGAACTACAATATCAGCTCCTAAGTCCAGTGGTCTTTGCAAATATGGTGACATAAAAGTATTATCAACTATTACAATAATATCTTTCTCCCTTGCGATAGATATGACACCTTTTAAATCTGTTATTTTAAGCAATGGATTGGAAGGTGTCTCTAAGAAAATTGCTTTTGTATTCTCCTTAATTGCACTTCTTATATTCTCGAGTTTAGATGCATCTACAAAAGTGAATTCTATGTTAAATCGGCTAAGTACTTTAGTAGTTATTCTATATGTGCCGCCATAAACATCTTCACAAATTACGACATGATCCCCAGCTGAAAATATAGATAAAACCGATGAAGTTGCTGCCATACCTGAAGAAAAAGCAAAACCTCTGTGTCCATTTTCAAGTTGTGCTATTGTGTCTTCTAATGCTTCCCTTGTTGGATTTCCACTTCTAGAATAATCATACTTACCAAAGTTATCTATATCTCTTTGATGAAAAGTAGATGCCTGATAAATCGGTATACTAAGTGCTCCCGTTTCTTCATCTATCTCATTTCCATTATGAATTAATTTTGTACCAAATTTCATATTTAACACCCCAATGCACTTTCTAAATCCTCAATAAGATCATTTATATTTTCAATTCCAACTGACAACCTTAATAAATCTTCTGTTACTCCAAGTCTCTTCTTTATTTCTGAAGGAATTTCTGCGTGTGTTTGAGTTTGCGGGTAGGTAATCAGAGTCTCAACACCACCTAAACTTTCTGCAAAGTTTATGACTTCAACGTTTTTTAATATTTTAGCTACATCTTCCTGATTTTTCACTTTAAATGATATCATCGAACCAAATCCAGATGCCTGGTTTTTAGAAATTTCATATCCTTTATGTTCAGGTAATCCCACATAAAACACTTCTTTTATCTTAGGATGTCTTTTTAAAAATCCAGCTATTTCTATTGCATTCTCTTGACTTTTTTCCATTCTTATATGTAGTGTTTTTATTCCTCTGAGTATTAACCAAGAATCAAACGGCGCTAAGGTTGCACCTGTAGACTTTTCATAAAATCGTATTTTTTCATTTATCCACTGTTCATTAGTTACCACAAAACCAGCAAGGGTATCGTTATGTCCACCTAAAAATTTAGTTCCACTATGAACTACTATATGAACACCCAAATTAAGAGGCTTTTGAAAATATGGTGTTAAAAATGTATTATCTACTATTACAATTATATTTTTCTCTCTTGCAATCTTTACAACTTCATTGATATCTACAACCTTCATCATAGGATTTGAAGGTGTTTCAATAAAGATAGCCTTAGTATTTTCTTTAATACTATCTATTATATCTTTTAATTCAGTTGTATCTATAAAATCATGTTCAATTCCATAAGGTCCATAAATATCTCTAAATAGCCTAAAAGTACCTCCGTATAAATCATCAGAAACCAAAATATGATCACCAGGTTTGAATAAACTTAGTACAGCAGTTACAGCTGCTACCCCTGTAGAAAAACCAGCACCATATTTGGCTCCCTCGAGTCTCGCTACCGTGTTTTCTACCTCTTCTCTAGTAGGATTTTGTAATCTAGAATAATCATACCCAGTGCTTTCATTCAAGCCCCCATGCTTAAATGTAGCTGTCTGATAGATCGGAAAGCTTATTGCACCAGTTAATGGATCAAAGCCCTTACTTCCATGTACTGCTGTAGTCTCAAATTTTAGTAGTTTTTCTGCACACATATTGAATGCCCCCTTAATATTTTACTTATAAAAGTCCATAACGCAATTTTTATTTATGATCTCATTTCACAATTTCTTTTCTCAGTATATAGAAAAAATCTATCAGGCGAACAAGTTTTTTATTGTACCCCTAAATAGCAATACTAAATACCCGAAATAACTAGCATTAAAATTTTATGATTCCCTATACAATAAAAAAATGCCAGAGAATAAACTCTGGCATGTATTTACTACAGAAATCTATTCTCATCTTCCAGTTATATAAAACTGCAGGAATTAGCACCATTACATAAATTAAATGAAATTCATGCTGGTTGCTGGGTTTCACAGGGCCAGTCCCTCCACCTCTCGAGATAAGTTAAAACTATTATTTAATTATTTCATATTATATGCTCTACATTAGTTTTCTGTCAACACATTTTATGCGATTTTACCAATTTAACAATTGGTTTTACATAGTGTTAAACTAGTACTCTATTAATTATATATAAATTACCCTCTTTGCTTACTTAATTTACTTTTGAAATTTATCTAAAAGATGTCTTTAAAGCCTCCTTTAAAACCTTAGGATTTTTCTTATATGGTGTTACTGGACAAATCTTCTTATCTTTCACATCAAACAAAGTATATATTGCAATTCTAGCCGCACGAACAGAATATTCTTCAGTAAAAACCATATCCTCAGGTATTTCAACAAACTGACTTATCATAGCAAAATTTGTTGATCCCTTTGGAACAACTTCTGGTCTATCAGTTTTCTTACGAGGTTGGAACTGAGAATCTATATACGGCATCATACATGGAATTACATTTACCACTGTATCCATTATTTCCTCTGTCTTATCCTCCATATGCAGGTGATGTAATAACTCAATTAGTATTTCTTCTCCAGTACATTCTCTCATAGGTTTCTTTACATAGTCACCTATTCTGTCAGTATATAACCCATATCCCCAGAAAATAGTTGTATCAAGTGGTTGATTTTTAAAATGTGGTTGTGCTGCAACTACTATGCTCATTAACCAATTTGAATCCTTAAACGTCATTAGTGCCCCACTACCAGGAGCATTTGATGAAAATTTTTCAATAAGTTTAAGTAGCTTATTGCCTTTGCATGTTACAGTAAAACTCTCCCAATTTGTCTCTTCATGATTTCCAAAGAATGGTTCCGGATTTCCAAGTCCCCACTTTTTCTTTGCAACTTTAGCCCATAATTCTCCTGAAATTGGCTTATCTGGAGTATATTCTGGCGCTCTATGCATATCTCCTAAAGTTGCGTTATCTGTCATACATCCATTTATCATAATACAGATATCTTGATCCTTAAGCTCAATAACTTTTTCTCCTTCGTTATCTTGTACATGTATTGCTGTTACTGTTATCTCTTCACCAGGTTTAAAATCAAGATCAGTAACAGTAGCATTTATACTAAAATCAACATTAAAACCTTCTAAATAAGTCTTTAATGGAAGAATAACTGAATCATATTGGTTATACGGAGTTCTTGTTACACCTTCTAAAGTTTCTATACGAGAGAACTCAAAAATCATACGATCCATATATCTCTTGAATTCGAATAAACTAGACCATTTTTGAAAAGCAAAAGTAGTCTGCCACATATACCAAAAATTTGTTTCAAAGAAGTGTGGTGTATGCTTAAACCATTGTTCAATTGTCATATCATCAAGTTTATCTTCTGATGTAGCCATAAGCTTTCCAAGCGCCATACGATCAGCATTGTTGAACCCCATGCTAGTTACATCTTGAATTACACCATTTCTGTCAATTAATCTTGCTTTTGCATAAGTTGGATGTGACTGGTCAAAATTTAATATTTCTTCTGTTACACTCATATTAGGCATATCTAAAGATGGTACGGTTGATAGCAACTCCCAAAAGTTCTCATAAGTCTCTTCGTTTAGCATTCTACCGCCTCTGCAGATAAAACCATTTACTGCATCTCCAGCACCATCATTACTACCTCCAAGTATCTTAAGCCCTTCTATTATATGAATATTTTCACCTTTAAAATTACAATCTCTTATAAGATAAGCAGCACCTGCTAAAGAAGCTAATCCACCTCCAACAAAGTAAACCTGCTTATCTTCACTATTTATAGGTTTTTGCAAACTTTTATCTGTCACTTTTGCTCTGTCCTTTAATTTTTTTGCACCTATGGCTGCCACAGTTGCAGCACCAGCTATTGCCCCTAATGCAAGCAATATGTTTACATTATCTTTACTAGACTTTTTATTCATGCCCTTTTCCTCCATTTTACATTCATAAGATGATATGATCCTTTCTACTATCTTTAGGATCATTCCAACTAATCTATTTTAATGCCTTATCTATTAACAATTATAAATCAGGAATTTTTCATTGTAATTATACAGTTTAACTCATTTGTCTAGTAAAAATATATTTTTATAAATCTCTTAAATATAAAAACAGTAGTTTCATAATTATTAATTCTTAAATGAGATTACCTTTACTTTTAGATGAAAATCACAAAAGAGTTCCTATATCGAAATTTAATTTATACTTGTTCAAAAATCTCGGCTTCTTGGGATTTTAGAGCTTGTATAAATTAATATCTGAGCTAGAACTCTATAATACAAATTAATCACCGTAACATCATTTTTTTACTTGTTTAAATCTATATGTAATATAACATATCAAAATTAAATATTGTATTGATTAAAAGTTATTAATCATAATAGGAGGAAATTATATGTACGAATATAAAGTTTTTAAATGGAGATTTGAGCTCTGCAGAAGAACTAGAAAAGAAACTAAATGAACATGGCACAGGAGGGTGGAAGGTAATAAATGTTGTACCTAACCTTAGTGGCTCTGTAGACCAGAACACATCTACTTTTATATTAGAGAAAGTTAAATAAATAAAGTTTTTTTATTCTAAAATAAAATGAGGAGCAAATTATACTCTCCTCATTTTAAACCTCTAAACTTATCTTATTTTAATTCCAATCATGAAAAATCAGTCTTCTAGTTCCGAAACTTATCAAAAGCTTTCTACTTTGCTCTCTTCCAATGCCTTTTTAATACCGGCTTTAAATCCTGCCTTAAATCCCTTTTTATAACCTTTCTTAGCTGCTTTTTTAGCTTTCTTTTTTACGATTTTCTTAAGTTTTTTTTGTTCATGCTTATTTTTACTTACACCCAACTCATACTTCCTAGCTATGTTCTCATTTTCCATTCCCTGTACGCCCTTCTTTAAAATTATTGTTTTTAAATACATTAAAGTAATTATAAATTTGATTAAGCCTGCAAATCCATGTAATAACTTATCTTTTTTAGATTTTTTTACTGCAAAAAAAGTTCTATATGGAGTCGTTAAATACTAAAAAAGAATTTTTTCTTTTACTACGTATTGTCACTATATAAATAATATATGGACTATTCAAATTAAATTCCCCAAAATAAAAGTCTTTATCAGAATCTTACAACCAAAATATTAAAATCCCAAAATGTTAATTTCTTAGTTTCAAAATATATCACAATCAAATTAGTTTATCATTTCAGTTCTCTTATTAGTATCTATTATATATACTTTTCTAGAATATTTGTTTTAAGTATGTTTAACATGGTACATTTATAGACATCCCCGTTACTGATATACACTACTTCAAAGTTAAATCTGTTTTCAAATCCCTTATGAGTTCTGGTGAGATAATTAAAAATATAACCTTTAATATCAAGTAATTTATGTATATAAAACTAATATAGGTAAATATCATTACTATATTGACAATTAAATACCAGTGTACTATCATTATAGTACACTAGTAAACCAACCAATCCTGATAGAAACTTTAAAAATATAAATTATAAATAGGAGGTACATCATGTGCTAAACTTCAGCGGAAATGCACCAATTTATATTCAAATAGTTGAAAAAGTAAAAGCTGATATTGTATCTGGTAAACTTAAAGGTGGAGATAAGCTTCCTTCTGTAAGAGAATTCTCCGAAACCTTTAAAGTAAATCCAAATACAGTACAAAGAGTTTTTCAAGAACTTGAAAGAGAAGGTATAACCTACTCTCAACGTGGTATAGGAACATTTATTATGGAAGGTGATGAAATAGTGAAGAATTTAAAAACCTCTCAAGCCGAAAAATATATTCAGCGTTTTTTATCTGAAATGACTGATCTAGGCATGAGTAAGGAAGAAATAAGCGAATATCTATTAAAAGTATTGGAGGTAAGTAAAAATGAAGATCCTCGAAGCTAAATCATTAACTAAAAAATATTTCTCTAAAAAGGCTTTAGATGGTATAGACCTTACTATTGACGAAGGTAAAATAGTTGGTATTTTAGGACCAAATGGGAGCGGAAAAACAACTTTATTAAAGCTTATTGCCGGTTTGATACATCCATCAAAGGGTGATCTAAAGATATGCGAAAACAATATAGGTTATAAAACAAAGGAATTAGTTGCATATCTTCCTGATAGTGACTTTTTGTATCCTTGGATGAAAATTAGTGATGCAAGAAAAACTTACAGCTCACTTTTTAAAGACTTCAATACAAAAAGATTCAGTGAACTAATTTCTTTTATGAAACTTGAAGATTCAATGACTGTAAAAAGTCTTTCAAAAGGCATGAAAGAAAAACTTGCTCTTTCACTAACATTATCTAGAGATGCAAAACTAATAGTTCTAGACGAACCCCTTAACGGTGTTGATCCAATTGCTAGGGAGCAAATACTTGAAGCAATACTAAAAGGTTTTAGTTTTGAAAGTTCAATTATAATATCAAGTCATCTTATTAATGAAATCGAAAGTTTATTAGATATAGTTTATTTCTTAAAGGACGGCAAGATAAAACTATCTGGAAATACAGAAGAACTTAGATCTGATAAGAATATGACTCTTGACGAAATATATAGGGAGGTATTTTCATGTTAATAAATCTACTTAAATTTGAATTATTAAAAAAGTGGAAAAGCATTCGTTATGTACTCTTGGCATATGCTCTTATAGAAATTGTTATTTTACTATCTTGCAGATTATTTTTTTGGAAGAATAATGAACCTCATCTATTTACTATTAAAGATGGTTCTAATGTTCACTTAAATGGCTTCATAACTTTTGCAGTTATTTTATTTTTTGCTTTATCAATTTTACTATCTCTTTACCCTTTTGTTGAAGGTATTCGAAGATATGAAAAAGACTTATCAGGAAAACAAGCAGCACTAGAACTTATGATACCGGCGCATTCATGGAAAAAAGTAACTGCCAAACTAATATCTACTGTAATAAATACAATAATTTGTGGTATATCAATTGTTTTTGCAATTTTAGTTTTCACTCTGGTAGCAACTAATTTTGATCAATCTGTAACTGATTCAATTTTACAAGCTTTAACAGAAATGATTTCTTCACCAATTAGAATAATATATACAATTTTATCTACTTTCTTCATATTTGCATCTATATATCTTTTATTTTATTTTTGTATTGCAATATCCAAAGCTATTTCAAATAAAAACAAGATATCTACTCTTATTAGTATAGCTGTGTTTGTAGGTTCTGTAGCATTATTATCATATTTATCATTTTTGACAGAAAAGTTTCCGATTTATAGTTTTAAAATATATGATACCCAAAGTTCTTTAGCTTCATTAATTTTAAATATACTATCTTTTGCTGTTACATTTGCAGGTAGTGTTTGGTTAATGGAACATAAAATAGAAAATTAATATTGGCTTCATACCGAAGATTAGTACCTAAATATATATGTACTAATCTTCGGTATTCATATTTATATTTCAATACTAATCAGTCCTTTACTTTAACATTTTGTCACAATCATAGATTTGCTATATAAAAATTAAATTAAGACAATAAAGTAAAATATTATAGATGTCATATCTCCTTTACTACATGTATAATATTAATATAGCTACTAAGTATAGGGGGATAAAATGTACATAGAGGATACCGATAAAGAAAATAGGCGTAAGTTTGATGAAGGATTAATTGGTGTTGGACATGTAGATTCTAGAGGAAAGATAAAAACTAATCAAATTATAAATATAGATACTGTAAATACAAAGTTTGACGTAAGCAAGGTTAATTTTACAAAAAATAAAATTACACTTATTAAAATTCCTAAATGGTTAAGCATCCCAGTATCGATTATTTTATACTTTTATTTATTCTTAGAACATAATAAAATTTTCGGAGTTTTTAATATCTTGGCTGGTCTTTATATTATGTACTACCTATCTGAAAAAAGCATAAGATTTAGAAAACGAAACTTTTTTGTGAAGTTTATAGTTATGGGGCTAATTTCTTTATATATGCTTTTATTCGGGATAGGTGCCATTTTATCTGATTCAGTTAATACCACTAATGTAGAAAAGAACTCCAAGAGTATTCCAGTTGAAGCATCATATGATAACACTTACTTTTATTCCTGTTCATTAATGATTTTAGAATTAAAAAATCTTCACAATTGAAACAATCCCAAAGGTTATAAATGCATAACCTTTGGGATTTACTTCTAAAAGCCACTTTATTTATTATTCAACCTATTAAGGCAATTTATTTCCTGCTGCAAGGTATATTGAATACCATTCTTCTCTGCTTAGTTCAACTTTTGAAGCTGCACATATTTCTCTTATACGATTTGGACTCATCGAACCAACTATTGTTTGAATCTTTGCTGGATGTCTTAAAATCCATGCTGTAGCTATTGCTGTATTTGTTACACCTTTTTTCTCTGCAATTTCATCTATTTTTTTATTTACTTCTGGGAATTTATTATTATCTAAGAATACCCCTTCAAAGAATCCATACTGGTATGGAGACCATGCTTGTATTGTTATATCTTTAAGTCTGCAATATTCAAGAATGCTTCCATCTCTATCTATAGACCCATCAACTTTCATATTTACATTTATACCCGAATCAATCATTCCAGTGTGCATCACACCAAATTGTAATTGATTGATTATAATGTTATTTTCACCTAAGTATTTGTTTAGAAGTTCTATCTGCATTGGATTTTGATTACTTACTCCAAAGTATTTTACTTTACCACTATCATGCAACTGAGTAAAAGCTTCTGCAACTTCTTCTGGCTCCATTAAAGTATCTGGGCGATGCAATAATAAGGTATCTACATAATCTGTTTTTAATCTTTTTAGGCTTCCTTCCACTGATGCTAGAATATGCTCTTTCGAAAAATCGAACATCTTACCTGGAACTATTCCGCATTTAGTTTGTATTACCATCTTTTCTCTTATATCTGAATTCATTCCTATTGCATCAGCAAATATTTCTTCTGATTTTCCGCCACCATATATATCTGCATGATCAAAGAAATTTATACCTTCTTCTAGAGAAACCTTAATTACTTTTTCAGCTTCCTCTTTGCTTAATGCAGCCATTCTCATACAGCCTAGAGAAATTTCAGAACCATCAATTTTACCATTACCTATTTTTATATTCTTCATTACTTCGCCTCCTAATATAACTTCCACTATAAATTACGAAAACCAACAATTGTTGCGGATTTTAAATTTATTAGAATTGTTTACCTTCTAAATTCACTAATTTTATTGTACAAAACTTTTTATTGAAATTCAAATGAAAACATTTTCTTTTTTTGAAAACATCTAAATTATTTTCCTATTGATATATTGATACTTAAAAGCATATAAGTTTAATTTTTTCTACAAACCATAAAAGCCTGTAAAACCATGATATATCCTAGTTTAGACAACATATAGATTTCTAGCTTCCTAATAAAACAAAAAGCTGGATCAGGAGATCCAACTTTTTTATTACTTCTTATCTAGCAAATTGTTTTTTCTTATTATTGCTCTTATCTCGACTTAATAACTTAGCCTTTTTCTCTGCAAATGCGGCTTCTTTCTTAAGTTTTTCATAGTTTTTCCATCTATCAATGGACAATTCGCCACTTTCCAGCGCAGCCTTAACTGCACATCCCGGTTCCGTTTTATGCTTACAATCACTAAACTTGCAACTTAATTCTAACTGCTCTACATCTGAGAAAGTAACATTAAGTCCATCATCAACTACCCACATACCAAGTTCCCTCATACCAGGGGTATCAATTATCATTGTACCGTTCTTTAGCATAATGAGCTGCCTATGAGTTGTAGTATGCCTACCCTTACTATCATCTTCCCTAATACCATTTACACGCATTACTTCTTCTTCAGCTATAGCATTTACTAGTGATGACTTGCCTACACCAGATGATCCGAGAAGTACAATTGTTTTCCCTGGTTTTACAAACTCTTTAATTTCAGCAAATCCCTGTCCTGTATATGAGCTTACAGCAATGATAGATACACCAATGGCCACTGTTTCTAATTCAGCTATATAGCTTTCGTAATCATTACATAGATCAGCTTTAGTAAGAATTATAACAGGGTTTGCTCCACTCTCCCAAGCACAAGTCAAATATCGTTCAATTCTCTTTATACTAAAATCATAGTTTAGTGATGTCACGATAAAAACATAATCAAAATTCGTTGCAACTATCTGTTCTTTTTCATTAAAAGAATCCAGCCTAGCAAACTTGCTTTTTCTGTTAAGAACCTTATATATAATGTCATCCCCCATAGGATTCTTTTTTACCAACACAAAATCCCCTATTGCTGGATACACACTAATGCCACTATCAGTATAAAAAATTGACCCTTTAAGCTTTGCACTATTTTCTCCGTCATTTGTAATAAGCTTATAGTATTCTCTATGCACTTCAAGAATCCTTGCAGGCACTAATTCACTACAATCCATCTGAGTTTCATCTATTTGTCTTTCATAAAATTCATTGTATCCATATTGTTTTATAGTATTATTATTCATCTAATTCCTCCAAATTTATAAAGTTGTTTTCTATCTTAAAATTACCGATTAAAATCACCATATTAAATCACTCCTTTTAATATCTAATATTTTTTAAGGTTTTTAAATCTAAATGAAGTACTTAAATAAATATCAGCATAATTTTGGTATTACTTTTTGTATTTTTGCTTCTGTTTTGCTAGTCTAAAAATGGGCATAAAAATACCGTAGATAAACAACCCTTAATGCGCTGCTATCTACGGTTAAAGCATGTAGAATTATATAGCTTTTAAACTATATAAAGGTACAAAAAAACACGACCTTCCTGCCGTGTTACTAATCCATTTTAGACAGTATATTATGAAAGGTTATATATTACTGCAAAAATACAACACAAATAACGGGTATGTTTACCCTACAGTTATATCCTTGCCCATATTTAGTTTTAGACTGCAATCACCTTTAAATTTGCATTCATAAAACAACACTCCTTTCAATGCAAAATACTATTATTAGTACTTTTATATATCCATTGTATTTAATTATGTAATTTTTGTCAACTAATTTATTCTACACCTTCAATTATATATTTTTAACAGCTAAAATCTATTGTTGTTATATTAATTAAATATTTACTAATACTATAAAAGATAAAATCGATAAATTGTACTTTTAGGAGTTTAAATATGGCTGATATGAAGTTCGAACAAAAAACTACAAGAAGAAATCTTATATACGTAAATATATTTGGAACAACACAACTCCACCTTAGAAACCCACTTGTTATTGCAGCTTGGTCTGTTGCATTTCCAGGTATGGGGCACCTTCTACTTTCAAAATACCTACGTGGCTTGGTTCTCTTTTTATGGGAAATACTTATAAACTATAAAGCACATGTTAACCTATTAATTTTATATTCCTGTATAGGTAACTTTGAAAAAGCTAAACAAGTGGTGAACATTCAATGGCTGTCATTATATCTTCCTATATATATTTTTGCTATATGGGATAGTTATAGAAGCACCGTAGACTTAAACCATGTCTGCTTACTAGCTAGAAGAGAAGATAAGGATATTATTCCTTTTAAGATGAATTTCATAGAAATTAATTATTTAGATAAAAGAAATCCTTGGGTTGCTACTACATGGTCCCTTTTAGTACCTGGCTCTGGTCAACTTTATCTTCATAGACTTATTACAGCATTTTTTCTCATTGTTTGGTGGATTATCATCTGTTATAATTCTAAGTTTCTTCCTTCAGCACACTGCACATTGCTTGGAGATTTCAAACAAGCTAAAGAACTATTAAATATGCAATGGTTTCTAAATATACCTTCAGTATATTTATATGCTATGTATGATGCTTATACAAACACAGTTGAAACCAACAAATTATTTGATTGGGATCAAGCTAAATTCTTAAAAAAAGAATATCAATCTTCAAATTTTAATATGACATTAAAAAATAATGAAAGCGGTGTGAATATGCATATAGTTTCAACCTTTGACCATTCAATATATTTAGAATTAGCTATTTCTGAAATACAAATGAAGGGAATAAAGAAAGAAAACATTTTAGCTATTCCCATTGATAAAAGAGATGAAGATATAAAACTATTTGATTCTATTCATAGTTCAGATGGCTTGAGTCTTTTTGATCTACCTGCTATTTTAGGAGTTATATTCGGAATTTTTGGAGAAGTATATGGTTTTATATTAAAATGGGGGCCCTTCTTGTGGGGATTAATAGGTATATTAATTGGTGGACTATTAGGTTTAATCATTAAACTTATTCTTACGAAAAACTCTAAACGTAGAAGTAAAGATAAAAGAGGAACAGAAGTTGTGTTGATAATAGAGTGTTTAGACACCCAAATAGATATGATAAAATCAGTACTTTGGTCAAACAAAGCACTTGGAGTTAGTAGTTTATCCATAAACAATAACTGACCTACCTATAGCTACACCAGTCTTTTTACTATATGAAAATCATGCCAATATCTATGTATTTTCGATCAATTATCAACTTATAATAAATATACATAAAAGAAAAAAATAGGCATATCATATAATTCAGTATTATGAGATACCTATTTCTTTATTCTACATTTTATACTCAATTAAGTTCATAGCTACATCTACTCATAAATCTCATGATTTTTATTACTACTACAATTGATGCTATAAGTATAACTATAAAATATACTATTCCTAATAAAGGAATAAATAAAAAAATAAAAGACAAAGCAAATCCAATCTGCAAAAATAAATAATGACTCAATTTTTCATCGGCCTCTAGCTCTAAAAATCTGTTTTCTTTTTTCCTTGCCATCTCTTGTACCCCCTAAAAGAGATTGTAGATTGTAAGCAAGTTAAATACTAAAGATATGATAAAAAGAAGCATTATAATTGAAGCTGAAGCTGTAAAAGTAAAGTCTGTAATTGGTATCGAAGAATTAAAGATTCTAGGTTAACATTACAAAAAGAAATCCCCAAAAAAGCCACTTAAAACCGCTCTTTCTCATAAACACCCCACAATAATTATCAATTTATGTATTCTTAGTAATATATTAATGCAGCGTTCACTTTTTTATCCATTAACCACTATAATTCGTACTATCCATAAACAATGTAAACAACATATTTACACACTTATCTATGCATAAATCCAGGTCTTTTATATCCTTGTCATAAAGAATTTTATGACATACATCTTCAATAAGTAAAAAAGTATAATGTACAAATATTATTTCTTCTTCATTACTCTTAAATGGTATAGATAATAATTTAAAAACTTCTCTTGTTTTATCTGTTCTTCTTCCACGCTGTTCATTTATTGTCTTTCCTATATCATCATCTAACAGTGCTAAAGCATCCATTTCATCATGAAAAGTTTTAGAGAAATTATGATACTCAATCATCATTTTTATAAATACCCTAAATAACTCTTTACCTGTTTCAGGATTATTTAGAGGTTTATCCATGTTTTCAATCCAATATTCCCTAGTGGGATAATTAAAGCTTTCATTTAGTCTTACTATGACTCTAATATAAATTTCCTTCTTATCTTTAAAGTAAGCATATACAGAACCAGTAGCTACATTTGCTTCTTTTGATATGTCTGCTGTAGTGGTATTATAATACCCTCTTTCGTTAAAAAGTTTATATGCAGCATCTACTATCCTATTATATTTTTCTAAAGCTCTTTTTTGCGTTGGTATTCTTGTTTTTCTTTCCATATCATCACCTAACATAATAATAAAAGATAAAAAAATAAAAGTCAACAAAATATGAAATTCATTTCATGTATTGACTTTTAATTTTTACCAGTATAATATATGAATATGAAGTTAATTTCATATTTCAATTTTTGGAGGATATTATGAGTAAAAAAGAAAAAGTTTTAGCATTCATCTCTTTAGCAATAGCATGTTTTTTAACTGTTTTAGACGCAACCATAGTAAATGTATCTTTACCATCTATGGCTACCTACTTTAACACAGACATAGTAGGAATTTCTTGGGTAAGCACAGCTTATTTAATTCCCTTTTCAGCGCTTTTAATTAACTTTTCAAAAATATCAGACATCTTTGGACGAAAAAAACTGTTTATAATAGGTCTTTTGATCTTCGGTTCTGCTTCAATACTCTGCGGACTCTCAACTTCTCTTGTGATGATAATAAGCTTTAGGGTTATGCAAGGTGTAGGTGCTGCAATATTAACCCCACTGGCTATCCCTTTAGGAATAGAAATATTCGGCAAAAATGCTATGTCAAAATTAGCTATAATCATAGGAATGATAATATCAATTTCAGCGGCTTCAGGTCCTGTTGCAGGTGGTCTTTTAAATGAAGTATTTGGTTTCAAATCAATTTTCTATGTAAATACTCCATTTATCATAATCTCCTTAATATTAGGAATTAGATATTTGAAAGAGTGTTTTGATAGAACCATAGAGAGAAAGATAGATTTTGTTGGCTCGGTACTATTAGCATATGGTATTGGTGCACTGACTTTTCTACTAGTAAAAGGCAATGATTATGGATGGGGTAGCATAAAAATTATTATACTAGCTATAACCTCCTCAATTGCAATAATCTCATTCTTACTGTACGAATCCAAAACAAAAAATCCAATGATAGAATTCAAATTATTTAGAACAAAAACTTTTACCTCTTCAATAGTGGTAATTAGCGTTATATTCTTTGCCTACATGCCAATATCCTACCTTATGAATTTCTATCTAGAAAATCAATTAGGTTACTCTGTTCTTAAAGCTGGACTTATACTTGGTATAGTAAGTGGCATATCTTTTTTCATGTCACCTATCTTCGGTATTATATCTAAAAAGTTTGGTGCAAGGGTAACTTCAATGTTTGCTATTTTATTTGTATCCCTTGGAGATCTGATGTTTGTATTTATGAATAATACTAATAACATGAAAATAATCTATAGCTCCTTCATTCTTGTAGGTCTAGGTATAGGTGCAACTTCCCCACTATATCAAAGTGCTTTTGAAGAAATCTCTAAAGATAAAAACGGTATGGCATCAGGAATACTTAATAGTCTCAGACAATTAACTGCGTGCCTAGCAATCGCTTTAGTTTCTACTTTAAGTAGTCACTACACCACTGAAGCTATAGATACTACTAAAACTAGAATTATTGAGATTGTTAATAAAAACACCATACTAGAACAAGAAGTAAAATCCACTATAATTAATAAAATAACTATAGCTGATGCAAGTAAAAATGTAACATTTTCAAAGGACATGGCTGATAAATTAATTGAAGCTAAGAAAGATGTAGTTTTATCTACTGCTCCAGCTACTATGAAATCAGTGATAAATAAAAGCTTCAATAAGCAGACCGAAGAAATCCATAACATCTTAGACGAAGCAGCTATAATAAAAAATGATGAAGCAAACAAAGTTTATAATAAGTGCTTCTTAATAACAGCAATAATTGCATTCTTTGGACTTATCGCGGTGCCATTCAATAAAAAAAGAGAGTCTGAATCTAAAGAAATTGAACCAGATATAGCAGTGTAATTCGACAAAAAAAAACACCACTTAACCTAAGTTTTCTTAAGGCTAAGTGGTGTTTTTCAAGTTATTTAAAAATTAATTTACAGTGTAACTAATCTTTTGATTACCAAAATTTATAGCATTAGTAATTGCATTAGGATTATTTTCATAATCAAAGAAAATATCTACCCAATATTGGGACTTTTGGAAAGCTAAATCTCCCTTATCTTGAACAACAAATGAACTTTTGCTTCCATAACCAGGAAGATTAAGTGCTTTTGTTGTTTTTATTACTGTTCCAAATGGGAAGATTGGTGCTGAGTACGGATTACTCTTATTGGATGGATGAACTGCACAAGTTGTATAAGGAGTAGGCGCTACACCTGATGCAGTTAGTCCACCTACAGGGCATGTATATGCTGTAAAATCTTGATTAGAATAAGTAGTTGCCGCTGATGCAAAAACCGGCTGAAATACTCCAACAGATAATAAAGTCAGAACTCCAGTAGCTAGTACCTTTTTCATGGTCTTCCTTCTACTCATCATTAACACATCCTCTTATTAATTTAATATTTTACAATTCAATATATCATATAGTTAACGTAGATTTTAATCTTCATATATAGCTTGTCCTAAAATTTTACATATAAATAAATCACATATTTTTAGTAAATCCTCTTTGCTGATAGCTTTAAACTTTGCACATAGTATTGCAATCAATTTATTTCCAAGAAAAGACTTTACTCAAAATTAGATATGGCATTCATCAAGTTATGCTTAATATATGAGTGTCATTTAGAATTTGAATATAAAAAATAAGACTTTTACAAAAGCTACGTGCTCTAGTTGGGTTGAACTTTGGAACCAATACAAGTTCCAGTTTTAGAATCATAATAGATTTGAGTAAATTTATCATCCTGATTAAGACCTGTAACTGTCATATAGGTTTGTTTTCCATTATTCATGAGAGAAAAATGAAATCCATTAGCCCAATCAGTTCCTGGTTTTAATTTAAAATCCTTCTTGGCTTTTTCTATTATTTCAGTTGAATCAATCTGTATAGAATCAGGATTAATTATTACATTTGCCACAGTTTTTTCCTTACTTACAGGAAACTTTTTAACCTCTCCATTGTCTATTGAAATTTGGAGGGTCTCTTCAGTCGAAAGGTTTGCAAATATAAGATTCCACTTTTTTCTCTTTCCCGATATTCCAGCCAATTCTTTTTCATCATCATCAACACTTGTAATTATCACAAGCTTAGAATCTTTATTCCAATTCATTGCTTCTTTTAAAGCTTTTGAATAGGCTTCCTTTAATGAAAATTTCTCAGTTGATAACTTTTGAGTCTCAGCAATTGTGTTAGTAGTTAATTTTTTTGTATTTTGAGATAAAAAAGATTTATAGAAAATCACGGTTAAAACTAATAGAAAAATTGTCAGGATAGTAATTATTTTTTTCTTGCGACCCATTGCTCACCCCTTTCTACATAAAAATATGTTTGAACCAGATTAAATGTAAATTTAAGAGCTAGAAATGAATTTTTTCATATAATGTTGGTTAAAGATACATTATATGTATGTTTCTAATCTAATTATAATTTGTTACTTAAACATTGTCAACATTATCCTTTATAATTACATTAAATTTTATCTTAAAATATTCGACATTTTATCATTTCTAACTTCCTTGTTTTATTACATCAAACATTAATTTTCAAAAATAGTTTCAACAACTCTTTAAATTATATAAACAAAAGCAAACACTGTTAACTTTGATTATTTAATAACAGAACGTTACTAATTAAGAAATTACAAATAATCCTGAGTTTGAATTCAACTCAGGATTATTTTAGAATCTTTTTTAGCTTATATTATTTCTATAGTAATATCACACTACTCTTAGTATTTTCTTACCTCACATTGATGGAATTACTATATTCTTAATAGATTGCCTTAAAACAACAAAATTCTTAAAAACTTCTTAACTTTTCTATAAATGGCTAAATCTTTTTTTACACAGTGTATATTCACATTGAGAGGTGATTTTATGGATTTTAATAATATTGAAGAATTAGTATTGCTTTGCAAATCTGGAGATGAACGATCAAAAGAAGCTATCGTAGCTGAATTTACTCCTTATATAATCAATTTATCTAAGAAGTGTTATATTGGTTTCTATGATTTTGAAGATATAAAGAATGAGTGTTACTTTACTCTTTTTAAATGTATAAAGTTATATGATACAAGTAAGCATAGATTTGTAGCTTATGCTACAAATGCTCTAAGAAATTCTGTAAATTTGCTTATAAGAAATTCGCTTAATAAAAGACCACAAGATGGTACTCAAACTATTAGTTTTGACTCAAGCATCGATGAACTGTCTATACTAGATGAAATGAATGTAGAGGAGCTTATTTGTAATAAATTAATTGCAACTTCTCTTCATAGTCAAATAAAAAAACTTAGTTTAGAAGAACAAGAATTAATTGATTACGTATACTTTAAAGGATACACCTTTAGAAAATTCGCTGGCCTTAAAAATATATCTTACTATAAGGTTATAGGAATGAAAGATAGGATACTTGATAAACTTAGAGCTTCTACTAGAAAAAACTCTTCAGTTAAGCACAAACTGCTAAATTAACAAATCTTAGATAATATTATAATTAAGTAGTCAGAGCTTTATTATATACTCTGACTACTCAATAAATCCTTTTTCTCTTTTTTCTTCAGCATTATTGAACAGTGCCATAGCTGTTCTCATCTTCCTAAAGTTAGATTTTTCGTAAAAACCTTCTTTTCCTGGGGCTGCATACAAAATATAATTACAATTTGGAATAGTATCTGTTATCTTTTTTAAAAGTTCTCTACCTACCCCTTTTCCCTGATATTCTGGCAAGATTGCTAGATCATATATTGCTGCTTGATACACTCCATCAGAAATTGCTCGCCCAAACCCAATTAAGTTTTCATTGTAAAAAGCAAACACAGTTATATAACTATTGTTAAAAGCTTTTTTATGAACTTCCGGATCTGAATATGACATTCCAGCAGCACTTAATATCTTTGGTATTTCATCCCAATCTATATTGCAACAATTATCTTTGTATATTATCTTCACTGTTATTACTCCTTTTTTCAACTATTATTTTCGTGTAATTTATCCATAGATTACCCACTTCATAATTAGATTTATATTTTCAAAGTCTTCTCTCAGAACCCATAAGAGTTTTGAAAATAGACTTGGGATTAAAGTGTCTCATCTTTATTAATCTTATCAAAAAATATTTGAAGTAAAATCATATAAAGGCTATGTAAGCGTATAATATGATTTTATTGCCTTCAAAGCTTTAGTTTCTCGGTATACCCAAGGATTTATATTATCATTTTTTTCAAGTATTTCTTCATTTACAGAAATAGCTTTACCTACTTCAATTAGTATTGGCTCAAAACCTAAATCTTTCTCATAATCATCTAATTGCTGATTCACCTTATTTTCTTCAATTTCGCAAAGGTAATAATGTGAAACATTCTGAAAAATTGCATCTTCTCCGTATTTGTCTAAGTTTCTTTCTACGATTTGTCCAATTTTTTCTTTTACCTTTCTCACTATATACCCCGTTTCTTCTCTGACTTCCCTCTTTAAAGTATCTTCATGAGTTTCGTCTTCATTAGCCCCTCCACCTGGAAGCTTGTAATCACCTTTGTTAGTACGTACTAATAGAATCCTATCTTCACATATTATAACAGCTCTAATTGCTTGTCTATTAATTATTTTTATTGTTGATCTATCAAAATCCTGGATTCCTATATTGTAGTCAAAAATCATTTTATTACATCCCTTTTCAATTTATTATTTTAGTGTATTTATTACTAATTATAAAACTATTATTTATTATGTATAAATAAAGTCATTCCTGCTCCACAATTAATGTTTGGTCTTTTCTCAAATCCCAACTTTTCATAGAATCCTTCTTTTTCGTATGCACTCATTAGCTCAATGCATACTTTCCATCCTTTTGGAGTTTTATCTTTTATAAAACCTAGCATATCCTCAACTATTAATTTTCCTATACCTCTTTCTTGATATTTTGGAGAAACTACTAAATCTTTTATAAAATACGACATACTAATATCTCCAACATTAAAATTTAAACACATAAACATTAATGCCCTTTAATAACTTTATTTTACAGCATTTTTAATATTATTGTAATCCTATATATTTCAAAATAAGCTATAATTATATCAAAGATATAACAGAGATCTATAATCTAAGTTTTTCATAAAGATACAATGGAAATATTAAATTTGAGGTGCGTTATGAAAAAAAGCAAAAAAATCTTGATATTTACATTATGTTTTATATGTTTTTTACTTTCCATCCACGAAATAACTTTTCTAATAGATAAATCCGAAATAAAAAAAGGTAACAATCCTGTTTTTATATTTAAGAAACAAGTTTACAAGGATGGAGGAACAACAATTTATTACGGATTAGGATACCAAATAATATCATGGAATAGAATTAGCTCAGAAAATATTGATGGTATAGAAAAGGATGGAACTTTGAAAGGAATAGAAACTCATAGGTTCCCATTTTACAATAGTGTAACAAAAGGTGGAAAACCATTAATAAAATTAGAATTTGCTGAGGGAGTTTTTTAAAAACTCCCTTTTGCTATATGATTATCTATTAATTTAAAGGAATCCTATATTGATAACCTGCTTCATATTGAAATCTTTATTTTAAGTATAAGGATCAAAGCAATTTATCTGTTTAGATGATAACCAGAAAGTAAACTTCTTCCTACTTGATGCCAAATAAAAATCTTGTTAATCTAAATCTTCTAATTATCTCATAAGAAATCAAACAAATTATAAAGGTAAGTAATATTATTGAAATATATTGTAATGAAAATATATTCACAGTTCTTAATATAAAATAACCTATTATAATAAGGTAAGTTTGATGCATTATATATATAGGAAAAGCCGCTTTTGAAAAATAAGAAAGAAAGCCTGCATTGAAATTAAGATATCTTTTTCCATAACCAATCCATGCTAGTAAAGAAATCCATATTGTAAAATAATACATTAATGAAAATATAATACCTAATGTACTAAATTCATCTATATGCCCTATAGTATATATCTCAATTAACATTGTTATTGAACCAATAATAGTTATTATGAGGTAGTACAATCTATACTTTTCTATCATCTCACATATTTTCTCTTCTAAAGTCAAAATGAATCCTGCAATAAATATTAGCCCATATACAAATATGTTTTTCCCTCCAATACTAGGGAGAATGGATATTATTGTTATAGCTAGTCCAACAGTTGTTATTTTTAATGGATTACTAAATAACTTAATAAGATGACTTTTAACTTTATAAGATTTTGATATACCTCTCATTAATGGCAAAGTAACTATAGATATTATGAACAGGAAAATTATGAACCATAATGGACCTGGAGTAAAACTCCCAAAGTATCCGCTTAAATCAGAAAAGTCACTAAAAAACTTTTTCAAATAATCAAAAAAGCTATAATTATATCCGTAGTGAAACTTCACAGCAATATAGCCTTGCGGAGGCATTAGAATTAGTATTCCAACAAATAGTGGAACAAAAAGTCGTAAAAATCTTTCTTTTATGTATTGTTTATTTGTTCTACTACACAAGGAAAATTTACTAGACATCCCTGCAAGTAAAAACATTAACGGCATAAACCAAAATGAAAGAAATACTAGATTTGTGGTAAACAAATGAGGCGTACCTTGCACATAATTTGGCTCGTTTCCGTCAAATATCCTTGCAGTATGGAAAGGAAATAAAAAAAGTATACAAATATTTCTTAACCAATCTATATAATGTTTTCTCATCATATCCCCCTTGAAATTTAGACATTGTTAAAGTTAAGTGTACGCTATTATTCCATGTTTTAACAAACTTACAACTTTACTTCACACTACACTTACACATAGCTAAAACTTAAAAGTTTAATTTTAAGTGATTTACTATTTTATTATATTTATTTTTTATTTTTATATTTAAATCCCATTATATCCAAAATACCAATAAAATTCCACCAAATGATTGTATTAAAATATCATTCTGCTTCAATAATTTGAAAGTTTGCTGTTTTTTATTTTAGTGCTATTATTAATTTATCATAAATTTATGTACCCTTTTATAACTTATAATTATTTTTGTTATATATCATTTCTATGATTTAAAAATATTACAAAAACATTTTAATTATTAAAGTATCTTTATAGATTTATTTAGAAAAGGCAAACACTAATATATAAGGTAAGGTGATTTTATGAATAATGAAGCTTTAGATATTATACTTGACTGCATGGCAACAAGTGTTAACATGCCACATATGCAGCGAATTCAAACAAAACATAGAGTTAAATTAGCTGAATTTTGGGACATAAACAAAGGTTCAAGAATATTAGAGATAGGCTGTGGCCAAGGAGATACCACTGCAGTTTTAGCATATATGGTTGGGCAAGATGGATTTATCCATGGAATTGATATTGCTTCTCCAAGTTATGGCGCTCCAATTACAGTTGGTGATTCAGCTGATTATCTAAAGAACTCCGTATTAGGCAAACAAATTAAAATAGATTTGGAGGTTGATGTGCTATCTCCATCAGTAGAATTTGAAGACAGATCCTTTGACATGATTATCCTTTCTCATTGTAGTTGGTACTTGAAGTCATCAGAAGAATTTTTAGCTATACTAAAAAAAGCAAGAAAATGGGGAAAGAAACTTTGTTTTGCTGAGTGGGATACCAACCTACATCTTAAAGATCAATATCCTCACTTATTAGCAGTTCTTATACAATCACAATATGAGTGTTTTAAAGAGAACAGTATTTCTAATGTACGTACTTTATTTACACCAAAAGACATCAAAGAAATTATTATGGCATCAGGTTGGAATATTACTGATGAACAGATTGTTCATTCACCTTCGCTTCACGATGGTAAGTGGGAAATCGATCTAGTTTTGCATAACTATTCTGTAGAATTAGAAAATGTAAAAGCTAACTCTAAAAAATTAGCTAATTTGATTAAATCAGAAATAGACTTATTAAAATACTATATCAAAGATAATAATAATATTGAGCCATTATCTACTTTTGCATTAATTGCAGAATAATTTCCGATATCTTTTAAATATGTATTGGTTAATATTATCTTGTAAACTTTATGAATTCTTACATTAAAATATAGTTTATTCATAACAAAAATTGCTACAAATATATTTCTTCGTAGCAATTTTTTATATAATATTTTTTAAAATATAATTACATATTTATCATTCTTGTACATTCCGTTGCACATTCACTACAAACATGTGCACAAACTTGACAATGTTCATCTTTAAACTCTCTACACTCATTTTGGCACTCTTGACATACTGTCGCACATAATTGACATATTTCTTTTGAAAATCCGCTTCCTCTTGCCATCAAACACGCTGCTGTTGAACATATCTCAGCACAATCTTGAAGAGTTTTTATACAAGTTCCTCTTGCCTCTACATCAGCCTCTTGAAGACACATACTAAAACATTCTTGGCATATTTGAGCACATTTTACACATAAATCTATACAGCTTTGAGTTGGATTTCCTCCCTGCATAAGTGAAATAACTGGTACCTCTAATGATGTTGCCATAATAAAATCCTCCTGTTAATTAAAAATATTTGTATACAGGATTTAAAATTCCCCTTCCCTATTTTAAATATTCTTTTTACTGTTATAAACATTATGGCAAACCACCATTTTATAGTTTTATATAGCTTATCTTACTCGTGCTTTTAATTCTTCATATAAATTATTCGTTTTGGTTTTATTATCCTCATTATAAATTATATATGAGTCTCTAAGCTTTATCATTATATAAGGCGAGCTCTTTTTAAATATAAATATTTTTCCAGCTCCATAAGAATTAACATCAAATTTACCTCTTGCATAGATAGATGTTAAAGCTCCGTTAATTTTGCTTACTATAGGAACCTCATCTATCAATTTAACATCTTGTATTTCTGAAGTACTAAATGCTGTGCTATAATCCAAGTCACTAACTTTTATTTTATCTCCATCTATGTATATTGACGGAGTATAAAAATCAGTTAGAAGTAGATAGGTAGATAAACATATTGTAATTGTTATAACGGCAGCTAATGTGCCAAACGTAAGAACTTTACCTTTTTTAATACCTAAATTAACAGTATTGCCCACCCCTATCCTCTTTGAAACTAAGAGAGAATTATCTTTAGGATTAGAATAGTTAATACCATTTGGCCAATATTCATCATCATAGGTGAATTTTTTATTACTTGTATCATTCTTTTGCAGCTCGCTTATTATCCACCTTTTTTCACTTTTCAACGCTCTCATTTTTTTGTTTGCTAGATAGACAATTCTTCTTGATGATATTAATAGTGATGATATCCATGCAAAAAAATATACAATTTCTAATGAAGGATACCCTGCAAAATCAATTTTAAGCAGCAGTTCTGGCACAAATAATAAACCAAATACTATAGCCAATGTATTAATATTTTTGTTGTATAATAATTCTATTTTTTCTACTTGCTCATCATTTAACTTATCCTTAGGCAAAGTAACTCCAAGAATGACATTATCATCAGCTTTAAGTGCTGTTTTTAATGAATATAAGATCGAAATGAGAAATAATATTTGAAGAAATAAAATAACTATAAAAAACATATTATTCATGTTTTCACCTCCTGAAATTAATACCTCACTATATTATAGTATTTGTAAACATAAAAACAAAAATAGGATATTTCCCATATTATCGATACTGATATTAATATTTACCAAATCAACTAAAATTATTTAAGCTTTACAGATTAAATTTTTCAGTTTGAGTACTATGGCTAACTCACCTTAAAATGAACCATTCAAAATTGACTTACCATCCTTATCGTAATAATCGTATGTAGCTACAATATCCCCAGTTGGGAGTGACTCTTCAACTTTGCAATAGTCAAGAATGTTTCTTGTATTTGAAAAGTTAATCCTATATTTTTTGTCCACCGTATTTATAACAACATATTTTATCCAAGGATTTTCAACTCTTCCATAGTATAAAAGATACTTACCATCACTTGCTTGAAAAACTTGTGCTCGTGCACTTCCAAAAAAACTATTTATACTTGTTATTTTATATCTATTAAACAGCTTATCTCCTAATTGTAATAAAAACAACTTATTATTGACTTCAACTAAAGTATATCTTGTTTTTCCAAGACTTATAGACTGTAGTATATAAACATCTTCAATCATAGCACTTTTATCTATTAAATTTCTTACCCCTCTTTTAGCCAATTTATCATTATCAAAATTTACTGTTATGGAAAAATAGTATATTAAAACCAGCATAGCTGCAATGGGTAGAAAGAACAGGTGCTTTTTTCTTGGCTTTCTCATTTTATCACCTACTACTATTCTTTTATCTGAGAATAAAATATCCAACTTTTATAAAATATATTCAAATAAGTTAGCAATCTACTTTTTAAGTTCTGAAGAATTTTGAAAGTTTGCTTTAAAAAAATAAACAGGAAGACTATTCACGTCCTCCTGCTGTTATATTTAATAATTAATTACTTTCTACTATTCATTTCTTTAGCAGTATCTATTAACTTATTATATAAGTAAACATCATTTGCATCAAAATATTCACTTGTAAACTTATCTACAGCAAACCAGCCAACTGCACTATTTTCATCTTTTTTAACTATAAGTGCTTCAGTTTCATCAGCAATCAAAATATAAGATATTGAAAGATGTAAATGAGCACTTACATACTTACCATTTTTATAATGGCCATAGACAGGTAAGATATCAAGCGAAGCTATTTCACCTTTTAATTCAGCTACACTAGAAATTCCGGTTTCCTCTTTAGCCTCTTTAATTGCTACATAAAGAAGATCACCATCTCCATCTGCATGGCCTCCAGTCCATGCCCATGTATTTCTTATATTATGATGAATCATCAAAGCTTTATCTAAATCTTTATTCATTATAAAACCAGAACTTGTAATATGAGCAAATTCATTATCTCTAATTAAAATATTGTGAGGGTACTGACTTATATATTCAAGAATAACACTCTTATCTTTATCTTCTTGTTCATTTTTAGGAATATATCTATTAATTTGTTCTATAAAATCCATATCTACTGCCTCCATCGTATACGTTCAACTTTCATATACCAATTATATACATGAAAGCTTCATTTATCAAATACTTATGAATAACGAATAATATATAACTCTTTAATCCATAATACTACTTAGTTTAACGAAATCCTTTGCGAGACTTTTGGTATAAAATCAAATCTTTACTAAAGTATTATTAGGATTTTTTTCTGACTTAACTTTCATCATCAGATGTTCATTTATTCCTTTTCTATAAAAACTCGGTATAATCCCTACTTGCTCATATCCCATTTTTTCATAAAGCTTCTTAGCATCTTTATTAAAATCCGCTACCATTAGAAATATCATACTATCCTTTTTGAATGTATTTTATTCAAATTGTTCTATTAACTTTTTCCCTATACCCTTACCTCTTAACTGTTGTTTAATTGCAATTATATGAAGATATGTATGTATTCCAAATGCACCATATCTTTCATACCAAATAAATCCTAGACATTTCCCATCAGTGTCTATTGCTACATCAATTTCTTTATTCTTAAGCCCACCTAATAGTATTTTTTTAGCATCGAAACTTTTAAAATAAGCTTCTCCTATTTCTGAATAAATTAGTGCTTCATAACAATCTTCTAAATATACTTCGTCACCCTTTATAATATTGATAATCATAGAATCATCTCCTCATTCTAAATACTTATTGATTTAATTTATGTTAATTTTAACTGTATATAATTCATTCAACAGCTACACTTAATACAGTATATACCATATAAGTACTAAATACTCATCTTTGCTACCCCTTAACAAATTATATAATTCTTACGCTAAACTATATATTTTTAGAGTTTTTATACTTATATTTAACATTTCGCATAAACCTGTTAAGTTTATTTTAAAAGCTCCGAATTGTATCATGTATGATTTAGTCTAATTTTGTCTAATAAACAAGAAAATCTACATGCATTCATATTATTAATTTTAAGGGGGGTTCATAAATGGATTCTAAAAATAACAATAATCTTCCACAAACTATATTTAATAAGTTTAGTGGATTTTTAATCCAAATGGTTATGCCAAATATCGGCGCATTCATAGCGTGGGGGATAATAACAGCATTTTTTATTGCAACTGGTTGGGTTCCAAATGAACGACTTGCAACTCTTGTTGGTCCAATGATATCATATCTTTTGCCACTTTTGATTGGGTTTTCAGGAGGAAGAATTATTGCCGGAAATAGAGGCGGACTTATAGGAGCAGTTGCAACAATGGGAGTAATTGTTGGTACTAATATACCAATGTTTCTTGGTGCTATGATTGTAGGACCTATTGGAGGCTTTTTAATTAAAAAGTTCGATACCGCAGTAGAAGGAAAAGTCCCTACTAATTTAAAGGTTTTAGTAAGCAATTTTTCAATTGGGATTTTAGCTGTAATATTAACTATATTATCATTTTTTGCTATTGATCCAGCAGTATCTGCACTTACTTATTCATTTAAAGTAGCCGTACAATTTTTCCTAAATGCAGGGCTATTGCCACTAACATCGGTTTTTATAGAACCTGGTAAGATATTATTCTTAAACAACACACTAAACATGGGTATATTAAAACCTTTGGGTGAACAACAAGTAGCACAACTTGGTAAATCAATATTTTACTTATTAGAAACTAATCCTGGTCCTGGACTTGGAATATTACTAGCGTACTCATTCTTTGGAAAAGGACTAGTTAAACAATCAGCACCAGGTTCCATAATTATTCACTTTTTAGGAGGAATTCATGAAATATACTTCCCTTATGTACTTATGAATCCTTTGCTAATATTTTCTGTAATAATTGGTGGAATTAGTGGAGTTTTCACTTTCATGCTAACAGGTGCAGGCTTAAAAGGAGCACCATCCCCAGGAAGTATTTTTGCTTTAATTAAGATGGCCCCATCAGATAAGCTTATATCTGTACTTCTAGGAATACTTGTATCTACACTAGTATCTTTTGTAGTTGCGGCTTTCTTCTTAAAAAGAAAGAAGTTTGAGTATGAAGAAGAATCAGAGAATGGTGGTGAAAATGTTGAAGAACTCCTTGGATTAATGCAAGAAGCTAAAGAAGGAAACCTCCTTGTAAATTTGGGTAGTACGAGCCACACCGGTGCCTTAGGTAAAGTAATGAACAGCTTTAATGATATGATATCAAATATACGTTTTTTACTTTCAAAAGTCAGTAATACTGCAGATAATGTAATAAAAAATACAAATAGTATGTCTACATATTTTGAGCAGATCAATACATCTTTCCATCAAATATCTGCAACAATGGAACAAGTTACTTCAGCTGTTTTTGAACAAGCCAATGATACAAGCACCATAAGTACGAATATGCTAGAGCTGTCAAATAGTATTTCTACTTTCCAAAATGACATGAACGATATTTCTAATACAGTAGTTCGTACAAAACAACTAAGCGACAACGCTTCTAAGTCAGTAGAACTATTGACAAATAAGTCCTCAGAGGTTCAAAAAGCTTCTGAAAAAACAGTGGACAATATTAACGAGCTTAAGTCTGATATGGAAAAAGTAAAAGATACTATAAGGATCATTGAATCCATTGCCGAGCAAACTAACCTACTTGCATTAAATGCAGCTATCGAAGCAGCAAGAGCTGGCGAAGCAGGAAGAGGCTTCTCAGTTGTAGCTGAAGAAGTTAGAAAACTAGCAAGTCAATCAAAAGAAGCTTCAATATCAATAGCTCAAATTATAAATAATGTTACACAAAGATCTGAATTAATTACTGATGAAGTGTTGGAGACAGGTACAATGGTAAAGGACCAAGCAGATGCTGTACAAGATACAGCTAAATCTTTTAACGAGATATATTCAGGGATGGAACTTATAACAAGTAGAATTGAAAGTGCCACTTCTTCATTGAGCTCTATAACTGTGAAAAATAACGCTACTGTTAAATCTATCGAAAATATATCTGCAACGACGGAAGAAACAGCATCCTCAGTTGAAGAAGTTTATGAAAATACAAAAAGACAGTCTAAAAATATTGATATCCTTTTAAATTTCACAAAAGATTTAAATGGATTAGCTAATGATCTTGAAGAAGAAGTTCGTTCATTCAAGATTGAGGAAAATAAATAATTAAAACACCATCTGGTATTTCCTGGAAAATAGTTTAAATGAATATATTCATAAATTTAGAGTTAGGATAATTACGTCTATGTATAATTATCCTAACTCTTTTTATAATTTTTTCATATTTATTATATTATTTCATTATTTTCAGCTACTTCTGAAATCCACGCTGCTGATTTCTTTTTCACTCTAGTATATTTATTTGTTAAATCAACGCTTACAAAACCGTATCTGTTTTTGAATGCATTATTCCATGACCAGTTATCAATAGCTCCCCAATAGTGATATCCTCTACAATCAGCTCCATCTTCTATTGCTCTTGCTACCCATTCTAAATGCTCTTTAACAAAATCTATTCTGTAATCATCCTCGATTAATCCATCAGCATTTCTATATTTTTCTTCACCCTCAACACCCATTCCATTTTCGGATATAAAGAATGGAAGTCCTGGACATTCCTTAGTTATCTTCATTGCAAAGTCATAGATTCCTTTAGGGTATATCTCCCAGCCTCTATAAACATTCATCTTTCTTTCTGGCCATATATAAGGATCTGAGAATTTAGGGTTTCCATACTCATCAAACTTCTCTGCTGGAGCCTGAACTCTTGCTGGTTGATAGTAGTTGAACCCTAGCCAATCCACTTTACCACAGGATAAAATCCCTTCGTCTCCTGCTCTTAAATCTGGTAGAAGGCCTAATTCCTCTAATGTATCTAATATATCCTTAGGTAATGTTCCTTTGCTGCATACATCAAGCCACCATCTGTTATGTATACCGTCAGTCATTCTAACAGCTTCTAAATCTTCCTTTGAAGGATTTTCCTTAGTATAAGGTGGTGCAAAGTTATTAATAAGTCCTATATCACAGCTATCTGGAATAGCTCCTTCTGCTTTTAATTTATTAAACTCTCTTACTGCTAAACAGTGACCTAAAGTAATATGATATTGTACAGTCATACCTTTTTTATAATTTACTTCATATGGATACCAAGCTCCATTCATGTACATTTGCATTGGAACAACTATTGGTTCATTAAATGTGAACCAATGCTTAACCTTTGAACCAAATTCTTTAAATGCTAGTCTTGCAAAATTTGCATACGCTTCTACTACTTCTCTGTTTAACCATCCACCTCTATCTTCAAGATATTGAGGTAAATCGAAATGGTGTAAGTTCATAAATACATCGATGCCATTTTCTAAAGAACAATCTATAACTTTATGATAAAATTCAACGCCTTTTGGATTTAGATTCCCATCTTTATCAAGAAGTCTTGACCATTGAATAGATGTTCTATATGATTTAAAATTTAAACTCTTTAATATTTTTATGTCTTCTTCATATTTATTGTAAAAATCATTTCCTACATAAGACCCTACATTATTGTGGAATGCATTTATTTCTAAGTCTGACCAATGATCCCAAACTGATGGTAACTTCCCATCTTTATTATGTGCGCCTTCTGTTTGTGGACCTGACATAGCTGCTCCGAAAAAGAAATCTTTTGGTAATTTATAATTTGCCATATTAAATCTGCACCTCTCTCCTCAATATTCATATATATGTTTACTAATGAATTTTTCAAAATGTCCTAAGTCCATTTTATCAACTGATATTATTCTGTTGATATATTGTCTATACAAGAATTTTTTCTTAAAGTTTAAATTGTGTTATAATTTTATTATGAACATAATCATACACAGTATGCTGATTTTGTTAAACAAGATTTAGCATAAAAACTATAGATAAACATAGACTAGGGGGATTAGCTTGAAAAGTAAGGAAATTATTGATGACTTAATTAGTAAGATTATATCAGGTGAAATACCTGCTTCTTCTAAAATTCCTTCCGAAACACAATTATCCATTAAATATGACTGTAATAGACACACCATAAGGAAGGTTATCGATCATCTTATTGAAAGGAATTATCTAACCAAAAATTCTAGTGGACTCACTTATGTCATGGATTTCACAGCATATGATAATAACAATCTTTTTATTACTTCATTATCTGATCATCATATTGCTAAAAATATAAAATCTGATGTACACAAATTTGAACTTGTCACAGCTCCTGATGAGATTTGCGATTATCTTAATATAGAGAGCGGCTCTAAAGCTTGGTATATTATAAGGGTTCGTTATGTGAATTCTAATTTACATCATTTAGAAGAAATCTATATGCCATATTCAATTTTTTCTAATCTTACTGTAAATGATTGTGAATCAAGTCTACTGACTTATATTGAATCTCAGTATGACTTCAGAATAAGTCATAGCATAAGAAATATTAGTTGTGTGAAATTGAATAATGAGGAGTATAACCTATTAGATCTCCCAAAAGGCACTTTAGTTATGCAAGTTACCAACACTGGTTATCTAACTAATGGGCGAGTATATGAATACTCTTTAACGAAAACAAGAGAAAATAGATTGACTTATTACTGTAGACGGTAGCTTATTTAGAATAAAAATGGAGATTTTATTACTTATAATTTTTCCTCCTATTCGTTCATAAATGCACATACGCAAAAAATCGCAAATGCAATTCACATTTGCGATTTTATTCTTTTAATTAATATTTTCCTGAAAACATACTTGCACCATTATCTCCATTATATGGTTGAGCCCCTTCCACTGTAACATTACATATTACAAGTTTGTACTGCTCTCCTTTAGGGATGCTATTTTTAAATGTAAGTACATATACATTTCCTAATCCATTTTTAGATTCTATTTTAACTATATCTCCAGTAAGTGAATTATTTTTATCTGCATCACAATTTTGCCCAACAGTAGCTATTCCTTCTGGCTCCTCATTTTTTAGATCTTTTATCCAATAATTTGTAGGTTGTTTTGCTAGATTTTTATCAACATCTCTATCAAAAGTTATCTTGATTTGATTAGCTGAAATTTGTTCAGATTTTAATAACCTTGGAATTGAATTTTGATCATACTCTTGAGAATTTGAACGAACGCTAGGATATTCTTCCATAGGTCTTGCCCTTACATTGCCAAAATAATTTATATTTGTTATAAGTGTACATAAAATTAGAAAACTACTAATAAACTTCTTCATGTTTCCCTCCTATTATATCCAATTCTTATAGCCTAGAGTTATATTTCCCAAAAAAATTAAACTTATTACATTTTTACAAGCAATAAATTTATGATTCCCAAATTTCATATATAAAAGAAAAACCCCAAGCTCTTGTAAACTAAGAGATTGGGAGTTTTTTACAGTTCTATTATATTAATATCCATTCACAACCACATCAAGCTTGCCAGTTTCCGGATCTATAATTAACCCATGTACTTTTATATCTTTAGGAATTAATGGATGATTTTTTATAAGCTCAACACTTTCTTTTACTGATTCTTCTACAGAATTAAAACCGTGAAGCCACTTCTTTACATCAATACCTGCATTGCATAAGGTATTTATTACATCCTCTGAAATTCCTCTTTCCATAGCCTTTTCTAAAGTACTATCCACATTTAAGTTACTCATCCCACAGCCATGATGTCCAATTACTAAAACCTCGTCTGTTTGAAATTCGTATACTGCAACAACAATACTTCTTACTATACTTCCAAATGGATGCATTATCGAAGCACCAGCATTCTTAATTAGCTTAACATCACCATTTTTTAAGTTAAGTGCCTTAGGAAGAAGTTCTGTAAGTCTAGTATCCATACATGATAAGATTACTAGCTTCTTATTAGGATTCTTAGTTGCTCTATACTTATTGTATTCTTTATTTTCTACAAATTCTTTATTAAATTCAAGTATTTCCTGTAGTTTACTCAAAACCACACCCCCAAGTCTTAAAAAGATTTTAGTCAATTATAACATATTTACTATGTTCATATCCAGCAATCACTTATCCCCTATCTTTTAATCAAAGGAAAAGCGATAACTTCTCTAATGGTGCTAGTCTCTGTTAAGAACATTATCATTCTATCAATTCCTATTCCTAAACCTCCAGTTGGTGGCATTGCAGTATCAATTGCAACAGCGAATTCTTCATCCATAGGACTGGCAGTTTCAAGCCCTGCCCTAAGCTTTGATGCTTGATCATGTAATAATATTCGTTGCCTTAAAGGATCATTAAGTTCCGAATATGCGTTACCAAGTTCAACACCATAAGCATATGGTTCAAATCTCTCTATCAAATCTAGATTTTCTCTATGGACCTTACAAAGAGGCGAAGATTCTTTAGGAAAATCTATGACAAATGTTGGTTGCACCAATTTCTTTTCTGAGTATTCTTCAAATAATGTCACTATAAGTTCTCCCTTTGAAGCATTGTTAATATCTAAACCTTCCTTTTGTTTTTCTTCTAGAAGACCTTTTATAGTGATTTTTTCAACTATTTCTTCTTTTGTAAGATTATAAACATCTATTTCAGTATCTTGCTTTACAAGATCACACATTTTTTCTCTTTTCCAGGGAGCTTTAAAGTCAATTTTTATACCTTCATAGGTAATCTCAGTTGTTCCGTTAACTTTATTAAATACGTACTCATACATATTTTCCATAAGTTCCATCATATCATTATAGTCCGCGTATGACATATAACACTCGAACAAACTAAATTCTGGATAGTGCGTTCTATCTATACCTTCATTTCTAAAAGCTCTTGCAAAAGTATAAACTCTTTCAATTCCACCAACTATTAGTCTCTTTAAATATAACTCTGGAGAAACATTCATGAATACCTCACAATCTAAAGCATTTACGAAGGTTGTAAAAGGTTTTGCTTCTCCTCCACCATACTTAGTATCCAGTATAGGAGTATCTACTTCGATAAACTCCTTACTACTTAAAAATTCTCTAATAGCAGTTATAGCTCTTGAACGTTTAATAAATCTTTGTTTTACATCATTGTTCATTATCATATCTAAAGATCTATGGCGCTGCCTTAAATCTGCATCTTGAATTCCATGATATTTTTCTGGAAGAGTTCTTACCGATTTTGATAGAATGTCAAATTTAATAGCTCTAATTGTTATTTCGCCAGTTTGTGTCTTAAATACCGTTCCTTCTACACCAATAATATCTCCAGTATCTATAAGCTTTAAAATATTATATCCTTCACTTCCAAGTATTTTTTTACTGAAGAATATCTGAATACTACCTTTTTCATCTATTATATTAGCAAAAGTAGCATTGCCCATTCTTCTAAGTAGCATTACTCTACCTGCTAATGTAAATTCTTTCGCTTCATCAATACTTTCGAAGCTATCCAGTATATCTAGAGTATGTGTTATATCTTTATAATTATATGGATAAGGATTTATACCAGCTTCATATAACTTATTTAGTTTTTTAATTCTTTCAACCACAAACTCATTAGAATCTGTCATTATTTTTTCTAAGTTTTGAATTTCCTCAAATTCTTTGTACATTTTAGATACCACCTTTTTATTTTTTCACAGCTACATATGGATATACCATTTCGTAATAAAATCAATATTTTCTAATTAGTTTTCGATTAATTAAATAATTTTTTGCAAATAAAAAAACTCTCACCTCCAAGATTATAAATCTTGAGGACGAAAGTTATAAATTCGTGGTACCACCTCAGTTTATTTATATGTTGCCATATAAACCTCTTCAAGTACATAGTCAAATATACTCTATACCTATAACGGGCTAACCCGTCGCAGCCTACCTCAAAAACTCGAATCGGTGCGAAACTCTGAGATCTTCTTCCATAAACAATTACTCGCTCATTCTCACCATATAGAGCTCTCTGTACAGTCCTAAATTTATCTACTCTTCTCTTCATAGTCTTTAATATATTATATCCATTAATTTTAAAAATTGTAAATACCTTTTTCTATATTTTATAAAAAACTTATTGATTAGATTTAAATATTAAATTTTAAGGTTATTACTTCTTTAAGAACTCTTCTAAATAATTACTTTGTAATCAAGAAATCACTAACCATTAGTTTTAAACTAACTTTAGATATGTATTAAATAAATGTTGTTAATATCTTATAGCACCACCAACATTTATTTAATACATTTTTTTAGTGTATCTTAATACTTAAGCATACTATTTACTTATTTGATCTTTCAAAAAATAAATTCAAATTATTCTAAAGTTCTTACCTTCAAAAATGCTACTCCTACTTAAATGCAACATACTGACCTTCGTATTCAGCTAGTAATTTAGTATCTTTATGGCACGTAACCTTAAGAGTTATTCTACCCTTTTTATGCTTTTTATACATTTCAAAAAACTTATTTCTGTCTTCTTCCAGTAAAATTTCACACTCAGCAATAAAATCACAATCTATTGGAGCTAAGTATTCAATATTACTTTTTCTAATAACAATATGAGCTTCTGGATCCATTTCTTCTATATTAACAAAAACCATGACCCATCCACAAACAGTCATCAAAGAATTTATACTTCCACCAAAAGCTGTGTGCTTATGATTTATATTTGGTTCAAGTTTTGCAGCAACTTTCACTTTATCCTTCGAGAATTCAACTATAGTAAATCCCATCTTTTCAGTGATTGGTATATTATCATATAGAAATTGTTCAAATTCGTGTTTTTCCATAAACTCCTCCATTTGATTTAATTCAAATCGTGTATATCTATCTTATCCATCTCTTTTTTCTTATTGCATTTATCCCATTACTTCTATCTGCATCTAATATTACATCTTAATTCTATTTGCTGTAATTTCAATAATGACCTTAATAATATTGAGGGTACACTTTAACATTATTAAAATCAAGTACTTTTTTACAAATATTCTAATAGCATTAATACAGCTTCACTAAATGAAATTCTGCATTTTTACTTTATGCTTCTTTCATTTCCTCAGACTATTAAATCCATAACTTTATTAGCAATATTGTTTCAATAATAGAAATCCATTAGAAATATCTTAAAGAAAGTGATACTATAACCCTTGAGACATTTAATTATTATGAAGTTTAATAAAAAAGAAAATTCAAATAATTTTAGTTTCAGTAAAATGTGTCTTAAAATATATATTAAATGATTTTATATAAATCTTTTATGAAGTAAATTTATTTATAAATAAAAAATGAATTTATTAAACAATAATTAATTTTGTTGGATAAGAGGGGTAAGATGGATATAAATGTTGTAATTAATCAAATGCTTCAGTTGTTTATTATTTTAGGTCTTGGCTATTTTCTAAATAAGATAAAAATCTTTGATGACACTTTAAATCAAAAACTAAATAAGTTATTACTCAATGTTACTACACCGGCTTTGGTGTTGGCATCTGTAAGTTCAATTAAACAAAACACTAATACTAAAGAGGCTCTATTTGTATTTTTAGTAGCTATAATCATTTTTACTTTATTACCACTATTAAGTTATATGTTAGTTAGAATCATTAGGATCCCTAGACATCAACGAGGTATCTACATGTTTATGACAGTTTTCTCTAACATAGGCTTTATGGGATTCCCCGTAATGAAAGCAATCTTTGGCAATGAAGCAGTATTTTATACATCTATCTTTAATATGATCTTCAATATTTGGGTATTTACTTTAGGTATTGTTTTAATAAATTACGGCACTAATAATGTAGTTAAATTAAGCTTCAAAAACCTTTTATCTCCAGGGATAATATCATCACTACTTGCTATAGTTATTTACTTTTTGAAAGTACCTGTACATCCAGTGTTAAAATCCACTTTTGATATGGTAGGTAATATCACTACCCCTGTGGCAATGATGCTTATTGGTTCAACACTCGCTAATTTAAATATTAAAGAGGTTTTTACAGAACTCAGAATTTATCCCTACACAATAATCAAACAAATTTTGATTCCTTTTATTGCATTTCCACTTTTAAAATATTTTATAACTAGTCCATTAGTTTTAGGTGTTGCTTTAGTTAACTTAGCTATGCCTGTAGGTAATAGTGCTGTTTTGTTTGCCAATCAATATGATGGCGATGTAGAGCTAGCTGCAAAATCTGTGTTTATCACTACTTTAATTTCCGTATTTACAATTCCACTGATTGTAGCTATATTGCTAACTTAATATAAAGTTTAAGCTTATCCGATACTTCTTTAAATATAGAATTGCGAATAAGCTTAATTTAATTATAAATACTGTTATTTCATTTAATAAGTATTATTAATGCAAAAGCATTCAACTAAATAAAATTGAACAATAACCTAAAATTTAAATATACTATATTAGAGTATTTTTTAGGGAGATCTTATGGAAAACAATTTTTCTGTACGTCGTGCCGGAGATGATAAATTAGATTTAGCATTGATACAAAAAGAAAAATCCGCATCACTTATTATTATATTAGCATATATAATTCTTATTAATTCAGCAAATAAAGAAAGAGAAATCATACTAAAAAAACAAAGAGGTATAAATACTTCCAATGATTTAGAACCAACGCAACTTGTAGTACTTTCTAGCAGTTTAGCCTTGGTTGGAAATATATTCTTAGGCGAAATAGCCTTTGCTAGACTTAGAGAACTACAAAAGAATATCCAATCTGGAGAAAGTAACTTTTCAATAACTCCTAATTTAAATATAACTACAGGATTTATTTTTTCTATTTTAGGAAGTATATTCAAGACTATAGGTGTAATACAAAGAGCAAATGAACAGGCTCAAATAACTATCCTATAATTTAACTTTACCCTTTATACTTTACATTATGAACATAGACTTTTTGGAAACATACTTCACCAATTTAGTTCATTTACATTTAATAAAATTTTCGCTATATACTTTTTATTCCAAAAAGTTATTTACAATTAGCAAGATATGCTTTACAATTAAGTTACCAAATGTATGAAAGGAGACTGTAAAATGTTAATTTTAAAGTTAAAATCAAATAAAAACCTTATATTAAAATATACAGTCTGCTGTCAGTAGTTAAAGATATTACCTATTACTTTTAATATTTTTGATATTTAACACGAAACTTTTGACCGCAGACTTCATATCTGCGGTTTTGTTATACTGTATTACTGAAGCTATAAATACCTTCCTTCTATATGTTAGGAATTAAGGTATCAAGCTTAGATGTAATAAATGCTTAATGATACCGCAGAGAAAATCTGTGGTTTTTTATTTTGTTAATATCATAGCCGCAGTGCAATGCTCTACCTGTTAGAGTCCATTGTTTTGCGGCTTTTTGTTCATACAAATAATTATAACCAAAAGTTTTCCTAGGGGGAGTTAGAAATGCGCTTAATTAAATAAATTGCCGGTAAAACTCGGAGTTAAATTTATAATCAGTAGGCAAAAGAAAATGTGGTTACAACTTTTATACATTAATAGTTGAGCTATGAAATCTATAAATACAAATTTATAAATGAATACTAACATATTCATAATTTTGATTGGAGGAGATTATATGATAACAGGAAATATAGATGGAATAAAAAAATTGATACTAGAAAGACTTGAGGCACTATATGAGTTAAATATAGATAATAGCAGTATTTTTTCTTATGAATTAGTTTCAGAAATGAACGATATTAGTAGAATTATAAAAAAAGAATTATGTGTTGTTATAAATAGAAGAGGAAAAATAACTGATATATCAATAGGCAGCTTAAATAATGCAGAGATACCTTATATAGACGGATCAACCAAAAGACTAAGCGGTTATAGAGTAATCCATACTCACCCTTCTGGAGATAGCACCTTATCTTCTATGGATACATCTGCTTTAATGGAGCTTAAATTAGATGCCATGGTTGCTATTGGCGTTAACGAAAATATAGAAGATGTAAAAGTAAACATTGCTTTATGCGATATTTATGATAACAACTTGGCTTTTAAAGAATTGAAAAACTTAACTTTGTCATTTGCTCTAAATTTAAATCTCAGAGAAAAAATATCTTATGTTGAAAAAATAATTACTGACATAAAACAACAAGATGATGATATTGAAAGAGCCATTTTGTTTGGAAATGACAGTGAAGAAAGTCTTGAGGAACTTTGCGGTCTTGCTGAAGCATGCGATGTAGTTCCTGTATTTAAAGTTTTCCAAAAGAAAAATAAAATTAATACTGCTTATTATGCTGGCCAAGGAAAAATTGAAGAATTAAGCTATTTAAAACAAATTAAGAATGCAAATGTAGTAATATTTGATGATGAACTATCAGGTTCACAGCTTAGAAACCTTGAAGAAACTTTAAAATGTAAGGTCATAGATAGAACTACCCTTATACTTGATATATTTGCTAGACGAGCAAAAAGCAAAGAAGGTATGCTTCAAGTTGAGCTGGCAATGCTTAACCACAAAATTCCAAGACTAAGAAATGCAAATGCTAATCTTTCTAGAATTAGAGGTGGCGTCGGTTCAAAAGGTCCTGGAGAAAAAAAACTAGAGACTGATAGAAGGCATATAGAACGTAGAATTGAAGAAATAAGAAATGAACTTAATAGAGCTTCAGAGCAAAGATCTATACAAAAAGTTAAAAGAAATAAAAGTAGTATAAGTCAGGTAGCTATAGTTGGCTACACAAATGCTGGTAAGTCAACCCTTAGAAATAAGTTATGCGAAATTTCAGCTTCCAATAAAATTGATAAAGACGGAGTTTTAGAAGCAGATATGCTTTTTGCTACCTTAGATACTACTGTAAGAGCTGTTACCCTAAGCGATAATAGAAGAATAGCTCTATCAGATACTGTTGGTTTTATAAGCAAACTTCCTCATGATTTAGTTGAAGCCTTCAAATCAACCTTAGAAGAGGTAATTGATGCTGATCTACTGTTACACACAATTGATGCTTCAAACGAAGAAGTTATAAATCAAATAAAATCTGTTAACTTAGTTCTTGAAGAGCTAAATGCATTAGATAAAAATACCATTGTTGTACTAAATAAAGTAGATAAAGCTTCAGAAGAAAATTTAAAGCTAGTAAGAGACTTCTTAAAAGATCAGAAAACAATAGAAGTCAGTGCTATAAAAGAAATAAATCTATCACTACTGCTTGATTATATAGGTCATGAAATCCCAGTTAAACTTATGGAAAAACAGTTCATGATTCCATATACTGAACAAAAATTTGTTTCATTACTTCACGAAAACTCAAAAATTCTTCTTGAAGATCATCTAGAAGAAGGCACTAAGATAAAAGCTTTAGTCCATGAAGAAATTTATAAAAAATGTATAGCTTTTGAAGTTTTAGCTATGTCTTAATAATTAATGAAGCTTTAAATTAGAAGTAATATTAAAATATTTCAAAATGGGTAACCGTAGGTTGGTTACCCTTTAATTATAAGACCATATAGTGTTATAGGTTATATTTTTTCATTTCAAATAACAACCTAATTTGAATTTTTTATGTTTATCTGCTACTTAATGCAGTTAGAAAGGCAACCATTATCATCATAATTGCAGGTATCATAAGAAATAGATATAATCTTTTTTCTTCTTTACTTGTAAAACTTATAGTTGTCACTTTACCATTTTTCTATCAACAGTGCTAGATAGATCCTCAAGGTTATACTATAAAAAAATTAATTATTAAACTTCTTCATTCAATAAAACCATATGAATATGATCTTCCCACCTACCATTAATCTTTAGATATTGATACGCGAGCCCCTCGTTATAAAACCCTAACTTTTCCACAACTCTTAATGACCTCTTATTTTTAGGCATTATATTAGCTTCAATTCTATGAAGCTTAAATTCTTTGAACATTGTATCTATGCCCTTGCTTAGAGCTTCTGTCATATATCCTTTATCTATTTCTGATCCATCAAGTTTATACCCTAAAAAACAAGACCAAAATGCTCCTCTCACTATGTTTGTAAATGCCAATGTACCTATAACTTTATTTTCATCTTCTTTCTTATAAATCCATAATCTTAACATATTTTCTTTTACTATGTTTTCAAAATCATTCTTTAATTGAATTTCTTGAGTTTCTTCTTTATAAAACTCTTCATCTTTAGTTGCCTCCCATTCTTCAAGGAAATCTCTATTTCTCATATAATAATCTAATACTTGTCCAGCACTTGCTTCATCTAAAACCTTTAAAATTAATCTCTCAGTTTCATAACATTTTTGCATGTCCTCACCTCTTTCTCGTGTTTTATTCATTAAAATTGACATTTTATAAAATTTAATTATTATTTTTAAATATTTATATTTTGAAATAATATTCCAAGTTTTAGTAATCAAACTATAACCTACGAATATTACTATTTTACATTATTAATTACTTAGAATACTTATTTTTATTTATATTGAATTTATATAAATATATAGTATTTTGATAATACTAACAATGTAATATTAAATTTCAAATTTTAATTCAGAAATTGCACTATACTTATCAAATTATAACAAACATTTCTCTACAAAGGCAATGAACTCTCTATTATGTTAAATAAATACAATTTTTTTGACATATTGCTGAAAACATTGTAAACTACATTTAGACAAACGTTTTTGTTTATTTTAATAATAATATTCGTATTTAGAGGTGTGACTAATGGAAAATGTTTTTGATTATGAAGATATTCAATTAATCCCTGCAAAGTGCATAGTAAACAGCAGATCAGAATGTGATACAACTGTAGAATTAGGTGGTCGTTCATTTAAGTTACCTGTGGTTCCTGCAAACATGCAAACAATTATAGATGAAAAAATCTCAATATATTTAGCTGAAAATGGTTATTTCTATATAATGCACCGTTTTGAACCTGAAAAGAGAATCGCTTTTATTAAAGATATGACTTCACGTGGACTATTCTCTTCAATCAGCGTTGGTGTTAAAGAAGATGAATATAGATTTATCGAACAATTAGCATCAGAAAATCTTGTACCTGAGTACATAACTATAGATATAGCACATGGACATTCTAACGCTGTTATCTCAATGATTCAACATATAAAGAAGCACTTACCAAACAGCTTTGTTATTGCTGGAAATGTTGGTACTCCAGAAGCAGTAAGAGAGCTTGAAAATGCTGGTGCAGATGCTACAAAGGTTGGTATTGGACCTGGTAAGGTTTGTATTACTAAAATTAAGACTGGATTTGGAACTGGTGGCTGGCAGCTAGCAGCACTTCGTTGGTGTGCTAAAGCAGCAAGCAAACCAGTTATAGCTGATGGAGGTATCCGTACTCATGGTGATATAGCAAAATCAATTAGATTTGGTGCAACTATGGTAATGATTGGTTCATTATTTGCAGGACATGAGGAGTCTCCTGGAATAACTATCGAGAAGGACGGTAAGCTATATAAAGAATACTTTGGCTCAGCTTCAGAATATCAAAAAGGTGAGAGAAAAAATGTAGAAGGAAAGAAGCTGTTCGTTGATTACAAAGGTCCTTTAAAAGATACTTTAATCGAAATGGAACAAGATCTTCAATCTTCCATCTCCTATGCAGGCGGAAATAAGTTAGACGCTATCAGAAATGTTGATTATGTTGTAGTTAAAAATTCAATATTCAATGGTGATAAGGTCTACTAGAATTATTACGTGCTTTAGTTTATTATTTAAAAACTGTTAAATTAAGAGCTTATATATTGTGCACTGCAGAATATATAAGTTCTTTTATTTTATTCTGTCTTACCTTTCAACATCTAAATCCCCTATTATTCACTTCTTTTTTATATTTGCTTAAAAACTTGACACTTAGTATTATACATTTTCATACTTTATATAAAGATGTAACACTTCTATTCTATGAAAACTTTATTAATTCGAGGTGAGAATGTGGATTTTCAAGGGTTAACAGGTAAAGTAATAACCCATTCAGATAAAGAATATCAAGTTTTAAGACTTGAATATAATCGTGACATTAATAAATTTCCTCTTGTCATTGTTTATTGCTATAACAATACTGATGTTTCAAACGCTATAAGATGGTGCAGAAAAAATGATATCTCTCTTCGTATTCGTACCGGTGGACATAATTACGAGGGATATTCCACAAGTAATGGTGCTTTAGTACTGGATACAACTTATATGAATAATGTTGAAATTGATGAAAAAAATGATATTGTAAAGATACAAGCTGGTGCTAGACTCGGCAAAGTATATTCAGAGCTTGCTAAAAAAGGCTATGCCTTCGCAGGAGGGACATGCCCAACTGTTGGTATTTCCGGCTTAACTCTTGGTGGAGGAATAGGCTTGTCTTCCAGAAACTTTGGTTTAACTGCTGACAATCTCCTAGAGCTAGAAATGATAAATGCCAAAGGAGCTAAAATCACAGCTAACAACCAAGAAAACCCAAAGTTATTCTGGGCTTGTCGTGGAGCTGGTGGCGGCAACTTTGGTGTTGCAACTTCATATGTCTTTAAGGCTCAAAAGGTAAATAAAATTACTGTTATAGAACTAAGATGGGATAATGAATCAAGAGAAGACTTTGTAGAGTTATGGCAATACTGGCTTAAAACTGCTGATAAAAGAATTAGCTGTTTTGCCGGCTTTAATAAAGAAGGTATATATTTAAACGGCTTTTTTTACGGCTCCAAATCTGAAGCTAAATTGATATTGAAGGACTTTTTGTCACTGCCTAAGTTATTAGAAAATTCTTCGATTGAATATGTTGCCTTTATCGATGCTATAAAGGCCATCGGTGCCTTCTACGATCCACCAAATAAGTTTAAAGCAACCGGCAGATTTGTATATAAGCCTTTATCTAGGAAAGATATTAGGAGACTGGTTCAATATATACAAGACAGCCCTGGTGCAGATGAATGTTTCATAAGATTATATTCTCTAGGGGGAGCTATAGATGACATTCCTAATAACCATACAGCATATTACTATAGAAAAGCTGAATATATATTAGGTATCACTGCAGATTGGGAAGATGATGATAATGAAAATGAATATAAAAATTGGGTTGAAAAAGTTTTTAGCTTTGTTAAGCCTCTTACTAATGGTTCCTATGTCAACTTTCCTTATGCTGAATTACCAGATTACGGCCATGAGTATTACGGAAAAAATTATTATGTTCTTAAAGAAGTAAAAAAATTATATGATCCAACTAACTTCTTTAAATTTCAGCAATCAATAAGGCCTTATTAAGCATTAGATTAAATAAAGACCATTTACAAGTGCCGTGTTGAAATTAAGGTGTTTATTCTTTATAAAGTTCCTAGCCCGACTTATTAATTTATACATGCTAAAATTCATAGGTACGTAATTTTCAAACAGGTATAAATTAAATTTCCACATAGGAACCCTTTATAGGTATCCTAGGTCTAAGTTTAAGTTATACTGAATAACCACAATTTTTCTTCAAATACTAAACGTACGGAGAAAGGTGGTTGAATTATGGGTAGAAATCATTTAAAAGTAGAATCTTTGCATGAACAAAAAATTGAAGACTTAATTGAGCTGAAAAATACTATCAAGTCTAAATATAGTAGACTATTTTTAACTGTAATAATAATGAGATATTTGGATAAAAGTACTCCAGATATCATGTCTCATACTGGATTGAGTAACCCTACAATTGTAAGGTATATTGTTGACTGGAATAGATTCGGTATGAAAGCTATAGTAGATCACCGTGGCGGTTCAGTTAGTAAACTGGAGCCGAGTATAGTCGATGACATTGCATATGTTGTAACTAAGAAAACTCCTATAGATTTCAAATTTACCGTGCA
>NZ_JAENHN010000039.1 GCF_016595795.1 Clostridium yunnanense
CTTTTTAATCATTTGAATCACCCACATAAATTTAATAATTTAAGTATAACATAAAAGACCTAGAAAATTGTCTCCTGACAATTTTCTAGGTCTAATTTGCTAAAAGGGACTTTTTCAGTGCCCTCTTAAATAGGTAATGCTTTTTTTATTAGCGTCTAGCTTTTGCTAATTCATATAGAGTTCTTACTCCAGCACCAGTACCACCCTTTATAGAGTAATCATCTGCAGCATCAGTCCATGCAGTTCCTGCTATATCCAGATGAAGCCATGGCTTATCTTCCACGAATTCTCCTATGAAAAGTCCTGCAGTTATTGTTCCTGCATTTCTTCCACCTATATTCTTAAGATCAGCAATATCAGACTTTATCAACTTTTTATATTCATCAAATGCAGGCAGCTGCCAAACCTTCTCTCCTGACACCTTAGATGCTTTAACAAGTTCCTCATAGAAAGTATCCTTGTTAGTTACCACTGCAGTAGTTGTAGTTCCAAGAGCTACTAAGGCTGCTCCAGTAAGAGTGGCTAAATCTATAACTTCAGATACATTTTCCTTTCTTATGATATAAGTAACTGCGTCAGCTAAAGTTAGCCTTCCTTCTGCATCAGTATTTAAAACTTCTATTGTTTTTCCAGCCATAGATCCAATTATATCACCTGGTTTATAAGCTTTTCCAGAAATCATATTTTCACATGCAGCTACCACAGCTACTACATTAATTTTAAGCTTACATTTTGCTATTGCACTTATTGCACCTATAACTGCAGCAGCGCCACCCATATCTGATTTCATTGTCACCATTCCATCATTTGGTTTTAATGAATATCCACCTGAATCATAAGTTAGTCCTTTTCCAACTAACCCAAGTATATTGTCTTTATTCTGATCATCTCCAAAATATCTCATCACAATAAGTCTTGGTTTTTTCTTTGAACCCCTAGCTACTGATAAAAAAGCATCCATTTTTAAATCACATATTTGTTCTTTTTCAAGAACCTCAGTCTCGAATCCATATTTAACTCCAGCCTTTACAGCTTCTTCAGCTAAAGTTTCAGGATAAATTGTGTTTGCAGGCTCGTTTACAAGATCCCTTGCTAATATTGTTGTTTCTACAAGCACCTTAGCTTCCTCTATAAATTTATCTACATCTAACGCTTTAATATCATCTATGTTTGGGCTTCCAATTGAGAATTCGAATTCTCTTTGATCTTTATCCCCATTTTTTTCACTCTTGTACTTATTAAATTTATACGTGCTTAGCCCAGCACCTTCAACCATAGCTTTTACAACTAAGTTTAATTCAACTTTATCTGTATCTATAAGTCTCAAGAATATTTTCTTATTTTTTAGTTCTGTAGCCTTTTTTAAAGCTTTTCCTACAGCTCTTCTAATCTTTTCTCCATCAATAGCTTCTTCTTTACCAAGACCAACTAAAACCATATCCTGAGTTTTGCCATCTATAGTTCTAACGAAATTATATATTTCCCCGAACTTTCCTAAAAAGCTTCCTTTGTTTTTAGCATATTCTAATACAGTATTTACATCACCATTAGGAGTCTGTAATCTATCTTCAAAAAGAGAAATTATAGCTGCCTCACCATCAGTGCATCCAAATTTTTTAAATCCAATATTCATTACCTCTACACCTCTTTCTTGATAATAAACTTATTTCTTCAAATATAAAACTTACTTATTTGATTATAAAATAATTTTATCGTTTAATTAATTCACTGTCTATATACTTACTATCATACATAACCTTTGAATGATTTTTTATTAGCAATCTCTCTTCAATTATATTACCATCAATTTTATTAATTATTCTTCTAAATACCTTATTGTTCCTATAATAATCATCACCCTCTATAGAAAAGTGAGCTTCTTTTTCAACTATATGATATGAATATTGTTGCTCATTTAAACATCTTAACTCCCCACATAAATGAGTATCTGTAGTGTATGTTATTATTTGATAAGTATTTTTAGTATTGTTTTTAACTTGATAATCAAGATAGTTGTATACTATAGATGTACCAGTTCCAAAAGGAAGTGCTCTATTATAATCTGGAAACAGATCGAATTCATTATGATGATGATGTTCTACTATAGTAAGTTCACTATGAAGAACCATCCAATGTATCAAATTGGTAAATTGACACATTCCACCCCCTATACCTCTGCTTGTCCCACTATTGTTTATAGTAAGTCCTTCCAGATACCCTTTTGACTTAGTACATCTTCCAGCGAGCTTCCAAAATGAAAATGTCTCACCAGGTTTTATTAAAATCCCATCAATTTTTGAGGTTGTCAACATTAAGTTAACCGCCTTGTTTTCTTGTAAGCTTTGCTCAACATTACCAAGCTTTCTTCTTATCAGTGAATTATGTGAATATACCAATATAGGAAGCTTAGTACTACTTCTTTCCTTTGCATATGTTTCTCCTCCAAACCACCACTTAAGATATCTTTTACTTTGTTCTTTAGCTACAGAAATCTTATATGTTAAAGGACTAATTTCACAAAATAACTTTCTACCCATTTTAATTTATAACCTCTCTTTACTGTGCTTATAATAATTAATACGTGTCACTTCATAAAAAGTTCCATTATTATAATCATATACCATTTTACATTTTAATCCAAGCATTCGTAAGTATTCGCTTCTTCATATAATTATTTATATGGATGTACTAATTGCAAATACAATTCATAATTAAAACAAAGTACCATTAATAGCTGAAATATTTGTTAGTTCATTTTAAGAATATGAAGCCAGAATGCCTATACATCATATAAATTTGATATAATTAGTTTATAATAAATTTATATGATGCTATTGTAATACATTCTTAGGTAAGTACAATAGGTACATATACAGTAACTTTCATTTTTAATTATCATTCAGGAGGATACTTGATGAAACGTTGGTTAAAATCAACCAGTTTAATTATTATATTATCGCTTATTTTAATTCTTGCCATAAATTATCTTCAAACACTCATAATTGATAATTCTCTTGAAGCGATACCAAATAATATTGCTAAAGTAGATAATGTGAATATAAATTATAAAATCACTGGAAACCAAAATAACCCGCCAATATTATTAATACACGGATTATTCTCATCCTCTGATGATTATAATAATTTATCAAAAAGGTTATCAGACAAATATAGAGTAGTTTCGGTAGATCTAATAGGCTTTGGACTGTCAGACAAAAGAGATGACTTAGATTATAATACAAATACTGTTGCTAAGATATGCAAAGATCTTATGAATAGTTTAGGATATAAGAAATTCTCTGTACTCGGTCACTCAATGGGTGGTGGCATAGCACTACTGATGACACTTAACCATCAAGATTCTATCGATAGACTTATACTGGTAGATAGCACTGGTCTTGGAGAACATGTTCATGCAAATCCTCCAAAGTTTATAATAAAAGAAGGTATGCTAACTTATTTTCCTCAGCTTGCTATGTATAGTCTAAACTTTAATAATCCCAAATATATAAACTACGATACCTTTGAAAAGAACTTATTCTATAACAGACAGCTAACTAGTAGTACAGTACAGAAACTATTGGGTAACTGTAAATCTATCGATAACTTGAAGGACAGATTAAAGGATATACATGCTAAAACCTTGATAATTTGGGGTGCTAAGGATAATGTTCTACCTGTAGACAATGCATATACTTTTAATGATCAGATCAAAGACAGTAAGCTTTCTATTATATCTAATTGTGGCCATATGCCATTTGCAGAATCAGAAGATTTATTTGTAAATGAACTTATTTCATTTATGTCAAACTAATACAATTAATAACAATAAAAAGTCGCTGAAGCGCCTTTCATATACATAAATAAAAGAAACCATTTATGTTAAATGGTTTCTTTATGTACACTTTAGATTATTCAATTATGCTAGTATAAAGTTATAACTTCACCACTATTTAGTGAACTCCTTACATCTATAACTCGTTGATTTGATGAACCTCTATACTTTACACTTTCATCTCTTAATGTTATCTCAAATCTTCCATCAACCAACACATCTATATTATTTATAAGCTTATTCCAATCTTCATTATCTTTCAAGTTGTTTAATATGTACTCAAACTTATAACCTGTATAGCACCATATATTAAGACCTAGAACTTTTATCCTCTGCGCCATATAAGAAAACTTATCCGCCTGTTCAAAAGGATCTCCACCACTAAAGGTCACACCACTTATTATCGGATTACCTTTAAGCTCATCTATCAGCTCATCCATATTTCTTAATTCACCACCATCAAAGCTATGGGTCTCTGGGTTAAAACAGAAACCGTATCTATAGTTTTTATACTTCTCACAAATAAAAAACTCAGTAATTACAATACTCATGCTCAATTAATTAGATTTTATAAAAAGCATAAAATAATTTCCAACATAAAACTGTAGATATCTTGTGGAAATGAAAGATGATGTCTTATTTCTATGATTCAATTACATTTTGCACTTCAAAATTGTATCAATATTTCTAAATCATTAGAAGATTATATTATAATTACCTTTGTTCTTTAAAACATATAGTGCTAGTCCTCTATTAACTATACATTTATGTTTTGTTCTTAAAGTTAATAATAAGAATAAGTATGAGATATTTTACTAATTTGAATTCTTTATAAGCAACTTCTATGTAAAACAATTTTCCAATAACAAGCCATATTTCATATCTCACTTTAGATAAAATTCATTGCTGATTTGAGTAAGTTCTTACAAGAGCAGTCCACCTCCTTAACTGAAATAACGAGCTGTCCGTGGGTTGAGTGAAAAAACCACCATTTACGAGGGCAAATTAACCTTAAAATTCAACTCTGGAGTGAAGGTAGATATAACTGAGAACACTATAAAAGAAGAAGGCATTTACTCAATTTTGGCTAGTGCCTTCTTCGTTTTTGTTTAAATCCATAAGTCTTTTCCTTTTTCTGGCTTTCATAATACTGATGGCTGTAGTCCATCACTTCTGGGTGTTCACCAAACATATCCGGGATAAAGCCATATCTTTAAAAAAATGAAGTCTTTTCTTCATCGGTAGCAAAACGCTCTTCTGTACGTTTTCCAGAAATTCTGATGTTCTCTTTTCCATCAAAAAACTTTGTACTTTTACCTTCGCGGTACTTAACTGGAGTACCCTTCTCTATGTAAAAACCAGAAGAAATATTATTCATTTCTCTATCGGTTCTTTCACCGTCATACAACCCCTTGGCTAAGTTTTTCAATAAGTCTGCAATTCCCATAATTATTTTCCTCCTTTATTTTTAGGTGCATGCTAATGCACTTTCTGCTAAATTTAAAAGTTCCCTAATCTGCATAATCACGAAGTACACTTTGCTATGAGTCATTGCTTCCTCAGCGTTTAATTCATGCCCATTCGCGTTACAAATGTGCCTCACGCCATGTAACCTATCCAGAAATTCACTATCATCTCCTAACAGATGCTTACGTTCACAAATTTTAAGATTCACCAACATCTTGTCGTCTATTACATCCTGACCCTTAGAATGCTGAACTACGAGTTTTAAAGCTTCTTCCATAACAACTCTAGCATCATAAATTGCGTACCGATATTTGTCATGCTGCATTTGCTGATAGGCATCATCTAGCCTGCCCCGCAATTGCTCTAAGTGGTCAGAATAGAACTGCCTGCAATGTCCAGCCCGGTCTAAACCGGACCGATTATACTTGTCACGGCCATATCCCTGTCGGTCCAAGCCTTCTCTGTTGAAGCCATCTCTTGAGTATCCACTCTGGGAATAACCTTCCGCATCATATCCATAGTGGTCGAATCCATACTGATCAAAGCCTGCTCTATCATAACCTCTTCTGTCACGACCGGATCTATCGAAGCCATCTATTCCAAACCCTCGTTTATCGAACCCCTCTGCGTTGTAGCCTTGCCGGTTCAAGCTATTCTTGTCATAACCTTCTCCGTCATATGGTGAGAATCGCTCAATTAATTCATCAATTCCAATTCCTAACAGTGTGGCTCCAGCTACTCCCCCAATGATCCCGAGAATGGTCTTGTAGTTTATTTTAAACATATAATCACCTCCTTGTTTTTGCTTGCACCTTCATTTTACTTAGTTTGAACTACAATGTCGTTCACGTTTCGTGAAGTTAGAAAAAAGAAAGAGCTCCGGAATAATCATGAGCTCCAAACATACAAGTTGTTTATTTTTTACTAGCATCTATACCTAATCGAAGAAATGTATTTGCATACTTATTGCCTAATGTTGCAATTGCTAACATCATCTCCCCTCCAACGGTACGATTCATATCGTCACTTAAATTATTATCCACTATACAGAATGTATATCTTAATGCTGTATAGTAATCAGCGAGATCAGACCACTGTGCTGAAGCTTTCAGTTTTTGAAGTAATGTAATAATAACTTCTTCAACATTATCAAGAAGTTCCTGTCGCTCTTTCTTTCGTTCATCATCAACTTCATCATCAGAATTGTATAAATAGTAGTTTTTGAGAAATTCGGCCTTTTCAATCTGTTTCTTTTCCATTGCTTTTAAACCATTAACCATGTGCGCATTTGCTATTCCAAACCCGTTTAATAAAAACCACCAAAGACAGTTTACTGCAGACTCAGTCGTGTCATTTGACTCGCATGAATCGATGTAAGCTTTTATACAAATATCAAAATCTTTCTGGTCAATTTCTTTGCCCACCTTCATGTCTTTATACATACTGATATGAGCTTCATAACCTTTTCTAAATAGGGGGTCAGTTAGTGCTTCGTCTGTACATATAATTGGAAGAAATGTTGTAGTCATTTCTCTCATTTGCATTATATCGTCAAGGGGAAGCGAAACGATATTAAGCCTAGAAAAATTGCCATACTCAAGTTCATCTTCCGTTACCATATAATGAGCTGCAATTTTCTTACGTACTTTTGGCTTTGGTTTTCGAGTCCCCTTTTCATAGTTTGCAATTGCCGCCGGCGATTCTAGACCAAGCGCATAAGCAAGATCCATCTGCGTTTCTCCATAAGCTATTCTCAGATTCCTTATATTTTTGCTTATATTATCAACATCCATCACATTTACTCCAATCCAGTCTGTTTTATTAAATTAAGCAGAGTAATAGCACTCTAGTCTTAATAAAAATATAATTCTTGCTTATGCTATCACATAAGACTTTACGCAAAAAGCATCTAAATCGTCCACTCAAAGGTATCAAACATCTAACTTGGCCACTAGTAAATCACTGACGACCAATTGGTTTAAGTCTCACTATGATATGTTCACATTCGGAAAAATATCACTCGATCTGAACGATCATACCTTGGCTCAAAAGCACAAATTGCTTACCTTCTTGACTTTCTACACACCTGCTCTTTCACCCTTGACATTAATAATACGATATCAAATTGGGTACACTTGTATTATTAGGATAATAAGCATTCCAAGATTCTCTCAAGTTATATGGATAATGTGATGTTTAGCTAGGACTTATCAATACTATTATATTTTCGCAGATATATCATAATCTAAGAAAGTTTAGATAGCCTAAGTATAAAATTATATTATCTCAATTCTACGAATGATTTTTCGCTCACTTATCTCTGCAATTAAGTCTGCTCAATACTACATTTGTGTGGTATATAGGTATTCATACACCAATTATTTTCTAAAACGCTTTTAAATCCAGCGTATGACCATGGTTTATTTCCCTGTTTTTCTAGAGAGTTCACTTTTCCCTCAACCAGTTTCTTTATAACATCCTTATCCATCACAGGAAACAGCCCTTTAATTTCCTCTATGTATCCTATAAAACCTGTAAAATCAGCAATGAAATCTCCTTGATACAATTTGTCCAACTTTAGCTTTTCAAAATGAAATTTAACTCTTTTATAGGTATCTTCATCCCATCCTTCTAACTTTTCAATATAGAATTGGAACCCTATATTGAAATTTTCAATTACCTTACACTTTAAGAATTGTAAAATATCATTAGCAACTTCATCGTAATATGGATGAAGAAGCATTGCTTCTTTTTTAATTGAATAATAGTTATCCTTATCTTCATTACATTCTTTACAAATAGGAACAAGATTATTCGCTGTTATCGCAAATGACGGAAATATTGACTTTGGCAGATAGTGATCCAATTGTCTAACTGTTCGAGTAAAGTAATTGCAATATGGACAAACCTCTACTGAACTCCTTAATTTTTTATAAAATGCATATGAATCTTTATAGCTTTTATTAGAACTACTAAATCTATTGCTATACGTATTTTTCATATATTGTTTAAATTCATTATCCATTCTTGTGAATTCATTTTCTTTATTTAGAAAATTCTCGACATCATAAACATTTTGATCATATTCATTTGATTCTTGTATTATCCTATCTTTGTAATCTAGATTCTTAAATGAATTACATATATCTTCCTGCGTAATACTAGGCTTATCAATTTTCTTCATTATCTTTCACCGCCTTATTAACGAGACTTTGAATTAATACTTGTCCTAAATAACCTACATTTTTCTCAAACTTCTCAAGAGTTTTTTCAAAATCACTCTCAAGTTCCCTTTCAATCAGTTGGTAAAATCCAGTTTTAATAAGCTCAAGTCCAAAAACCTCCCTTGTTAATGAGTCAATACTCGTAGCAAATGATTCTATTTTTATATCTGAAAAATACATGTCTTTTTTTACTCTATCCACCCTATTTACACAATTTCTAGGGACTTCTTGCAACACTATAGGTGAATGTGTTGCTATAATTGCCACAGCATTCTTCTTAACTAAAAGATATGAAAGTGTTCTAATATAGGTTGATAGTAAAGGTGGATGTAAGTGTGTCTCTGGTTCATCGATTACAACAATTGTTTTTTCATAGATGGATTCAGAGAGCAATGTTAGTGACAGCATAATAATCATATGTCCTGAACTTAACTTGTTAAAATTATACATAACTAACTTCAGTTCTTGTGTCTCTAAATCATATCCTTCTTTAGGTATATCCTCACTATTTAGATAACATTCAAGTATTTTTATGAATTCATTATCTGAAAACATTGGATCTGTATTTAAATTTCGACACGTTTCTAGATAAATATCAATCTTATTTCTATGCATTTTAATCCTTTTCAAGGCATCTCTGAACTCTTTTTTCAGATCTTCAACAGATTTTGTTTTAGTTTTTCCATCCTTCTGATTCTTACTAACTAATCCAATGTACTTATACTTTCTATTAAAGATTTCTAGTTTTTCTTTAGCAACTTTTTTATCTAAACTCTCTAAGTAGTTATTATCAACTTCTAAGCACAGTGCATCATCAAATACACTGAAGGATATTCCAATTACACCAGAAAAGCTATTTTGCGCGCATTCAATGGAAAATCGGTCACTTACTTCGTATTTTTTCGATGGCTCAAGTGCTACTTCACTACCACTATTTTGCAATAATCTATTAACTATGTTGTATAAAAGCCATGTTTTACCTACACCGTTTCTTCCAATTAATACATGAATATTAGATGGTGGCTTTGAGTCAGGAACTACGTTAATATTAATTTCTTCAGTATCATACTTAAAGTCAAACGAATAAGGGGTCAATTCAGATTCGCCATGAATGATTCTACAAAACTGTAGTATAACAGGGTAATAAAGGTTTCTCATCAATGAATTTATCAAGATTGGTTCTCCTTGATTATGCATCCTCTTGAACTGATCTATATTACTTGACAAATCTCTTAATGATTCATAGTAATTAAAAGCTCGCTCATCCAAAATCCTATTAATATTTTTATAATAATTAATATCTTGACCTAAAGAAAAAAAGTCTTCCGGTAAACTTTTAAAAGTATTTTTTGGTAGCAATTGCTTAATAGAGTAAGAGAGATAATCATTAATCGTTCTTGTTGGTTCAACTTTATTCTTTAAGTTGTAACACCCAATTTTAAGAACGCCAAGTTTTTGAAGCCCTTCTTCTTTTACTGCAAGGTAATATGCTTCAAATTCAGTGCAATATCCATAATCATCCCAATGTATATAAATCAGATATACTGTATCTGTATCTCTCGCTTCATAAAGAGAATCAATAAGTTTAAATTTCATAACTCTTCCCTCCATATTTTGATAAACACGTGTTTACAAAGTCATAATGATACACACCAAAGCTTCATAAACTATAGCTAATAACTTTTTATCTATATAATTTCTCTTACATTAATACATATAAACACTCCACCAGGATCAAAAATAATAGTTGCCATTTTGCCTTTACTCATCAAATCCCTGTAGTAAATCATTTATACTAATGGCTTTGCTACATATTAATCTATTTACTTGATATACTAAGTTCCTATTATAGACATTATCAGAACCACCTATAATATATCCTTTAACATCACCATTTTACAAGCAACCATAACCAATTAAGACATTGATTTATCTAGCTTATATGTATTAAACATATTCTGACACCCTCATGTTAATTACGTTTTGCTATTAATATATGATTAATTAAGAATAGCATTTAATTGTCTTTGCTTAAGGAAAACACCTGGTATCCCCGGTACTAAAAATCCCTTTTAAATCATTATCAGGGTTTGCTATTACAATTAAATGTCACCTATTTTTCTTGCCATCTATATCTAATTCTATACCTAGCCAAACCATACAAAAATCCTTCACAGAATCTTTTAGCTCTTTATACTGATAATAGTGAAAATTGTTGTGATTTGTTATCCTCACAATTTCCACATTAGACTCTTGAACCTTTGTAGAAAATTTCTTAACATCTACATTTCTTGTTTTAGCATCTCCCGTTTTCACTTTCTTTGTATGACAATGCAATTCAATAATCATACTTACCCTTGTTTCTTAAAAAACTATATTTTCCACTTATTATACCTCTATTCTACAAATATCTGTTATTTCCTCCATAAGATTACTAAAACACGCCTTTAAAGAGAGCTACAACAAATTTTGAAATGTACCCTATAGAGCAGACGCTAAAAACACTACTCTAATGGTACTTTTTGCATAATTAAATTAACAGATATAGAAGAAGTAGCATTATCATTTAAAAACAAACATTTTAAAAAAGTTAGTAATAAAGCATTTACATATACTGATGAATTTAAGAGAGTTTTCATAACCGAGTATGAGAAAGGAAGACTTCTAAGAATAATATTCGAAGAATGCAGTTTTGAAATATCTATATTAGGCAAAGAGTTAATCAAACAGGTGTCATACTTCTTATAGAGAAGATGGCGTACTTGTGTTACAGGATATACGAAAGGGTAACTCCGGAGGAATACCTAACGAAAAAGATCTCACTATAGAAAAAATTATAAACGTCTTAAATCTCAAGTTAATTTACTAAAAGATAAGATTTAACTTTAAAAAAGTTAGAAATGGGGGTGAAGAAAAAAAATAGTTCTATTAGCAAGCGAACGAAAAAGATTTAGAATCAAAAGAGAATATCCTAATTGCATTTAATTTCAAGAATCGTAAAAAGTGTGCAAGGCAAATCAAAATGGCACTAGAGGGAGAGTTTAAAATTGTATATAATCTAAAGCGAATTCACAGAATTATGGAAAAGTATAATATTGTTTGTCCTCATCAGAAAGTCAATCCGTACAGAAGAATGCCTAAAACTACTAAAGAACATAAAGTATCTCCTAACCTTCTTAATAGAGACCTTAAACAAAGTGCTCCTGGTAAGGTATTACCTACTTATTATATAAAAATAGACGCAAGAAGGCTTATTTGTCGATCGTTAAAGATACATTTGTTCATTCAGATTAAGGTTTGAATTATACAAGTTCTATATTTCAGAATAAACTTAAGATATATAACTTAAATCAATCGATGTTTAGACGAGGTAACTGCTGACACAACGCCCCGCAGGAATCGTTCTTTGGGCATTTTAAAAATCAAGCCAATATAGTCAGTGATTACTATACTATAGATGCGTTAAAAAATGAGATAGATGACTATATGACTTATTATAATAAATATAGATATCAATGGAACTTAAAAAAGATGACTCCTATCCAATGCAGAAATCATATTCTTGATTTAGAGTAGTATCTTTGGATAAAATATGCTAATCTATCTAAGATATGTGCTATTAATATTAAATATTTCCTCTTAAATTTTAGACGCTTACTTTCAACATAAACTTATATAAATCATTACCTGTAAGTTATCTTTTTATTTTAGATATTATATAACATATAAAATAGCATTAATTTTAATGCTGCATATATAATAATGGTTTTAAATGGATTTTATTTATATTATAGATACATATTACTCATAAACTTATATTATATTTAGGAGATTATAACATATGATAGACTCTAATATTATTTGCTTAGATAACTACAGAAATAATAAGACTCCAAAATTATTATCACAAAACGAATCACTTTTAAAGAAAAGGTTATATATTCTCATAGGTATTCCTGGCTGTGGAAAATCTTATTACGCTGATCATAATCTAAAAGATAATAGCACAGTAATAATTTCAACCGACGAGATTAGGAAAAGTCTCTTTGGCTCTTATTCATTTTGCTTAAATACAAATAATTTAGTTATAAAGACCGCAAAGGAAAATATAAAAACTGAATTGCTTAATAATAATGTGATATTTGATGCAACAAATACTAATAAAAAATATAGAAAAAGCATAATAAATATTGGACTAAAATGTAATGCTATAATTATAGGAATTGTTTTTAATACTCCACTTCATATATGCCTAGAAAGAAATGAAAGAAGATGTAGTGAGAGAAAGGTACCTAAAAATATTATTATGAAGATGTCAAGTTTTGATTCTAATATAGACAAGTTTGAGGAAGGCTTCGATAGTATCCTATATGTGTGATTAAGCACAATCCCTCTCACCACATTCGTAAAAACACCAGTTCTAGTAATGGTGATTTCTTGATTTGGGAACATACATAGGTTTATGTAAATCAAATCTATATATGCTCCCCAAAAGAAAGACACCCACAACTTTTACGCAAGCTGATTCGGTGCCATACTCAAATCATGTTTATTTCACTAATAATATAATAGTTAGCATTATTATATCAATAAATAATAAAAAAAGTTAAAACTTAAATAAGATACTAAAGAAATAGTAATAAAATAAATCTTACATATTTTCTAGTGGCTTATTGCCACCTAGTAATTAGCTCCTCTTTTCAATAATTAAGGCTTATATTATCTCCAACAATGAGTTATTTAATTAATCCCACTATCTCTTCTATCTCATCTCTTATTTTATCTTGAAAAATACTTATAACTTCTGGATCTGTCTCCACACTAGATTTCAAAAACTTAGGAAGATTATATCCAATTAACTCTTTTTCTGCATGGATTATATCATTGTTTTCATCACTAATTACATCTAATTTGTTAAACATCTCAATAAGTGTTTTAAAATATATCTATACCTTCTGTATCATCACAATAATCTAGGACTTCCATTGACTCCTTATTCAAATTTCTTTTCCCAATGTTTATAAGATTCATTTTAATATCTTCTAAGAAAGCTATAATATTTCCATAACTATTGGCAGTTTTATATTTTGTTTGTATGAGAGTTATTGTATGATTTTCTATAAATGATGCATCTATTCACCCATCATTTGGTCCATAACAAATAAAAACCCCTTCGCTTATACGTTGTGCATTAATTTTAGAATCAGATTTGTCAAAAAGATATAATAAAATCCATTTTTAAAACTTGTCTCCCTTTTCGATATTAGTTAATTCTTCATCTCCTATATATTCTTCTAAGTTTTTTCAATATAACTATTTATTGTTTTCAATTATAACCATTCTCCTTATCCCTTAATACTGGATCAATTAAATATAACTAGACTAATCGCATAATAGATAAATAAAGGATAGACTACCGTTTAGAGGCTAAATAGGCTATCCTTATTATACTATATCAATGTATTTTTAACATATTTTACCTCAATCTCACCTTACTCATTACTCCATTAATAACATTATCCAACATCATTAATACTCCTAACCCCCCTAACAGTTTTAACTATATATGATAATTCTATTATAGGAATGACTTTATCTGCTCCACATTTTAGAAACCAATTTTCATTCTCACAAATTAGTTTTAATTCCGCTCCATCTACTAATTTTCTTTTTTCATTGACTTCAATATCTATCTTCCAACATACTATGTAATCAAAAGTTTCATATGGGTGATCATGCCTAAAAATATTGCTTAATAAAAATTCCATTTCAACTAATATTGGTTTTCCCTCATTATCAATACAAATTAAATCTGTAGTAGAATACTGTGAATAATGGGCAATAGACTCTATGTAATTTATATATTGCTTAAATCTATCATTACTTAGTAATGCTGCTAATAGTAATGCTACTTGTGATTCATTATCAGGAATCTTCTTTATAGGTATATTTTCTATATCTAATTCTTGAAGCTTATCAAAATTGTTTATCCTATTCCTTAATGCTATATTTTTTTCTTGTATTTGTGCTTGGCACTCTTCTTCCTTTCTCATTCTAAAATATACACTATCTGCAATTGGTAATATATCTTCATCTATAATCTTTTTTGCATTGCTCAATATCCACTTAACTTTTGGATCATCTTGATTACTTATATTATTTCTATCAGCAGTTAATTCAAAATTTTGAGAATTTACTATGAGATGAAAGTGATGGTAATTAGGGTTTGTTATTAAATTTGACTTTTTAGTCACGGGAATAAAATCCTTAGCTAAGTATACTCCAAATCTACTTTTTAGTCTTTCCGAATGTCTTAACTTACATATTGATTTTCTACAATTTACACCAGATACAGTACCGTACATTTGAAATGAAACATATTCTCCATTTATATTAGTGCTTCTGTGGTATGGTCCAAAATGTCTACAATAATTTACTGATTTCTTATAAACCTTCTCATCAATATCTTCTTTAGGATTTTCTTGAGGAGGATAAAATTGATGAGTTCCTGCTATCTCTTCTTTTATTTGTTGTATTTTATCATTGATAAATATTCTAGGAGCAATCTGCATATTTCTAACATACCTATTCAATTCTGGGTATATAGCAAAGAGACTTTTAAAGCTACCTCCAGCAGTAAACCATAAAATATAATCTTTTAAGGTGTGGAAATTGAAATACCTCTCAGGATTATCAATTAGATATCCCTCAATTCTAATTGCAGTACCATTATTGCCAATAATAGGAGACTCATTTTCTATCGTGTAACTAGGAACCTTATTACTATTTAAGTTATCCCAAGGATTATCCATTATCGCAATAGTTCTTTCTGCGTTTTCTTTTTGTGCCTTTACAACTATCCTCTTACTTTTAAAGAATATTTTAGTTCCCAAACCTTTTTCCCCAATACTTCTTATATCTTTTTGTGAGTCCCCTAAATTAAAAAAGCTTTCTATCTCACTTCTTCCCATCCCAACCCCATCATCTATAAAATCTATACAGAACAAGCCTTCATTATTACGATATAGCTCTATATTTATATTTTTAGCTTCAGCATCTATAGAGTTACTTATAGCTTCTCTAGGAACTTCTAATGGATTAACTATATTCTTGGCAATTTCTTTATATAAAGAAACATCCTTTACAAGTGGTATACACATTTCCAAATAAATCACTCCTAATTTAAAAATTTTAATAAGATTTGCAAAACTTGTGCATTGCACAACTTTTATTTTTTGCAATTTACTAAAATTAATTCATAAATTGTATAAGGATGATACAAATGGAAAGAAAAAATGTTATTGGACATAATCTTAGAATAATCCGTAAAAGTAAAAACTGTACTCAGAAGGATTTAGTTGCAAAAATGAATTTGCAAGGCATCAAAATTGATGAACCTATGCTTTCAAGAATTGAGTCTGAAACTAGGCCTGTATTTGATTATGAAGTTTATGCAATAGCCTACGCCCTTAATATTAGAATTGAAGATTTATTTAATAAGAAAAAAAGCTTAAGTATCTATAATACTTAAGCTTTTTTCCTCAGTAAATTTGCTAAAAAATATTCAAATGTCATTAAAAACCAAGTAAGTCTGCTCTTAATAGTATATATACTTATTTTTTTGTTTTCTATCTTTCGCCTTTCCCATAAAATAAGCATAATCTTCTCTACTCATATACTTTAATAATGAGTTATCTACGTTAGTTGATTCTCTATGTTGTCCAATTAATAATTCTTTAGTCTTTTTTAATATTTGTTTCAACATAGCTCATTCACTCCTTAAATTTTACATGTAATATTATATGTAAAAATATTATGTTGTTTCACTTAAAATTATTTCCACTTATTTGTATTTTATCCAAGAAATATTTTATTATATAAAATACTCGCTACTATACTACATATTATATTAACTATTATGCTAATTGCAAGTCCAGTATTAATATTTTTTACATATTTATTATTTTCATTTAGCAACTCTTCTTGTTTGTTACAGTCTCCCTTCGTTATGTTAAAAGTAAACACCTCACCATAATCATCCAAGGATTCAATAATAGACTTTCCAAGCTGATATCCTATTTGCTTCAATATCCCATATAATACAAATCCAATAGCTCCAACTATAATCAAGCCTTGAATTTGATCAATTCTTATTTGAAAAACATTTTTCACATTGAAATTAGATATATATAGGTTAACTGCACCTATAATAGCACCTAATCCAGTTACTTTTGTTATATTCTGTATGCCATTAGCTACTGCAAGTTTATGTCTCCTAAAATACTTATATTTATTATTAATACTGCTTCCTTGTTTTAACCCCTTATTCCATTCTTCTACAATATTAATTATTTCATCTCCTATGAGATGATTCACAAAAGTTACATCGCATATAACCGGAGCTAAGTTTTTATCTATACTATCTAAATCCTCAATTTTACCATTTAACAGCATTTGCAAAATTTGATCTGGTCTCATTCCAGATGATAGTCTCACAACTACTGTATGCCTTTGTGGACATCTATATTCTTTGAAGTTAATCATAAAATCCCACTTCAAAACCATATTATCGATACAATTAGAGCTTGTCCAATTATAATCTTCAAATTGGTACCAATTTGAGAATTCTTCAAATTTATTCTTTTCAAATCTCACACTTATGCTTTCTATTAAAGTGGTAATTTCATATTGTTTTAGCTTTTCTCTCATTTTATCTTTCAGAACAAATAAATCGTCTCTACCTATCACTACATCTCTAGGAAATATTCTAGTGGTACTATCAGGTTTACCATTTAATAGATTAAAAAGAGAATGTAACTCATTTGGATCTATCACTAACTTAGCTAAACTATCTTTATTATCAATAGTAAGTGCCCCTTTTGCTTCATACTGTGAACTTTCTTCCATTGCTTTCCCCCCACAATAAACTCTCAAATAATATAAATGATTATTTTTACTTGTTTACCATAATTTTATATGCTTGCAAAATAATAATCAAGAATAATTTTTGTATCACAAGAATACTAGTAAAGCGCCCTATTACTTTCATATTTTAAGTAGACGTATATTCAACCTATATGTTTGGCTTTTCATCCAACTTTTACCCACTTACCAAGTGCATAATCATGGTACTTTGTAATTATATTGAGTTTTTAATTAAATTAATGTTTATTGTTAGAATTGAATAAAGACTATAGACATAGTCTTTTACTACTTTAATCATATATAGTCTGTTTTTAGTAATATTAATTTTATAAATTTCTAAATTAGTTCCTTAACAAACACGATTTCTTTCTTTAGTCTCTTATATTTTTCTTTCCAAAATTCTATTTCTTCTTTTAATTGTTTATTTTCTTGTATAAGCTGTGATAGCTCTTGTCTACCATTTGGCGATAGTAAAGTTTTTTCTTCTTCTAGATATTCTTTTATTATCTCTTTATAAGGACTCCTGTTTAATGTTGCTATAGAAATACCTGATTGCTTTGAAAGTTCGGTTTTTACTAAAGGTATCTTCATTTTTCTAAAATAATCTAATTCCCTAATTAGTATCTTTTTATTTTTTTGTATTTTCTCTGCTGCAGATTTTTTTAAAGCTACAGCACCAGCTTTTCCTCTTTTATCATTACTACTCATTTTACAGCCCTCTAATTTAATACTTAAGTGTGATTGCCTCACCTTTTTTTAGACTTTCCTTAACATCTATAATTCTCTGATTGCTTGAACCTCTGAATTTCAAAGTATCTGCCATCTTATTTTTTTCAAATCTTCCATCTACTAAAACATCTATATACTTTAATAATTCATTCCATCCACGTCTACTATCCTTATTTGTCAAAATAAATTCATATGTATATCCGGTATAACACCATATATTAAAATTGGGATTATCAACAGATTCCTTGACTCTTTTTGCTATATATGCGAACTTTTCAGCCTGTTCCCAAGGATCTCCACCAGAAAAGGTCACCCCTGATAAAATTGGATTCTTCACTATTTCATCAATTAATTCATCCATATCCTTCAACTCACCACCATCCATTGGATGGGTTTCTACATTAAAACACCCTTCACAATTATGACGGCACCCTTGTCCAAATAGAACTCTTCTCACTCCTGGTCCATTAACCAAGCTTTCATGCATAAGTCCTGATAAACGAATCTCTTTATTCATAATCATTCAGTAATTTGGTACAGTTAAACACCAAATATTACTATACTCCTTCCTTTTCACTAATTCTCACTAACTACTACTTTTTAGGTCTACCACGTTTCTTGCATACCTTATTTTTAATATAATCAAACTTTGCATCTATTTCTTCTATATTAACACCTATTCTATTTATATAAAATTCTTTAATCCGTTCAAGTTGATTATTAGTCTTTAACACCAAGCCATCTAATCCCCTTTTCATTTTATCTTGTCTGCTTTTAAATAATCTTTCTAAATAATTATCAAAAAAATCTAAGCCTATATTTTTAAAATCTAAGTCATCACAATCTAAACATGGTAGTCTCATAAATTCACACTCAAAACTATCATCAAAGGCTTTAGCCATACAATCACCACATGGCATAGGCATTATCATCTCTGGAAACTCCTTGATTATAGCTTCCTTAACAACACCATTTAAGGTCTTGTTTTCTATATCACTTAATATTTGCTTTAACTTATCAAGATCATCTTCTTTTATATCGTCCTCTTTTTTTAAAACGTATTGATCTCCAGCATTAATAGTTTCAAATAAATCTTTATAAAAGTGATTATATATATTATCAGCATTCTTCATTCGTAATTCTTTACTAATGATATAATTATTATGTGAATCAATAGATTGGTGTCCCACCAAATAAGCAACTTCGTCTTCGGTTAAACCTGATTCTAGCCATGTAGATATTCTTATTCTTCTCAACGTATATAGTGAATATTTAGATTTATTATCTGTAGATATTATACCATTTCTGATCATTATTTCATTGAAATAATCTTCTATAGTTTGTATAGTACTGACTCTTCCACGTTTATAAAAAAGCCTTTTAACTGTTTTTCCATCATATTGCATATATACTGGTAATGATGATTTATTTATTATCTTCCACTTTTTAACTATAGACTGTACATTACTAATCATAGGTATATATCTCTCTTTGAACTTTTTTGCTCTATGTATATGTAAGCTTGGAATCTCAGTAGTTCCTTTATCACATTCATGCATAAGGCATATAACTTCAGTAGGTCTTGCACCTGTATAAAAACAGATTCTTATTATATCAATATAAATATCATCTATATCCTCATAATTCGCTAAAATGGCTTTTTCTATTTTCACCCTATCTTCCATAGGAATAGGCGTTGGCTTAGAAAATATCGAATCAAAATATAGTTCGCTATATAGTCCGTTACTGGCAAATATATCACATTCTAACTCATTATTTATCAGTTCTTTTGATGAAAGATATTTAAATAGCCCATTTCTTAATTTTGATAGTCTCGTATTTACAGTTTCAGTTGAAAGTTTATTATTACCTTTAGTCATCAAACTTTTTGTATAATCAGCATAATCTTCAATGTGGCAAAACTTCAATTCGTTTAATCCACCAGCATCTGTATAATTCGAGTCAAACCATTCTATAAATTTTTTAGCTTCTAAAATCTTTGAATGCGCAGTTTCTTTATATTCTATCTTATATATATAAGCCATAAAATCGTTATATATATTCAATGAAAGATTATTCTTTATCAGTATTGAATCTACGTATTTTACTTTATTTCTTTGACCTTTATTAATAAATTCAGCATTTTTTTCTATATTACCAAGATATTTAAGAACATAAAACATGTTGCTTATTAAAGCTGATTTTGAAGCCCATTCTGCAAATTCATAAAGTATATCTTCCGTTATATAATCTAAATCTACGCAATAATACAACATCAATTTTCTAAATCCTGATACTAAAGCCTTAGGCTCATATCCCAATAAACTTGATGCAGATAGTATCCTTTGTATTTCATTATTATGTAATATCTCTGGAATTTTCAAATTTATATTCAAAACTACCTTATCTGCTTTAATTCTCTTAGCCAAGACCATAATTACATAATAGATCATATTGGTGTACTTTTTCTTACTTGATATTATTTTATTTGAACTTTTTGCATTTTCCCAACTATAAATATCATTAAATTGTTCAATAGTCTTATCAAATCCTTTAAGATTCCATTCAATATTAGCACTTATATTTTTATTTCCTATTAAATATAACTCAAGAACATTTTTAAATAGGTCTCTGCTTAAGTGACTATTTATATTATCTATATTTAATATTTTTATAATTTGCTTTAGATTATATTTACTACTATATTCTAATTTTGAAATACTAGTATTAGTATACAAACTTTGACTCTCCATCTGATTCCTCTCTTAATAATTTAGTTCTTAATTTACTGATTTCCTCATCGGTCATCCCTAATTCGCTCAACCACTTTTCTTGATACTTTAATTCTATTATTAACTGCGAATTGCACTCTTCTAATATAGTATTCTCCCAATCTCTTCCCAGCTTACTTTTTAAAATAGCGAAATTTTTCGAATATCTATCCGCCAATTCTTCTAAATAAGTTTCACATGTATAAAAGAAATCGCACCTTTCACATCCACCAACTATCTCACACTTTTTAGAAAAGCAAAATCCAAAACCTAAAAACTTAGTCACATCATTTCTTTGTATATCCTGAGTCATTTTTTTCACTATTTCAATATATCTTTCTATTGAATATGGAGTTTTTAACATTTCCTTTATTATTTCAGCACCTTTACCTACTATCATACCTTCTTCAATAAGCCTAAGAGCTTGTAACTGTCTCTTATCTTGATTTTGTTTCGTATATCTTCTAGCCATTTCAGAAGATCGATGACCAGAATCAACCTTTACAGCAGCAATACTTCCATTAGTAATTTCATATATGTCATTAAATTTCTGATGCCTAAATCCATGAATCTTTACATCTGCGAATTCTACCAATTCGCCACAGTCATCTAAAATATTTGCCTTGCTCAATATATCAGAAAATTTCTCATATATATATGTTCTAGATAATAGCTTATTGTCATATTGAAATAATGAATATACATGTTTGCCTAATCTTTCGTTATAGAACTTTATTTTTATTTCAAGATTTTCAAATCTTTTTATCAAATACTTCAAAGGCTCAATTCCCCATGGGAGAACAGATGTAATTTTATTTTTCACGCCAATCTTATCTACTACCTGAAGTGATATCTCTGCAGATTCATATGTGCTATTGTATAAGCAATTAGGTTCTAGCCATAAAACTTCTTCTTTCCTTAAACCAGTAGCTGATGCTATTAGCATATACATCTTAAATAATAACTCTTGATCACTAGATGGTTCAAATAAAAGTATTTGTTGCAGTATTAGTTTACTGTACTCTCTTTCCTTAAACATTCTTGGTTTACAATCTTCTTTTCGAATATATCTTTCATTAATGTCAACAATTCTTGTATTTATTATATTTTCTCTCTGTGTCCATTCAAAAAACATAGCTACAAGACTTATTTTTACTTCTTTTGTTCTCTCTTTATATTTATTATTCATTATCACATACTCTTTATATTCTAACCAATGAGCTTCATTTATTTCATCTAGTCCCAATATTCCATGATAATTCTTACTAACCCACTTAAAGAATTGTCTTATATAAATTAAAGGCATTTCTGTTTTGTAATTTTTATTGATATACTTTTTTTGTAAATATTCTTTTATTACTTCCTTGGTTTTTTCACATTTTGTTCCATAATCTAATTCAATATATTGTGGAAGTTTATAAGGAAGTGCCTGTCTATTCATAATGCCTAATACTTTTTCTAATATAGTAGGGAAGCGCTCGTTATTCGCAACTCCTGTAAAAAAATTTTTATCTCTTAATCTAAGTATATCCTCATATGTTATTTCGTTAACATTAGTTTTTCTCAAGAATATTAATGCTTTAATAATTTGTACAAGAAATTTACTCTTTCTACGGTCAAGTCCTTTAACTTCCTTTTCATAACCCTCCCAAAACTCACTAGGAACTAAATTGAAATAATTTATTATCTCTCTATAGTTATTAATTCTAACTTCTTGTATATTATATTGGGGCTTAATGTGCTGTTTTAAACATAAAAAAATTACAAATACATTTTCTCTATAAATAAAATTCTTTTGTTTTAAGAATTCTTCTGGTGTGTTAAAGTTCATTATTATTTTTCTATATAAAACTCTTACATTTTCTAATGGTTTATCTCCATGAAATACATTTTTAATATAATCTTCTAATTCTTCAATAGGAGGAAACTCACACCTCCTAGAATCAGGATTTATCATCATAACTAATTTTTGGAACTTACTTAAAAAGGATATCTTTTGAGGAGTAATAGTATTAAAATCTTTATCTTTTAATTTGATAGTGTCCCTATAGGTTATACATTCTAATCTTTCCTTATTTAAATAAATTAAAGCTTTAATTATCTGAGAACAGAATCTTGTTTCTTGCTCTGGACTAATACCTATCATATCTTTATAGGTTGAAATAAATTCTTCAGGAATTAATTTATAGTATTGCACTAACTTAGGCGAATTTGTTATTATTAAGCTTTGCAAGTTGCATTTAGGTCTAACTCCTAGCTTTAAACAAAGAAATATTACCACTTTATGTTCACTTCTCTTATATTCATCTTTATTTAAAAAATCCTTAGGAGTTTTATATTTTATAAGTACATCCTCATATAATTTACGTGATTTTTCTGAGCATTCGTATATGACACTATCATTATATTCCCCAAATTCATTAACTCCTGGAAACTCCATATACCTAATTACCTTTCTTGAAATTTAGTATCTTCCATCTTTTTCAACAACTTAATATTATCTTCTCTGAAAAAATGAATATATGTTTCTCTTGTGGTCTTAGAGTTTTCATGTCCTAATATTCTCGCTAGTTGATCTAATTCCACATCTGCATCTATTTTTTTCATCTTACTAACCCATACACTTGCGTACGTATGCCTAAACGAATGTATAGTTAACTCTCCCTTCCTGTGATGAAGCCCTGAATTTTGTAGCACTTCATTAAAGATCTGATAAGTTCTTTGGTATTTTAATCTACCTCCACTCCTATTAATAAACATAAATTTATGTTTCTTTTTCTTTGCTTTCATTGTTATATTTCTATAAAATACACACTGTCTATACAAACTAAAAAATGTTTGATCTGTATCTATAAATTGAACTACTCTACTTTTATTATTCTTTATCTTCAAATCTGGAGGATTTTCCGGTCTACATACTATAGATACTTCCCATATATTTTCTTCCTTGCTCTTACATCTTATATCTGATTCTTTAGTAGTTAAAAATTTATCTCCATCATTTATGTTGTACTTTTCTATCTGAATCGCTAATGCTTCACTTATTCTCAAACCAGTTTTTCTAATTAGATAGAATAAAAGCTTAATTAGTGGATTTTTATTTTGACTTAGAACATAAAAAAAACTCTTTTCTTCTTCTTTTTCAAATATACAATTTACTTCGATAGGGGAACATACTTTACTATTAATATTGTAGATTCCTACTGACTTCAAAACTCCATTTACCGAATAAACAAATTTTTTATTATTATACCTATGACCAAGTAACTTACTATCAGCATTCACTAATATCTCTTTAATAGTAAATATTTTATTCAAATCTATATCTCTATTTTTAACTTCATATAAATACATTAAATAGAGCTTTACATTATTTGAAATTCTAATAATAGATCCTTCATCATACCCGATAGTTTTGCTATTATCTAATATTGAAACATTATCTCTTTTATATTCTTCTAGAATAGGTAACCTATTTACCATGCTTCTTTCTATCGTATCATTAACTCTAAAGTTTGGATCAATTATTTTCATATATCCGCCACAAAATTCATTTAACTCATTATATGTCAAAAGTTCCGGTGTAATATTAATCGTACTCATAAAGTCGTATAAAATGCATAAATCATATACTTTCCTCTTTACAGAATTTAAGGTGTCTCCATACCTCTTTTTCCGTTCTTTTAAGAAATGATACACATCACTTACTGGCTTATTGAAATTATCAATAAGAATATAAAAACATGTTTCTCCGTTCACATCTTTAAGTTCTCTAACATAATTAAGTCCACTTATTTCAATGTTTTTATAATCTATGTTCATAATTTCTCCTCTTCTATGTATGATTCATATTATCATATATAAATTTTACCATATTATTCAATATATTGATATATAGCTTTCTAATTCACTATACTCTACTTTTCTTATTTATGATAATCAATTTATTAGATACTAATTAAATAAAGAGTTAAGCAAGCAATTATCTTATTTTTTGCTCACCTAACTCTTTATTTATGATTATAAATCTATATCACACAATTTATTTATTGCACCCCTTCATATTACTAGGTTAATACCGATTAGCATCTATTTATCAATTAAATTATAGATACTTCCTTACAATTATGTTTACATCCCTGAGAAAAGAAAACTCTTCTTATTCCAGGACCATTTACTAAACTTTCATGTAATATGCCTGAAAGTCTTATCATTTTGTCTTCCATTACTAAATCAACACCTCAACTTTTTCTGAGCCCTATAGCTCTCCATTCCACTCTTTGTAAAATTGATCTAAAAACAGTTGCATAAACTTATGTCTTTCCTCTGCTAACACTTTTCCCCTCTCTGTATTCATCATATCCTTTAACAGAAGAAGTTTTTCGTAAAAGTGGTTTATCGTATTACTTCCACTTTTCTTATAAGCTTCAAAACTATGGTGCATTTCATAAGCTACACTCGGATTGTACATCTCTCTACCTTTAAACCCACCATAAGCAAAAGCTCTACCTATTCCAATAGCCCCTATAGCATCCAATCTATCTGCATCTTGAACTATCATACCTTCGATAGAATCCATCTGTGTAGCAACTTTTGCTCCTTTGAAGGTCACATTATCTATAATGTAACAAACCTTAGCTATAGTATCTGCATCTACATTCAATCCTTCAAGCCATTGCTTGGCAGCCCTACTCCCTGCTTTTTCATCTCCATCATTAAACTTCCAATCAGCAATATCGTGTAACAATGCAGCTAATTCAACAATGTCTTTATCGCATTCCTCAACCGCAGCTATATTTTTAGCATTCTGCCAAACTCTATATATATGCCACCAATCATGGCCACTTCCTTCACCACTGAATTTTTTTTCTAGCATTTCTGCAGTTTTTTGTATTGTATCAATCATAACCTTACCTCCATATTGATTAAGCAATTCATAGATAAAACAGTTCCAAACAGAATGATATTTGGATAAGCTTTACTATGAAGTAGTTTATCTATAGTATTCTGTAAGAGCCTTTGTTATTGATTATAATTTTAATAATATTAAGATTACAATCATGTAGCATTCTTTCATACTAAATTATAATATACATTGTTAATTAAATCATATATCAACATATAAATAATTTATAAATACAAAAAGATATAGGCTTTTCCTATATCTTTTTGTATTTAATTACTTATCTAATATTATTTATCATTCTTAAATCCTTGCTTAACCATAGTGTCCTTAACCTTAGGATAATAGACAGTTTGATATAAAGAAGACGTTAAGTTACTCCAATTACCTTCCTGCTCTCTTCCTATCTCCTTAAGATATTTTTCCATATATTCATCATACTCATCTATCTTAGCTTTTAGTACTTCTTTATGGTATCTATCTACATGCTTAAATGTCTCAAATGATAATCTAGGCTTTTGCTTAGATTGATTTTCTGCATAACCTAGGACCAATCCACATACTGGATAAGTAAACTCAGGTAGTTCCAAAAGCTCTATAACCTCTTCCGGATTTCTTCTTATCCCACCAATAGGAACTACTGATAGTCCTAATGATTCAGCAGCTATTATAGCTGCTCCCATAGCTATGCCTGCATCAAACACTCCAGCTGCAGTACCTTCAACACTTTCGTGAATAACTTGCTTTCTTCCATGCTTTTCAGCACCTAAATTAGTTTTATAAAAGTCCATTACAAATACTAAAAATACTGGCGCTTTATCTACATACACTTGATCACCAGTTATTTCAGAAAGCTTCTTTTTCTTTTTCTTATCCCTAACCACTATAATTGATGTCTGTTGCCCATTAATAGAATTTGGCATAGCCTGAGCAGCTTTAAGTACTTCATCAACTAATTCTTCTGATATATCCTTATCCAAGTACTGTCTTATTGATCTATGTTGTTTTATTATATTTATAGTTTCGTTCATATTTACACCTCTACAGATAATTATTCTTTATTGATATTATATATCAATAAAATTAAATTGTAAACAATCTATTGCATTATTATATTTTGTCAAATCAAAATGTTTATAAGCTAATCACCTAGGTGTTATATTTCCGATACTATTTTTGTTCCAAATTTTCTTACCAAAATAGAAATCATGCATATATATGGAGTAGATATCCTTATATGCATGATTTCTTTATTAATTAAAACTTACAAGTATTCGTTTTTTATGGTCTTTACAGCTAAACGACTATTTTTCTATGAAATAACTATGCTTATGATTTTCAGTATGAGTAACTCTGTCTTCTCTCTCTTCATACTTTCCTGGACCAAATCTTTCATCAAGACTTAAATATCCTGTAACTCTTGAAACACCTTGTATATCATGACTTCCACAACGTGTGCATTTTGATTCACCGTTATTTAAATAAGTTCCACAGTTCTTACAATATCTTATGTGGAAATTTATACCTAAATAGCTGATATTAGTATTCTTGTATGCATAGTTAAGTATATTCATTATAGCTTCTCCATCAGGAGTTCCGTCAACTTCAAGATATGATATATGTCCACCATTACAAATCTTATGATATGGCGCTTCTATCTTTATCTTATCTATTATTGATATTGGATATCCCACCGGCACATGATAACTGTTAGTATAATAATCCTTATCAGTAACCCCTTTAACTATTCCAAATATCTTTTGGTCTTGCTTTATGAACTTTCCACTTAATCCTTCTGCTGGAGTAGCATAACAACTCCAATTAAGATGAGTCTCTTCTTTTAGCCTATCAGTATATTCTCTGATATATGATACTATCTTAATACCTAGTTCTCTTGTAGCTTCATCTTCGCCATGATGCTTTCCAACTAAGGCAATTAAAGTTTCAGCAAGCCCTATGAACCCTAAAACCCAAGTTCCTTGTTTTAAAATAGGTTCAATATTATCATCTGGACTTAATCCTTCTGATCCTTTCATAAGTCCTTGACCTGCTACAAATGGAAGATCTTTAACTCTTAAGTTCTTAAGAACTGAATATCTATGCATTAGGGATTCCTTAGCAAGTTCCATTTTACTTTGTAGTATTTCGAAGAACTTATCAACATTTCCTTTTGCTTGTAGTCCTATTCTTGGTAGATTTATTGTTGTAGGTGCAATATTACCTCTTCCCTTACAACCATGATCACCATTTATATTATTCATAAGATATGTTCTACATCCCATTGTTGCAGGCATATATCCCTTATCATAATACTCTTTATTAAAATCTGCATCTATATTCATAAATGTAGGATTCATTCTTTTAGCAGCTACTCTACATGCTAATTCAAAAAGATAGAAATAAGGATCTTCTTTCTCCCTATTCACTCCTTCTTTAACTCTAAAAATTATGTTAGGGAATATAGGCTGCTCTCCTTTTCCTAACCCCTTTTCATATTCAAGTAAGAATATCTCACAAACAAGTGCAGCATCTTGATTATAAGGAATACCTAGGTTTATAGATGAGAATGGCACCTGAGAACCTGCACGAGAATGCATTGTATTTAAGTTATATACAACACCTTGCATAGCTTGATGAACTCTTTCTCTAAGCTTAGAGTCTACAAGCCTTTCAAGCTTCTCTCCCTCTACTCCATATTCCATAAGCTCTTCTTTTATTTCTTGCCTAGTTGGCTCAACAAATATTGACATGTCATTATCAAAATCAGGATGCGATTGTCCTCCAAACATATCATTTTGAGTTGACTGAAGTAATATGCAAGAAAGCTCTGCTGCTGTCTCTATTCTTCTTGGGTTATTTATTGTTCCATACCCAGTGTTAAAACCATTTTCTAATATTTCTTTAGTTGGTATATGTAAACAGTTTGTAGTCAAATTATAGCTATCTAAATCATGATAATAAACATCACCATTTTCATGAGCTTTTGCCAAATGCTTCGGCATTGAAGCAAGGTTATGCCACTTATTAGATTCCGACGCTATTCTAAGTAGCTTTGATGAGAAATTATTTCCTACATTTGCATTATCTCTATCTGTTTCAACTCCAATTTTTCCAATTGCTCTCATTAAGTCTGATTTTATTTCTCTGACTTTAGTTCTCTCATTTCTATAAGTTGAATATGCTTGCGCTATATTCTTAAACCCATTATCACTTAAAGCCTTTTCAACTAAGTTTTGAATTTCTTCTACAGTAACATTTGATTTTCCAGACATTTCGATATAATTGATTACCTTTTGAATTGTATCAATTACTTGGCTTTCTTTTAAACTCTGACCAATTTCTTCTGCTGCTCCCTTAATAGCTTTTCCTATCTTTTGAGCATTGAAGCTAACCCTTCTTCCATCGCGCTTCACAACATCTAGCACATCGACGACCCCCATTACACTATATCTTGTACTGACTTATTATACTTCACTAAAAATTTAAAGGCAATTCTAAATTAAACTTTATCTTAATAATAGCAAAGTATACGTCATTATATCTTCTATTTTTAAACTTTTTTACAGTATTTCAAATGTTGACATTAGGAATATTTAAGAAAATACTGGCAAATTAATATTACTATTTTTGATTTTCGTCTAAGTTTTAATAATATTAATAGGTTGCCGCATATATATTTAAATATAGTGTACAAGCTTATATGCTGAACACATTAACTTGAGGAGGTGAGTTCATGAAAAAAATCACTTTTATTATACCTTTATTATTATGTATTTCTATTACTGGTTGCAGTTACACCGACACGAAATCTAGCTCTACTAAACCTTTTAAAAGGGAATCTCCACCTGTAATTGACATTTCAAGCAATGATACTGTTACAAATAATTGCTGTTACACCGGTGAAGAATTGACCGAAACAGAGAAATCTAATATTCCTTTTATGGCCATAATAGAGAATTCAAAAGATGCAAGACCTCAGAGCGGCCTGAGCGAAGCTGATATCGTATTTGAGACTATGGCTGAAGGTGGAATTCCGAGATTTATAGCATTGTTTCACAAGAAAACACCTAAAGAGATTGGCCCTATAAGAAGTGCTCGTCCTTACTTTTTATCTATTGCTAAAGAATATAAACTACCTTTTGCTCATTGTGGCGGAAGCGATGAAGCTTTATCAACTATAAAAACTGACTCTTCTATAAAAAGCATAAATGAAATAGCAAATGGTTCCTATTTTTATAGAGATACTTCTAAAAAAGCTCCTCATAACCTATATACTTCTGCTGATAATATACGTAAGTATATAACTTCTAAGGATATAAAAGCGGATATAATGTCTAATCTTTCTTTTGATAATTCATTTTGGAAAAATAAAGACTTAACTAATGCAACTGCAGTAAACCTAAAACTAAATAATTTCTATGTAACTAATTACAAGTTTGTTAATGGTAAATATGAAAAGTACATGGACGGAGTAAAATCTATAGATAAAAATAATAATTTACCTCTTTCTTTCACTAATATAGTTGTACAACAAACCTCTATAAAAATTCAATCTGATAATACACATTTAGATATCGCTATGACAGGGAAAGGTACTGGATACTTATTTTCTAATGGTAAAGTTGAAAAAATCCACTGGTCAAGAAATACTTCTGATGCCCAAACTGAACTGACCACTGAAGATGGTAATAAAGTTTATCTAGCAAAAGGTAACACAATATGGCATATAATTGACAACTCTGTCACCCCAAAATATAATTAAAAAAACACAGAGACAGCTCTTTTAATATCTAATTTTTTAGTATGTATCAAAAAAGCTTGACACTTTCCTTTACCGTAAAAAAGTTGACGAATATTTAATTCGTCAACTTTTTTATTATAAACATAGACACTACTTCCTATTATTTAAAACATAGCTAAATCTATAAAAGCTATTATGTACACTCCCTCTTGCATTTCTTCTCTCTTTTGTCTTCATACATATTTCTGTCTGCTATGGACAAAATTGCATCTATACTTAAATTATTTATACCATCTATCTGAGCTAATCCATAACTAAAATCTATATGATTTTTCTCAGTACAGTTTGTTAGTAAATACTCTTTTACTCTCATGATTTTCTCTATAGCTTGCTTCTGTGTACTATTTCTAAAAAGTATTACAAATTCATCTCCTGACATTCTGGCATATAGGTCATTGTGATTCAAATTAGTTCGCAAAGCCTCTGACATTATAATAAGTGCCTTATCCCCCTCACTATGTCCATAAGTATCGTTTATAAACTTAAAGTCATCTAAGTCTATAAGTGCCACCTGTGATATATGTCTTTTTCTTTGCATCTCAAGAATTTCTTTACTGAAATAATCCTTGAAGCTCCTTCTATTATAAAGATTTGTTAATTCATCATGAGTTGCTATATACCTGAGTTGTTCTTGCGAGAGGAAGTTTTTAAGTGCAAGCTCTAGCTCATGGTTCATGTACTTCATTTTGCTGATATCAGCTTTATTAAACAATGCATCAGGTGAAGTACTATCCAAATTTACTACAGCCACAACTTTGTTATCTATATAAATAGGTGAAAATAAAACACTTTTGATACTAGTCCCCTTCTCTAATAATCGAATCTCACTTGAAATGCTGTCATTAAATAGATCAGCCTCGTCATTAAATGGCATTTTAAGAATACAAATATCTTCTAGTTTATTATACTTATAAAGATACACATCTTCTCTTTTTATTCTCATGTTCAGTAGATCTTTCGGATACCCTTTAATAGCTCTATAGTGAAAATAATCATCTTCCTCTAACACTAATACACTACCTCTATTAGCTTTATCAATTATAGACATTGCTGAATCTAACATAATTTCATACACTAAACTTCTACTATCAGTAGTACTTATCTTTTTACCCATGCTATATATTTCTTTTTTTATTGTCTCTACCTGCATTATATTATTTTTCAGCTTAATATTTCTTATTATAAGAAATATTATAAAAAATAGTTGAAAAGATAATACTATATATATCAGAAAATCTTTTTTCAAAATCTTCACCCCAAAAATAAAAAATAGACTCAATGTTAAGTTCTTAAAACTATAATTAGTTCTACGTACAACCTGCTCCTATAATTATAATTAACTTTTTAATTTTTTTAAACATCTGATTGAATAATTTAATACTTATTCAAAATAATATATATATAAGATTCAAACAAGCAAATTTTTTTCTTCAACTATATCAGTATTGATATAGTTATCACTTGTGATATAATTTAATCATAATAGATTTGAGGAGGAATATACCTTGCAAAAAATAGCTTTAATTACTGATAGCGGTTGTGATTTAGATACTGAGATTTTAAATAAATATAACATTTTTTTCTTACCTTTAAGAGTTATATATAAAGACCATGATTATCTAGACAGGCTAGAGATAAGTCCAGAAGATGTATATCTATCTCTTGAAAAAGAAGTGCCAAAAACATCACTTCCTGATGGACAATTTATAGAAAACGTTTTGAATCAAATCGAAGCTCAAGGATATACACATGCTATATCTATAAGCATATCATCAGGACTTTCTGGCACTGCGAATAGTTTAAGAATAATAGCTGAAAACCATCCAAATCTAAAAACCTATATATTTGATTCTAAAACATTAAGCATGCCTCAAGGCTCCATAGCTTTAGTCGCTGCTGAGATGATAGCATCAGGTAGAAGTTTTGAAGAGATAATTGAATTTTTACCAAAGCTTAGAGAAAAAACTGATGGCTACTTTACACTTAACACCTTAGATTATTTGAAAAAAGGTGGAAGAATCGGAAAGGTTTCTGGAACCATAGGAGAGATGTTAAACATAAAGCCAGTAATCTATATAAATGATGATGGTGTTTATGTCACTCACGCTAAGGCAAGAGGTAGAAAACAAGCTATCGGCAAACTAAGGGAAATATTAGATGAAAATCTAAGTATCTCTAAATGTAAGGTTTGGGTACTACAAGGTGGCGCATTGGATGAAGCAAAAGCTTTCTTTGAAGTTGTAAAGGATTTACCAAATATAACTCATATAAGTATATCAAGTATCGGGCCAGCATTAGGGGTACACACCGGACCTGGACTCCTCGGCCTTGCTATACAAAGGGAATAGTTATTATAGTGGACGAATTTAAATTTAGTAACATAGAAGATATAAAAGCTGAAGAAAAACGTCTGTATGAGGAATATAAGCAAAAGCTTAATGAACTAAAAAAAGTTCAAAAAGAAAAAGAGGCCGTAGGACAAGTACTTACTAAAGGCCTTCTTCCAATTTATGTTCTTTATATATTAAGTTTAGGTCCTACAAATGGAAATGATATCTCTCATAAAATAGGCGAAAGAACTAATGGTTTATGGGTTCCTAGCACCGGCGGAATATATCCTTTACTAAAAAAGTTTGAAAAAGAAGATCTTGTATTAGGCCAATGGGATGATCCCAAGAAAAAATTCATGAAAGTTTACACTCTTACAGATAAAGGTTTCAAAGAGTTTAACAATAGAAAATCTCTCCTAAAAATTAAAATAGAAGAGGCATTAGATGTCTTTAAGATAATTTATTCTGATTTGTACTAGGAGTATTTAAAGGATTCCTGTATCGAAACTTAATTTATACTTGTTGTAAAATCACGTACCTATGAATTTTAGCGTGTATAAATCAATAGTTGAGCTAGGAACTCTATATAATTAGAATATCACCTTTATGTACTGATTTTCGTCAAAATATCAAAGTAAGGCTTAGATAAGTCTTACTTTTTTTCAGTATAAATATTTATTAAAAGCAAAGACTAATGTTTATAAAAAGTAGTTTTTGATTGTATATAAATTTAGTAAAGAGGTGATATTTTGAAAGGAAAAGTTTTAGACATGAACAAAACCGATGCTTTCATATCTTTAGAAGATGGCAGTACTATAGATTTAGATGTATCCAGACTCTCTCAAAATGTTAAAGTTGGCGATACAGTTGATATACCTATAACTATGAGAAATTCTGTTGATACAAATTCCTTCTCTCATGATAAAGCTAACAGCAATAAACAAATTGATTTTTTCTAAAATTTGGAGTATAATAATGCTAAATTAAAACAGTGTGCTAGGGGTGCCTTAAGGCTGAGAGATGATATCATTCATTAACCCTCATACCTGATCTGGATAATACCAGCGTAGGAAAGCGTTATTGATAGTATATCAACCGTATTCCAGTTCTGGAATGCGGTTTTTTTGCTCTCTTTTCGCTCCTTAATCACTAAAAGGGGGATCTTATGATTAATTACTTTAATCAAATTATTAAAGATTTTTTTGAAGGACTAGCTAAATTCGGTAGTCTACCAAAAAATGTAGTAGATATCTTTACAAATCCTATGAACGTCATAGCATTATTAGGTTGTGCAGTATTAATAGGAGTTTTTGCAGCATCAAGAAAAATTAAATTTGACGCAAAACTTATAGCAAGAATTGCTTTAGCACTTGCTCTAGCTACTATTCTACAAGCACTTAAATTATATCACTTTCCTCAAGGCGGAAGTGTTACTCCTGGAAGTATGATTCCTATAGTACTTATTGGTCTAATATATGGTCCATCTGTTGGACTCCTAACTGGGTTTTTATATGGTTTAATAAATCTTCTTACTGATCCTTATATTGTTCATCCAGTACAATTATTGTTTGATTATCCTTTAGCATTTACTGCTCTTGGTTTGTCCGGTTTCTTTAAAAATAGTAAATTGCTAGGTTCAAACACAAAATTGTTAGCATGCATTATTGCAATTTTCGGAAGGTTCATATGCCACTTTATATCCGGAGTTGTATTCTTTGGTGAATATGCACCCGCTGGTACATCTGTATGGATATATTCTTTAACTGTAAATGGATTGATAATGGGTGCAGAGGCTATCATATGTGTTATAATACTTTACTTCCTACCGGTTGAAAGACTCGTTAAGCAAGCGTCTCTAAGTTCATATTAGGGGGTATTAATATGGTTATAGCAGATATAGCAGTAATGCCATTAATTCCATGTGTAAGTGAAGATGAAATGTATAAAGTAGTAGATAAGGTCATTGAGTATATAGAACAATCTGGCTTAAGATATGAAGTAGGGGCCATGAGTACAACTATTGAAGGCGAGTTTGACAAAGTGTTTGAAGTAGTAAAAAAGGCTCACAAGATACCATTTGACTTAGGAATAGAAAGAGTTGTAACTGTAGTTAGATTTGATGAAAAATCCGGCGGTATTTCCATTGACGAAAAGTTGAAAAATCATAGGTAAAATAGTAAAAAAGCAGTGCTAAAAAGCACTGCTTTTTCAATATAGTAGCTATTCTACTGATATTGCATTTACAGGACAACCTTCTTCAGCTTCCTTAGCTGAGTCCTCTACTCCTTCAGGAACATCAGGATTTACTGCAGCAGCTTTTCCATCGTCCTCCATATCAAACACCTCTGGACAAATAGATGGGCAAAGTCCACATCCAATGCAAGTATCCTTATCTACTTCAGCTCTCATAAAATTTCCTCCTCAAAAATAATTAACATCTTTATTATCTCCTAAAGGTTTCATTTTATGTCTATTAAATGATAATTTAACAATGAAACTTGAAGCTTCAAATAATAAACTTATATATACAGCATTACCATAATTACAGGTAAAACTTAATTATGGTAGCTCTTAATTTAAGTTCAATTCTTAGTATAAAAATCTTTTAGTATAATGCTGAAAACAACATTTCATATAAAGCATTATCCGCTACATAACCTTCTGCTTTTCCTTCTTCTAAAGCTTCAGTTAATTCAACATTTATTGGCAGCTCACATATAAGTGGCAGACCTAAATACTCTGCATGCTCTTCTGCAGACTTTTTAGAAAATACTCTCATCTTTGTACCGCATCCATCACACTCTATATAAGACATGTTTTCTACAACACCCTTTATTGGTACCCCAACCTTTTCAGCCATGATAACAACTTTCTTAACAATCATTGAAACCATATCTTGAGGAGTTGATACCACCACAATTTCTGATATAGGAAAACTTTGCATTACTGTAAGAGCTATATCACCAGTTCCAGGTGGCATATCTATCAGTAAATAGTCTAAATCATCCCATACAGTATCAGTGTACATCTGATTTAAAACTCCAGTTACTACTGGCCCCCTCCATATGACAGGTTGAGCTTCTTCAGCAGTAAGCAAATTCATTGATATTACCTTGATTCCCATTTTTGTTTCAACAGGAATAAACTTGAAGTTGTTATTATCGTCTATTGGTATCATTTGTGCTCTCTTTTCATTAATCCCAAAGAACCTTGGCATTGAAGGCCCTGTTATATCAGCATCCAGCACTCCAACTTTATAGCCTTTCTTTCTCAAATGAGTAGCCATTATGCCAGTAACAGTAGATTTCCCTACGCCACCCTTTCCACTTATAACTCCAATTATATTTTTAATATTGCCGTATTTAGGCATAACCTTAACACATACATTTGTACCGCTTTTAGCACTTGAACATTTATCTTTACTTGAACATGTTGAACATTCTCCCAATTGTAGTACCTCCTATTTTTACCAGGCATCTGGTTTTTTATCTAATACGTTTATTTGCCATGCATTAAAATCATCATACTTGCAATCCACATAATAATTAGTTTGAGAATTATCTTTTTTATTTGTTATAGTTACTATAGTTTTAAATGTTTTAGTCTTATAACCTTGGTTTTTAACGCTGATGATTATATTAAACTTATCCGAGTTTTTATCTACTAACTGTCCATTAGGAATTATTGATTTTATATCTCTTTTGAACTGCTCTAAATCAGTAGATAATATGTACTGTGCACAATCTCTATCATCCGAAATATCTATACCTATGCTACCATCATCCTTGGTCAACCCATCTTTGTTCTTTTTTATAACTTCTAATATAGAAGAATAATAAACATTTTCAAATTCTCTAGGTTTTCTAATAAAAGATAAGTTTTGTATTATATCATTATCTAATCGCTTTGGAACTACATATATGGATTTATCATCGTAAAAGTTGCCAGTTTTCTTGTCATATATACCAACTACATAATTAAACTTCTTTACTTCTTTTCCCATTTGTAGCTCAAATACATAATCTGGTTCAAGCGTAGACTTTTCACTTACTGCTTTTGCAGAGGATAATAAATCATATATCTCTGATATGGTACTCTTGTCTGTTACAACAAATCTAAATCCAGTATCTCTAGTGCTCTGAATAACTATTTTATCAACTTTATTTTGTTTTATATATTCGAAATCTTTATTTTTACTTCCAAGCTTACTTTGTATTGCTTCAGTTACACCACATGATACAAATAACGCTGACACTAAAACAAATATCATCAATAAAATAATGCTTTTTCTACTATTCACTTTGTACCAAACTCCCTTATAGATATAATAATTATAACTAAACTCACTCTCAAACAAAGAACAATACATAAAGGAGAAGTTTTATACTTCTCCTACCTTACTCTAACTTAAATTATAATACTATAGGGTTCCTAACTCAACTATTAATTTATATGTTAGATTATTTATTCTGAATAAAACTCTCTACAATAATATCAAATACCGAATCCAAACTTTCCTTATATTTATCTTGTCCTATGCTAAAGTCCACCTTGAAAACTATTCCGTTTGCTTCACTAACGTAGTATGTATTATGATATACTAGTTTTCCTTGATTTAGTTTTTCCTTATAGTTAACCTTTCTGCATTCCTTATCTTTTACCTTTGTACTTACTATCTTATAATCTAATATCTTTTCATTATTTAATCTAGTCTTGTCTTCTCCAGATATCTTGTCCAAGTTTTCTTTTGAATTTAACAGCTGAGCATACCCCACTACCCCTAATTCATCATTTTTAAAGTTATTGGAGTAAATTATATAGTTCCCTGGATAAGATTTCTGTTCTGCAATCCACTCGCTAGGTAATTTATACTGATACCTTCCGTCATTTATTGAGTATTGCTTGAAATCAGTTATATTACTGTTCATTAAAGACACTATCCTCAATCTATCATTAAACCCTACTTGGACTACAAAAAGTACTGCCATAAGACTTATGAGAATCAGCATAACTCCCAATTGCTTTTTGTTCATAAACGCTTTCACTTTTTACCCCCTGCAATATAGCATTTTATACTTTAGTATATTATAGGTACAAGCCTTTTATTACAAAAATTAAGGTGGTGAAAAGATAAACTATTTACGCTTATTTGTTATAAGCAGTTTATCAAACTACACCACCTTGATTCTATTTCATTGGCACAACTATCATGGAATTTTTAAAATCATAGAACATTAACCAATAACCATAATCCTTACCCTTCTTAGAATAAGGCATCCAAGTTACAAATCCTGACTTACCTCCATATGGTTGTTCTAACTTATCTTTAGTTCCAGGTACTGCATAAACCAAATACTTAACTCTACCCTCATCATCACATTTAAATCCAACCATAAAGTATCCATATTTTTTAATGTATGGATAATAATTTATCATAGGATAATATACTACTGTGTATTTATTGTAGTTTGATATGTTGCACATAACGTCTAAATCCTTCACTGGGACCTTGTACCACTTGCAGTACTTTATGTCTCTGAATCCACCAATCTCTTCAAAGTCCTGAACAACACCCTGGAAGAATTCTCCTATACTACCTCTTATCTCAAAGCTGTTTTCTAAATCTAAGTCTTCATCTCTTTCTTTTACGTCAACAATCGATCTTTCGTATTCATCAAATTTATGATCCTTAGGATCTTCCTCTTCTTCTCTATCATCTATTTTGTCCAAGTAACTTTCTACAGGCTCATCCTTCGTTTCACTATTAGGAGTTTCAGCTTCAACTCTATCTACTTTAATTTCTTCTTCTACCTCTAACTTTTTATCAGCTTGTTCAACAATCACCTTATCTTCTTGTTGATCCTCTTCTAGTTTTCTAGGATTGTCTTTAACTTCTTCTACAATTGGTTGCTGAAGTTCTTCTTCTCTCTTTTTTTCTACTTTTTCTTTGATTTCTACTTTAACTTTTTTATCTTGTTCGTACTCAAACTTTTTATGTTCATCTTTATGATGATGCTCATCTTTGCTACTTTCTTTCACTTCTACTTTTTCTTCTACTTTTTCTTCTACTTTCATTTCTGTCTTAATCTTTGCATTGATTAGTTTGTAAGCTTTCCAATCATCACTTGGCGATTCACCATTCATGAATCCACCAAGTACAAAGGTGAACTTTCCATCCAATTCTTTTGCAAGGGCTGCTCCTGAGACTTTATCAAATAGTATTCCAGCTCCGCCTACATCATTTGCTAAATACTCACAACTTGTCTCAGCCTTACCTTGTTCAGATATGTTCACAGGACCTAGGTTTATTAATTGCTTATTATCTTTTTTTGAACAGATAAGGATCATGCACAACTTGCCATTATCTTTTTTTAAGTTTTGTGCATAGAAGGTTATCTTGCATTTATCATTTTTAGCCTCAATCTTTGCATACCCTGACAAAGGCTTATCAGATGATACAGAATGACCTCTTTCATCTTCTTGAAGTATAATAAAACTCCTATATAATTTTCCGTGTGACAACTTAATAGTCCCTCCACATTATATTTATTCCTTATATTATATGTGTAAAGTCTTATAATATGATTGAAAAGGCTTATATACAGTTGTCCCATTTTATTTCAAAAGCAAAAAGCTTCTGTTTATTAACAGAAGCTTTTTATATAATTAAGTATGTTATTGAGCTAGGATACTAATAACTTAATTTATATTTTTATGTACACAAATTTCTTAACCATTATCTTTTTCTTCATATATAGAATCACTAAGAGCTGCAAATTCAGCTACACTTAGAGTTTCCCCTCTTCTTTTAGGATCTATTCCACTATTTTCGAATGCCTTTTCCATCTGTTCTTTTGAAAGTCCTACACTTTTAACAGTATTCCATAAGGTCTTTCTTCTCATATTAAATGAACCTCTTACCACATCAAAAAATAACTTTTGACTTTTAACATCTACTCTAGGTTTTTCAAGTCTATCTAACCTTATAACTATAGATTCCACCTTTGGTCTTGGAATAAAGGACTCAGGTGAAACATATCTTACTATCCTTGTATCGCAATAGTATTGAACAAGAACAGATATAGAACCATATTCTTTACAATTAGGTTCTGAGTTTATTCTTTCTGCCACTTCTTTCTGTATCATTATTGTTAGAGATTTAAAATTGTACCCTTCATTTAAAAGTCTCACAATAATTGGAGTAGTAACATAATACGGAAGATTCGCTACAAGCTTAACGTTTTTTTCTTCACCTATCAACTCATTAAAATCAACTTTTAATGCATCCTTATGAATTAATTGAAACTTAGGATTATCTCCAAGCTCATTTTGTAATATTGGTACTAGCTCATCATCTAACTCTATAGCTATTACCTTTTTTGCTTTCTTAAGAAGTTCTACTGTTAGCGTCCCAACTCCTGGACCTATTTCTATGACTAAGTCATCTTCAGTTATTTCAGCACCATCAACAATGTCTTGTAATACAGAATCATCTACAAGAAAGTTTTGGCCTAAACTTTTAGTAAACTTAAAATTATATTTCTTCACTAATTCCTGCGTTTTTATATCTTTTATATCCATAAAATTACTCTCCTATACTTAACTTTTTATCAACCTTTTTCATAGCTTCCACAAATTCTTCTTTTGTTATTCCATAATTGTTTAATCTGGAAAGTAGTTGATTTCCATTTCCATATCCAATGCTAAGTTCTTTACCTAAAAGAGCTCTTCTATTTTTAGCATCTCCATCACCAACCAATTTAAAATATAAAAGATCTTGAATACTAAATTCTTCTCTTTTTTCCTTTTGATTAGCCTTTGCTTCAGTCAAAGCTCTTATTATAACCTCTGGTGTAGCATTTTCAACCCCAATGTCACCATCTTTTGTTCCATCTTCCCTTGCTATATAAGCATGTTTTATTCCTTCTACCCTCTTAGCTATTATTCGTCTTATCTTTTCACCAGCAAAGTCAGGATCAGTTAAAACTATTACACCTTGTCTTTTCTGTGCTTCTTTGATTCTATTTATAACCTTAGCATTTATTCCAAATCCACCTACTGCAATAACTTCAGCTTCTACAGCCTTTTTTACAGCAGTAACATCATCTCTTCCCTCAACCACAATAACTTCTTTTATCACCAAAAGACTTCCTTTCCTTTTTAAATCATAATCTTAATTTAACCAGTTACACTGCTTCTGTCAACTTTATAGAGTTTTTTATTAAAGTTATTTCACCGAAACAATAGTTAAGTATAAATAGATCATGAATCAGAATCTTCTTCATATTCAAATTACCACCAAAAGAAAATAGAGATAACTAGCCGTTATCTCTATTTCTTCATTATCCTTGACCGGGATAAGCAATAATATAAACATCTACGTTTCTTACACCCCACGAATTTGCATCACTATTTGAATTCATATAAAGATCTACCCTATTATTTTTAATTGCACCACCAGTATCATGTGCAACAGCAAACCCATAACCAGGTATGTAAACCTTTGTGCCTAAAGGAATTACCCTTGGGTCTACCGCAATAGTACTAGTTCCATTTGAATTTCTCTTAGGTGTGTTGCCTGTAGCTGTACTTCCACCTCCAGAATAAGCTGTTGCTACTACTGAAAGTTTTTTCTTATAAGCTATCGAATCTCCTCTAGACAGCGCAAGAGTATTCATCGTACCCTTAACAACTACTTTATTCTGAGGATCCTTTACCACTTTCTCAGCTACTACTTTTTTACTTACCTCTTTGCCATTTTCAACGATAACTCTATAAGTAACTTCTTTTTCTCCAGGAAGACCTTCCTGAACCGTCTTTACAACGCTTCTGTCCAGATTGTCATCATTATTGACAACAGTACTATAATCCAACTGTTGGCTTTCCTTTACAACCTTAGACTCCACTCTTACAACTTCTATTTTCATTCCTTCTGTTACTTGGGTGTTTACTGCTGGAGATATCTTGTCATATTCTGCAAGTTGTATCCCTTCAGCGCTTAACATTTCATTTACGTTACCTTCAGCGGTTTGTATCTTTAGCTCTTTTCCATCAACTGCAACCTCTACATCAACTGCCTTTTTTATATTAATCTTTATATTATTCTTCACAGATTGATCTAAAGATGGTTGAATTTTGTCCTTAGGGCCTAGAACTATACCGTTATCGTGTAATGCCCCTTTAACAGTCCCTTTAAATGTCGTTAATGTCTGTTCATTTCCGTCTATACTAACTATTACAGTCTTTCTCATGTTGCATATCACTATAACCAAGCTTGTTGCAATAACAAGCCCCAACACGATTTTTGCCTTAGGACCATTAGAAAAAATCTTTCTTAGATTGATTTTCATCTTTTCTACCATTTATTTTCCCTCCTTTGGCAAGAGCGTCTGTAGCATTATAACTTAAAATATCGAATTTTGTCAAATTTTAGCCTCTTGCTTTTTTTGTTGACTGTCTAGAAATGCACCATCTGCATATTTTAAAAGTAAATAATAATTAAATAAAATGAGAGCATTAGTGAGGAAACAGTCACTTTGGGGAGTATTTACAGATAAATGGCCCAAGTTTATTACCTTATATATATATTAAATTCATCTTTTAGTTATTACTACTATTTTTCTGTTCCCATAATATGTAAAACCATAAAATATATTTTACCCTATCATTATAGTTTTAGCAACTGTTTAATGTTTTTTATAAATTGATCATTTATTTCTTTTGGTTCTAACCCTTTTATCTCTGATAACTTTTCAACAATATATCTTATATAATCTGATTGATTTCTTTTTCCTCTAAAAGGTACTGGTGCCATATAAGGACAGTCTGTTTCGACTAACATTCTATCTAAAGGTACTTCGTTCGCAACTTCTAATATCTTTTTAGCATTCTTAAAAGTCACTACTCCAGTAAATCCAATGTAATATCCAAGTTTCAAGCACTCTTTAGCAAATTCCACACTACCGGAAAAACAGTGCACTATACCTTTTACATTAGTAAATTCCTTCATGATTTCTAGAGTATCTCCATGTGCCTCTCTATCATGTATTACAACCGGTAATCCAAGTTCTTCTGCTAACTTCATGTGTGCTCTAAATACACTTTTTTGAACTTCTCTCGGAGGATTTTCTTCCCAATAATAGTCTAATCCTATCTCTCCGATAGCCTTTACCTTTTTATTCTTAGCTAATTCCTTTATCTTTTCAAAACTACCTTCATTAAATTCATTAGCATTTTCCGGATGTATTCCTACTGCAGCATAAAAAATATCATATTGTTCTGATAGCTTAACTGACATTTCAGCACCATATAAAGAAGATCCGCAGTTAAGTACTCCGATTACACCATTGTTTTTAATATCAGCTATAACCTTTTCTCTATCATCATCAAAAGACTTATCATCATAATGCGCATGGGTATCAAATATGTTAAATGCGAAATCACCCATAAATAGTCACCTCTCCAAATTTAATATATAAATTATTACATAAGATGTATAAGCTGTCAAACTGAGTTTTCAAATTATTCCATCAATTTAAGCACATATAAATTGCCCAATACCTAATTATTGACATTTTTGTATTTGTTTATACATACCTTATATCAACCACCAATACCTGCAAGTATTGGTGACAATATTCCCAGTACTCCACCCAAAAGCGCTCCCAGCCATGTGATAGCAGAAAGTTCCTTGCTTGCTATATCCAATATTATTTTTTCAGCATAATCTACATCGAAGGAATTGATTTGGTCTTCTACAATTTTGGGAATATCAATTATATGTATAATACTAGAACCTTCTTCATTAATGAACCTATCATATATGTTCTCAACTAATTTGTATAATTCATCATTAGTGCTTCCATCATAACTATTTAATAACTTAGATATTGAAGTACCAGATACTTCTTTTATAAGTACCTCTACAGAACCTTCTATCTTCTCTTCAAACATTCCACTCATAACAAGAGTTTTAATTGTACCTTTTATGTATTTTTCTATTCTATCCTCATAATTTTCAGCTAAAAGTACCAATATGTGATGATATGATTCAAAGCTATCTATCTTATCTAGAACTAGCTTTAATCCTGCTTCTAATACTTCAGGAGTTATTAATTTTTCCATTGCTGATGCTGATAATATGTTTATTAATATTTCTCTAGAATCCTTAGGAATTTCATCAAGTACATCTTTAACTTGCTTTTTCCCAAAGCTAGAGATTACCGTTCCTAAATATGAAACCAGTAAAGCTTTATTCTCATCATCTTCAAGATACCCATCTATGGCTAGAAGAAACTTATCATAAACTGAATCTACATTTAAAAACATCGCTACTAATGGACTCATTCCAGATAAAACATTGTTTTTTATTGCTTCTTTAACCTTTTCCTCTACCTTATCTTCCCTAAGTATAGCTAGCAACTGCTTAGAAATAACGTCTCTTTCATTATAAATATATATATTTATCGAAGAGAACACTTCTAATGGAATAATATCTTCTACCTTCATACTTTCACTAACCAAATGTTCTAATGATTTATTAATATTTTTATTAATGTATGTCACAATTTTAGATTTATCAATGGTTTTAGGCATGTCATTAAGTACGTTATTGTAGAACCCATTTCCTGAAAATAATTCTTTTAGCTTATCAGGTTTTTCTAACAAGGTTATATTAATTTTATTCATCATCAATTTAGATACTGAATCTATAAATTCTTCATTTCTAACTTTGCTAAGTGCATAGTTCGATGCTTTAACCTGAAGCCTAATCTTTAGTTTTTTATAATATTCTCCAATTTTATCTTCTAGAACCTCATCTAGACTTTTATCCAAACCCTTAGCACTACCTATTTTTTCTTCTATCATATTCTTTAAATGCTTTTTTATATTATCATTGCTCAAAGCACTTACCATAACATCATTAGTAAGAAGATGATTTCCAACAGTTTCACCGACACTTCTAGAAATTCTGGCTTTTTCCTTAGGTATAAGTCCTGGCGTAAATGGCAACTTAATACCAAACAACCTTTTTTCATAGTGTGGTCTGAATAGCATTTTTATAGCTACCCAATTTGTTATATATCCAATTATAGCTCCTATTAAAACTCCAAAAAAATATTTCATATTAATCCTCCCTTACTAGAACTTATGAATTGAAGTTGTATATGTATATTACTTTAGATATAATATCTATAATATCTAGATGAACCACTACATAATTAAATTTATATTTTCAAACTCTCCTCTCAGAACCCAGAGGAGTTTTGAAAATAGATTTCGGATTGAAGTGTTTCATCTTTAGATAAACTAAGTTTTAAGTACGATACTTTTTATAAACTTTATCTTATAAAAAGCACATCTATATGTTTAACAATTATTTTATATGGTTGGTGATATTATGAATGATACAGGTTCAATAATTATAAAGCTTCAAAAATGCAAGTTATTCTCACATTTTACAGAAGATAATCTAAAATCTATTTTATCAAACAATAAAACATCTCTGAAGTCTTATACTGCGAATGATGTTATATTTATCGAGGATGAACCTTGCAATCATCTTAGTGTAATACTATCCGGAAAGATTGAGATACAGAAATTTGATTCAGACGGCAATGTTCTCATTGTTTCAACTATGGAAGATGGAAACGTATTTGGTGAAAATCTATTATTTGGGGATAGGAACCAATACCCTATGTCTGTTATATGCAAAGATGTTTCTGAAGTACTTCATATATCAAAAGAAAAAGTATATGAGCTTTGCGAAACAGATCATATTTTCATGTTGAAGTTTTTTAGAATTCTTTCAAACAAAGCAGTCGCCCTAAGTTCAAAACTTAAGCAAGTAAGCATGAAATCTCTCCGTCAAATGATTTGCCACTTTCTAATGATTAAGTATAATAAATCCGAAAACTCTTTAATCCAATTAAATATGACTAAAAAAGAATGGTCAGATAAACTTGGTGTCCAAAGACCATCTTTGTCTAGAGAATTAATTAAAATGAAAGAAGAAGGACTTATTGACTATGATAGAAAATCAATAACCATATTAGATATAGAGGCTATTGAAGCTGAAAGTTAATAAATCAGTTCATAATTTTTTTATTTTTTTGACATCAAATCGACATATTACTAGAGTATATTTATATATGTAAAGTAGCTAAGCGCTAAATAATTTACCCCTTAAAACCATTTGTAAATAGGCTAAGGCCCTTGAAAGTTTGTTCCCCTTACAACTTACTTTCAAGGGTATTTTTTTATACTACAGCCTTCCAGATTTTAACCTCATTACCTCATAATCAATCGTCTTTTTATCTATTCGTTCAAACAATAGCTCTAAGTTGTTAAGCTTTATTTCTTTTATTTCTTGTAAATGCCAACTAACTTCTTTTGCACCTAAAAATCCTCTTAGTTTTTCACAAGAAAATGGAATTATAGGATTTAATAAATTTGATAGATTAACTATAATTTGCACGCAATTATATAGTGTTTCCCTACACTTTTCTTCATTTTCTTTTATAGTTATCCAAGGAGTTTCCTCATCAAAAAGCTTATTACCTTTCTTAACCAAAGAAAAAATAGCATTTATGGCATCTTTGAACTCACCGTTCTCAATACTATCTCCAGCATTCTTATAGGCATGTTCTATATCTCTCTTAATTTTAAGATTTAATCCACAATTACTAATATCTCCCTTATAGTTCTTGTGGATAAAAGTTAAGGTCCTGTTGACAAAATTGCCAAAGCCACCTAGGAGTTCACTATTATGAGAATTTATAAATTCTCTCCAAGAAAAATCAGAGTCTCTCTTTTCTGGACCATTAGCAAGTAGAAAATACCTTATAGAATCTGGATTATATTGTTTAATTATATAAGGAACCCATACTGCCCAATTTCTGCTTGTTGAAAACTTTTTACCTTCTAGATTTAGATATTCACTAGAAACGATTCTAAGATTTACATCATTAAATCCTAATGCAAAAAGGATAGATGGAAATATAACAGTGTGAAAAGGAATATTGTCCTTGCCATGAACTAAATAAATTCTACTATTTTTACTGTTCCAATACTTATCCAGTTCTTCTTTATCTTCGCCGCAACATTTAAGTGAAGCTGATAAATACCCCATAACCGCTTCTATCCATACATATACCTTCTTATCTTCAAAACCTTCTAATGGTACATCAATACCCCACTCTAAATCCCTAGTAACAGCTCTATCTCTAAGTCCTTCATTTATATACCTTTCTGTAAGTCTTACAGCGTTGTCTCTCCATCCATGCTCAGTCTTTAAAAGATCCTTTAACTTTTTATCAAACTTCGAAAGCTTAAAAAACAGATGTCTGCTCTCTTTAACTATAGGTTCAGATCCACAAATCTTACACTTCTTATCAATAAGGTCTTCTGAATCAAGAATTTCTGAACATTGCTCACACTGATCCCCTCTAGCTATCCCTCCACAATGTGGGCATATTCCTTCAATATATCTATCTGGAAGAAATTGATTACAACTTTCACAGTAAGTTTGAGCCACCAACTTTTCATATATATATCCATCTTCATATAACTTCTTTATATAATCCTTTACTACCTTATGGTGATTTACACTATCTGTCTTGGCATACAAGTCATATGATATTCCTAGAGAACTGAAACAATGTTCAAACTCTCTGTGATAGTAATCTGCTATCTCTCTAGGAGCCTTCTTTTCTTCTTTTGCTTTTATTGCTATAGGTGTTCCATGACAGTCACTGCCAGAAACAAAAATAACTTCGTCCCCTTTTGCTCTATGATATCTCGCAAGTACATCTCCAGGAATTACAGATGCTAGTCTTCCTAAATGTAATGATCCGTTGGCATAAGGCCAAGAATTTCCGATAACTACTTTCATTAATATAAGCCCCCTCTATTAATAAACTCATTATTTAATCATATATAGAATCAATTTATTACTGATCTGATTAACTTAAGTTAAAAACTCGCCTAAGTTATAGGCGAGTTTTTAGTAATTTGCAGATAAGAATCTTATCTAACAACACTTCCTGTTTCAATATTACCTGGATCAACCACCAAAAGCTTACCATCATCATCAGTAGCAGCTGCAAGAATCATACCTTGTGAAAGTTCTCCTCTTAGCTTTACTGGTTTTAAGTTTGCAACAAGAACTATACTTTTGCCTACAAGTTCTTCTGGTTTATAGTACTGAGCTATACCTGATACCACTTGTCTTTCTTCCCCACCTAAATCAACTTTTAGTTTCAATAGTTTTTTTGCACCTTTTACAGGTTCACAACCTATTACTTTTGCAACTCTCAAATCTATTTTCTCAAAATCTTCAATAGTTATTTCTTCTTTTATTGGTTTCATTTCTTTCTTTCCAGTAGCTTTTAACTGTTCTTGTCTTAATACTTCTAATTCAGCAAGCTTAGCATCCACATCTATTCTTGGGAATATTACAGCACCCTTATTAACTTTAGTACCTGCACTAGTTCCATCAAAAGCAGATAGACTATTCCATGTAGTTACCTCTGAATTTATTTGTTCATTTATCTTACTACTTGTTGTTGGAAGGAATGCTGATATCATAACAGAAGCAAATCTTAAACTCTCCACAAGATTATATAAAACTGTTCCTAATCTTTCCTTCTTACTTTCATCCTTTGCAAGTATCCAAGGAGTAGTTTCATCTATATACTTATTAGCTCTTCCAATTAACTCCCATATTACCTCTAACGCTTCTGGAATCTTAAGGTCATCAATTGCAGCTTGAACTTTAACTGGAGTAGCTAAAGCTAAAGTTATTAATTCATTATCAATATCTTCTTTTGCTGTTGGAGCTGGTATTACACTGTCAAAATATTTTTCTATCATAGTAATAGTTCTTGATAGAAGATTTCCTAGATCATTTGCAAGATCTGAATTTATCTTTTTAATAAATATTTCATTATTAAATAGTCCATCAGAACCAAATGGTATTTCCTTTAGAAGATAATATCTTACTGGATCTACTCCAAAGCTGTTTACAAGAGCTACAGGGTCAACTACATTTCCTTTTGATTTTGACATTTTTCCACCATCAACAAGAAGCCAGCCATGGCCAAATACTTGTTTAGGTAGTGGTACTTCAAGAGCCATAAGCATAATTGGCCAGTATATTGTATGGAATCTTAAAATGTCTTTTCCAATTAAATGTACATCTGCTGGCCAAAATCTTTCATATAAAGAAGTATCCTCATTACCATAGCCTAGAGCTGTTATATAGTTTGATAAAGCATCTATCCATACATAGATTACGTGTTCATTATCAAAAGTTACTGGTATTCCCCAGTTAAAACTTGTTCTAGACACGCAAAGATCTTGTAAGCCAGGTCTTAAGAAGTTATTTAACATTTCATTTTTTCTTGATTCTGGTTGTATAAACTCTGGATGGTCCTCGATATGCTTTATAAGCCTATCCGCATATTTACTCATCTTAAAGAAATAAGCTTCTTCTTTAGCCTTTTCTACAGGTCTTCCACAATCTGGGCACTTACCATCTACAAGTTGTGTTTCTGTCCAGAAAGATTCACATGGGGTACAATACCAACCTTCATATGAGTCTTTGTATATATCACCTTGATCATATAATTTCTTAAATATATCTTGAACAGCCTTTATATGATATCCATCAGTAGTTCTGATGAACTTATCATAGCTTATATCCATCATCTCCCACAGACTCTTTATCCCAGCTACAATCTCATCAACATATTCTTTAGGTGTAACCCCTTTTTCTTCTGCTATTCTTTGTATCTTTTGCCCATGTTCATCTGTACCAGTAAGAAACATTACATCATATCCAGTAAGTCTCTTAAATCTAGCAAGAGCATCTGCAGCCACTGTAGTATAAGTATTTCCTATGTGTAGATTTGCAGATGGATAATAAATTGGTGTAGTAATGTAATATGGTTTTTTGCACATATTTATTTCCTCCTAATGTATATTATTAGTTATATGGATGCACCACTTCGTAATGAAATTTATTATTTTTAAATTCTCTCACAAGAAGCCATGAGAGTTTTAAAAATAGATTGCGGTTTGAAGTGGTGCATCTATAGTATTTCCTCTATTATTCCATAAATCTTTATTATGATAAGAAAATTTTTAAGAAAGGACCATTCCCTCTTAAACTTTTTGTTAAAACAAATAAATATCTATAAAACAAAAAACCTCTGCATAGACAATTTATGTCCATGCAGAGGCGAATTTACGCTGTACCACTCTACTTCATATCTATCTCACAATAGATACCTTAATAAGTGACTCCACTAAAAAGTTTTTATCACCTTGCAATATAACGGTTGCTACCGTACCTTCTTAAAAATTCAGAAAGCCTGCTCCGAGTCCATATTCATGAAACTTTTTGTCACTGGCTTTCACCTGTCCCAGCTCTCTTTTAGACAATCCATATCATTACTCTTCTCTTCAATGCATTTTAAATTATTTCTATATATTATATTAGTTTACATTAAAAACAATGTCAATAACTTTCTTATTTTATAACCCATCAGCTAATTCTTGTAGTTCACTTTTATTTATACCTTTGATTCCCAAGAATAAATACACAAGTCCTAACACAAATAAAAGTATACTTGAACCTGTAAAACTTATTGCAAATAGAGAGAATAGTGCACTTATAACTACAGAAGGCGTTGTAGCATATAAGCTTAGTTTAAATCTTTGTCCGAAAGTTGTTTCACCCTTAAATATTGTTCCTATTATTGCAATAATCAAAGCTCTAAAATATAAGGCTATTACAAATCCAAAAGTTAATATTGCGAACATAGCACTTGATATGGCACCATGAGAATCTAAAATTCCACCAATATCGTTTTTACTAAAATCCATATTTAAGGCAGAATATTTTTGTTCTAAAACAACTGTTCCTTCTGATTTAACTACTATAGTATCTCTACCAAATATTAGTCCTGATTTATATTTATCTGCCAAAAGCTTTATATCTGAAGTATTATCTAAAACAAAAGTCCCACTATCTCTAACTACTTCAGCATTTTTATTGTTAGCAATCTCTAGCTGTCCATTTTTTATCTGGAAGTCTGGAATCTTTTCATTATATTCTATTGATAGGTCTTTCATTGTACTATTTACCTTGTAAGCAGGATATGCAAACGCTACTATCGAAAAAACTAATGCTAGAATTACACTATATAGAAATGACTTTCCAGCAGATTGCTTTCTGAAAATAGCATAACTCTTAAAATCATAAAAACTTTTAATAAATCCGTTAAAAATATTCATTATTATACCACCCTTTTTTCTAAGTCTATAATATTATTATAGATTAGAAAACTTAAGTTCATCTTAAGAAAAGTTAATATCTACCTTAAACTTACATATTTGTAGTTATACTCAAAATGCTTTAAAGCTCTCTTAATAAACACGAGAGCTTTAACATTACAACTAATAACCAATTACAGTTATTTCTATTATTTACTTAAATAAATCTTTAAGATTCTCTAACGACATATCTTTAAGTGCACTATATTCATTAATATCTTCCCCAAGTATTTTCTCTATAACTTTTTTCTTTCGTTTTTGCAAGTCATATACCCTTTCTTCTATTGTCCCTCTAGTTATAAGCTTAATTACTTCAACAGTATTCAATTGACCAATTCTATGAGCTCTATCAGTGGCCTGTTCCTCTATTGCAGGGTTCCACCAAGGGTCGTAATGTACCACAACTTCAGCACCAGTTATATTAAGTCCTGTCCCTCCTGCTTTAAGGGATATAAGAAATACTACAGAGTCTCCATTATTAAATTCTTTAACTAATTCGGTTCTATCTCTTATCTCCGTGTCACCATCTAGATATAGGTAATTTATGTAATTGCCCTTTAAATGGAGTGCTATATTTTTTAATACTGTTGTAAACGACGAAAATACTAAAACTTTCTTACCATTTCCTCTGGCATTTTCAATTATATTCATTAATGCTTCTAGCTTACCACTTTGTCCTTTATATCCTTCTACCAGGACTGAAGGATCACTGCAGATTTGTCTAAGTCTTGTTAAAGCTCCAAGAACCTTAATTTTTGGTACATCTATACCTTGTTTTTCAAACTCTCTTAGCGCTGCTTTTGAGTAAGCTGCATATATTTTCTTTTGTTTATCTATCATATCTACAGAAATTGAGTATTCAATTTTAGGTGGCAACTGCTCTAAAACCATATTCTTTGATCTTCTTAATATAAATGGTTTTATCTTTCTGTTAAGCTCTTCTAATGCACCAGTATCTCTATCCTTCATTATAGGAGCCTCATATCTAGTAGAGAAATTCATCTTATTCATCAGATATGATGGCATTACAAAATCAAATATAGACCACAGATCTCCTAGATTATTTTCAATTGGAGTTCCTGTTAGTGCAAATCTTGTGACTGCTGTGATCTTTTTTACACTCTTTGCATTTTGAGAGTTATAGTTCTTTATATTCTGCGCTTCATCAATTATACATACAGAAAACTCTTTATCCTCGTAAAGTTCTATATCTCGTCTTAAAAGCGCATAAGAAGTCACAATAACGTTATATTGCTTATATTCATTAAGAATATTTTCTCTAAATCTCTTGTCACCTTGAACTACTGCAATCTTCATATCCGGTGCGAACTTTTCAAATTCGTCCTTCCAGTTATATACTAATGAACTCGGTACAATTATTAAAGAAGGCTCCTCGGTCTGAAGCGAAGACAAGAAAGCTATAGTTTGAAGAGTTTTTCCAAGTCCCATTTCATCAGCAAGAATGCCTCCAAACTTAAAGGAATGAAGCATATTAAGCCACTTAAATCCATCCTTTTGATAATCTCTCATTACAAAATTAAATTTATCAGGCATATTAAAATCAGATGTATCCATATTTTTAGTTTTTGAATACAACCTATCAAAATCTATAGTATTTTTTATGAAGCCTAAATTATTTTTTTCAATAATGTCTCCTATGTAATATCCCTTGTAGCTTGGAACCTTAAAGCTACCACTTGTAAGATCATCTTTTTTCACTTCTGCATAATTAATTATTTCTTCTAAAGCTTTCAATTCCTTCTCTTGAAGAGTTATAAAATTTCCATTTTTAAGTTTATAGTATTTCTTTTTCTGTTTTATGGAGCTGAATATGTGCCATAATTCTCTATTATCAACACCTTCTATTGAGAAATATATTTCTAATAGACCTTTATCACTTATTCTAATAGCACCCTTATAGCTATTAGGCGTATATACCTTCAAACTCTTAAAACTCTCCGAATAGTATACCTCTCCCATATCCACCAAGGTTACTACTCCCCCTCTTAAGAATGCTACTATTTTTTCTTCGTCTTCTAAAATCAATCTTTCTTCTGAAAGAAAACCATAACTATATACTTTCTGAAGAACTTGCTGCTCTTTTATTCGATCTCTAATAATCTCTTTATAATCATCTGTTTGTTCAAAAGAATCAAACTCGTGTTCACCATAGCAAAAGTGCACATCTAAGAATATATTTTCATTATCCCTATCTATATAAAATTTAACTCTTAAAGGCAGTAAACTTAGTTCTTCCTTAGAAATCTCGTCTATATTTACAATACCACTATGTTTATTTAGCATTGGTAATACTGTAGACATAAGATTATTTTTATCACTCTTGCCAAAGGTTATATAATCTTCTTTCTTTAAAATATCAATTATTGGTCTAAGAACTTTTATACTTTGCTCATCAGGAAGATATATACTATTGTTAAGAAATAAAATATCTCCTTTAGAGGTTAATGCTAGTGGTATACTATCACCATAAGATAATCTTATTGTATTCTTATGAGAATTTAACACGAAATTCATAGGATTATTTTCTTTAACAATCCTTATATCACTGTACTCCCGTCCATTAATCGTGCAATCAATATATTCCTCACTTAATATGCTAAGTACTCTTTTTATCTGGGTTAAAGATAAATATACTCTTCTTCCTTCTATCAGTCTCATATTGGGTGTAGAGTAATTATATAAACTTCTAGTGAGCCTATCATTCTCATCTATTTCCTTAATAACATCTATAATATCTTTATGTTTATCTGAGAATAGATGAATATCTCCACAAAAATCGAAATTCTTAGCAACACTTATCTTTTTCCTATTGTCATAAGCATCTAAAAAATCTTTTATATCTCTTACTAAGAAGTGCTTTTCCTTACCTATCCTTATTTCCATTGAGCTTTCTATTAAGTTGCTTTTATTAAACTCAAGCTTAACCTGTAAATTAAGCATTTCTTTTTCTCTACTTTTACCTGATACTAAATTCATTTCACTAATAATTCTTTGAACTTGAATATTACTTTTCTCATAAGCTACTTCTTTCTGCTTTTCTCTAAAATACTTTACCATTACAGCCGCAATATGTTCACATATACCTTTTCTTCTATAATCATTATGAAAGAAATTGCAGTCGCAATTGAAGCTTGTGAAACCAACATTATCATTTAGAGAAATACGTATATTATACCTATCTTTATTAGACTTTGATTTGACAAAAGTCTCAATAAAATATGAATTAGCTCTATTTCCTTCTGAAGATTTTATATTAATCGAGAAATCCTCTACAAGCCCACCTTCATAATGTTGTATTCCTTTTAAATATTGTTTTTTATCTCCGTAACTTAATATAGACTTTTCTTCCATAATTATTGCAATTCTCCGTTTCTAGGTTTTCTCAAATTATTGTATAGTATATAACCAAGTTCCATCTAATAAGGTCAAGAGATATGTCTGTTAGCTAATACTAGTAATAGATTATCAACTATACGGTGCTTTAACTGAATTATACTTTGAATAAAGAAAAAAATATACTCATTATTTAATGAATATTTCTAGGTATTATTCTAAAAATATACTATTGTTACCAAATAACTCTAGAAAAATATCACATTTTATGTAAAAATAATACTTATTAAATATAGTATATTTTTCCTTTTAAATAATAACTTGAAAGGCGGTATTGTATGAAGGATAAAAAAGAGAAAAAATTCAAGCTATTTAATAGATTTAATTCCATCATAATTATTATGCTTATTATTTTTGTATGTATAATATCTAGATTGATATATCTTCAAATATTTAAATATGACTATTATACCGATAAGGCTAATACGCAGGCTAGAAGATCTCTTCCTGAAAAAGCTCCTAGAGGGAAGATCTATGACTCAAATGGAAATATTTTAGCCGATAATAAAACTGTATATAATCTTACCTTCACTACAACTGATGACTCATCCAAATATTTTTATGATACTATGAAAAAAGTATTTAAGTTATTAGATGAGCGAAAGGATGAGCAACAAGATAACTTTAAGTTAAAGATTGATAACAATGGCAAACCATATTTTGATTTCATAGGTGATTCAGATGATACTAAGAAGGCTCAAGAAATAAGATTTAAGAGAGATAGAGGTCTTAATGACGTAGCCAAAAGAAGTATTCCAGAATTAAAGAATAAGCAAGAACTTACAGATGCAGATGAAGAAAAAATAAATCAGGAATTGCTTAAAATCAATGCCGAAGATACTTTTAATTACCTTTTAAAATTCTATACTATGTATGATATATTAAACCCAACTACTAAAGAAAAACAAAACTATAAACAGTCCTATACAAATAAAGAGATAGCAGACGTGTTATTGAAGAAATATTCTATAAAAGATTTAAGAAGGTTCATGATTGTTAAAGATGCAATAAAAATGCAGAGTTACTCCGGTTTTAAGCCAGTTACTATAGCCTACAATATCCAAAAAGATAGTTCTTATATATTCTATCAAAAGCTTAGTGATTTACCTGGAATAGATATATCTGTAGAACCAATGAGGACATATCCTTATGCAACTGACTATAATTTAGCCTCTGGGGTAATAGGTTATGTATCTTCTATAGATAGCAGCAAGAAGGATCGCTATGAAGAAAAAGGATATGATCTATCTACTGACCTAATTGGTAAAGCTGGCATTGAATCCGCATTCGAATCTGTTCTGAAAGGAAATACTGGAGAGACTATCGTAAAGGTAAATTCTCAAGGCAGAAAAACAGAAGAACTATTTAAATCTGAATCTAGCCCTGGCGAAAATGTTCACTTAACTATAGACAAAAACATTCAATATTCTGTAGACCAGACACTTAAGGATAGATTAAACTATGTAGCTACTCAATATTTTGATCAACAGGATAAAAAGGGTAACTTCAATGCGACAAGAGGAGCTGCTATAGTTCTTCAACCAAAGACCGGAAGAATATTGGCCTTATCAAGTTATCCTGGGTACGATGCAAATATAATTTCTGACCCTAATGCCCTTACTCCTGAGATATCTAAACAATATTTTTCACCTGACTACGATAAACTGGGGCAGGAATTTATAAATAAACATCACTTAAATAAAACCTTAGATGATTTATTTCCGAAGGATAAGAATGGCGTTAGACAGGATAAGTATGATCTCTTACCTAAGCCATTTTATAATTACGCTACTATGGGACTGATTCCACCTGGATCTACCTTTAAACCTCTGACTTCATTAGCGGGACTTCAAGAAGGGGTTATAGACTCCAGAACCACAGTTAACGATACTAATCAAGATTATACAAATAAACTATTAGGAAATCAGCCGTTTAAAGATGATGGAAGACATGGTACTGCAGTAGACATAAAAAAAGCCCTTGCAGCTTCCTGCAATATATTTTATTACGAGACTGGAATAAGATTGTATGAAAAAAATGGAACTAATATCGCTGCACTAGATAGTCTCGCAAAATACGCTTGGCAGCTTGGTATGGGAAACGATCCAAACAGTAAAACAAAAGGAAGCACAGGAATCGAAATTGGCGAAAGCTTTGGTCAAACCTATAACTATCAATATAATAAGGATCAGACCTTAATGTACGGAAGATTTGACCTTGTAAATGCTCTCGAAGCAGGAAAATATGGAGACAGAAGTTTTGTAGCTTTAGACATAGCTAATAAAGATGATGATAGTGATGAGTTAAAAGCAACAAAGCAAAAGCTTAAAGACTATATTTTTGATTATCTAAAAAATAATAAAAGCTCTAGTCTTACTGGAGTAAACCAATTTATAAAAGGCTTAGACCCTTTATTAGATCAGCTTCAGAAGGATTCCAAAGTATTTAGTGATAGAGTAAAAAAATATAACGAATCAGGTAAAAAATATTCTAATGCTAATGTGAAAATTGCTATAGAACAATTCATCTATAATGAAAATGCTCTAATAACTACACCTGCACAGCTAGTTTTAGCTTCCATAGGACAGGGCGTTAATAACTTTTCTATAGTTCAAATAGCAAATTATATAGCTACAATAGTCAACGGGGGAACAAGATATAAGGTTCATTTAGTAGATAAAATAACTGATTCAACTGGCAAAGTAGTTCAAGAATTTAAACCTGAAGTATTAAATAAAATTGATATAAGCCCTACAAACTTAAGCTTGATAAAGCAAGGTATGGCGATGGCAAATACAGATGATTTAGGTACTGCAAGTCTTGTATTTAAAAACTTCCCAATCCCTACTGGGGGTAAAACAGGTACTGCTACCTACAATGAACAGCTTCAAGATCAAATAGGAAGAAGTGCTTATGGAGTATATGTATCCTGCGCTCCTATAGATGATCCTGAGATTGTTGTTGCAGTTGTAATGTATGATGGAGCCCATGGTTTCTTAGGTGCCGATGTAGCAAAGGCTGCTTATGAAACATACTTCAAAGATAGGCTTCAAAAAGATTATCCAAACTATCAACCAACTTTCCCTTATACTTTTAACTCTCCAGTCCCTGATAAAAAAGATGATACTATAAACAAATAGAAAAACAGTCTATATCATTAATTTCACTTATGATATAGACTGTTTTATTTTAGGTTCCCAGACCTTATTATAGATATTAAAAGCCATAAAGCAAAAATTCCTGATGCAAAATATCCCGTTATTCCTATAATTGATATGTCTTTTATTCTTGGACCAACATTAGAGCCAGTTATTATTGATGACCCAATAATCATTCCCGCTACTATGAGACCAAAAACCAATCTATTTATCATTTTATTTAAATAATCTACAGACTTATCTAAATCAGGAATTTGAAGATTAACCCTAGCTCTCCCTTGTATTACACTATCAGAGAGTTCTACTAGCTTTGAAGGAATTTTAATACTATCTCTTAGTATGGAATAAGCATTAATTGCAAAATCATCACTAGTCAATTTATTTAAGATATAATATTTATTTTTAGATTTAACAAATGGTACTGCTACATCTAGAATATTCATATCTGGAGCAAGCTCTGCTATTACTCCTTCTAATATAACCATCCCTCTAACAAGTATCACAAGCTCTGTTGGCAATTGTATGTTATTTCTTTCAGCAATACCAAAAACTTCTCTTAGTAAAGTAGATATCTTTATATTTTTCAAGGATGTAGATAAATAATGTGATAATAAATACTCTATATCATTATATAATATATGTTTATCTACCCTATCCTTCTTTACACCTACGCTCATTAAAAAATCTATTATCTTAGCTATATCTTTTAGAGCTATAGCAATCATCGCATCATTTAGAGCATTTTTTATAGAGTCAGATAGTTCTCCCATAAGTCCAAAATCTATAAAGCATATCTTCCCGTCTCTGATAAGAAGATTCCCCGGATGAGGGTCTCCATGGAAAAAACCATCATTAAATATTTGCTTACAGTAGGACAATGCCAACTTTTTTGCAATATCTGTCCTATCATACCCTTCTTTAACTATGGTATATATATCATTAATCTTAAACCCTTGTATATTTTCCATTGTAAGAACCCGAGTTGAGGTAAACTGTTCAACAACATAGGGTACAGCTACACACTTAACTTCTCTATTTAATTCCCTAAACCTATCAATACTGTCCTTTTCCCTTTCAAAATCTAATTCTTTGCTAGTTGCATCCATAATTTCATTTAAAGCTTCTACTGGATCAATAAGCATACCATTAAATTTTGTCTTGGTAAGCTTTATAAGTCTCTTCAAGATAGATATATCTAGTTCCATCTTTTCACGAATATTAGGTCTTTGGATTTTTATCACAACTTCTCTTCCATCTTTCAAGACGCCTTTATGTACTTGCGCAACCGATGCCGATGCTAAAGGGACACTTTCTACATATAAAAAGACATCATCCATGCTTAAGTCAAACTCCTCTTGAAACACCCTTGCAATAACGCTAAAAGCCTCCCAAGGCACCTCATCTTGTAGTTTAGAGAGTTCTTTAGTATATTCTTCATCTAACAAATCAGTTCTTGTGCTGAGTATCTGACCAATTTTTATAAAGGTTGGCCCTAGCTCAATAAAGGCTTTTCTAAGATTTTCAGGAGATTTATTATCAGTTGGCTTCATTGCACTATTTACTAAAAAACCAAAGCCGTAGTAAGCAAATACCTTTATTATTTCCCTAAACCTTTTTAATGTCTCTTTTCTCATAGTTCACCTCATTGTTATAAAGGTAAATGGAGGTTAATAACCCCCATTGTTTTATTTACTCTTCCTTGCCCTCATCAAGCTTCTCCATAAGTTCCGAAAGTTTAGTTTCTAAAAATTCAACCCTATCCTTTAAACTGTCAAACTCCATTCTTGAGGGAATATCTCTATCCTGCAAATCTGAATTTAGATCTTGTTTAGTGAGAGGTCTAATATCATCAATTTTATCCATAACCTTATTAGTTGTAGTTGATGCTTTTCCTTTGAAATCTCTCATTAATTCTTCCGATAATTCTTTCCCTTCATCTACTGTTATCTTTCCCTTTTCTACCATTTCATTTACAATCTCATTAGCCTTTTCATAAGTAGTAGCTACTGCTCCCACTCCCGCTAGCATAACTTTTTTTAATTCATTAAACATATAACCATCTCCTCATAAATCAAGTTTTCATTTTAAACTCATTAGAACATTTTCTACAAGTCACAACTATATTTCCTTTTCCTTTTGGAAGTCTCAATTTTTGACCACATTTAGGGCATTTTACTATTTTATAATTTTTTCTTTCGTTGTACCAAGCAGATGCCTTATCTCTATAATTGCCAAAACTAAAGCCTTTATTACCGTATGAACTTCTATTCCCATAATTATTTCTATTGTTAATCAAACTTCCTAACTTGCTTCTTAAAAAACTTTCGAATCTTAGCGCCTCATTACTTCTTTTCGTTATATCTCTGGATAAAGCTCTGTAAACACCATAACCTATTAAAACCAGACCTATCCCATAGGTAATAGCATTTCTCCATAGGGAGAATACTAATCCTAATAAAACTAATATCTTAGACAATAAATCAAAGCCATATCTTCCTTGAAAAAAGCCCATGAAATTTCCTCCTATAAGCAAGCAGCTAAAAGTTTTATATCTTTAAAACTACTTAGCTGCAATTTATCTATCTGTTTATATTATTTACTTATACTATACAGCTTTCAATCCTTATATTGATTTATATATATTCAAAGCCTTACTTATTGCACATAAATTTTTCAATGTCTTCAACAGATTTTATCATGTCTTTTGTAAGTACCTCATTGCCATTTTCGGTTATAAGCACATCATCCTCTATTCTTACACCAATTCCTTCTTCTTCTATATATATTCCTGGTTCTACTGTATATACCATACCAGGTTTTAAGTCAATATTCTTCTCTCCAACATCATGAGTATCTAGACCTAGCCCATGACCTATGCTATGCCAGTAGTACTTTGTAACATCTTTCTTATCCTTTATAAGACCTAACTTAATACATTCTTCCGCTATTAAATCAGTCGCTTTATTATTTATTTCCCGGAAATTAATTCCTGGTTTTAATATCTCAATAATAGCTTCATTTACTCTAAGTACTGCTTCGTAAACTGCCTTTTGTCTATCTGTAAATCTTCCACTTACCGGAAAAGTTCTAGTAATATCTGCATTGTAATAATTATATTGAGCACCTAAATCGAATAATATAAGATCATTTTCCTTTATAGTACTATTATTTTCAACATAATGCAGAATTGTTGCGTTTTTTCCTGCGGCTGCTATTGTCTTAAACGCAAAATCTTTAACGCCATTTTTCTTTAAATGGAAATCAAAATATGCTTCAAGCTCATACTCCTTTAAACCTGACTTTGCATTTTTCATTAGTGAGTTTACACCTTCTATAGTTATATCAATAGCTTTTTTCATCTCATTTATTTCTTCAGGAGCCTTTATAGCTCTAAGCTCTGAAACCAATCCATATACATTTTTTATAGCTGTATAAGGATATCTTTTTGATATATCCTGAGCAAACTCTTCCGATAAAGTAACTCGTTCTTCAAAACTTCTTCTTTCCAAATCCAGATAAAAAGCTTTTACTTTTCCTGAAGACAACTTTTGATTTATAGTACTATTAAAATCTTCCAAATATAAAACCGTTTCAATACCTGACAACTCTACTGCTTCTGATTCTCTTACAGTCTTGCCAACCCACTTTTCTTTAACTGGATCTGGTTTTTGTATAAATAAAATCTCCGCTTCAACTCCATTTGATTTGAAAAGCACTACCTTATGTTTTTCTTCATTTATTCCAGTAATATAATAGAAGTTTCTATTTGGAGTAAATGGATATATCTCATCAGCTGTTTTTTTAGGTGCTTCTCCCGCTAAAAGTACAACCATTGCTCCATCTTCAAGTTTATCAAAAAGTCTCTTTCTATTATTTATAAAAATATCTTTCTTCAAATAAATCACTCCTCTTGCAATTAACCTTAACTATAGATATACAGCTAATATACCTATAAAGATTTCAGAATATTTAAAGTTAACTGATAATCTTATATTTATTGTAATTATATCATAAATTATTCCATAGCAAATAGTTTTACCTTAATAACCCCTTTTAAACAATCTATTTGCTTTATTAGTGCTTTTACATCAATTTCAAGTCCGGATATATCAACAGTTATAGTGGCTATAGCAATCATATTCATAGGTATGTCTTGGTTTATTGTAAGAACGTTACCCTTCATCTCTGCTATTTTATCTAAAACCTTAGATAATATTCCAGCCTCGTGGCTCATGCTAACTGCAAGAGTTATTTTTTTTGAATTAATGCCTTCACTCATTGGAAACACATGATCTTTATACTTATAATAAGCACTTCTACTTATCCCAACTTGCCTTATACCCTCGGTAATATCCTTTACTTCTCCCGTATATAAAAGTTCGTTTACTTTTAAAACCTTTAAAAAGATTTCTGGAATTACTCTTTCACTGATAACATAGTATATATCCCCTGCCATATGCCCCACCTTCTTTACATTATATAATTATAATTATAACATATACGGACGATATTTAACAAAATTCACATAATTATTGGTTGTTACTTTCTATTTTATCAATAAACTTTCTTTTTTTTTATAACATTAACTTTACAAATCTTACATAGGTTTTTAGATTTGATATCTTATTAATATAAACTTAATTAATACTATTTTATTTAATTATACTGAATTTCAAATAATTTTTGTTTATTTTGATAGAAAGCATTTAATTATACGTATTTATTTTATGAAGAGCTCTTCAGGAGGTAGACTATGCACATAGATGAAAATAACTTCATACTCGAATTAAGAAAACACAATAAGAAAGCATTGGATTTCTTATATGATAATTACAAAGGATTAGTATATAAGGTTGTATTAACTGTTTTAAAAGACAGGGCTTCAGAACAGGATATTGAAGAATGTGTCGCTGACGTATTTATAGGTATTTGGAAAAACATCCTCAAATACGACTCTTCAATAACAAGTTTCAAGAAGTGGCTAATTGCAGTTTCTAAATATAAATCTATTGATTACTTGAGGAGAAGAACTATCGTTCCTGATTCTGTAGATTTAAACAATGAAGTAACAGATTTTTCAGAGAATATCGAATCTATTATCATACAAAAAGAAAATATAGAATCGATAACCAAACTTATAAATAATATGAACGATATAGATCGAAATATTTTTATAAAAAAGTATTTCTTAGACGAAAGTACTGTTGATATTGCTAATAATCTAAAACTTCCTAGATCCAATATAGATAATAGACTTTCAAGAGGAAGAAAGAATTTAAAAAGAAAATGGTTACAAATTACAGGAGGCGGAATAAATGAATAATACAAGTAAATTTGATGAATCCATCTATAGCTTCTTAAATTATTCTGATTTAGATGAAGATGAATTTGATGATTTTTTATTAGATGATTTTAAAAGTAAAAAAATTAAAAGAAGATTAAATAAAAAACTCAATAATAACAAAATAAAAACTGCATATATAGCTTCTACTTTAATATTTTTAAGTTTTACTATTGTATTATTTAATAATTCTGCCTTTGCATCAAGTGTTATACATTCCATAAATACTACAATAAAATCACTTCAAGGTGATTTTGCCAACTATGATAAGTTTGGTTCGCCATTAAATGATTCTAGAGTGGATAACGGAATAACTTTAACAATAGATAATATATCTTCTGATGGTAACGAAATATATATAATGTATAAAGCCACCGGAGATAAAGACTTTAATAATATCTTTGATCACGGGCTTGGAATATCAGCAAAATTTGCAATAGACGGTTCTGACCCATTATCCTCATATAGTTATGGCGAGACTGGCACAATTACTGATGCTAATAATTATTCGGGTATATTAAAAATAGATATGCCTACAAAATCTCTTAAAAAAATATTTTATTTAAATATGCATGTAGAATCAGTTGGTAATGTGAATGGCAACTGGGACTTTAAATTTAAAATTGATAACACTAATATAAATGCTAGCACAAAAAAATATAAGATTAATAAAACCATAAATCTTGGTGATAGTAGTTTTAATCTAAAATCCATAGAGATTAATCCTATCTCTACAATAATAAAAATAGATGGAGGTCTTCAGGATTTTTTCTTACTAGATGATAAAGATAAACTTATAAAATCAAAATCAGGTAACTCAAATAGAATTGATACAACATTAAGTTTTAGAAACTTGATTGATATGAATACAAAAACTCTAACTTTTATTCCTTATGGGCACGCTGAGGATTACAATAACTATCCACCTATTATTCACGATATTAAACCAACTCCATTCGAAATTACTCAGCAAGGTTTTGGAAGCCTTACAATAAAAGAGTTTCTGTGGACTAACGATACCCTTAGGATAAATTATACTGCTAAAGGTAAACTTCCTCTTATTCAATCTGAAGGGATATGGCTGATTGATGATAAAGGTGTAGGTTTAATACCTGAAAATCGATTTAACACCCAAATATCAGAGAATAATCAAACTGATTTCTATCAGATATATAAAGGAGTATCCAAAGATAAAACATATAGAATTGCATCTTCAAGATTGGACAAATTTTATATTATTGATGAAACTCATAAATTCTCTATTGATTTAAAGTAAATAAGAACTCGTAAGTTTTAAAAATGTACTACTTCAATCCCAAAGCCATCTTCCATAATGAAGCAGTACATCTATATAATTCTTACGAGTTCTTTACCTTTAAAGTTAGTTAAAATTGAGACGCTTATCAGCATCTAAATTAATCTCTACCTGTCAGCTACACATCTCTTATTTGAGTGTAGAACATACTTAGTAAATTATAAAATAATAATAAGCAGCTATAACAAAAGTGGCTAAAACATTAAGTGATATATTGATTAATACTTTAAGACTGGACATTTTTACCTCCATTTTTCAATACAAAAATTAGTTCAAATAACTATTTAGAAATATTAGTTTATCTATTCACCAAAGCAAACGCCTATTAAGGCATTTACTAATCCATATAATATTCCATAACTAATATAACTGAGATTGTAATTATCATATATTTCACTTATTAATATAAAAGTACCTATAAAAACAATCCCACTGTATAAGTTCTTTCTTTTAAGTTTACTTGTGAAATTTTGAATAGGAACAAACAATTTCAACATACTCTTATTTAATGAGGAAAATATTATAGAAAAAATAACTGTTGAAATTATTACTGTAATTAATAACTTAAGACTTAAGCTTAGCACTTCCATATTGTACCTCTTAATCTTTTAATTTTACCTACACCATAAGAATACTAACTTAATACTATCAAATTAATATAGGTATTACTGTCTGTATATACTGAAACATCTAATTTTACTTCTAAATAGATCATAATCTATATATAGTTAAATTTATAATTTTTTGCATTTTCAGTCCATATTTAAATATAATATTGGTTCTTATATAACTTACTTATCAAATTTCAATTTTTCTAATAACTCTTTTGTATAAGTTTTTGATAAATAACACGTTTGTCCATTCTTCATGTAAATGAGCTTTTCTTTTTTATTTACTAACTCAATGTTATCTATATTCACAACAAAAGACTTATGGCACTTAATAAATCTTTCATCTAAACATTCCTCTACATCCTTTAACTTACTATAAAACTCTTTACATCTATTAATACAATTAACTTTTAGTTTATTTTTAATGATTGTAGTTTCAAAGAATAGTATGTCTTTGAATTCAATTTTTGTTATAGACCTACCATCTTTTATTATAAAAAACTTTTTATCTTCTTCTCCATTATTAGATCTTTTTTCTATCTTTATTAAAGCGTCATTTAGCTCCTTAAATAGGCTATCTCTCGAATCTTTAATTATGTAGTCAAAGGCTTCTACCTTATATTTAAATGTTAAGTAGGCAAGTTCCGAATGACTAGTGATAAATATTAAGTAAGATTGTAGGTCCTTATTCCTTATTTTATCCGCCAATTCTATTCCGTTTATATCAGAATTAAGATCTACGTCTAATATGTACAACTTAACTTCTGAACTTTCATCAACAATCTTTAAAACATCGTAAGGATTATCTGTAGACATATAAACTCTCATATCTAGATCATTTTCTTTTATTATATAATCTATATTCCTCAATATATCTATTCTTTGCTTTTCATCATCTTCACATAATATTATATTCATATACTTTATTCACCAGCCTTTCCTGCAATCTCAATTTGAATACTGTTACAGTATTTAACTCAAAGAACTAAAGCCACCTGTTACTTATATTCCCATAGCTTACCTGCATGATTTCTGCTGATACATCATAAATTAATCAAGAAAACAGCAAACAAGTACTTATCTTTAAATTAACAACATGTAGTTTTATTAGCACCAAACCAATACAATTATATTAATAATCTTATTATATGTAAATATATGTTACAAATTCCATCATCTTTAATAAACCAAAACACTATCATTAAAATTTACAAGCTGCTCCCCTTAGCTTCAATCGTATTTAATAAATTTCAACAATAAGTTTAAACACAAGCTTAATCTAACTCTGCAATTTATTTATAAATACTGTGATATAATTATAGGGTTTCATTTCACCAGAACCCGTGAGAGTTTTAAAAATATATACTGGTTCGAACTGATACATCTTTATTATGATTTTTCATGAGAGGAGAATTATATGAAAATATATAAAAACACTATTATAGACGTATTGAATATAGCCTTACCTGCAGTAGGAGAAATGATTCTATATATGATGATTGGTGTATTTGACACTATGATGGTAGGAAAATATGGTGGTAACTTAGCTGTAAGTAGTGTAGGCCTTGGCAGTGAAATAATATATACATTTTCTAATATACTTGTTGCAAATGGAATATCAATAGGTATATCCTCTTTGGTTGCAAGAAAAATAGGGGCTAATAAATTTGACATGGCGGAAGAGTATGCAACTTTGGGTTTTTTAACCTCAATAATAATATCGATATGTGTTTTTGCCTTTCTTTTCTTTAGTTCCTCACTACTGTTTAGAATAGTAGGTGCAGAGGAAAGCATCATACATCTGGGTACTCCTTATATGAAGATAGCATCTATAGGCATTACCTTTAATATGTTTATGAATAGCCTCAACGCTTCCTTAAGAGGCTCTGGGAATACGAAGACCCCTTTAATAGCCTCTATAATAATAAATATAATAAATATATCTTTAGATTATATTTTAATATTTGGCAAATTCGGCATACGTCCTATGGGAATTACAGGAGCTGCAATCGCAACTACTTCTGCACAAATTATAGGCTTTATATTTATACTATTTTATATGTATAGGTACTCTGAAATAAAAGTTAGAATTAAGTATATAAGGCAATTAAACTTTTCCATGTTCAAAAGCCTTATGACTTTATCCATTCCATCTGCACTTCAAGAAGGTGCTTTTAGTATAAGCAGACTTTTAAGTAATTTCTTTATAGTTTCCTTAGGAAGCTTTGCTTTCGCAGCTAATCAAATAACAACCTCCATAGAATCAATATCCTTTATGCCAGGTTGGGGTTTTGCTGTTGCAGCTACATCCTTAGTTGGAAAAAAAATTGGCGAAAAAGACTATAAAAAAGCCAAAGAATATGCTTATTGTTCTATATTTTTAGCCGCACTTATTATGCTAATCTGCTCAATACTATTTTTAGTTATACCTAGATTTTTAGTATCCCTATTTATAAACTCAAGTGAAAGGATTGTTATAAATGAAGCTATTATTTGTCTCATGGTAGCCGCAATAGAGCAGCCCTTTATGGCTTTATCTATGGTTGCAGGAGGGATATTAAAAGGTTCTGGCGATACTAAGACACCTTTTAAAGTATCTATGTTCTCCAGTTGGGTCATTAGACTTCCTTTAATGTTCATTGCAATTTATATCCTTAAACTACCTGTTATGTACGCTTGGGTAATCACAGGTATACAGTGGGTAATTGATGGTTCAATAATCTTCATACTGTTTCGAAGACGTTTTAGTGAGTTACCTAGCCTATAATCAACCTAAAGAAAAAGCATCCTAAAAATATTTATTTCTAGGATGCTTTTTTCATTGATTTTAGTAGTCAACCATTTTTAGTTCCAACAAGTTTTTTGTATATAGAATATATTCCAGAGACAATGATACCGAGTACTCCACCTAATGCAAATCCTAGAGGAAGATTACTTATAAAAAAACCTATAATCAGTCCAGTAGTAGTACCAGCTCCTATTCCATAGGCTAAATATCTTATATCATCATCTGTAACTGATAAAAGTTCTTTTAATTTCCTTTCCATAAACACTCTCCTCTAGATCTCTATAAGTTGAAAAACAAAAATACTCCAACTCCCCTTGGATATCTTAGCTTTTTAAAACTAACTCTTATTGTATCAAAAATAGCAAATACAACTTTTCTGTATAAAACCCATTATCTCTTTTAATGAAATTTTAGTTGGTGTAGCTAAAATTCTGTATTTAATTCATCATATATATAGACGTAGCAAAGACACTAAAAGTTTCATCACTTTCGTATTATTAACAAAATATTAACAAATATATTTTAATCTATTAAGTTGGTAAACATCTTCACACCTACAGTACTTAGTATTTTATATAATGCAATATTTAATACCAAAGTTACTAATGCCAAAACAAAATATGATATTAAATAATTAGCACCTATAAATATAGTAGCTACTGCTCCAACTCCACCTATCACTAAGCCAATAAGCATACATTTCAATGGATTTAAGTTTTGTTTCACCGCTTTTTGTTCATCATCCCAAACAAGCTTTGGTGACTGCAGATCAATCAATATTCCCAGCATTGAAAACAAAAATATCTCTAATATTGCTAGAATGAATATCAATAATAGTAAAGTAATCGGCACACCAACAACTATACCTGCTATCATAAATATAATTACTAACACACTGTTTATTAGCACTGAAGTTAGTACTTTAGCCATGATTTGAGTCATAAAACTTACAGGCAAGAACTTTGAGATATAAATATTATCTCCCTCTCTTGAGATTGAAGTTGATGCTGTAGGATTTGTTGCTGTAAAGAAAATAATAACTGCAAAAGCTACTCCGATTATTATATTAAAACTATGTCTATCTGCTAGCACTGATTTAGTAGCTTCAGTTACTCCACCTATTCCACCTTGAGCAATCATAGGCATTGCAAGAGCTACCGGTATAACTACTATAGTTGAAATACAATTTAGAAGATATGCTGGTGTTCTAAATAAAAGTAAAAGTTCTTTGTTAAACCAAGTCATAAGCTGAGATTTTTCTCTAGTACTCTTATCTAAAGCTTCTTTCTTTAATTCTTTTCTACCACCAAAACTTTCAGAATTTCCAACAGCACCCTTAAGATATAATTTATCAGCAACAATTATAAATATAACTAATGCTAATGCATTAATCAATACGAATAAAACCAGGTTAATAGCCATCTTTGAAGGGGTTTCCGCTATTGTGGCATATGTTCCTATTTTTGCAGTTATAAAAAAGTTCGAAAGACCTGCTACTGCTGAATTCTTGTTTGCAATTAGATTGTTTAAAAATTGCTGTACATCACCAGATGAGCCTGCCCTTGATCCTAAAGTATTTGAAAAGATATTTATTCCTACAGCTATAAATATAGCTATTAGACCTGTCACAACTCTAAAAGCATCTTTATGCTTTGCAAGATTTGTGAATCTCATAAGCAGCATAGCTATAAGTGAGCAGTACGTCACTGGCAATATAGGTAGAAGTATAAAACATATTATAGAAACTAAATAGAATCCTATGCCTGCTCCAGTCTTAAAGCCATATATACCTATTGCTGGCAATAATATAAATACTTGTATCATATACTGATATATTATTACTGTTATAAATTTAGCCAAAGATATCTCATGTGCTTTAAATGGAAGTGGTAGCACAAAATCTATATCTTTTGAGAAATAAAAAATACTAATTACAGACATTATTCCAAATATAAATATTACTACAGAAATTATATTATATGACATACCAATTAGAAGCCCTTCTTGATTAAGCTGATGAAGAACTTCGAATATACCAAAGGTCATTCCTCCAATACCAAACATTATCATTGGTACAGTAAATAATAAAATTAATGCATTTACTATCTTAGAATTAGCTTTCCTCTTACCTCTTCTTGTATTTCCAAAGCCTGTTTTCAAGAATATCTTTGTTAATAATAGTACTCTATTCATTTTCAGTCATCTCCAAGAACATCTGCTCTAAGGACTCATTAGTTTTAAAATGCTCTTTCATCTCAGTTAAAGTTCCACAGAACAGTATTTTTCCTTTATTTATAATCGCTACTCTATCACAGACTTTTTCAGCCACATCTAGTACATGTGTTGAAAAGAATACACTTTTACCTGAGTTTGTGTGTTCTCTCATCATTTCTTTTAATATATATGCAGATTTCGGATCTAGGCCCGTAAGAGGTTCATCTAATATCCACACTTCAGGATCATGTATTAATGCTCCCATAAGCACTATCTTCTGCCTCATACCATGAGAATATGATTGTATCTGATCAGTAAGTGCTGTAGACATCTCAAATCTCTTCGAAAGCTCCTCAATCTTTTTCTTTCTCTGCTCCTTTGGAACATTATAAACGTCAGCCATAAAGTTTAGGTATTCTATACCCTTTAATCTCAAAAACATATCTGGACTATCTGGTACATAAGCAAAATGCTTTTTAGCTTCTAAAGGATTATCAGTTATACTTATTCCATTTATTTTTACATCCCCTTTACTTGGAGCTATTATTCCAGTTATCATTTTTATAGTAGTAGTCTTACCTGCACCATTGGGACCTAGAAATCCAAATATCTCGCCATCATTTATCTTAATATCTATACTGTCTACAGCATTATTTATCTTGTTGTAGCTCTTAGAAACATTCATTATTTCAATCATCTTTATCTCCTCCTTTTATAGAAAAATTTTACCATACTTATCTTAATTTGGCCTTAAGATTATTAAAATATATCTTAAATATATAGGCATATTTTTGACAAATTATACTTATTTAAAAAATTTAACTTATATACTTTTAATGCACCATATTTAAATTAAGCCTTTAGAGATCCGATGCTTTAATGAGCCTTCGCAAAGAATTAATATAATTTTAACATGACCTTCAAACATACAATTTATACAATCAACTCCCACAATAGCCTAGCACTCTACCTTTGTACTAAAAATAAAATACTCCGTTACTAACAATTTTGATAAACCCATATTTATATTGGCCTATCATAACAAATTAGTTTCGAAGTATCCTTTTATGATTATCTAAAAAACAGAACCTTTACTACTGTAACCGCAACTATAATAGCTGTAAGATCTGCCATCAACGCAGCCCATAATGTATGTCTTATCTTTTTAATTCCTACAGCTCCGAAATATACAGTTATTGTATAAAAGATAGTTTCAGTACTTCCCATTATTACCGAACCGACCAATCCAATAAAACTATCTGGTCCATATTGTTTTAATATATCTGTAAGTACACCAAGAGCTCCACTCCCCGAAAGTGGTTTAACCAATATAAGAGGGATAAGTTCCTTAGGCAATCCTATAATAGAAGCAACTGGCGCCAGGATATTATTTAACATATCTAAAAGTTTAGCTTCTCTAAATATTTTCACTGCTATTATCATTGATAATAGATATGGAAATATTCTATAACATACATGTAATCCTTCTTTTGCTCCTTCTACAAACCATTCATAAACCTTTCTTCCTTTTATCATTCCGTAGATTAGAATAACTATAAATATTATTGGTATTATACTTTTTAATAGGTAGTTAAACATAAAATCCTCCTAGAAGTATTTTTGTAGAATCTTGCAGCAGGTAACCCCCATTATTGCTGCACATCCTGTAGCAATAAGAGTTGGAATTATTATTGCACCAGGATTACTGGAACCAGCTGCAGCTCTTATTGATATTACTGTAGATGGCACAAACTGAACACATGCTGCATTTATAACTAGAAATAGAGCCATATCATTGGAAGCAATGCTTTTCTTAGGGTTTAGCTTGTCCATCTCTTCCATTGCTTTAATGCCAAAAGGCGTAGCAGCATTTGATAAACCTAGCATATTTGCTGTTAGATTCATGACTATCGAACCTAAAGTCTTTTCATCTCTAGCCGCATCTTTAAACAAAAGCCTTAATATTGGTTTTAGCAGATTGGCTAATACATTGGTTAATCCACTCTTCTCTGCTACCTTCATAGTTCCGCACCAAAAGCACATGACTCCAAGAAGTCCAAGAAGCAAATCTGTTGTTGATGCTGTTGAATCTACTATTGCTTTTGAGATTAGCTCTCCATTTCCAGTAAATATACCTACAGCTATCCCTAAAAGTAACATGAAAAACCATATGTAATTAATCATATATTTCCTCCATTTCATATTTAATATTTTTAGGTAAGTTTTAATCAATCCATATCTGTTGACTATACCCAGCTTGTACAACCCATGTCTAAACATGCTTAATTATGAATTGATAGATTTAAATCCATTACCTTTCGCATCTATACAATATATGCCTTGCACTGCTGGTTTAGTAATGATAACATTAAACTGTACATTATAATATTTTTGATAACTGAAACAAAGGAGATTACTTATGGATGAAAATAACCTTAAGCTTGCTCAACAAGATATTGAGGAAGCATTAGCAGCTGTAGAAGAAATCGAGAGAAGTATTGATGGAAATGAATCTACCGATGGGCTTAAAAAGAAATTTATTAAGTTAACAGAAAAAGTTCAACAGCTTGAAGATATATTGAAAACAGAAGGAATCATATAAAAAATTAAGACCAGATAAATTCTTAAAAAGAATCTATCTGGTCTTTTTATGCTAAAGTACTATGCTGAAATTAAATGGTTATGCATCCAATGCTCTTTAGATGAACAACTCTATAATTGAATTTATATTTTTAGGATTAGAGTTGTTCATCCTTAATGAGCTTTCGCAAAGAATTAATATGATTTTGTCATATAGCATCTCCTGCATAACCATTTAATTTAAACAATATTGTTAAACATAGCATATAGTTAGTAAATTATTCTCTTAATGCCTTAACATCTTTATAAAACACAATTGCTGTTATAAGTGCTGAAAGTCCGTCAGATATAGGTCCAGCAAGCCAAACTCCAGTAAGACCTAAAAATGTAGGAAGTATAATTAATAGCGGTATTAAAAGTATTACCTGTCTTAACATACTTAAAAACATTGCCATTTTAGCTTTACCTATACTTTGGAAGTAATTTGCACTTATAGCCTGAAACCCTATTACAGGTAACATACATAGGAATATTCTAAGACCATTGCTACCTACTCTTACAAGCTCTTCATCACTATTAAATATAGTTATTACAAAGTGAGGTATGATCTCTACTACTAAGAATCCAACTACAACTATTGCTGTTGCTGCTATTGATCCCTTCTTTACAGTCTCTTTAACCCTTGAATACTTTTTAGCTCCATAGTTGTAACCTATTATAGGCAATGAACCTTGGTTTATACCAAATATAGGCATCATAAATATCATTGCTACAGAACTTATAATCGACATTGCAGCTATAGATACATCTCCACCATAAGTTCTTAATGCATTATTAGATATAATTTGAACAACGCTAGCAGCTATTTGCATTGCAAAAGGAGAAATACCTATCGCAACTATACTTAATACAAATTCCTTCTTTAACTTGAAGTTTTTAACCTTAAGTTTTAGGATACTATTTCCTTTAGTGAAATATCTTAATATCCATAACATGGATACAAACTGCGCAATAACTGTAGCAGCAGCTCCTCCTCTTACTCCTAAATGAAGTACGAATATAAATATCGGCTCTAATATAACATTTAATATAGCTCCAATAAGCATTGTAAACATAGCTATCTTAGGGTTACCGTCCGCTCTTATTGAGTGATTTAAACCGAATCCAAGTACATTAAATATAGAACCTATAAATATTACCTGTATAAATTGCTTTGCATACTTTAATGTCACTTCACTAGCACCAAATGCATTTAATATAGGATCCATTGTTAAAAGACCTACTATCATTATAACTACTCCAGTTATAATCAAAAGTATAAAAGCATTTCCTAAAATATTTTCCGCCTCATCCTTTTTTCCTTGGCCAAGTCTTATTGATATAGCTGTTGCCGTACCTATTCCTACTAGCATACCAAAGGCCATTATAATAGTCATTATAGGAAGAGTTATTCCAACCCCTGTTAATGCGTCTTTTCCTATCCCAGGAATATTACCTATGAATATTCTATCTACTACATTGTAAAGTGCATTAACTAACATTCCTATTATCGCAGGCACTGAAAACTTTAATAATAAAGATCCTATATGTTCTTCACCTAACCTCTTTTGTCTATCCATGTTATTTCTCCTTTCCTGCACATATCCTTTGATTTTTTGCGATCTTACTCATTAGTTCAAGCGCCATTTTTTTTTCGTCTTCACTTAAGTTAGACGTAAGTTTATCATTCCAGTCATATAAAATACTCCTAATATGGGGCTCAATTTCCTTTGCCTTATCCGTCACAGATATCTTATACGCCCTTCTATCCGAAATATCCTTAATTCTTACTACATATCCTTGTTCCTCAAGCTTCTTTATGGCTCTAGCTGTAGTTCCTTTATCTATATGTAGCATCTCAGTAAGCTCTTCTTGACATATACTGTCATACTTATACAGCTCTACTAAGAACATAAACTGCCCATAACCTATGTTAAACTTTGATAATTCTTTAGTGATAAACGCGCTACCTAATCTATATAGCTGAGATATATAACGTCCGAGCATCTTATCTTTTTTATTCATAGAAATTCTCCTATTATACTAGATACAATATTTCGGTGCAAAACTTAGTATAATAAAAAATAGTTGCAAATGCAACTACATAATTATCCAAATATATAAAGAAAACGTGCTCATTAAATTTTTTTTTTTACCAATTACAATACTTTGAACTATTGTTTTTAAGAAAGCTCCTTTTTTGTTTATAATCCGGAATTATCCTTTCAACTAACTGCCAAAACTTCTCAGAGTGATTTCTTTGTACTAAGTGACATAATTCGTGTATTATAACATAATCAATAATCTCTTTCGGCATAGATATCAACCTTATATTATAATTTATGTTGTTATTAGTTGAGCAACTTCCCCATATGGTTCTAACATTTTTTATGTATACTTTATTTATAGTTAATCCTAATTGCTTTGCTAAATCACATGTTCTTTTAGTTAAGTACTCAGTACCTTGTTTTCTAAACCACGCCATCATAAGTTCCATTCTTGTTTTTTCACTTTCTTCATTATTGTCAAACAGAGAACTCATGGTTGTAAATATGAATTCATCTCCATTGAACTCCAATAAATCTGTTGCCCCTCTGATAACTTTTATCTTGTAGGGTATCCCCATAAAATAAACGCTTTGTCCTTCTTTACAAACTAGCTTCTTATCCTTCTTGCTCATTACCTTCTTATGAGTCTCTTCAATCCATGCCCTATTCTTATCAATGAGGCTATCTAAGTATTGTTTCGAACAATTATAAGGACATTTTATGATTATCTTATCCTCTTTTACTTCTATAGCTACAGTTTTTCTTTTAGATCTTATTAACTGATACTCCATCTTAGTCTCCTGTATATAGAGGTATCACTTCTTAACAAAATTTATATTTTTAAATTTTAATCTCAATATTTAGAGGCATTCAAAAATAGCTTTCTGCTCGAATTGATACATCTTTAGCAATGATTTAAGTTTTATTTAATGATACTTTTTCATATCATAATAGCACATAAGTATATATTTGAATATGTTGATTCTTCTATATACAATTTTATTACTATGAATACGTGAAATCTTGAAATAAGAATACATATAATAAATAATATATTGGAAGGATTTATACAAAACAGCTAGAATAAGTAATTATAACTTTACTGGAGGTAGTATATGAAAAAACGTTTTTTTATCTCAGCTGCAATTATACTTATTATATCAGTTATTGCTTTTTTCTCTATTTCGTATAAAAGTTTAGACAATGATAAATCAAAAAATCAGACTACTAAAGATCAGGTTACTAAAAATAAAACTCAAGAAACAAAAAACACTTCTTCAAATACTAGCGCACCTACTACTGCTGTTGAATCTCTTAATACCAAGCTAAAGTTAACTGATAGCGGACTCCATAACTCAGTAGACGATATCAATTCCCTAAGCAATTACCTTAATGGTGGGTTTGTAAGATATTCTAACCCTTTTTTATTTATATCTCCTTCTGTAACACTATCTTACGATTCCCCCTTAGTATACTCAATGGAGGATGGAACCACATTTTTCAAACAACTAAGTAGTGTATCCAATGCTTCAAGCATAAATATAATCAATAATAATGTTTACTATAAATCTAGTTCCATTTCTACATTAATGAAAACAAATATATCTACTCATGAAAATACAATACTCGCAAATCAATGTGGCCCTTATTATATATATAATGATTGGATTTACTTTATTAGCCCTAGTGATTGCTCTATAAAAAAGATGACACTTAATGGTGACTCACTTACAACAATAAAATCAGATTTATCAAAGGATAAGAATTGGTATCCAGAGGATCCTTCAACCTTATTTATTTATAATAATAAGATTTATTATTCCGACATGGTTACATATGGAGACGAGCATAACTTAAAATGGAAAAATGAAATTTACTCCATGAATTTAGATGGTACAGATTTAGAAAAGGTCTTGGAGGACAGATTCTTTTTATTTTCACTTTATGAAAATTCTATATATTACTTAAAAACTTTAGACGACACTTCTATAAACAGGGATTTAGTGAAATTTGACTTATCTACAAAGAAAAGTTCAACTTTATCTAGTTTTTCAAGTTCAGCTGCAGAGGGATTCAATATATATAATAACGATTTATACTTTATAGGCATGTATCCACAAAGCAGTTCAACGCCTACAGGCTTTGATATGAAGCTTGAAAAATATAACTTGAACACTAAAAAAACATCTACAATATCAAATTCCATAACTACTTTTGGAAAAATGTTTATATTAAATGATAGAATTTTTATACTCCCAGTAGGAGTTACTGACAAAAACTCATACTTATACTATTCTGTTAAAACAGATGGGAGTGAACAAAAGTACGTAAAATAAAGCATGCCTTTCGGCATGCTTTATTTACAGCTATCCCTCACGATAAGCTGATGATCAAGTACATAATGACCTTCTTCTATAGTCTTTTGATTGATAAGCTTTATAAGCATTCTCATTGCAATCGACCCCATATCATATACTGGCTGAGAAATTGTTGTTAGTTTTGGATAAAAAACTGATGCAGCATAAATGTTATTGAACCCAATAATACTAACATCATTTGGAACACTGACGTTATTTTCTCTTAATGCATTAACAGCACCCATTGCAATTTCATCAGAAGCACAAACTATAGCATCTGGTCTATCTTTGCTTTGCAAAATGTGTAGTACACCTTCATGACCTGTTTTAGTCTTTAAGGTGTCAAAGTACAAATGCTCTTCATTAATAGATATATTAGCATCTTTAAGTGCATTTTCATATCCTACATATCTGTTGCTCCATGCATTATTTGTATCTTTTTTTATACCTATAAATGCGATTTTCTTAGCACCTTTGTCCAATAAGTATTTTGTAGCGTCATATGTAGCTTTAGCATTATCAATTGTAACACTTGGTAATTGGCCTTCTTTATCTTTACTTTCTACTAGAACAGTCTTTAGATCAAGTTCATTTACTAAATCTACAATCTCATCATCTAAGGAACTACTCATGTAAAGAACACCATCAACCATTTTTTCTTTTAGAACTTTCAGATATTCTTTTTCTTTTTCAATATCCAAGTCAGAGTTACATAATATTACATTATAATCATATATATTAGCAACGTCTTCTGCACCTCTAACTATTTCAGGATATATCTGGCTTGATATATCTGGTATAAGAATACCTATAGTTTTTGTTCTTTGTGTTTTTAAACTTCTAGCCACAATATTAGGTCTATATCCAAGCTTCTTTATTGCATCTAAAACTTTCTTTTTAGTCTCTTCATTAACAACATCGATGTCATTTAGTACTCTAGAAACAGTTGCAATTGAAACTCCCGCTTCCTTAGCAACATCTTTAATTGAAACTGACATTATCCATCAACTCCTACTATGAAATTGTTTCAATAAAAAATATTATAATGGCAATATTATGGTATTACAAGGAAATATACTCCATTACTCTAGTTTATTTTTTATTTTATGTAAAAAAAAATAAATTACTCTTACTTAAAACGTTTTCTATATTCTATTATATGAAATATAAGGTAAAAATTCAATTATCAAGTTAAACTTTGTAATTATATCCATTTTTATATTTAATTTGTTTATTTATATACTAAAAATCTCAAATAAATTTGTATTTATTATCTTTACATATATACTCGAAACATAATATGTAATCTTTACATTCTAAGCAAAATATTTTTATTTAATGATAAGGTTTGTCCACATTAAGGTATTGAATATTGTTATGTAAACAACTTTAAAATATAATATATAATTATATATTTACAGGAGGTTTACTATGAACCAGATAAATAATAGAGATGCTAAAAAGTTTATCTTAAGTAATGACGATATACTATTACTGGATGTGAGAACAGAGGAAGAATTTAAAGAAGGCCATATAGAGGGTGCAGTACTTATACCCGCTGATAAGCTTCCTTTTAGATATGAAGAAATACTAGATTATGAGGATAAACCAATATTAGTTTATTGTCAAACTGGAGGCAGGAGTCCAATGGCTACTAATTTTCTTGAAGAAAATGGGTTCTCAGATGTTTACCACATGTATGAAGGTTTCGCTCGTTGGAAATAACCTTTTACATAACTTAACAACTAAATTAACATAGACTAATATTACTGTCTATCTAGTAAAAAAGACTGCCACCAAGGTGACAGTCTTTTTTATATTCTCTAATACTTTAACTATACTCTTTCCACAGCTAAATCAAGTTTTTCTCCGTTTATGTTGGATTCTGTATATTTGAATTCAACATTGTATGCTATATCCATTGTTAGAGTTTCTCTCTTTATTGTGTCTGCAAACTTTTTAACTACTTCTAATAACATATCATTGTTGGCAACATAAAGCTTTATCTTATCAGATACTTCAAAACCACTTTCTTTTCTCATGTTTTGTATCTTAGATATCATTTCTCTAACATGACCTTCTTCTCTTAATACATCTGTTATAGTTGTATCAAGAACAACACCAACTTCACCTTCTCCAGCAAACGCAAAGCCATCTAATCCTTGCATAGTCACTAGAAGATTTTCATTGTTAAGCTCTATTTCAGTACCATCAACATTTATAGTTTCAGTACCTCCATTTTGTATCTTTTGAGCCAATTCCATTTGATTTTTCGCAGCTATCTCTTTTCTTATGCCAGGTATCATCTTTCCATAAGCTTTTCCTAACACAGGAAGATTAGGCTTTATCTCAAAATTAACATGCTCTGATAAATCAGCGCCAAATACTATTTGTTTTATGTTTAACTCATCTTTAACTATATCACCATAGTATTCTGGTAATGACTTAACTGAAACTAACATTTCTGAAAGTGGCTGTCTGTTCTTTATATTAGCTCCATTTCTTGCACTTCTTCCAAGCTTAACTATAGAGTATGCAAGTTCCATTTCTTCTTCTAGCTTCTTATCAACAGCAGTAAAATCAGCTACTGGCCATTTACATAAATGAACACTTTCTTCAGCAGTTTCATCTAAACTAAGAACAAGACTTTGGTATATATTTTCACTCATGAAAGGTACAAATGGTGCAGATATCTTACTTACAGTAACAAGAACTTTATATAAAGTAGTGTATGCACCTATCTTATCGTCGTTCAATTCTGTAGTCCAGAATCTAGATCTATTTCTTCTTACGTACCAGTTTGAAAGTTCATCTACAAATTCTTCAAGTGCTAAAGCTGCTTGAGTTACTCTGTAACCTTCTAAATTATCTTCTACATTTTTTACAAGTGTATTAAGTTTTGATAATATCCATTTATCCATAACATTATCAGACTTAAACTCACTATACTTTGTAGCATCAAAACTATCTAAATCAGCGTATAAGATATAGAATGAATAAACATTCCAAAGAGTGCTTAAGAACTTTCTTTGAGTCTCTTCTACATCATCCTTAGAGAATCTTGTTGGAAGCCAAGGAGCACTTGATGTATAGAAATGCCATCTTGTAGCATCAGCACCAACTGTATCTAAAACATCATCAGGCGCAACTACATTGCCCTTTGATTTAGACATTTTAAGTCCCTTCTTATCAAGAACGTGACCTAAAACTATACAATTCTCAAACGGATTTGAATCAAATATAGCAGTAGATATAGCAAGTAATGTATAGAACCATCCTCTTGTTTGGTCTACAGCTTCTGATATAAATTGAGCTGGGAAGTTAGCTTCAAATAACTCCTTATTCTCAAATGGGTAGTGATGTTGTGCAAAAGGCATTGAACCTGAGTCAAACCAACAGTCTATAACTTCAGCGGTTCTCTTCATTTCCTTTCCACAGCAGCTACACTTTAGTTTTACCCCATCTATATATGGCTTATGAAGTTCTATATTATCTGGAACATCAAGCCCCTTTTCCTTAAGTTCTGCAATACTTCCTATAAGCTCTCTATGTCCGCATTCACATTCCCATATTGGAAGTGGTGTTCCCCAATATCTATCTCTTGATATACCCCAATCTATAACATTTTCAAGGAACTTACCAAATCTTCCTGTTCTTATGTTATCTGGATACCAGTTTATCTTATCGTTGTTCTCTAAAAGTTTATCTCTTAAAGATGTCATTCTTACAAACCAACTAGCCTTTGGATAGTAAAGTAGTGGTGTATCACATCTCCAGCAGTGTGGATATGAGTGAGTATGCTTTTCAGCCTTATAAAGTGAGTTTTGATCCTTAAGATAATTTAATATCTTTTCATCGGCTTTCTTAACAAATATTCCAGCAAATGGAGTAACCTCATCAACAAATTTTCCTTCTGCATCTACAAGATTAATTAATGGTAATCCATTTTTCTTTGCTACTAAATTATCATCTTCACCATAAGCAGGTGCTATATGAACTATTCCAGTACCATCTGAAAGAGTTACAAAATCACCGTGTATAACAAAGAAGGCTTTCTCTTCCGGTTTGTGGAATGGCATTAATTGCTCGTACTCTAAGCCTAATATTTCTTCACCCTTGAATTCTTTTATCACTTCATAATCATCTGAAAGAACCTTAGCTACTAGTTCTTTAGCCAATATATAAACTTCATCGTTTTGTTTAACTTCAACATAATCATAAGACTTATTTATAGCAAGACCTACGTTAGAAGGTAGTGTCCAAGGTGTTGTTGTCCAAGCCATTATATACTTGTTATCTTCACCTTTAACTTTAAACTTAACAAAAGCAGTATTGTCTTTTACATCTTTGTATCCTTGAGCAACTTCGTGTGATGAAAGTGAAGTTCCACATCTCGGACAGTATGGCATTACTTTATGACCTTTATATAAAAGATCCTTATCCCACATTTGCTTTAATGCCCACCATACTGATTCTATGTAAGAATTATGATAAGTAACATATGGATTCTCCATATCAACCCAGTAACCTATCTTCTTAGACATGTCTTCCCACATACTTACATAAGTAAATACTGAATCCTTACAAAGCTTAACAAATTCTTCTACTCCATGTTCCTCTATTTGTTGCTTTCCTGATATTCCAAGTTTCTTTTCTATTTCAAGTTCAACTGGAAGTCCATGAGTATCCCATCCAGCTTTTCTTATAACCTTGTATCCTCTCATAACCTTATATCTTGGTATTATATCTTTTATAACCCTTGTTATGATATGACCAACGTGAGGTTTTCCATTGGCAGTTGGAGGTCCATCATAGAAAGTAAAATACTCTCCTTCTTGATTTGATTCAAAGCTCTTTTTGATTATTTCTTTATCTCTCCAGAGCTCAGTTACATCTCTTTCCAGTTCAACAAAACTTTTTGAAGAATCTAGTTTCTTATACATGCTTTTTCCCCTTTCATAAATGGTGTAAATTTAGCCCACATTAATGTTAAAATATTGTTTTTTTTAATATCTATAGTATTAATGCATATATCTACTATTTTCTAGATATCAAAACTCTAATCATAACTTATATTTGTTATGTAACTTATAGCAATTTATAAATTTAAACAAATATAATTCAAATTCAATTGAATGATATCTTCATATAGATGAAGCCCTTCATACTTAAGTTTATATTTTCAAATTGAAGTGTTTCATCTTTAAATCGCCTAATTATATAAATAAAAAAAACCTCATCCCATAGGACGAAGTTATATTCGTTATACCACCTTAAAGCGACGCCATATAGATTTATATATCACATAAATCTAAAGCTCATTTTCGAGTACATATATACTCTATCCTTTAACGCAGGATGACGAGATAAGCTTATTAATGCAAAAACACTTTCAGCCTCCAGCTCCTAGGTGATTTTCATTAAGTATATACACGATTTTTCACCAACCAATCGCTCTCTATAGTAGTATACCTAAATACTTGCCCTAATCATTACTTTTCAATGTAAAAATTATATCTCAGCTTGAAGTTATTGTCAACATGGTTTAAATTGTTCAGTCTAGCAACGTTTTTCGCTTATGAAAACATTTACTTAAGTATTATTTAATATTATTCTAAGTGATATAAAATAACTCTTTACAAAATATAGAATATAGGTTAATATAATACTTGTAATTATAATATTTAGAGGTGTTTTAAATGTTAATGTATATTTTTAAAATGTTTATTTTTAGCGTTATAATTTTTTCTATGATATTTATTAATCCTAATGGACTTTTTAATTTCTTTTTTTAATTATCTTCTATTATTAAATTGATCTAATACTTTCCAATAAACTTTATATTTCCAAATTTTCTTCTAAGAAATCAACATAATTTTAAAAATAAATTTCTACTCTAACCAATACATCATTAAGATAATTTATTTGTGACTTAATATAAATTATCTTAATATGGATATAATTAAAGATATAATAGATCTAATGTACCAACTTATATCCATAATTCTTATTAATTTTAGATTAAACGAATTCGGGATATATATTTTCACAATAATGAATAAGTCTATATATCGTGACTATTTAAGATATAAAATTTTATTTAATAACTATTACTAATTACTATTGACTTTCAGTTGTTGTAGTGGTTTAATATAGTTAATAAGATTTTCCATCCCCTTGAATAGTCATCCTTAAGATTTGGAGGATTAACTATGGAAAACAACTTAAATCAAGAAATTTTAGATAAGCTCACAAAAGTCTGTTTATGCAAGGCCATCCCCAGGTCTAAGATAAAAGACGCTATACGAAAAGGAGCTCGTACACCAGACGAAGTTACTAAGGCTACTGGAGCACGCACCGGCGGCTGTGGTGGTAGACGATGCACCCCTAAAATTCAAGAATTGATAGATGGGTATTTAGATGAACAATGGCATTAATTCCCCTTAATTGCTCATTTGTTATTATTTCTTATCTCCCTATCGCACATAAAAAAGATTCACTGAAGCGAATTTCCTCAGTGAATCTTTTTGCGCATCTGCCTTTTCTGAACGTAGTGAAGAAATTCTGGCAGGCGATATATTCTTGTTTTTTTATTCTCTAATTCTATTACGTTTTAAGTCTGTCACGTATACTTATCCAAAGATATAATTGAATTATAAAACCCATAAAGAATAAGAAAATCACTGAAGCGAATTTCTTCAGTGAATCTTTTTGCGCATAATTATTTAGTTTTCTTTTCTAAGCCAGCCAGATACCCCTTTTCCAGAAGCTATAATTGGCTTGTCATCTTTATAAGTTATGCTTAGTTTCTCTCGAGGTTTTCCATAAACGTTTTGCTGTACTATCTCAATATAATCATCTTCAACCTTGCTTACTATTGCTAAGTGACCATACTCACCTTTTGTAAATACAATTATATCGTTTATTTCTGGTTTATCACCTTCACCATTCTTAAATTGAGCCAGCATCCTAGTATTATTAGTACCTCCATTTTCTATCTTATCATCAAAATAATCTTTAGCATTTCCTCCGCCAGGTATGGTTGTGCCTAATTTATCATAATAGAATCTATTAATAAACTCTACACATTGCCATTTGTATCCGTAAACGTAACCATTTTTATTTTTGTTTATACCATGTTCTTGTGCTCCATCTTTACCATTATTATATATAGGTATACCTTGATAAGTATCTGCTACTTTGCCAACCTCACTTCCAAGCTTATACATAAGTCCTGTAACTACAGATACAATAACCCCAACAATTAATACTACTATTATAGTTAAAGTCATTAATTTCATTATATTTGTACTTTTTCTCTTATAATACATATAACCCTTTCTAAAGTGCCATTACTTTTACCATTGAAATTCCACTAATGGGTCTTGTAAATTCCAATTGACGCAATGTCTAGGATACCCTTTTTTTGTAAGGTCTCCTACTATATAAAGCTTCTTTTTTTCGCTACTTATTGAATTTACCTCTCTTATAGTCTTTAGAATGTACTCAACTCTTAAGTTATATATTGATTCTATCTCCTTTAGCACTTCTCCCCAACCTAATATTATATAATCTGATTCCTCAATTGATCTTCTTATTATGTCATCATTTTTTATTGTGACTCCATTTAACTGGAAAAGATCATCATTTCCAGTAACAAAGCATTCTCCTCTAGCCTTAAAAGAGAGCTCTATACTATTTCTATCATACTCTATTGTAGTAAATAAATTTACTATATTAACTTTTATTACCGGGCCAAATTCTTCTCTCTTATTATCAATATATTTTAAAACTCTTTGTATTAATTTATCACACTTAAAATCACTACAAGTTTTTGGTGCTCTTCCTATTACAAGTATACTGCTCATTCCTTTTTTACTTATCGGGAATGTAAGCTTATAGCATCTATCATTATCATAGTCCTCCAATATCTCCATGGAGCTTTTACAAACAAATCTAGGATATTTACTTTTTTGCATCCTCCAAATCCCCTTTTTTATATTTCGTAAAGCTTTATTAATACATATTTATATTTATATGAATATATACCAATAAACGTTAAAATGCATTTTAATGTTTAACTTTATTATAATAAAAGAAGCTATGCATGATTATTTTAATATCATACATAGCTTCTTTTATCTACATTTTACCTAGCATATCTTTTACTATATTTACTTGCCTTACAGATAAACTTAACTGCTCTCCAATTCTTCTAGGATCCATACCTTGATGTATTAACTCCTTCACTTTTTGAAGCATATCAGAATCAGTTATTACATCCTCAACAGCATTGGAATCTTTTTGACTCACATCCTTTAAATGTTCTTCAATTTTATCATCAAGATTTAATTCTTTCATCTTATCCCAAACCATATATAAAAACCTCCCAAGAATGACTTTAATGTTAGTATATCTCGGAAGGTCTTTTTTATTCTTTAGCAAATTGTAATTCAATATTTTTATAATTCTTCGTCACTTTGATCTTCTGACAATCGTTTGATTAGAACATATCCTATTGCTCCTGGTATTCCAATTGAAATAGCAGAACTTAACAGTGTCCTTCCAGTTATTCCACTTAACACAAATGTATTTATAGCATGCACCACTCCCAATCCTATAAAAACATATATAGCTATTTTATTCCACAAAAACACACCTATAATAGTAATTACTGTCATTACACCTAAAATAGTTGTAATTGCCATAGATGTATTAGTAGTAGGGAACTGGCTTGCTAGTTCTGGTGTAAATGTTTGATTTAACTTATTTATTGGAAATGTAAATACACTAAATATTGCCCCTATAAAATATAACACTAAAATTCCTGTTATTAGACATCCTCTTTCTCTTGAACTTTCCATTTGTTGCACTCCTTACCTAAACCATTTTATAAACTAAATATTTTTTTTATATCTTCATACTTCTCATGAGTTAACAAAGCATCCTTATCTGTATCCTTTAGTTTCACTATATAAGTCCATCTTCCATAAGGATAAATCTTTGAAATCAATGAAAGATTTATTATATACGACTTATGACTTCTAAAAAATTGGCCTTTATCCAATTTTTCTTCAATTTCTGAAAGAGTTGCTGAAGTTATAAAATTATCAGATTTCGTATAGATAACTGTATTGTTCTCTTCTCTCTGTACAAGAACAATATCTTTAGAATCAATAAAACTAACCCCTTCCTTGCTCTTAATCATAAGTTTCTCTAAGCCTTTTTCATGCTTTATTATCTTATCAATTCCATAGCTTGGAGAAGGCTCATTTAGATTCTTGATTCTATCCAAGGTCTGATTAAGCCTTTCAATCTTAAAAGGCTTAATTAAGTAATCAAAAGCATATACCTGAAAGGCATCAGACATATATTGAGAATGTGCTGTGGCAAATATGATAATAGTTTTAGGATTAATATCCGATATCTTCTTAGCAAGTTCAATTCCGTTACAATCAGGCATCTCTACATCTAGAAAAACTATTTCTGGTCTCTTCTCTTGAAAAATACTAATGGCAAGTTCTCCGTCCCCAGCTTCGCCTATAATTTCAAAACCTTGAACTTTTTCCACTACTTTTCTTATTACTAATCTCATTCCTTTTTCATCATCTACTACTAGCACCTTCATAATTGATCTGCACCTTTCTATATATGGATGTACCACTCCAATGTTAAAACTATTTTCTAAACTACTCTGAGTTACTAGAGGAGTTCTTGAAAATATGAATTCAAAAATGAAGTGGTACACCTATAAATATTAAACTCTTCTAAATCCTCTTCTACTTCTCTTACAAACAGGCTTATTTATTATTTCAGAAAGTATTATAGCCTGCTTTAACTTAGACGGAGTTATTTCCTCGGAAATTCCTTCCATTAGACCTTTTTCTCCTCCAGTCGGCTCCATATCGACTTCATTAGATCTTACAATCTCACCATATGAATCCCTTTCGATAATACTGCTTTCTGTATTAGTATTATTGTTTATATCCTGCGAATACCTTTCATCAGCGGTATAATCTTGACTCATCCCAGTTGTTACCATGTTCTTATATTTCTTGAAAGAGCTACTTATACCTCTAAACTCTTCGCTATCACTTATATTGTCCATAATATCAGATATAATATCTTTTAAATCCAAACCAATCACTCCTTTATGGACTTAATAGAAAATAATAATTTAATTATTGATTTTCCTTATTACTCTTTATCTCTTTTTTCTTTTGGCCTGAATCAGATATTGATGATCTCATTCTTGTATCTGCTATCAAGTTTTGCATATCATAATAATCCATTATACCTAACTTACCTTCTCTAAGTGCTTGAGCCATTGCTCTTGGAACTTCTGATTCAGCTTCAACTACTGTAGCTCTCATTTCTTGTTCTTTTGCTACAGCCATTGCTCTTCTTTCTTCTGCTTTAGCTTGAGCGATATTCTTATCAGCTTCTGCTTGAAGAGTTTGAAGATGTGCACCTATATTTCTTCCTACATCTACATCCGCAATATCTATTGAAAGTATTTCAAAAGCAGTTCCTGCATCTAGTCCTTTATTTAAAACAGTTTGAGAAATAGCATCTGGATTTTCAAGAACTAGTTTATGACTTTCTGAAGAACCTACATTAGTTACTATACCTTCACCTACTCTGGCAAGAATTGTAGCCTCACCAGCACCACCAACAAGTCTTTCTAAATTAGTTCTAACAGTAACTCTAGCTTTAACTAATAATTCTATACCATCCTTAGCAACAGCAGAAACATTTGGTGTTTCTATAACCTTAGGATTAACACTCATCTTAACAGCTTCTAATACATCTCTACCTGCAAGATCTATTGCTGCAGCTTTCTCAAAGTGAAGATCGATATCAGCTCTATGTGCAGCTATAAGTGCATCTACAACCTTATCTACATTTCCTCCAGCAAGATAGTGTGCTTCTAATTGGTTTACGTTTATAGTAAGGCCTGCCTTAGTAGCCTTAATAAGAGGCAAAACTATTCTGCTTGGTACAACTCTTCTAAGTCTCATACCTACTAAATTAAATACACTAACCCTTACATTTGCAGCTAGTGATGATACCCATAGTCCTAATGGAACGAAAGTAAAAAAGGTTCCAACTACAAAAACAATAATTACAATACTAATAATCATTCTAATGGCAAAAGCGTCTCCCATGATAATCCTCCCTAATATAAATTATTTTATTTTTCTAACAACTAATCTTGAACCTTGAACTTTAAATATTTCAACCTTAGTATCTTTCGATATATATTCTCCATCTGCAACTACATCAAATTTTACTCCATCAAAATCAGCTGCGCCTGCAGGTCTTAAATCTGTTATAGCTAAGCCAGTTTTGTAAAGCAAATAATCTAAATCATTAGAGCTTATATATCCTTTATTTTTATGCTGTTCTTCAGTTAATATCAGCGGTTTGAATAACTTCCCTTTTGTAAATGAGTTCAGTACCACAGCTAATAGTATTCCTAGTAATGCCACTATTCCAACAATCATTATAAGAGCTTCAACGAAAGACCTCACTGTAATAAATACTGCTATTATAAGACATATAGAACCAGCTATACCTGGAAGTCCAAAGCCTGGAACAACCATTTCAATTCCTACAAGTATAAAACCTATGATTAAAAGAATAATAGTTAATGCTGAAAATGCTGAAAATAAATCCATTTACTTTCCTCCCTTCATCATCCTTTAATCATATTATACAAACTTTATCAGAATCCTATAATAGGAAGTCTATATAATATACATTTTTACTCCTAAAATGTCTTTTTGTATTGTTATCTTATCTAAATACTTTTTTCTTCTACCTTAGGAATAGTAAAATAAAATACTGTCCTATCATTATTTGATTCTACCTTTATCTCTCCCTTACAGCTATCTAATATTTCTTTTACTATAAACAGACCCATCCCATTACCTTCACTGCCTTTGGTAGTAAATCCTTCACTAAATATAGAAGATAGCGTATCTTCTGATATCTTAGGTCCATTATTCATTACTGTAAACTTATAATTATTAACCGTCTCAGTAAGTTCTATAAAAAGAAACCTACTACTATCCTTTAGTTGAAGAGCATATATGGAGTTATCAACTAGGTTTCCTAACACCCTACATATCTCCCATGCCTTTATAGGAAGTCTTTTAAGCTCAGTCTTCACTTCTATCTCCACAGCTATATCTTTTTGTTCAGCCATTTGAAGCTTCGCTTGAAGCAAGGCGTTTATAGCTGGTTCTGAAGTCTTAAGCGCCTTACTGAGCTTTATGATATCTTTATATACCGGCTCCATATAGTTTTTAGCTTCTTCAAACTCTCCTAATTCCATGAGCCCGTATATTATTTGTATATGGTTTAAATAATCATGCCTTTGTTCCCTAAGAGTTCTATTCAATTGTTCCAGGTTTCTCATAGACTCAACCAGGCCACGCTCTCCTCTTCTAAACAGTATTGAATAAAAGCTAAATACTGATACTAAACTGTTCATAGCTATTATGAGAGCTATTATGTAGATCTTAGTAGTACTATTTTCTATTATGTCACTCCCTTTATTAAATATAAGGAGAAAAATCATAAGCATAACTTGTATGACATTCATTAAAGCTGAGATTAACAATGTCTTCCCTAGGCTAAATCTAAACTTATTTAACTTCATTATAGATATACTCAACCCTTCTGTATAAAATCTTGCTAATGATATCATACCACACCTTCCATTATAAACCAATTTATAGTTTGCTACCTTTTAATTAACTATATTTATGTGTAAATAGAATTGCTCATACGAATCCTTGAATATATCTTTTTAAATAAGTTAACATCTTTTTAAATATAAATTATGTAAAATAAAATATGAATAAAATATATTGTATGTGTTATAATCTTAGAGGATTATATGAAATAATATAACTATATTTCATTATATCAGCAGATAAATAATTAATTGTGACTTCACGGTTACATAAGGAGTGGAAATATGAGTAGTAAATTTTATTTACATAAAATAGCAAACAAAAAGATATCAGCTGGCCGTCCTTGGATATACATAGATGAAATAAATGAATACGATGGCGATTATGAAAACGGCGATATAGTTGAAGTTTATAACGATAAAAGTGAATTTATAGGAAAAGGCTATATAAATGATAGAAGTAAGATCACTATAAGACTGATGACTAAGGATATAAATGAAGAAATAGATATAAACTTCTTCAGAAAAAGACTAAATACCGCATGGAGTTACAGAGAAAAAGTTATAGATACTTCTAGCTGTAGATTTGTGTTTGGCGAAGCAGACTTTCTTCCTGGTCTTACTATAGACAAGTTTGAAGATTACTACGTAATTCAGATATCTACTTTAGGTATGGATAAATATAGAGACCTAATAGTTAAAGTTCTTACTGAAGATTTTGGTGCTAAAGGAATCTATGAAAGAAGCGATATAGGTACTAGAGAAATCGAAGGATTGGAACAAAAGAAAGGTTTCTTGACTGAGCCTTTTGACACTATGGTTCAAATTACTGAAAATGGAGTAAAGTATTTAGTTGATTTAGAGAACGGACAAAAGACTGGTTTCTTCTTAGATCAAAAAGAAAACAGAAAAGCAATTCATAGAATATGCAAGGATGCAGAAGTACTAGATTGCTTTACTCATACAGGTTCATTTGCACTAAATGCAGGAGTTGCAGGTGCTAAGTCAGTTCTAGGAATAGATGTATCTCAGCATGCAGTTGATTTTGCAACAAAGAATTCTGCACTTAATGGCCTTTCTGACGTAGTTAAGTTTGAATGTCATAATGCCTTTGATATACTTCCAAAATGGGCTAAAGAAGACAGAAAGTTTGATGTTGTTATCCTTGACCCACCTGCATTTACTAAGTCAAAGAACACAGTTACAGGTGCAAAAAGAGGTTATAAAGAAATCAACCTTAGAGGCTTAAAGATGGTAAGAGAAGGCGGATTCCTAGTAACTTGTTCCTGCTCACACTATATGAGTGAAGAACTTTTAAAGAAAACCATTGAAGAAGCTGCTAGAGATGCAAGAAGACAGTTAAGACAAGTAGAATTTAGAACTCAATCTGCAGACCATCCTATACTATGGAGCTCAGATGAAAGCTACTACTTAAAGTTCTTTATATTCCAAGTAATTTAAGTGTTACTATAAAAATATAGCTTTCAAAGCTTCTTAATAATTAAGAGAGCCTTGAAAGCTTACTTTTTGTTTTATAGTTACACTCTACACCCTTCCTTAATATGTCTAGTTACATCTTAAAGCTTATATATTTCCCAGACATCAAAAAAGAGCTTCACCAATTAATGAAAGCTCTATGATTATCAACTTATTATATTGTAATTGCACCATTCTTATATTCTGGCACTATAGAAAATAAATCCTTCTTTGCACAGTATTGAATATCAGCTTCTAGCTCTAGTGACTTCAACACTTCATAATGTCTAGCATTCTTAATATAGTCCAATACATTATTATTGTTTTCATAGATATATCTTGCTGTAAAAGCCACATCAGTAAGAGAACCATCTCCCTCTTCAGTAAGGCACTTTATCATATAGCCTGAACATATAAAATCATCTATAGAAAATCTCCCCATGGTTCCAGCATTAACAAAAACAACATCTTTATTGTCCTGTTTTAGCTTCTCTGCTACAGCCTTAGCATTTAACATACAACCTATATATATGTTATCAGCAATAAGACAGTTATTTATGGCTTTAGTTCCGTTTGTAGTTGACAGTATTACAGTTCTATTTTCTACCTCGTCCCTAGTATATTCTAAAGGAGAGTTAGACATATTAAACCCCTCTATTTTAATAGCTCTTCTTTCACCACCTAAGATAACACCCTCTTTAAGGCTTTCAGCTATCTTAAATGACTGCTCAACAGTTAGAACCGGTATTACCTTCTTAGCTCCATTAGCTAAGGCAGTGGTAATTACAGAGGTTGCTCTAAGCATATCAATAACTACAACAGTTTTATTTTCTATAAGTTCTGGTCTTATATCATCAGCAGAAACAATAATGTCTATATTCATTAAGCTCTTCTCTCCTTCCAGATAAAGAAAGCTATTATAAATATTGAGGCTTCTTTGAAGTTTCTTATATCATATCCAGTATCTTTATATATTTTATCTAATCTATATATAAGAGTATTTCTATGTATATATAACTTTTTAGCTGCCTCACTAATATTAAGGCCACAATTTGCAAATTCCTCTATGGTACTTATAATTTCAGAGTCAAACTTAGAAAACTTATCTTTAAATTTAATAAACAACTCTTCCTTCATGTTGTCATTTATATTATAGATTACCTTTTCTAAAATAAGTTTATCTGAATCATGTACTGTTTCCTTCAAATCATATTTCTTACTAAGAGTTATATACAATGCTGCATCATTAAATGCATTTTTTATATCATCAGCTCCACCAGTAAAGGAGCTATAACTGATATAGCACTTTGTATATATATCCGAAAGAATAGAGTCCTTCATACTATTTGCATGCTCTAATTCATCCTCAAAATTACCTAAAATAACTATGTGATCTTTATAAATCATACTTATTATATTTTCATCATCATAGGATTCTTTTATTACATTAAGAGCATCATATCTATTTTTACTTAAAGATATAAGAAACAGTGTACATTTATTGGATAGAAAGGGCAATGCATTATATAAAGCTTCTGAAGAAACACCCTTTCCTTCCAACATATTAATAACAAGTTGTTCTCTCATAGAGAATATTTCTCTATATTTAGTTTCTATTGAGTATTTTAGTAGGGGAATGCACATTTCAAAGCTTTTGCTGATTGCAAGCTTAGCTTTTTGAGCTCCAAGCCAAAGCTCTTTTTCTAATAGCAGTGCTCCATCAACTGATATTATTGAATTGAATAATATCGTATTATCATCTAATGATACTTTAAACTCCACACCACTATTTTCACTCAACCTAGCAAGATAGTCTTTGAAATTGTACATATTTTAGCCCTCCTATAAAATTGTTAATTCTGTTTCCTTATCAAATACGTGTATTTTATCAACTTCTATTGCAAATTTACCTCTATCACCAGTTTGAAGTCTAGTACTTCCATTTACTCTTATTGTCATGTTGTTTCCGTCTTTTGACACGTAAATGTAACTTTCAGCTCCCATTAATTCTGTAACTTCTACTTTAGCTTCTATAACTGAATTTTGATTTCTAGCTATAAAGTCTGGATCATCATCAATATGTTCTGGTCTTATACCCATTATAACATCTTTTCCCACATAATTGTTCTTTTTTAACACTGATGATTGCTCAGCATTAAGAACTATCTTCTCTGTTCCTACAGTAAGAACTATCTTTCCTTGCTCTTCTGAAACCTTAGCATCTAAGAAGTTCATTTGTGGAGATCCGATGAATCCTGCAACAAATATGTTTGCTGGGTGATCATACACTTCTTGAGGACTTGCAACTTGTTGAACTAATCCATCTCTCATAACAACTATTCTTGTACCCATAGTCATGGCTTCTGTTTGGTCATGAGTAACATATACGAATGTAGTTTGAAGTCTCTTGTGTAACTTAGATATTTCAGTTCTCATTTGAACTCTTAGTTTAGCATCTAAGTTTGAAAGAGGTTCGTCCATTAAGAATACTTTAGGTTCTCTAACTATTGCTCTACCTAATGCAACTCTTTGTCTTTGTCCACCTGAAAGTGCTTTTGGTTTTCTATCTAATAAATGCTCTATGTCAAGGCTCTTAGCAGCTTCTCTTACTTTCTTATCTATTTCAGCTTTATCTACTTTTCTTAATTTTAGTCCGAAGGCCATATTATCATATACAGTCATATGTGGATACAATGCATAGCTTTGGAAAACCATTGCTATATCTCTGTCTTTTGGTGCAACATCATTGACGATTTTATCTCCGATCCAAAGTTCTCCGTCTGATATTTCCTCAAGACCTGCTATCATTCTTAAAGTGGTTGATTTACCGCAACCTGATGGTCCTACAAATACTATAAATTCCTTATCTTCAATCTCAAGATTAAAATCTTTTACTGCAGTGACATCCCCTTGATATACTTTGTATATATGTTTCAATGATAAATTTGCCATTTGTACTCCTCCTTGCATTTTATACTCTAATTGTAAGCGTTTAATCACACTTATTCCATACGAGGAAATTACAAAATTAATTTTAGCTATTTGTAGTAAAGTACAAACCCTGGCAATAATAATTCCTATTCATAGTATTATCTATTTCATTCAATATCTCCCACTTCTTAAGACTCCACATTGGTCCGATTAACGAAGCTCTTGGTGCATCCCCTGTTAGCCTATGAATAACCATATCTTCAGGAAGCATAGTAATTGATTTGCATATAATATCTACATATTGTTCCTTCGAAAGGAACTTCAGCTTATCTTGTTCATATAATCTTACTAACGGAGTTTCTTTAAGCAAGTGCAGCAAATGAAACTTCACTCCATTTACGCCGCTATGAGCAATATAGTTAACAGTTTTAAACATATCTCCCTCTGTTTCGCCTGGCAGTCCAAATATACAGTGTACAACTATATCAATTGATCTTTGTTTCAATCTTTCAACAGCTTGTTCAAACACATCAAGCTTATACCCTCTGTTTATCACCTTTGCTGTATCATCACTAACAGTTTGAAGTCCAAGTTCTACCCAAAGATATACCTTTTTACTTATTTCCTCTAATAGATCTAGAACTTGTTCATCTAAACAATCTGGTCTAGTGGCAATAGCTATACCTACAACATCCTCTTGTTTCAATGCTTCTTCGTACTTTTCCCTAAGGACATCAATTGTCGCATAAGTATTTGTATATGCTTGAAAATAAGCTATGTACTTGCCATCTTTCCACTTTTTTTGCATCATATTCTTTATATCATTAAATTGAGATGTTATAGAGAAGTTCCTGTCTCCTGCAAAATCTCCTGATCCTCTTTCACTACAAAACAAACAACCGCCCTTACTTATAGTCCCATCTCTATTAGGACATGTAAAACCAGCATCTAAAGATATCTTAAATACTTTTTCTCCAAATCTTTCTCTTAGAAAGTAGTTTAAACTATGGTAAGGCTTATTTCCCCACATCTTCTTTTGTTCCATATAATCAACCTTTCATAAAAACATAAATAATTTATATCTTATTATATTCTACCCTTTATAAGGCTTATACTTCAATTGTTTATTTATGCCTACAACAAGGTTATAGCTTCTAACCCAAGTACAAATCAATTTCTATTAGAACAATCCACCATATATACCTAAATTAAATCACTAAGTTATGCATGCTAAAAGCAATATATAGTTTTCAAACATGCATAACTTAAACTTTTATATTTTTTACCTATGTAAATAAACAAAAGTAATGTTACAGAAAAACTTCTACACCTTATCTACCTTTAATTCTTTAAAATCAAGTTTATACATACCCAATACATCCTGTCTTACATCGTTTCTACCACTTACAGCTTTTACTTCAAAAAACATTTCTGTTTTAGTAAATTTTGAAAATATAAGCTCATATTTATCTGTAGGGAATATCTTATCAAACTCAGCTTCAAGCATACTTCCACTAGCAACACTATAAGCCTTCAATCTATTAGCTACTTTATTCTCCAAATACTGGACTGCCATATAATTCTCATCTTGAGAAAACATAATCTTTTGGACTATCCCATTATCATATATATCAACAGCCTTGACCTTTTTAGCTAATGGCTTTTTATCAGAATCCTGCTGCTGTTTTTGATCTTGGCCTTCACCACCACCGCTGCCTCCACCTTGTGACGATGCTGTTGGCATTGCATCTTCTACTTCTAATATACCAACAAACGCTCTGTTTTCATCTTTTGTGGATATACCCATCCTTTGACCTGATATAGTAAAATTAATAGCAGTAAATTCTTTTGCTGGTATATCCTTTTTTAATATGTTAGCTTCGTTTGTTTTTGGGTACATATCCTTAGGTAAATCTTTTATAGAAATAACTAACTTAGCTTTTGGCTCATCCTTTGCTTTTAACTTAATACTATCTCCTTCAGCAAAGGCTTCTACAAGAGTTTCAGCTTTGACTTCATCTATTTCATATACATCACCTTGCTGCTTAGATACCTTAATCGAAAAAGTATCTATATCTGCTCTTGCAACTCCTTGTTTTAATCTATTTACTTTAGCTTTTATAATTGCACTTTTACCCGATTGATTTATCTCACTTACCGAAAAATCTACCACAGATAAATCTGTATCTTGAAGTTCCTGTGTTTTATTGGCAAGCTTTGAACTGCATAACTTTCTAGCATTTTCATAGTCGTTTCTCGAAAGATACTTCATATAATTTTCTGCGACCCTTATAGCTTGCTTTTCATTAACTAGGCTATCCGAACTAGATCCACTTGAAGAAGTATTACTTTTTTTGCATCCAACAAATATGGTTGCTATAACTAATATACATACTACAAACAACCTTCTTTTCTTCATAACTTCCCACTCCTTATTATTTATAGATGAACCACTTCTAATTAAATTTATTTTTTTAAATTCTCCCCTCAGAACCCGGAGGAGTTTTTAACATAGTTTTGGATTGAAGTATTTCATCTTTATCTAGAGATGTAACACATCTAACTAAACCAATGTTTAGTAATATCTTAAATTAAGCCTTTGAATATTCTTGAGATCAATATAAATATAACTGTCTATAGTTTATTGATCTATATACATAGCTATATAAAATAGCTTTTCCATTTAAGTAAAAACTATTATATAAATATTCTTCTAACTTTTATGAATAAAAAGTGGACAATCTCTATATATTTATTATGAATAATATACATGGAGGGATATCGTGAGAAAGGAAGCCTTAAAGGTTTTTCAGGTAGCTGCAGTATTTATAGGCACAATCGTAGGAGCTGGACTAGCTTCTGGAAAAGAGATAACACAATTTTTTACATCTTACGGATATAAAAGTTTCATAGGCATTATTTTTTGTGGGCTGTTTTACATAGCTATGTGTTCAATAATGGCTAAAATTAGCATTAAATTTGGGCTAAATTCATATGGAGAAGTTATAAATGTAGTAAGCCCTAATTTTTTAGGAAAAATAACAGGTGTCATAACTACACTTTATCTAATCTCTTCTGCCTCTATAATTTTGGCAGGTAGTGGAGCCTTACTACATCAATTTTTTGGCATACCAAAAATTTTAGGTACTTTAATAATGGCTACAGCTGCTTTATTAGCTTTGACTAGGGAAACCTCCGGGCTAATAGAAGTAAACTCTTTTATAGTACCTTCATTAATATTAGTTATATCAACTATACTAATTCTATATCTAGTGTTCTATAAAGATGTAGTTACTATACCTCACCTTAAAAGTCTTGGTGCTCAAAAAAGCAACTGGTGGTTATCAACTATACTTTACTCTGGCTATAATATATTGTGCTGCTCAGGCGTCCTCGTGCCTCTAAGCACAGAAATGAAAAAGCCCAAAACCGTGATACTAGGAATTTCCTTAGGTGCAATAGGCTTAACTCTATTATGTATGGCTATAAACCTTATGCTAATGCTAAATCAACCATATATATATCAGTACGAAATACCATTACTATATATAACTAATAGATTCGGTAGAGCACTACAGATAGTCCTCTTAGTTATAATATGGTTAGAGATGTTTTCTACTGAAGTATCTGACGTATTTTCAATTTCAAAAACTATAGATAAAGTTCTTAAAATCAAATACGACACTGCTATATTCCTTGTTATTGGACTAGCTATATTAGTTTCTCAAGTAGGCTTCACTAACTTAATATCCACTTTATATCCTATGTTTGGTGTATTAAGTCTAATATTTATAAGCCAATGTATTTATTTTTATGTTCGAAAAATGAGATAATCTTCAGCTTACAAAACCAGTGGATCTTAACAATTCACTGGTTTTCTTTTACCCTTAATTATGATTTAAGTTCAAAAATCCTTCTATATCTTTATCCTCAGATAAATTCAAACAAGCCTCTTTAAGGAATGATAAAAATTATTATTTATGATATTATTTAGACGTAATCCTTTAATAATATTGTTGAAATTAAATGGTTATGCAGGAGATGCTCTATGAGCGAGCTATTAGAATTAAATGATTTTTTCAGATGGAATGGCGTAAAAACTGTACTGTTCGAACGTAGTGAGTTTATAGTTTTAGCTAAAGATGAAACACTTCAATCATTAAACTATTTTCAAAACTCTGCTGGATTCTGAGCAGAGAATTTGAAAATATAAAATAGTTATGAAGTGGTGCATCGGTGGAATATGAAAAAATCATATTAATTCTTTGCGTAAGCTCATTAAGGATGAACAACCTAATCAAAAAAATATAAATTCAATTATAGAGTTGTTCATCTAAAGAGCATCGAATGAATGACCATTTAATTTCAACACTGAGCTTTAATTACATTTGTAATTTATAAGTTGTTATTTGATTATTAAATTAAAACATTTATCAGAGGTGTTTATTTTGAGTTATTTAGATATGCTAAAAAATTGTGAACTTTGTAATAGAAGGTGTAAAGTAGATAGATTAAATAGAAGTACGGGCTTTTGTAAGGCAACTGATAAAATTAAGATTGCTAGAGCAGCATTACATCTTTGGGAAGAGCCATGTGTATCCGGAGAAGAAGGATCAGGCACAGTGTTTTTTTCTCACTGTAATCTTAGCTGTGTATTCTGTCAAAATCATGAAATAAGTCAAGAACATAACGGTAAAGAAATAAATACGAAAAGACTAAGCGAAATATTTTTAGAACTTCAAGAGAAAAATGCTAATAATATCAACTTAGTAACGCCAACTCACTATGTCCCTCAAATAATTGAAGCTTTGAATATAGCAAAAGGTAAAGGCTTAACAATTCCAATCCTTTATAATACAAATGGATACGATACTGTGGATACAATAAAAGCATTAGATGGATATATTGATGTATATTTGCCCGATTACAAATACTTTAATGAAAAATATGCATTAAAATATTCTACAGTAAAAGGGTATGTGGAGAACATTAATTCATTGATTGGTGAAATGCTTAAGCAGGTTGGTACTCCTAAATTTGATGAAAGAGGAATCATTTCTAAAGGTGTGATAGTTCGTCATCTTATGTTGCCTGGACTATTATTTGATAGTAAAAAAGTAATTGATGACATATATAGAACCTTCGGAGATTCCGTATATATAAGTATTATGAATCAATATACCCCAATGCATAAAGCACCTAATTACCCTGAAATAGATAAAGTGCTTAATCCAAAGCATTATGATTCACTTATTGATTATGCCTTATCTATTGGAATTAAAAACGGATTTATTCAAGACTCTGGAACTAACAGTAAAAGTTTTATCCCTTCCTTCAAAAATGAGGGTGTTTAACTTTATTCATTAAACAAAAACAATTTAAAGTATTAACTCAATTGGAAGCATATCATATATGAGTCCAGTTAAAGATCTTCTACTTCAATATGGAAATACAAACTTTATTATGAAGTGGCACATCCATATAGGGTTCCAACTTCAACTATTAAGTTATGCATGCCTAAAATTCATAGGTGCACGATTTTCGAACATGCATAACTTAAGTTTTCGCAATGGAACCCTATAGGTTAAGACTCTTTCTATATATTAATATATTTTTCTTCTTTTATAGATACGTTTATTCTTTTTAGTATTGCTACAATTATCAGACATATCATACAAATGAACGATATAATTCTAAATAAAAGGAAAATACTAATATGTTCTAAAAGAATTCCCCCTCCTATATTACCTATAAAATTACCAATACCACATGCAGCTGCAAAGAAAGTCATTACAGAGGACTTCATTCTCGCTGGAGTAATCTTATTCATATACTGATACGATGATATCAAGAATAAAGGATAGGTAATAGACTGCATACCTTGAATAATTATAACAGAAGTATAGGAAGTACTTAACGAATCTAAAAAGTAACGAAGCACATAAAATACCAGTCCAATCATAAGTAAATTTAGCTCTCCAAACTTGTTTAATAGCTTATTTCCTAAAAACAAAGTAGGTAACTCACTTATTGCAAGAACAAACCATAATATCCCTAGCTTAGATACATCTCCTCCAGTTTTTTGTATCAACACCGTTATGTAACTTCCGTTAATACCAAAAGATATATTCACTATTATTACTGAAATCATAAAAACTGAAAATCTATTATCCTTCATAAGATTCTTAATAGAGCTAATATCCATCTTACTATGATGAGACTTACTTTTAAAATCAATACTCCAAACTATTATGGCCCCTAAAAGCATAGTAATGGAAAATAAAATAAACGAACTATTAATGCTTGTATATTTTACTGCCTGTGCAATAGTTAATGCCGCAACCGCATATCCAAAAGAACCCATAAGTCTTACTTTTCCATATTGGATATCTTTGTTATGATCTATGATCTCATAGCTATAAGCATCAGATAATGGATTAACCGAGCTTTGAAACATTAATAAAAAGATCATACTCATTAAAATTGAATAAAATCCATTAACAAAAACAAATAGATATATAATTAAAGAACTAAAAACCATAGTTATCAAAATAGAAGTTCTTTTATCCAAATACTTATCAGTAATCACACCCCAAATAGGTTGAGTTATAACTCCTGTTATTGAATAAACAGCCATAGCAATCCCTATTTGAGTATAACTAAATCCTTTGCTTTGAAAATAGTATGTCAAAAAAGGATAAAAACATGCCATTGCTGCAAATTGGAATACGTAAAGAAACTTAAGTTTAATACTAAGCATATTAGATTTTTTCATATAACCAGCCACCCCTTTGTTAGTATTCCATATAAACGACCTCTGAATAAATGGATGCTATAAACTTTACCTTTTTATATAAGCTCAAAATTCGATATGAAAGGCCTATATATACTACTGATCTGTCTTTGACATTTCCAAGTTACATTATATAACACTTATACATAAGTACAATGGAAATAATAATAAATTGTATTAATACAGTGCAAAATATGACCCCTGCTCGTAAGTGCTTAATTTTGAGAAAAAATGCACATAAAATAAGAGAGTGCCTATCAGACCTCTCTTATTTTAATTATAACTTTTATACTACTCTACTTCTTCAAACATTATATTTGCTTTGAATAAATCTCCATCTATTTCTATATTAAAACTTCCATTTTGTAGTTCTACTAAACTTTTTGCTATAGCTAGTCCCAGACCAGATCCTTCTGTATTTCTTGCCTGGTCTCCTCTTTTAAATCTTTCTAATATCTCTTCAGGATTAATATCCAATTCATAGGCTGAAATATTTTTCATTGATATCTTTATCTTACCATTCTCATTATTTACGGTTATATAAACTCTAGTTCCACGTAAAGAATACTTAAGAATATTGTTTATTAGATTTTCAAAAACTCTCCAAAGCTTTTTCCCATCAGCCATTATATACAACTTAACTTCTGGATAGTTTATTCTAAAATCAAGTCTTGCTTCGCTTATTTTCTCTTCAAACTCCGCTAAAGTCTGCTTGAGAAGAGATGTTACTTCAACTTTCTCCATATTGACCTCTAAGGATCCACTAGCAGCCTTCGATGCCTCAAATAAATCTTCAATCAATATCTTAAGTCTTTGAGACTTTCTATCAAGAATATCAATATATTTTTTCATATCTTCTGGAGACCCATTATTTCTCTTCAACAGATCTACGTAGTTTATTATAGATGTAAGCGGAGTCTTCAAATCATGTGAAACATTAGTTATAAGTTCAGTCTTTAGTCTTTCACTCTTAATCTCACTTTCAATAGAACTCTTAAGACCTGCTTTCATATTATTTATATTATTCGCAAGCTTAGACAGATTTCCTTGACCTCCTATATCAATGGTATAATTTAGATCTCCATTCGTTATCTTTTCAGTTCCTGCTATAATCCTATCTAACACAATAAGTTTCTTAAATATATAAATTGAAATAAATGCAGCAAAAGCTAATATTATAAATAAAGAAATAAAACTAATCAATAAATGGTGTTCTATATAAATTCCTGTAAACATCGATAACGGTAGTAGAATAAATATAGTTATACATATCACTACAATAGCTTTAAAGAATATGCTTCTCATATATGTGAACTCTCTACCATATACAACCACCTTCTGCCATAATCCATATACCTTCCAGGATAAAGCCTTCTTCACCATCTCTTGTCTTGCTTGCTTATAAAATATAGGCACTATAAACTTTATCAATATAATTAATGTAAGTGCAATCCCTACTATAGCTTCTATTTCTACTAATGAAATTTCTTGCAGTCTCCTGTATGGATAATATTGCTGGTAGCTAATCAAAATTGATATATTTAAAGCAATTATAGCTATAGCCCCAATAACTCTGATTTCAATTGGCAACCTTTTAAACCCTATTACATTTTCCTTTATAAGCTTTCTACGATATATAAGCATACTTAACGAAATTATAAAAATTACAAGTGCTACTACAGATACTATTGCTTCATTAATAATCCTTACTTTTAAATTATAGAAATCTCTATATGCAAAATATATTGCATCACCTTCAGAAGGTCTTTCTGGAACTGACATATAAATCGTTAAGTTTGAATTCCTAACTGTATTAACTAATGAGTAAAACCATCCCTCTCCACTATTACTACCTCTAATATCTACATTGCAATCGTATATATCATTATATTGATTTGAATCTTTGTTGCCATACACTTTTAAGTAAAACCCTGTACTGTCTTTAAAACTAGCCTTTATATTATTAGAGTCATATTTTATATTAGCTTTAGTTGTACCATCATCACCGTTAATTAATACATATTTAATATTTTTAAAACCGTCTACTCTTTTTCTTAAGTCTTTAAATGTTTGCAATTTTTCATCTATGATATCTTTTTTAAAGTTATCTGAATTATTTATCTTTAAATTATAGTCTTCTTTTAAATTTTGTAGACCTTTATTTAGTTCTTCTTTCATTTTATCCGCTTCATTAAAAGCATTCTTTTCATTTGCTTCACTGATTTTATTGTTATATTCGTGAATTAATTTATTCGATTCATCTTGTGATTTATTTACTAATTCTTGTCTTTTAGCTTCAATATCGTCTGAAGATAAATTTTTAGCATATTCCTCACTTTTAATGTACTCTTCACTCTTATATTTCTTTGTTAAATCAACAACATCAGAATTAAAGTTCCTTATTATCTTCATGAAGCTTTCAGTCTTATAAAACCCATCTTTTTCAAGAACCTCTTTATTAGTTATAACATTAACAGAAACAATAAGTACTGTCGCCAACGAAAGCATGGCCACTATTAATAAAACTTCTCTTAATACCCTATTTTTGTTTTTCAATCTTATACCCAACTCCCCATACCACCTTTAAATATTTAGGGTCCTTAGGGTTAATCTCAATCTTCTCTCTTATTCTCCTAATATGGACCGCTACTGTGTTATCAGCATTATAACTGAACTCGTTCCATACATTTTCGTATATTTCATCTATTGAAAATACCCTACCTGGACTTGATATTAAAAGATTTAATATCTTATATTCTCGTGACGTTAACTTGATGTCCTCTCCGTCTACTGACACAGTTTTATTTAATCTATTAAGAAGTAAACCTCCCGTACCTATTTCATCTTTATCTAAAGCTTCGTAATTCCCTAGTTTTAAATACCTTCTAAGCTGAGATCTTACTCTAGCTATGAGCTCTAAAGGATTAAAAGGTTTTGTCATATAGTCATCAGCTCCCATATTAAGCCCCATTATCTTATCAACATCTTCAGACTTAGCTGATAAGATTATAATTGGTATATTCTTGTCCTTCCGTATATTAAAGGTCGCCTTTAAGCCGTCCAATTTAGGCATCATAACATCCATCACTATTAGATGAATATCATTTTTCATCAAAATATCTAAAGCTTCTATTCCATCATAGGCTTTAAGGACATTTAATCCTTCATTACTTAAATATATCTCCATAGCATCAGTTATTTCTTTTTCATCATCAACTACTAAAATATTATACTTGTCCAAGTCCTTTATCCCCCTATTAATACATTTATACAATATTATACCATCAAATCCCCCCTTATATCCTCTACTTAATATTACTCCCTAAATCTTACAAATTACTTATCATATTTCTTAAATTTTTCTTACAAAATGAAAAAACACCAATAATTTTGCTTATTATCGGTGTTTCATCCTTATTACATCTTATACTTAGCTAACTCTTTTTTAAATATGTCTATTATACCTTCAATCTTTCTAATGCTATCTATAGTCTTGTCGATTTCTTTTTTATAATCTTCTATACTTGCACTTACAGTCTCTGATGCAGCTGCATTTTCTACTGCTATTGCAGCTAAAGAATCTATACTCTTAAACATTTCTTGGATAGAATCAGCTTCCCTATTAAGTGCTTCTATAGAACTATTTATAGCTTCTGAAACATCTTGTATTGAGCTCTTTGCTTCAAAACTTATATCTTTAACATCCTTAAGTGCCGAAGTTTCTTTTTCAAGAACTTTGTATTGGCTATCTATGTTATCAACTAATCCATTTATATCAGAAGCAAAAACATCTAGATTTTGATTGATTTCTTTAACTGCCCCCTTAGATTGCTCTGCTAGTTTTCTTATAGATTCAGCAACTACTGCAAAGCCTCTTCCTTGCTCTCCGGCTCTAGCTGCTTCTATTGAAGCGTTTAAAGCTAAAAGATTTGTTTGTTCTGATATTCCAGAAACTATTGATACTATACTAGTGATATCCGATGCTTTTTCCTGAAGCCTTCTTCCGCTTTCCTTTACTCCCATGAAGGATTGCAATGTATCATTTATATGAGTACTTGCTCTCTCTACATGTTCATAGCTATCTCCAATTTTTATAACCGCTTTATCTAATTCAGTCTTATTTCTGTTTTCACTGCTAACTAAAGAATTTATTTCCTCTATGTTCTTATTAATCTGAGTTAATAGATTCTCTGTATTTACATCCTGTTGAGTAGACATCTCTGCAACTTGTCCAGAAAATCCACTGATTTCTTCTGTTGTATATCTCATAGATTCTGTAATCTGGAACATGTCCTTTGAAAATACATTCATCTCATCCGTTACACTATTAAAGGATGTCAGATCTTGAGACCACATATTTTTAACATTAGTTATACTATTAAATATATCTTCAAATATATCATTTGATTGTAGTTGCAGATTACTATACTTTCTTTCTGCCATAGCATTAAGTTCATCTATTATCGCTTTCTTAGGTGCAAGCATCATATTGGTAAATAAAGCAGATAATATAGCTGCAACACCAGCTACTATAACACCATTAGTTACTCCAGACATTATAACACCTATTATTGCAGTAATTATGAAAGTAGGTATTGCAGATTTTATTCCTATATTTCTTACAAATCCAAAAGATAATAGTTTGTTTAACCTATACTTCTTTTTATTTAATATCTCATACTGAAAAGTTAATTTAAGAGATAATGAAGTTTCCGTCCTTGCTACCTCTTCTATAGATATTTGTTCTCCAAACTTTTTAGCACTACCATTTAATAATCCTTGAAAGTAATCAAACATACCTCTTGGAGAGTTGTATACAAATACAGCCTGATTCTTGCTTACAGGCTCTAACTGGAAAGCTGGAGGTTTAGCTCCAGAGAATTTTCTCATTATTACTGCATGTACATCATTCATTGCCTTTAAAAATGTATATAAGTTCAATTTTCTAAAGAAAGCTGGATAATCATTATAAAAAGTTTCTATATTATTTTCACCCAATATGTACCAAAGTTTACTTATATTCATCTGTTTAGCTTCAGCTATGTACTTTATTACATTACCTATAACTTTATCATCCACATTTTCAAGTGGTGTAAAAATCCTCCCACTATCCCATGTTACATTTGTCATAGCTCTATCTACAACTTCATTACCATAAAGTCTTCTACAGGTTTTAAGCCAAGTAGAAACTACCGTTCCCTTCATAGTGCTCCTCCTTCTAACTAATAACAGTTATTCATTAGCTACATTATACTATTATTATCGTTAAATAAACAGCCTTAATTAATAGTAATTCGTAGATATCCCCATCTTTATTCTACCTTTAGTATTTTTAGTTAGAAATATAAATAAAATTTAATTATTTTAACAAAAAAAAATGCAGACTATAAAACAGCCTGCACTTCTCTTTATATCTATAAAAATCCATCATACTTAAAATAAATCATCAAAATAATTTACACAAGGCACATCGTTGCCTCTATAAATATTTGATGTTGTTGGTGGGAAAAATACCCTTTCTATGCCTTTATCATTTCTTGTATATTCCGAATCTCTTAATTCAGCAATCTTCGTTACCCCAACATACACATCAGATACTTTATACCATGTAGCATAATCAACTACACCAGTCTGTGGAAGACTAAATACTTCTTGAAAAACCCTAACAGATCTCGCTGTATTTGCTCCATAATCTCCATCCACTGAAAGTTTAGGTATTAATGGATAGTTTACTGAAATTCTGTTTAAATAGGTTTGAATAGTTCTAACAGGCTCCCCTTTAGACCCTATTTTAAGATTATAACCTGGATATGAACTTGGTATACCTTTAACTTGTTCTGCTGTTACTAATTCAAGATCTGAACCATAAAAGTTAGTTAATATTTGGAATGGAGTTCTTCCTTGATCACCAAGGTACTTACTTCCCCACTGAGTTAACCAGCCTGGGCATTGAACATTCTTTCCATCACAATACTGAGTCAATAATGGTTGCCTTCTGCCTGGCCTTTTAATATAGGTTGCAAATATTTCATCAGCTATCCTCTCTATGTTATCAAATATGTTCCTTCCGTAACTAAATGCGTGGTCAAAGGCTGTAGAACTAGTTATATCAAAGTTCTTTCCTTTTCCTCTATACCATTCTGTATAAATCCTATTAAGAGTAAATGATATTATACAAAACAAGTTAGCTCTAATTGTATTGTCAGACCAGGTAGGAAAAATCTCGGAACTAGCCACATTCTTTATATAATCCTTAAATCTTACTGTATAGTTTGGTGCGGCAGTATCATTAGGTCCACCTTGATGAACTACTACAAACTCCGGAACTACAGGTTTAGGCAAAACCACTCCACTAGTTGGTGGTGGTAGTGGCTTTTCTGGATTTTCCGGAATCTTAGGCGGAAAGTTTCCTACAAGTTTATTAGGCTGTATTTGAATTACATCTTGCCCCTGTCTTGTATTTGATACTTGACTTAAATTGCACACCTGATATGCAACTCTATCAGGATATATCTGACACCCTCTAATAAATAAGGGTTCAAACCCTGCTCTTTCTATTCTTATATCTGCTAAGCTATAAGGAATTTGATTATTTGGAACCTGGGAATACTCCAACGGAGGCGTATCCAATTGAATAACTGGAGACAGTCCTGCTGAATCAGTACTTAACTGAGTAGTTTGAGCACTTGGAGAAGCAAACTCCCCTGTAGGAGTAATAGTTATCCGTGCATTATCTACAGGAATATAATTTTCTCCCTGAAAACATTGAATTTTCAAATTTCCCCTAAATGGCATTATATAGCTCCTTTTAAATTTTTCTTTACTATAATATGCTTCTAACAAAGGTTTTGTGAATGTCTCCTGTCGAAAACTAAGCTATATATATTTATCTAAAATATAACTATTCTTTAATCTTCGGTATTCTAATTATTAAGTTCCCTTTATTGAACTCTACAAATTCATCGTCTTCTCTATAATTATCATCATATAATAGGTTTTCATCTCTATTCTTACGATTTTCCTCTAATATATAGTTTTCTTCATTAAAAACTTGAATCTCAGCTTCTTCTTTCATATTAAAAACACTTCTTATATTATCAAATACGCCCTTCATATTTAGCATTCCATATCCCCATTGAGGGTTTGGATATACATCTCCCTCTCTCTTGTTAGCTCCCCTATACAAATACGTTTTTATATTTGCAGCATACATAGTAGGATCATTTTTTTCAACAACTCCCCATTGAAGAAGTAAAGCACAGCATCCAGCAGTAACTGCACCTGCCACACTTGCACCTGAGACGGTAACAGTCCCTCCTCCAACATCAGTAGTTAGTGCATTTATACCACCTGCAGCGATATCAGGTTTTATTCTATTATCTCTTGTATAACCTCTTCCAGATTCCCCTACTGTTGCATTATTATTTTGGTTATAATAAGCCACTGATATTATTCTTCTTGATGTAGACGGAATAGTAAGTGTAGTATATTGATTTCCACTCAAAAACTTTGTATCTGGTGCCAATAAATCTCTTTGTAGTAGATAGGCATCATATCTACCGTTAACTACAAGATCCCCAATAAGCCTAAACTGCCATATTCCTTCTCTTATGTCTCTTGCTCTGATTACAATTTTTTCATCTCCTGTAGTATTTTCTGGGATTGCATACTCAATATTCATCTTAGTTCTCTCATATACAAAGTTTATTTCACTAGTTTGCTTCAACTTAGGCGGTATTCTTTGTATAATCTCACCTGAAGGCGATACTATTGACAATGAAAATTTATCTGGTTTCCCAATCCAAATTTCAAACTGAATATTTCTTTGATCTCTTCCAATTCTCAATTCTATGATGCTGCTATCTCCATTTTTAGCTAATGTTCCAGTTGTATGGGTGTCTGCTTCACCTTGATTTCCAGTAGTCGTAACTACGATTATTCCTCTAACTTTAGCGACTTCGTCAATATATCTCTCTATAGAAGCATTTCCATCATGAGATCCTAAATTTGTGCCAAGTGGTAAGTATATTACCATAGGTCTTCTAAGACTTATTGCCAGGTTATACAAGTACTTTACAGCTAGCAGTACATCAACATTCCCATATCTACCTGGAGCCTGACCATATGCAAAAAAATAATCTAAATAGCCTTGTGGAGCTTCTCTAACCTTTACCACAGCTAATGTAGCTCCAGGTGCTGCTCCTATAACTGCAGGATCCTTTCCTCTAGCCGCTGCAAGTCCAGCCATATGAGTACCATGTCCTATTTCATCTCTAGACGGAACAATTGCATAAGGATCGCTTCCAGCTCTTTTTGCCTTTATTGCGCTATTTATTTCTTGTTCTGTGTATTCAGTGCCGTATGGGAATCCTATTGGCACCTCATTAGGAGTTTGTACAGTTTGATCCCATATCCTTACGATTCTTGTAGTATCATCTTCTTTTATAAATTCATCATTTAGATAATCTATTCCACTGTCAATAATGCCAACAATTACTCCCTGACCATTTAGTGGAAGATATACATTATTATGAAATAGAGTTGCATCCGCAGCTTCAACTGGCGATATTGCAGATAAAGTAAAGATTCTTCCTGGATCTATATTTATTACCTCTGGCACATTTGCAGCAATATCGCTTATTTTGTTTATTGGTGCTACTAATACTGCATTAAATTCATCTAGAACTAATACATCTGCATCACCATATCTATTGATGGCATTCCTTATATCGCCTTGATATTCTATAGCAAAATACCTATAGTTGGGATTTAAAAATAAATTGTCGTCTGTTCCAACTCCAGAATTATCTATGCCTGTAGAACTAATACCTGGTTGTGTACTCTGCGACTGATTACCTTCCTGACCCATTCCAGGTGTAACTTGCAACCCTCCTGGTTGATTATTAGTTTTAGTACCTTGCCCTGTTCCTTGTTGAGTCCCCACTTGATTGATTCCACCTGTTTGGCTTTGCAAATCATTTCCCTGAACATTTTGTCCTATTGCCCCTTGTTGATTTGTGGTTTGAGGATTGCCCAATGCCCCAGTCATTCCTGTTATATTTTGTTGTATCGTTTGAGTGCTACCTAGCTGATTAGCTGAAGTTTGATCTCCTTGTAAGGTATACGGTTGATTATTTTGATTTATTAGATAGGGTTGAGTGGGCTGAGACCCTACTGTCCCTGTAGTAGTCTGTAGATTGTTTGGGTTCACACTCTCCTGGGTATTTCCTTGTCTATTTTCATCCTCTCTCATGTAACCTCTCCCTTCGTGCGATGCTCTTAGTAAAGTCAATGCATCATACGCACATATAGTGCCATATCCCCAACTAGGATTAGGATAAGCAACATCTGTTCTTTCCCTCTCAGCTGCTCTCATAATATAATATTTTAGTCTATCCCCAAACAGGAAAGGATCATTACCACTTACAACTCCCCATTGAAGTAATAATGCACATATACCTGCTACATGCGGTGCCGCCATAGATGTTCCTGTCTTAGAATCAAACCTTCCACCTTCCACTGGAGCTAATATCCCTTCCCCAGGTGCAGAGATATCAGGTTTATTAAATGAAACATTAAGAAGTCTTCCTCTCCCTGAAAAAGGAGATAAGTTGTTAGTTTTATAATCATAACTTCCTACTGATATAGCAGCCTCCACAGTAGCTGGTATACCTAGTGTATTAAACACATTAGGTTGCAGAAACCTGGTGTTTGGATTCAATGCCTCAGTTATTGGTAACCATATATCATAAAGTCCTCTATACTGATTTAAAGTTTTTAAAGTTATAGTCCACTCACCTGCGGTTAAAGTTTCTCCTACAGGGACAAGACTTATTGTTATTTCCCCTGCAATATCAAAAGGTCTTGGTCCTGTATTATATATAAGACACCTATTACCATCAACCGTTGTCTCCTTATATCCTTCACTTAAAATTATTTCACCAGTTCTTATACCTGATGGAGTGGTTAAAACAAGTGATAAATTACTAAGCAGTGGCTTATATAGCTGCAAGGTAAGCGTTGGTTCTCCCTCTGAAACTGAAAGAGATATATTTATTTGTTCTCTAAGCTCCCCACCAACATGATGAGCTGCTTCTCCTTCATTTCCTGCTGCTATAACTATAGCTATTCTTTCTAAAGTACAGACTGTCTGTATATACTGTTCAAACAAACTAGTTCCATTATGTGCCCCATCATTTGTACTTAAACTAATATTTATAACTAGAGGTTTTTTCAATTCAGCTGCACGATCAATTAAGAACCTTATTCCTCTCATTATTTGAGTACTTAAAGCATAGTTGGCAAATCCATATCGAGTTGTCTTTACCATTGCTATAGAACTCTCATATGCTACACCATAGTATTGCCTATTTATATTCCCTCCAGCACAGGCAATACCAGCAACATGAGTACCATGGCCTATTGGATCTGTGACATCAACTACAGATAGTGGGTTATTTGAACTCAATGCTTGATTTATAATATTTCTATCATATACTTTTCCTTGCGCTGTAAGATCATATATATAATCTATTCTAGTAGTACCATCCTGATTTCTAAATGCTGGATGGGTATAATCTATTCCCGTATCAATAAATCCTACCAACACCCCTGCTCCAGTCACATTATATTCACTATATACTTGCGGAACACACGCTGCTCTATTACTATTCAAATCCGAGGTAAATAAAACCTTTGGCAATTCTGCGTATTGAACACCTTCTAATTCAGAAATTCTATTGATATCCACAGCTTTAATCGTCACTATGCCAAACCCAAATCCTAGGTTTTCAAGCTTTCCCCCGACTTTATCCACAGATTGCACAACTTTATCCACATTATCCCCAAATAATATGACAACCTCTATACTACCTTGGTTTATCTTTTCATTCTCCGATATCTTTGATAGTTTTCCTATTAATTCATTTGGTACATTAGCTAATAGATTAAGTGTTGCATCCACTTTACCGCTATCTATAGTAAATTCCTCCTAAAAATATCTCCATATACTAAGTTATTCAAAAAATAAAAGAGTAATGCACTGCATTACTCTTTTACTTAATAAAAATTCGTTCGTATTTTATAGAACTATCTCTAGTCTATCTAATTTGCCTATTAATTTTATATCTTTTACATTAGCAGTCTCAGTTTTTACTGAACCCTTATTACTTATCAATAGAACCTTCGAACTGTCTAGTTTCTTAACTTGTCGTATAACTCTATTATCATTAAGCTCTATCAAGCATATAGAGTTATTCTCAATATCCTTAATGCTATGACAAAAAGCGATATCCCCTTCAGTTATTCTAAAACCTGCCATATCATCATTTTCAATCTTTAGATAAAACACCTTATCTACACTATGTCCCTCAATCTTATTTGAGTGAAGAACCATTTCCTTGTATCCATATGACTTCCTCATAGAATAATCATAAATAGGGACATTTTTTAGTACTGAACCAAATGCTTGATTCCAAACTTCGTCCATTTCACCTTTAGGAGCTGCTTCAGACTTCTTAGGTTCGTATACCTTTTTTACAACTTCTCTTTCTTTTTTCAAATCTTCATCTGTAACAACCATGTTGACATCATTTAGGTCTGTATTAAGTACCTTAGCAATCTTTTCTATAAGAGCTTCATTAAGTATTCTTTTGCCCATTTCAACTTCATTTATAAATTTTTCTGCTACTCCTAGCTTTTTAGCTAATGTTTTTTGAGTAATGCCAGCATTAATTCTAGATTGCTTTATCTTATCTCCTACCCTACTCAATTAAACTCTTCCTTTCTGCTTTTTATACCATTCGCGTTCCTCGATTAGATGCTCAATTAAGTAACTAAAGGTCCATTCGCTAGAGGTTGGTGTAACCACCGCTAATATTGACTCTTTCACTATTGCTCTAGCTATCTTTATATATTCCTGTAATTCTTTATCTTCAAAATTGTTAAATATCAGAACCTTTTCCTGCGGCAAGGCTTTGTCTACAGTCTCAAACTTTAAGCCTGAAATTAAGTCTTTAATCTTCATATCAACCATCTCAGTAGTTATCACTATTATCTTATTGTTCGTAAGCTCTAATTGCTTCATTTCTTCTTTTTCTAACCCATAGGCTAAAATACATTTTTGGTTCTCTAACATTTTGGCTTACCTCCAGTTTAAACTGATATCATATATATGTTTCACTTGGAACTGGTTTATCTACATATTATAGTGTTTCTGGTTCTCCAAGGTCATCTGCACCTTCAACAGTTACCTTTTCCATAACTTGATCTTCATATGGCTTATCGCTGTAGTCTGTTTTTGTTGCTACAATACCATCAACTACATCAAGACCTTCTGTTACTTTACCGAAAGCTGCATATTGGCCATTTAAGTGTGGAGCATCAGCTACCATTATAAAAAATTGACTTCCAGCTGAGTCAGGATGACCTGATCTAGCCATTGAAAGAACTCCTTTTGTATGGTTCAAATCATTCTTGAAACCATTAGCTGCAAATTCGCCTTTTATTGAATATCCAGGACCACCTATACCTATACCTTGTGGATCTCCTCCTTGTATAACAAAGCCTGGTATCACTCTATGAAAAATTACTCCATCATAAAATCCTTTTTTAATAAGAGATACAAAGTTTTTAACAGTATTAGGTGCAACCTCTGGATATAACTCTGCTTTTATTACACCGCCCTGTGCCATTTTTATAGTAACTATTGGATTCATAAATAATTCTCCTTTCAAAATACGGAAATATAATCTATATTATTGACATTATTTCCATGTTAAATTCTACATAGGTAAATTATATAATACTTTATACTGTAATATCAATAATTCTATTTATGTACCTCTCCATATTAAACTTTATATTTTATATCCATATAACAGCAATATCTACTCCTCTGAACCGGTACGATGCTTCAATAAAAAAGTCGATGAAGCGTCCTCCTTCAGCGAGCTTTTTTAACGCATCTGCCTTTCCGAATGTATATGAGGAAAATTTGGCAGGCGATATGATTTTATTTTTTACTGTATCGCCATAAAAAGCTTCCAAAACCTTTGAAATATCTAGGCTTAGCTAACTTAAAAATCTTATACTTTCTTTTACAGTAAAAAGTAATGGAGCATATTTAAGTTATCCCCCTTAAACATGCTCCATTACTCACGCATTATTTCAAATCATATTATATTCAAATTTACGATTAATTAAATGTTGTTCCCCTAACAACTCTTGAATAATCCTTAAAATTTGACAAGTTTTTAACATTGATATGCGAAATAATAAAGTCTCTTCCATTCTTATTTATTAAATCTGTAAATAAGCAACATAAGAATGTGGTTGGAATTCTTTCGAATCCTTCAAAATCTAACTCGATGTCTTGATCAATATTCTCTTGAATAAACTCTCTTAACAGTATAGCGTCCTCAACAACAAAATTTTCCCCTAAAAACTCTCTAACATTAACTTTCATATGACACACCCCTTGATATATATTGATAAGAATTTATATTCCTTTTTTATAATTTTCAGATAATTTATCCTCTATATATAATATATCAAGAACCTATTATTTTGTCAATAATTTAACAAAGTTTTTTTTACTTTTTAAAGTTTATAATTAAATTATATTTTTAAATAACTACACCAATAAACTTAAGATATAATATTAAGTTAAAAAAGAATATATAGCCTGTAAGATTCTTCATATACACTTAAGAAAAGGCAGATTCGCAAAAAAATCCACCAAAGAAAATAACTTCAGCGAATTTTTTATTTATTTTAAAAGTTCATAACTAAGCTCAATCACTTTATTTTCTTGAAGTGAGTTATATATGGTTATCTCTCCTTTCCTTCCTTTATCCCCTAATATGCCACCTTTTCCAAGTCTTCTCCTAAGCTCTTTAGCGGTACCTTCACTTCCATCAATTAATATAGCTTTATCTCCAATAACCTTTGCAATAGCTTTTTTCACAAAAGGATAATGTGTACATCCTAGAACAACAGCTGAAATTGTATCTTTATCTATATCTAAAAACTTCTTCTCTAGAAAGCTTATCACTTCATCTCCATCCGTAACTCCAGCTTCTATAAGTTCTACTAATCCTGCACAAGGAAGAGGTACAATCTCAGCTTCTTCTGAGTACTTCTCCATTAAGTTTCTAAACTTCTTTTCAGCAAGAGTCATAGGCGTGGCCATTATTACTATTTTCCCATCCTTGCACGACTCAACCGCTGGTTTAAGTGCAGGCTCAATACCTATTATAGGGATATTTTTATAATGAGCTCTTAGTTCATCAATAGCAGCTGAAGTAGCAGTATTACAAGCTATCACAACGGCCTTTACTCCTTTACTTATTAAAAACTCAGTAGCATCAAAAGTAAGTTTTTTCACTTCATCAACGGTCTTTGTGCCGTATGGCGCATTTTTAGCATCTCCAAAATATATGTAATCTTCCCAAGGCATAAATTCTATAGCCTTCTTCATAACACTCAGGCCACCTACTCCTGAATCAAAAAAACCTATTGGCTTTATACTCTCATTGTTACTCATATTCATCACTCCAACCTAATAGTTTCTAAAATTATTTTATTACTTTACAGTTAATAAATCTATATAAAGTCACAACTTTAATTATTAATTTATACGTGTGTACTAAATACAATCATATGTTTTTCAAAACTCCCTAAACTAACCTTTTAGTCAATTAGTTTTGTTTTTTGCTATATATCCATAAAGAACTTCAACCAGCCTCTAAATTAAAAAGAGCTCTCACAATGTTAACCAACTGTGAGAACTCTCTTCTAATATATACTCAAATAAATATCTATTCCACTGAACTGATAAACTACTTCAGTCATTAGACTCCAAATAAAGACTTCGATGGTCCTACGAATCTTTATTTGGATAAATTCCAATATGAAGTAGTTTATCTATATTATACGTTGAACAACAATTCACCGTAAGTTGGTAAAGGCCATACATCCTTATCAACCAAAGTTTCTAGTGTATCAGCAACAGCTCTTACAGCTTGCATCTTTTCAAACACATCAAATTTGTAGAAGTGAGCAACAGCATAAGCATCTCCATCTAAAGCTTGTGCCTTTTCTACTGAAGCTTCTAACTCACCAATGTTCTTCTTTAAAGCTACTGCAAGTTCATCTACTTCAGCTAAAAGCTCGCTTTGAACTCCAGCACCTGCTCCAGCAGCTTTAACAGCGCTTATTGATTGAGCTAAGCTTGTTTCAAACTTGATAACTGCAGGTAGTATTTGACGTTTTGCAATCTCAAGTGTTGTTTCTGCTTCTATATTTATAGTCTTAGCATAAATTTCAAGATTAACATCATAACGAGCATGCATTTCTAGCTTGCTTAATACACCATGTTTCTCCATCAATGCTACATTCTTTTCTGATATATAAGCCTTTGTAGCCTCAACTGTTGTCTTTATATTTGCAAGACCTCTTTTCTCAGCTTCAACAACCCATTCATCAGAATAACCATTTCCGTTGAATATTATCTTGTTGTGTTTCTTAACAGTTTCAGTTAATAAAACTTTTATTTCAGCGTCTAAATCTGCTGCCTTTTCAAGTCTATCCGCAAATTCAGAAATAACTTCAGCAACTATTGTATTTAATACAGTATTGCAATCTGCTATATTTCCTGAAGAAGGAACCATTCTAAACTCAAACTTATTGCCAGTAAAGGCAAATGGTGATGTTCTATTTCTATCTGTTGGATCCTTAACTAATTTAGGTAGAGTTGAAACTCCTAAGTCTAATTCACCTGCATCAATTGATGAAGTAACTTCACCTTTTTCTATTTGTTCAATTAAATCTTGTAATTGATCTCCTAGGAATATTGATATTATAGCTGGTGGTGCTTCATTTGCACCTAAACGATGGTCATTACCAGCGTTGGCAGCTGAAGCTCTTAGTAAATCTGAATATTCATCTACCGCCTTAATAACTGCTGTTAAGAATAACAAAAATTGCTTATTCTTGTGAGGAGCAGCTGTTGGCTCAAGAAGATTTTGTCCATCATTAGTACTCATTGACCAGTTATTGTGTTTACCTGAACCATTAACACCTGCAAATGGCTTTTCATGTAATAAACATACTAAACCATGTCTTAAGGCAACCTTCTTCATAACATCCATTGTAAGCTGGTTAGTATCTGTTGCAACATTTGTGGTACTGAATATTGGTGCTAACTCATGTTGAGCTGGAGCAACTTCGTTATGCTTAGTCTTTACAGATATTCCAAGCTCCCAAAGTTCCTTATCTAAAGCCTTCATGAAGGATGATATTCTTTCTTTTAAAGAACCAAAGTAGTGATCTTCAAGTTCTTGTCCCTTTGCAGGCTTAGCTCCAAATAAAGTTCTTCCTGTATATATAAGATCTGGACGTTTATCATATAACTTCTTGTCCACGATAAAGTATTCTTGTTCTGGTCCAACTGTTGTTGTAACCTTAGTTGCTGTAGTGTTTCCTAATACTTTTAAAAGTCTTAAAGCTTCTTTTGATAGAACTTCCATTGAACGAAGTAAAGGAATCTTCTTATCAAGAGCTTCTCCAGTGTAAGAAACAAATGCTGTTGGAATATATAAAGTTCCATCCTTAACAAAAGCAGGAGAAGTTACGTCCCAAGCTGTGTATCCTCTTGCAGCACAAGTAGCTCTGCTTCCACCTGATGGGAATGAAGATGCATCTGGTTCTCCCTTTATTAGTTCTTTTCCTGTAAACTCTAATATAACTTTTCCATCTTCAGTTGGACATATAAAAGAGTCATGTTTTTCTGCAGTTATACCTGTTAGTGGTTGGAACCAGTGAGTAAAGTGTGTAGCACCTTTTTCTACTGCCCAATCTTTTAACGCTGAAGCAACAACATCTGCAACAGCTAAATCTACAGATACCCCTTCTGCAGCTGCTTTCTTCAATGCTTTATAAGTTGCTTTAGGAAGACGTTCTTTCATAGTTGCATCATTAAATACATTTATACCGTATAATTCACCAAAATTGCTCATCGTAATAGCCCCTTTCGTATTCAAACCTATTTTACACAAACCGTGCTCATCTTTTAATTTACTATTGAAAATTATAGCACCCTGAATTGCTGTAAACATCAAAATAAGCTCAATCTACACAAAACAACTATTTTTTTGTAAAATCAACATTTTAATACGTATACATTTTATTTTTTTATAATTTTATAACTTTCTCAAACTTTTTTTATTGATTGTCTTGATTTTTAACTATGATTTCATTGACACTATACGTTTCGTTATAATACAATTTTTCTATGATATAAATGTTATTTTATCAATCATTTAGCCTTAGAAATTCACTAAAATTTTCAATGAAAGGAAGTGAACCAGTGCTTACTTTTCTATTATTTAAAGTAAGTGCAAATAATTATGGCAAAAAATCTTATTTATACTATTCCTACTGATAAGCACAATAAAGAGGACTTATTATCACTACTCGATTCCCATCCAGAGATAAAATTCGTATCAATCGTAGGTATTGACTTATCAGGTAATGATACAGACGAAAAAATCCCAGTAAGTTTATTCAAAGATGATATAGAGTCATTTTTAAACGGTACTGCTGTTCAAACCGACGGTTCCTCAGTAGTTCTGCCTGAAATAGCTACATTAAATAACGCTAAAGTAGATATGATTACAGACTTAGATTCAAATTGGTTTGTTGATTATAATTATGAATTCATAGATTCTGAAACTGAAAAACCAGTTGGAACTTTAAGAATTCCTTGTTTCCTTCACCACGAAGGAGTTGCTGTTGATTCAAGACACATATTAAAATCAGCAGTTGAGACTTTTAAAACAACATTATTAGATATATTTGCAAAGAAACCAGAAACTCTTAAACCTTTCGGAATAACTTTCAATGATATAGATCAAATCGTAATAACTTCTGCTACTGAACTTGAATTTTGGGTTAAAACCCCTAATGATAAAGTTGAAACAGAAGAACTTTCAACTTCTCAAGTGCTACAAGAACAATATTGGACTAGAACTAAAGGTGTTGTAAGAACAGCCTTAGAGCAAAGCTTAATGCTAATGGAAAGCTACGGTTTTGAACCAGAAATGGGTCATAAAGAGGTTGGTGGAGTTAAAGGGAAGTTTGATTCATCAGGAAACTTTAATCATGTAATGGAACAGTTAGAGATAGATTGGAAGTATTCAGATGCTATACAATCTGCAGATAATGAATTATTCATAAGAAATCTTGTAAAAGAAACCTTTAGAAGAAACGGCTTAGATGTTACTTTCCTTGCAAAACCAATTGAAGGAGTAGCAGGAAGCGGAGAGCATACTCATCTTGGTGTTAGCGTTAAGCTTAAGGATGGAAAAAGAATCAATCTCTTCGCTGCAACTAAAAATGATTTCTTAAGTGCTATAGGTTATGGTGCTATAATGGGACTTCTTAAAAATTATGAAGTTGTAAATCCTTTTGTTTCTTCAACAGCAGACTCTTTGAGAAGATTAAAACCAGGTTATGAAGCTCCTGTTTGCATAGTTACTTCCTTAGGTCACAGTCCTGAGGTTCCATCAAGAAACAGAACTATTTTGGCTGGCCTTGTAAGAGACCCTCACACTCCTTTAGCAACAAGATTCGAGCTTAGAGCACCAAATCCTCATACTAATACCTATTTAGCACTAAGTACATCTTACTTAGCAATGTTAGATGGTATATTGTATGCTTTAGAAAATAATAAAACAGAAGAAGAGTTACTTGCTGAACTTTCCAAAAAAGCAGGCGAAAATGCTGATTATCTTGAAAAGGACAGAGCTTATAGAGCTGAAGAGGATGTTTTTGAAGATTTCACTCAAGAAGAAAGAGATGAGTTCTTTGGAAAAGCACCCGCTACTGTTTATGAAAACTTACTAGCTTTAGATAAGTACCCTGAAAAGGTTGAAGCATTAAAGAGAAATAATGTATTTACTGATAAACTTATAAAAAGCTTTAGGCTTGGAGTAAACAAGAGATGGACTACAGAAATAACTAGCAGAGTAATTTCTGAATATGCTAGTGAAATAAGAAGTTTTAAAGCTGTACATTCACTTGATAAAGCACTGGACTTAGACATATCAAATTGGATGGCAATAAATGATTTAAGACACTATATAATGAAAGATAGCTACACAAATAAAAGTCTATTCACAAAGATCAAAGAAGCTATAGTGGCAGATGATCTTGAAACAGCATCAAACCTACAAATAGAATTAGACGATAAAATGTCTTTATTAAGATATCTATATAGCTCATACAAGAAAAATTTATTAGATATAGACATTTAGATTAATAATAATTAGAATAAAAAAGAAACCTATAAACTATAGGTTTCTTTTTTACTGTAAAGAAAAATATAAAATTTAAGATTCACCTAAACCTAGCGGCTTCAAAGACTTTTTATTGTTAGTTTAAAATTTATCAATTATGTGAATTTTTAATAAAAGTATAGAAGACTCTTTGCTGTGTTTGTAGTATAATTGACTATATATCTTAAGATGAGGTGTAGGAAATGAGACTAGTTCCTATTGAATGTGTAAGAGAAGGTTGTTATTTAGGTAAAACTTTATTTGATGAAAATGGACGAACTCTTTTAAAAGAAGGAGTTAAATTGTCGACTCCTTTGATAAAAAGGATAAAAGATATACATATTTATTCGTTATACGTAATGGATGAATATAGCGAAAAAGAAATTGATGACATAATAAAGCCTGAATTAAGACAAAAATCAATATCTTTAGTTAGAGAAACTTTTAATGATGTAGAAAGAATATATTCAAATCTTCACAATTCATCATTGAATAAAAACAAAAAAAATATTCTTCTAAAACAAAAAGAAGAATATTTATCATCTATTCATGGACTTGCAGAAGAATTATTAGAAAATATACTTTCGAATAAAAACATAATGATAAACTTAGTTGATATAAAGACTATGGATGCATATACTTATCAACATTGCGTTAATGTTGCTATATTATCTCTAGTTTTAGGTATCGGGCTTCAACTTCAGAAACACGAACTACTAGATCTTTGCATAGGCGCCTTGCTTCATGATATTGGAAAAGTTTTTATACCGAAAGAAATACTCTTAAAGGATGGACCTTTAAGTTATTCAGAATTCGAGATAATGAAAGATCATCCTAAGAAAGGATACTCTTATCTAAAAACTGTACATAATATATCATCCTTCTCTAGAATGGTAGTATTACAGCACCATGAAAGAGAAGACGGACTTGGTTACCCTGATGGCAAAAAAAGTTCAAAGATTAATAAGCTTGCTAAAATCGTTGCAGTAGCAGATGTTTACGATGCATTAACTTCTGATAGACCATATAGAAGAGCACTTTGTCCAAATGAAGCCTTTGAATTTATACTAGGAAACGCTGGTTCTATGTTTGATTATGATATAGTAAAAGCATTTACTAAGATACTAGTCCCGTATCCTGAAGGCACTCTAGTAAAGCTAAGCAATGGAGATATCTGCGTGGTAGAAAGCACTCCCCCTGATTATCCTCTTAGACCTGAAGTTAAAGTTATAAAAAGTGATAACGACACTTCTATTGGTTCTTTAATCAGTCTAGTAAAGGAATTATCCTTAGTTATATTATCAATTGAATATGAAATATAGATAGACTTATGTAACCAATTAAATCTATCTAATCTAAAAGGCTTTTTATAATGCACTTATATGTATTATAAAAAGCCTTTTTACTGACACGCTCATCAAATCTATTTATGACATTATAAGCCTTGAAAAATCCTTACGATGTAATATTGTTAAGTCATTAATTGTTTAAAGCTAAATAGTTATTACTTAATATTTCAAATGAGTACAGATCAGTTCCAACAAAAGGATTATTGTTTATTATTTCTTCAGCTTCTTGAAAACTATTTGCTTGAAATATAAAAGTTCCTCCATTTTTATTATAAGTTCCAGCACATAATAAATATTTTGATAGATTCATCTCTCTATACTTTGCATTAGTATCTTTAATTCTTTTCTTTTCAACACTATCTAACTTATAGTTTATCTTAACAAATATTCCACCATTTTTTTTCATCTCATAAGTCCTCCCTTTTTTCATCCTTACCTAATCATATGAGCTTGTACATATTTTTATGCATTATTTTTTCTCGAACATACGTTTGATTATATTGTAGCGAACATGCGTTCATATGTCAATATATGAACTTATATTTTTCAACATATTATTCCATATATCTTATACACTCTTTGTTGTATTTTAAAGAATATTGTAAAACTGAGGTCTTTAAGGTAAATATAAAAAAACATCTAGGTACTCCTAGATGTTTTCATCGCAATAATTTTAACTTGAAATAACTTTATTGCAGTAAACTATTTCTTTGCCATGTCGAACACTTCAAGATCTCTTTCTTCAATTTTACTTGTTTTAACCTTTACTAAAGCATTAAATGTATCAAGTGCTGTGATAACTCCTATATTTCTTTCTATAGCTGCTCTTCTTATATGGAAGCCATCTCTCTTTGAGTCATTACCTTTAGTTGGCGTATTTATAACTAAATCTACCTCTTTATTCTTTATTATATCTATTATATTCGGATGATCTTCATTTAGTTTTCTAACTTCTCTAGCATCTATACCTGCAGTTCTTAAAAGTTCAGCAGTACCTGCTGTAGCTATAAAATCATATCCAACATCAGAAAGTGCTTTTGCTATTGGAAGAAATTCTTCTTTGTCATGTTTATTTATAGTAGCAAGTACAGTACCCTTCTTCTTGCTTAGAGTATACATATATGCTCCTACAAATCCTTTGTATAAAGCTTCCTCTAGAGTTCTACCTACTCCTAATACTTCTCCAGTAGATCTCATTTCTGGCCCAAGAGAAACTTCAACCTTTGGAAGCTTTTGAGTAGAGAATACCGGAACCTTCACAGATATTAAACTTGGTTCTTTGTATACACCAGTTCCATAACCTAATTCCTTAAGTTTAGCTCCGAGCATTATTCTAGTAGCTACATCCACTATAGGCACTCCACTAACTTTACTTATATATGGAACAGTTCTTGAAGCTCTTGGATTAACTTCTATAACATACAGTTCACCCTTAAACTCTATAAATTGTATGTTTATCATTCCTTTTATCCCTATAGCAAGAGCAAGTTTATTAGTGTATTCTAACACTTTATCTTTTATATCTTGACTTAAATTTTGACTTGGATAGATTGTTATACTGTCGCCTGAGTGTACTCCAGCTCTTTCAAGATGTTCCATTATTCCTGGTATTAAAACATCTTCTCCATCTGATATAGCATCAACTTCTATTTCTCTTCCCATAAGATATTTATCTATAAGTATAGGATTCTTTCTATCTTTTTCGAAGGCATTATTCAAATAGAACTTCAACTCTTCTTCATCATGAGTTATTTCCATACCTTGACCACCAAGCACATAGGAAGGTCTTACAAGTACAGGGAAGCCAAGCTCTCTCGCCTCATTTACACCTTCTTCTACACTCCAAATTCCTTTTCCTTTAGGTCTAAATATGCCTAATTCTTCAAGTAAAGCATCAAACTTCTCTCTATCCTCAGCTAAATCTATCTGATCCGCTGTAGTTCCTAAGGTCTTTATATTTTTTTCTTTAAGAAATTTTGCAAGCTTTATAGCTGTTTGCCCACCAAATTGAAGTATTACACCTTCCGGTTTTTCTTTTTCAATTATATTAAATACATCCTCTTCTGTTAATGGTTCAAAGTATAATTTATCTGATATATTAAAATCTGTACTTACAGTTTCAGGATTATTATTTACTATTATTGTTTCTATGCCAAGATTTCTAAGTGATTTTACACAGTGAACTGATGCGTAGTCAAATTCTATTCCCTGTCCTATTCTTATAGGCCCAGATCCTATTACCATAACTTTTCTTCTATCACTTACTTCAACTTCATCATAAGTCTCATAAGTGGAATAATAGTATGGAGATAAAGCTTCAAACTCGCCACCACAGGTATCAACCATCTTATATACAGGTCTTATATTCCAGATATCTCTTAATCTATAAATATCATCTGGCGAAACTTCTAAAAGATCTGCAATCCCCTTATCAGAGAAACCCTTCCTCTTAAGTTTATATAACCATTCCTTATCTACGTCACCTATTTTAGCAAGCCTTAGTCTTTGCTCTTCATCAACCATCCACTTGAATTTTTCTAAGAAGAATAAATCAACTCCTGTTATCTCAACAATTTTATCCATCCTATAATTTCTTCTAAGCATTTCTGCCAGAGCAAAAATTCTTTCATCATCTGGTGTTATCACCATCTCTTTTAATTCTTTCATAGAAAGCTCCCTAAACTTTTTAAACTCTAAGGAATACCTTCCTATTTCTAAAGATCTAATTCCCTTGAGAAAAGCTGATTCGAAATCACTTCCTATAGCCATTATTTCCCCTGTAGCCATCATCTTAGTTCCTAAAGCTCTATCAGCACTTTTGAATTTATCAAATGGCCATTTTGGAATCTTAACAACTACATAATCTAATGAAGGCTCAAAACATGCGTAGGTTTTTTGAGTTACCGCATTCTTTATCTCATCAAGCGCATAACCTAATGCTAACTTCGCAGCAACCTTAGCTATTGGATATCCTGTTGCTTTAGAAGCCAAGGCTGATGATCTGGAAACTCTAGGATTTATTTCAATTACTGCGTATTCAAAGGACTGTGGATTAAGTGCAAACTGAACATTACATCCACCTTCTATTCCAACGGCATTTATTATATCTATAGAAGCACTTCTAAGCATCTGATACTCTTTATCAGATAAAGTTTGGCTTGGAGCTACAACTATACTATCACCAGTATGTATTCCAACAGGATCAATATTCTCCATATTACATACAGTTATACAATTTCCAAAGCTATCTCTCATTACTTCATATTCTACTTCTTTCCAACCCTTTACACTCTTTTCAAGCAACACCTGTCCTATAGAGCTTAACTGCATACCTAATAATAGAATTTCTTCCAGTTGTTCTTCATTATTAGCTATACCACCACCAGTTCCCCCTAGGGTATATGCTGGTCTTACTATTACAGGATAACCTATAGTTTTAGCAAATTCCTTTCCAGCCTCTAAGTCTGTTATTATCTCACTCTTTATAACAGGCTGACCTATTCTATGCATCATAGCTCTAAATAATTCTCTGTCTTCTCCTTCTTTTATACCTTCGACAGAGGTACCTATAATTTTTACATTATACTTATCTAGTATCCCTTTATCATAGAGTTCAACAGCTAAGTTTAGGCCTGTTTGTCCGCCCATTCCTGCTAAAAGACTGTCAGGTCTCTCTTCTGCTATAACTTTCTCAACAAACTCTATAGTCAGCGGTTCTAAATACACCTTATCTGCAACTTCAGCATCCGTCATTATAGTGGCAGGATTAGAGTTTATTAGAACTACTTCTAGCCCTTCTTCCTTAAGTGCTTGGCACGCTTGAGTTCCTGAGTAATCAAATTCTGCTGCCTGCCCTATTACTATTGGCCCTGAACCTATTACTAATACTTTTTTAATATCTTTTTTAATTGGCATAATGGCTACCTCCTAAGTGTTCTTCACTAATAGTTACTGTGCAAATTTTATGAACTCATCGAATATATAGTCACTATCCTTTGGTCCTGGACTAGCTTCAGGATGGAATTGTACGGAGAAAATAGGTAAAACTTCATGTTTCATCCCCTCTATAGTTCCATCATTCACACTTATATGAGTTGCTCTTACGTCTTTTGGAAGTACATCTACATAATAACCATGGTTTTGAGAAGTGATATAAACTCTATTTTTATCAATGTCTTTTACCGGATGATTACATCCTCTATGTCCAAACTTAAGTTTCTTAGTTTTTCCGCCAAGACTTAGAGCTAATATCTGGTGTCCAAGACATATGCCTACTATAGGCTTCTTTCCTACAATGCTCTTAACGTTCTCTACGATATCTGATAAATCTTCTGGATCTCCAGGCCCATTTGATAAAAACACAAGATCTGGATTAACCTGTAGTACTTCTTCTGCTGAAGTGGTCGCTGGAAAAACTGTGACTCTGCAATTTCTTTTCACAAAACTATTTATTATATTTTGCTTAACCCCAAAATCCATTATAGCTATATGTTTTCCGCTTCCATAAAACTCATAAGCTTCACCTGTAGTAACATTAAAAACTGCATCTTTATTTGAATAAAGTTCTGTTTTCTTCAGAGCCTCTTCTGAAGAGATTTCATCTAGTGTTATTACACCCTTCATAGTTCCATTTTCTCTTAATATCTTAGTAAGTGCTCTTGTATCTATTCCTTCAAGTCCAATTATTTTGTTATTATTTAGGAAAGTTTCTATTTCTAATTCGCATCTAAAATTACTTGGTGAAGCACATCTTTCTCTTACTATAAACCCTTTAACTTTAGGGTAAGAAGACTCCATGTCTTCAAGATTTATTCCGTAGTTTCCAATCAAAGGATAAGTCATAGTAACTATCTGTCCATAATATGATGGATCTGTAAGTACTTCTTGATATCCTGTCATTCCGGTATTAAATACTACCTCTCCAACACTTTCTTTTAGATATCCAAAAGCTTTTCCTTCAAAAACAATACCATTTTCCAATATAAGCTTTGCTTTCATTATAGTCCTCCTTATAATCCTTTAGGGAAAATACACTTGTACAAGCGAGGTTCCTGCCGAACTTACTCATGTATATTTATTAAATCATATTGCATAAATATTCGTCAATAACAATTTATGCATGTATTTTATGATTTATTCTAATAGTGACTGTATACTTTTGCTTTGCTCCGTTAGAATCTGCTTTAAATGTACATTTAACATTTTCACAAACCTACTCTTTTTGGCCTCCACTAAAGATAAATGTATAAAACTCAATCTACTTGTATCAAAAACTGCAGCATTATCTTAGCAGCTCAGCATTAAGTTTATATTTGCTGCTATATCATATAGCAAATAAATATTGTATAAGCTTAGCCTCTTTAAACAAAACAAAAGGATATCTAAGAGATTAATAAAAAACACTAATCTCTTAGATACCCTATATATTCAGCAGGATATTCAATTATAATCAAAGCTATTTGTTTAATTCCATGACAAAAACTGTATGCCATATAATCATACCCCTTTCTGGCCTCTCTGGACCAATTTAAAGTGTATTATCTACCTTATTATTTATTATTTGTTATTTATATCTATTCTAGTTTAACCTATAGTCTATGTCAAGAAATAAAAGTTTTTTTATTTTTCTTGAAATGATTAAAGATTACCCAAACGGGTAATCTTTAACCATTAACAATATTATACCTTGCCTATAGGTATTTGTAAGTTAAAATAACTTACCTTGTACTCTTTTTGTCCTATTGAGTCCATTATATTATTATCTATACCAAGCATTTTGTCAATGTGATTATTATTTTATAAATATCTCTCATTGAACTTTCATAAACCCACCATTGTATATTTATGCATCAATCCATACTTTTGTGCATGGTATAATAAGTAGAATATTATTTACTAGCAGTCTTTTTATTCTTGGTAAGAACTATGCCTGCAAAAATCAGTATAAGTCCTAATGATATTAAAAATTCTACAGTAACTATACTTCCAGTCTTAGGAATAGCATCTTTTTCATTTTGGGTATCAGTATTAGGCTTTGAGTTACTATTTCCTTGTGGTTTAGGATCAGTTTGATTATGTTCTCCACTACTTGGTTGGGATCCATTAGAGCTACTTCCCCCATCACTAGGCTGCAAACCACCTTCTGAACCATTACTACCTGGCTGTTGTCCATTTCCTTGATTAGGATTACTATTCCCTACATTTATATTTATTTCACTTTGGTCTTGTCCAAGAACTTCATCCTTTTCATTTTTTGCTAAAGCCTTAATTATATAATTGCCATTTGTAATTTCAGTTAGCTCATAGTTCCAAGTTCCATCACTATCTGGTTTAATATCTACTGATTTATCTCCTATTAATAAAGATACTTTAGTTCCTGCCTTACTAATACCTTTTATTACATATGGTAATTTAGTTATATCTTTATTTTCTGATTTATTTAGAATGCTAATTACCTTATTTAATATTGGTGATGATAATTTATTTATTTTGTATGAGAAGTTTACTCCAGCGCCATTAAATAAATTTCCTATTTTAGCATCTCTAACAATTAAGTTATTAAACTCTACACTACCTTTAGAATCTCCAGTAAAGTTTATACCCCAAGTACCAGTCTTATCTATAACTGTATTATCAAAAGAAATTGAGTCAATCTTAGCTGGTCCATGTATAGATACTCCTTGGTTAGAGCTATCGAGCAAGTTATTGTCAGAGAACTTAATTTTTCCATTGATATCTTGTCCAGCACAGTTTATCCAAATTGCACCATAGTCAACATTCCAGTTGTATTCGTGTCCACCACATCTTATTAAAGTATTTCTCTCTACAGAAGTAGTGCCACTAAAAGGTACTGGAGTAAAATTTGAACTTATATTTATACCGGCACCAAAGCTAATAGTATCCAGTAATATATTATCTTGTATTTTATTATCAGCACCACCATAAACCGCAATATTATTAGCTAAAGCAGGAAGTTGCACTGTGTTAAATTTAACTATATTATTGCTACATGGCACATCTGCCTGTCTATCCTTTGCAGACCATATAGCTATAGCATCATCTCCTGTATATCTAATTTGACATTGTTCAATGGTGGTATTCTTGGTTGAATTACATAAATTAATACCATCAGCAAAAGTATTTCTTATCCTACTATTTACTATATGCAAACCATCTGTTGGAGAATTTAGCCAAGCTCCGCATTTCATGTGTTCTACCCAAACGTTTTGTATTACTGAGCCTATTCCACCATTATCCTCAAAGGCTGTTTCTGGTGCACTATCATCTCTTACGGATGTATCTCCTATCATCGCAAAATCATAGAACTTACAGTTATCCCCTTTGAGCTTGAAGGCTGCGCCTTTTCCTTTTAAAACAGAGTACCACATACCAACCCCTCTTAAAGTCACATTGCTTATTTCTGTTGGTACATCTATTAAGTCGAAGGTTCCACTTGGTATCCAAACCCCATAGCCTTTTTCTTTAGCAGATTTAATACAAGCTTCAAGCGCCTTTGTATCATCCTTAGAATCATTTGGAATCGCTCCAAAATCTGTTATTGATAAAAAGTTCTTAGGTTGAGCTAACTCAGAAGCAACCTCTTCCATCTCAGCAAAATCTAACACATAGAAGTCTGCATTACAATTTGCATCCTTTTGTAGTCTAATCTTTGATCCAGCTGGTAAATCTCCCGTCATAACATGCATCTCATCAAAGAAGCGATGAGCGTTCTGATCTGCAGGATTGTTGTTAAATGGATATGAACCATATATCCAGCTATATTTTGACGTTAAAGTTAAAGCTTTCTTATACTCACCATTAACATACATATTTATAGGAGCAGTGATACCTTTTCCATCAACGGAATCAGGTATACTATACCTTAGAACAATAGAATTCGCAGGCTTTATTAATGTAAACTCTATATACTCTCCTGTACTATCAAGCTTAACAGCTTTTCTGCCAGAAGCTTCCGATGTAAGTTCTTTATAAGTTCTGCTATCATCAAGAATTGTTCCATTTGTAGAAGCATCCTCAGCTTCATACTCTACATAAGGTAGAGTTGCCCCTCTATAACTAGTACTAATACTATCTTTTACTACTATACAGTCCATATTAATATTAGAAGCATCAGTCTCATCTCTCTCAAGTTCAATTGTATTTATTCCACTTCTTAAATCTAGCTTTTTACTAACAATAGCCCAATGCACTTCTGAACTTGTACTCTCAAATTGTGCTTTATCAACCTCAATTCCATTCACATAGATATTTAAATTCCCCTTTGCCTTAGATATATTTGAATATCTTATATTTACAGTATAACTTTTTGCTTCTTGGGCATTTATTGTATAAACTACCTTTGAACCAATCTTTGAAAGTGGTTCAATATATCCAGTACCAGAGAAGCCGCTTAGTGTATTCTTTACACTGATATCACTTGATGTAAATGCTTTTTCTGCTTCGTATCTTGTATCGCTTGGAACCTTATCAAAAGAAAATCTTGCATTGCCATTTAGAGTTCCCATTGTAATGCTGTTTTCTTTATCATCCACACTTATATATTTATCTTTTGATACAGTGCTGTTTATATAGTAATACCCTGACTTCTCAGCTATATTCCACTCAACACTAGTACTTAAAGCTTTAGAGTCTTTAATGGTCACACTGCTTTTATCTTTATCAAAATTGATATAATTGCCAGTTTCTCTATTTCTTATTCTCTTATGTCCATTAAAATCTTCTATCATCCACTGAGCATTTAATTCATTTCCTTTTAATTTATCATATTCTAACTTTCCATTATTATCGTACAAGTGTTTTCCATTCACTAGGCTTTTAATCAATATATAATTGCTTTCATCGAAAGCCCTAGTAGAATTTTCTTCTCCCACTGAATCCGAAGAAGGATCTACACTTGTTGAAGGAGCAGTTTCAACACCCCATTGGCAGCTTGGCATATCATTTGAAATCAAATATGACTGAGGAAAACCTAGTGAATCTTGCACATTAATAAGTCCATTTCCTTGTTCTACACTTCTTATATTGTAATAGCCCTCTGTAGGAGATTGCTCAATCTTCCATTGATCACAGGTAGCTTCATCATCTAGATCACTACATGTAATATAAGACGAATTTTTCTTAATTGAAATATAATGACCAGTATATTTATTCTTTATTTTTAAATCACCATTATAATTGTCTAACTTCCAATGAGAAGCTGAATCCTTCTCTTCAGGATTTCCATATAATAAAACTCCACTTGAATTTTCATATAGATATGCCCCTGTTTGGTTATTCTTAAATCTAACATATCCATCAGGTACGTTGATTTGCCTTGCCCCAGCAGGTTCAAACATCCATTGGACACTCCACCAACCTGTAGCATCTTTCATATTACTGCACTGAGCACTTCCCGTTTGATCAGATACATGTATGTACTGATCAGTCTTGTAGGCATTTTCAATAATTCTATACGCTTCTTTTCCTGCATCATCTGGAGCCAAAGCAATTTTCCATTGGGAACTAGTCCATGACTCTGGTATTGTTCCGCTACAAGTTAAAGGATCCTGAATATTATGAACATCTTCTGCTTCAAGGAAGTGACCTGTTCCTCTATTCATTATTCGCCAATTATCATCTTTTTTAACCAAAACCCATTGAGCATTTAAATTTTTACTATCTGGCCTGTTCCCATACTTAGCTACTCCCATATTGGAATTACTAGAATCTACTTCTTCATAAAGATATGAACCCTTCCAGTGATCTTTCATATAGAAATAATTCTTTGTATAGTCTGATAAATCAGAATCATAATAAGGCACAAACTTCCATTGTGGTGTACCCCAGTTTGCAGGAATCTCACTCCATTGTAAAACACCTAACTTATTTTCGATATGAAGATAATTTTTATCTTTATTCTCTGCTATATTAGTTATTGTTTTAAACCCACTATTTATTGCATCAGATATAGACCATGTATCACCAGTCAGCCCATCACCTACAGCAGTGCATTTAACTGCCTCCATATTATCCTTATGTGCTGCTATATTTATAAAATCACCAGTAGCTCTATTCTTGATTTTTCTTTCTCCATTTAAATCTTCTACTGTATTGCCATTCTTATCTACTACTATCCATTGTGACCTCATATCCGAGCTTGAAACATTTCCATATTTAACTTTTCCCTCTTCCTCATAAAGAAACATTCCTCTGAAGTAATTAGTAATACGAACGTATGGAGTTGGCTTAACTACTTCTGGTACAGGTAGAAGTGCATCTACTAATTCCCATTTAGCTGATCCCCAACTAGGCTGAGGCCCTTCAGAACACTCAGCATATCCAAGCTGTGCTTCCACATGCATATAAAGGCTCTTATCTACACTTTTAAAAACCTTATAATCAGGTCCATTAGTAGGATTATCTGGAGCACTATTCATGTCCCACAATGCATTTGGACTTGTACCTCCATCCAAACAAGGAAGCTTACTTTGCCAATCAGTTACTCCATTAGTTGTAATATAATGTCCTGTAGCTCTATTTTTAATTCTTTCATGCCCATTAAATTTCTCTACTGTCCATTGATATCTTTGATCATCTATGGTTGCATGGCCATAATATACTGCACCAGTTTGATCTTCAAAAAGATATTCATCATTCTTGTACTGATTTCTTATTCTCACATAGCTTTCATCTGGAACCTCAGTTAATTTCCACTGGGGGCTACCCCAACTAGGATCTACATAACTACATTCTCCGTAACCTAACTGCGCTTCAACATGAAGAATATAGTTTCCACTAGAATTTTTTACACTTTTAAATAATTTGTATGCAGCATCTGGTGCTGTAACTACATCCCATTGGGTATCAATATCTGCAGTAGACGTACATTGAACATGCTTACTCCAAGCATCTTCAGCCACCACGATATCTTTACTACTGATATAATTGCCTGTGGCCCTATTTTTAATTCTTTGGTGACCATCAGAGTCCTCAATAACCCACTGATATTTGTAATCAGAAGATATTGCGCTACCATAAGCAACGTAACCGTTTCCATCGTCAAATAAATATTGATCTGTTTTCCACTTGTTTGATATCCACACATATTTTCTGTTAGTGGATGTGTCATTTGTTTGAGCCTCAGCCTTTTTCACATACATTCCAGTCATTTGAGCCGTTATGACCATAAATGACAATATAAAATAAAGCATTTTCTGAAGAGGCTTTCTAAATTTCATGATATCCCTCCTTATAAATTTTCTAGCTTAATTATAAATTCACACAAGCTCAAAAATCCTCAGTAAGAAAGATCTTCGAGCAAGTGCAAACTAAATTTAAGACTAGGAATTTTTATGTATTGTTAACCGTTTAACATCATATACATGGGTTGCTATTAAAATCTTCATTTAATATTATGTAGATAATAAATTATTCGATTAACTAATACACTATTAATTTTTTTAACATATTATTGTCTTATCTAAGATATAAAAAGCATTCGTTTCAGTGTTATTTTCATCTGCTATAACCTTAGCACTATCTTTCATTACAGTTACAAAGTACCCTTGATTTTTTACATTTATATAAAAGCTCACTTCTTCCCATTGTTGTGGTAAGGAAGGTGTAATCAAAACTGAATTATTCTTAAAATTAACACCTGCAAAGCCTAATACTGCCGACATCCAAGCGCCTCCATTTGCTGCAGGATGTGTGCCACCAATATATAGATTTCCAACAAATTGCTTTGAATCTCCAGTAAGATCAATAGTTGCTGTTTTGCTGAAATATTTATAAGCCCATTCAGAATACCCTATATGACAAGCTAGAAGCGCATATACGCATGGACTTAAGCTTGAACCATGTTCTGTTCTAGGTTCATAGTACTCCCAGTTCTTTTTCTTTACATCCATAGGATATCTTTCTTTAAATAGATTTAGCATAAGAACTACATCAGCTTGTTTTAGTATCTTAGTTGTAGTAGCTAAACCATTTCCTCCACCAAGATATTCATTTTTATTTATAATCCTTGATTTTAGCTCGTCTAATGTAAGCTCTTCAAGCTTTTCATAACCGTCAAATTGCTCGATTATTCCTGACTTCTCACTCGGTGTTGGTATATATATTTTTTCATAAATATCTCTAATATTATTAATTTCTTTTTCAAAATTCATCTTAAACATTAGCTTCTCATAGTCATCTTTATACTCTTCTCTTAATATGTCTAAGACCTTAAGCGCCACTTCTAAACTGAACTTAACCATCGTATTTGTAAACACATTGTTGTCTACCCTTTCATGGTATTCATCCGGACCAGTTACGCTAAGCATTTCATATCTTTGTTTTTGAGGTTTATAGTATGCATATGAGTAAAAGAAGCGTGCACACTCAAGAATAACCTCAGCTCCACCTTCTAAAATAATACTCAAGTCACCAGTTATGGTATAATATTGCCATAATCCATATACCACATCTGCACTTATGTGAATTTGTTTATCTCTAAAATATGTTCTCATTGGCCTATTAGTGAATACATCAGTTACATTAAATAATGTACATGCATCATCTCCACTATCTTGACTTTCCCAAGCGTAAAATGCACCTTCATATCCGTATTCCTTTGCCTTTCTTTTCGCGCCTTCAAGAGTATGATATCTATACATTAGAAGATTCTTTGCAGTATTCGGGTCTGTATATATAAAGAAAGGAAGCATAAACATCTCAGTATCCCAAAAAATAGCCCCCTTGTAAACCTGTCCCGACAAACCTCTTGCAGGTATAGATGCCTTCTCTGTATGTGTCGGAGCAATTATCAAAAGATGATAAATACTATATCTTAATGCAAATTGACCTTCATTGTCCCCTGAGATTTTAACATCAGAACGCTTCCACTTATCACCCCATACCTGTTGATGTTTTTTTAATTTTTCCTCATAGGTACTGTATAAAAACTTGGCACAGGAATTTATTGCATTCTTCAAAGGATTTTCTACATCATTTTCTGTATATACACAAACAACCTTTTCTAAAGTATACTCCACATCCTTTTCGCAACAGAATTTCAGGCTTCTAAATACCTGTTTATCGTAAAAGCCTATTCCTTGAGTTCTAAAATCAGATTTTATAACCTCTGCTACAGCCACTTTTCTGTTTAACTCATGTGTGGAAGCTTCCATGAATATCACACCATTAGAAGCATCACATTTATAGTTTTCAAGATGAGGACCATTTATATCCCACACATCTCCATCAATACCAGTTTGAACTATGATCTCGCACTCTTTCGAAACTTTAAATTTATATCTCATGCATATCATGTGAAGATCTTCAGCACTGACGAATCTCTCAGAAGAAACAGCTACACTTATGTCTTCTGAACTTTTAAATACAGTCTTTCTCCCATGTACAGCATTTTTTATATCTAAAGTCTGTTCATGACTTAAAACCTCAGAGCTTTTAGCATGTAGCAATTCACCATTACAGTATAAACGTGTGAAAAGCCCATTTGGAGCATTTACTGTTTCTCTCCATTTTCCTTCAACTTGATCATAAAGACCAGATAAATTACATGCAGCTAAATCTTCCTTTGTATACTCTTCAAGGGTCCCTCTGTACCCCATGTAGCCATTTCCTATTATGAACTTGTTCCCATTAGTAATGGAGTTTTCTCTATTAAAATCACTTTCTTTTAAAGTCCAACTCATCGTATTTTCCCTCCTAAAAAGTATTTAAACTCAGCTTGTGTTTATATAATAAAAATTCCCCAGAATTTACTGGGGATTTCTTTCAAGTAGAAATATGCTTTCAACCTATATTCTTATGCTAGCCCTTAACTGCACCAACAGTTAATCCATTTTTAACACCTAGCTGTAATAACATATAAAGTGCTGTTATTGGACCAGCTACTATAAATGAGCTTGCAGCGAATATCGGCCAAGGAGTTGATCTGAAGTCAGAGCCCCACTTTGATAACCCCATAGCTAAAGTGTATTTATCAGGATCAGATATAAACATAAATATTCCTGCAAAATCTGTCCAAGGTCCTAGAAATATTATTACTGTTGTTACAGCAATAGCTGGTTTTGAAAGAGGTATAATAATATCCGTGAATATCCTCCATCTGCTTGCTCCATCTACTGTTGCCGCTTCATCTAAATCTCTAGGAATTGTATCAAAAAAGCCTTTCAGGTTCCAAATAGCAAAGGTTTGTGCTCCTGCGGTATACATCAATATCATTCCGATATAGGTATTAGTCAATCTTAGTTTTTGCATTAATAGATATTGAGGTAATAGAGCTGCTGTCATTGGCAACATCATAAATATTATGAACATAAGCATACCGAATTTCTTCCCAGGGAAAGAAAATCTTGAAAATCCATATGCCGCAAGCACAGCGATAAAAAGAGCTGCTATAGTTGATCCACCTGAGAAGATTAAACTGTTTTTAGCCCACATTAAGAAATCCGCATTGCCAAGTACTGTTTTATAGTTATCTAAAGTAAAATGTTTCGGAAGTAAATGAACCTGGGTTGATACTATACCTGAACCATTTTCTAAGGATAAACTCAGAATCCACCATGCTGGTATCATGGTTATAACTATAAATATTGCTAAAAAAGCGTATATCGAAACGTCAGTAAGTAGAACTTTTCTTTTATGTTTGCTCTTCATCACTACACCTCCTCTAAAGTTTTTGAAGTTCTTATGTTGATTATTGTTACTACCAATAATATTAAGAATACTATTACTGAATATGCTGATGCTATATTGTACGAACCTGTACGCATTGATTTAAACATATAGTTTGATACTAAGAATACAGGAGTGTTGGATCCTTGTTCTGTTATCAAATATGGCACATTGAAGCAGTTGAATGTCCATATCGTTCCCATTAAAATAGCTGGTACTAATGCAGTTTTTAATAGAGGTATAGTTATATATCTCAAACTATTAAACGCATTACAACCATCCATTGTGCCAGCTTCATATAGTTCTTCTGGAATTGATTGAAGGGCGCTTGTAGCTGACATTGTTATGAACGGTATACCAATCCATACATTAACGATTATAACTGCTATAAATGCTAAAGTAGGTGTCTGAAGCCAAGTTATACCTACAGTTGCCCCTGGCTTAAATATGTCTACTATCTTAGTGGCCATAAAATTTATAAATCCAAATTCGGTATTAAACATTGCTTTCCATACTAAACAAGATATAAGCTGTGGCATTATCCATGGCAATATCAATATACCTCTCATAACTTTCTTTAACTTAATTGATTTTCTATGAATTAGTATTGCAACAAATACGCCCGTAAAAACTTGTAATGCTAAGTTGATAACTGTCCATACAACAGTTCTTAATAGCACTGTCATAAATTCAGAATCAGCTTTAATTGCTTTGATGTAATTAGATACTCCAACAAACTGTAATGGTTCGTAGAGTGTTCCAGCTTTGATATTTTTATCTACTGAATCTATATCTTTTTGAACCTTTTTCATTGCTTCAATATTATTTTCATCTTTATAATTATTGTAATATTTCTTTAATTGATCGAGCTTTTCATTATTTAGCATCTTTATTTGACTGTCTTCAAATGATTTTAGCTTTTGCTCTAGCTTGACCTTCTTTGTAGCGTCAGCCTCATTTTTAATCTCATTTTCCTTTTTCTCAACATCCTTTTTAAAGGAAGCTTGTTTACTCATTTCTCCTTCAGTATAAATATTATAATTTGTGAAGGATAAACCTATACCATATATAATTGGTCCTAGAGATAATAACAAAATTATTAGCATCGATGGCAGAATAAAATAATATGCTGTTTTATTTTTCTTCATCTTTTTCCACATCGATATCTTTGTATAAACTTTGTCTTGAACTTTAGTTTCTGATGTAGTTACCACATTTCCCTTCATATTTCTACCTCGTGTTATAAATTTATGATGGTTTCAGAGTAATATATCATCACTCTGAAACCACTGTTTAAATCTAATTACTAAACTAGTTACCGTGTAAAGTTTGAATTTCCTTTTGTACCTTAGCTTGTACGTCATCCATTATCTTCTTAGTATCGTCATTTGTAGTTACTGCCTTTGTAAGAGCATCCTTCATTGGATCCCATACCTTACCCATTTCTGGAATAGATGGTATTGCATAAGCCTTTTTAGCTTGTTCTTGAACTCCCTTTGCTTTAAAGTCTGCAGATACATCTACGTTCTTATTAGCAGGTACCCATCCTACAGTCTTATTTAACTCAGTCATAACTTCTGTTGATGTTACATATTTAATAAATTCTCCTGCTTCATCCTTATGTTTTGCATCCTTTGGTATATAAACTACTTTAACTCCCATGTATGGGCTAGCTTGTTTTGCTCCATCTGGCAATGAAGCTACTCCCCAGTTACCTTTTACCTTTGAATTAGCAGCTTCTAAATCACCAAAGCACCATGGTCCATTGAGCATAAATGCTGCTTTTCCTTCTGTAAATAATGCCATTTCTGTTTGGTAGTCTATTTGAGCTGGAACAATCTTATCTTCATTCTTAATCTTTCTTATGAAATCTAATGTCTTTACTGCTTCTGGAGTATTAAGATTTGGCTTAGCTGCTTCATTGTTTCTATCCTTGAATACATCTCCTCCAAATGCTGTTAGTAATCCATATGCATAGTAGAAATTAGTGTACTCAAAAACTAGACCATACTTACCATCCTTGGTATTTTGCTTTGCAACTGATACTAGTTCATCTAATGACTTTGGTGGAGTCTTTACAAGATCTTTGTTGTATATTAATACTGGACCTTCAACTGATATTGGTGCTGCTAAAGAAGCACCTTTATATTTAGTAGCTTCTACTGCGCTATCCATAAATCTGCTGCTCATATCATCTACATATTGATCCATTGGTTCAAGAGCACCCATTTCAGCATAGTTACCTATACCATCATGAACACCAAATAATACATCAGGTGCATCATGGCTACTGAATGCAAGTTTTGACTTATCAGCTAATTGATCAAACGGTATAGCAAGCACCTCTGTTTTTATATTTGGATGTTTGGTTTCAAAATCTTTGACAATCTTCTTAAATTCAGTTTCCTCTGCATTCGCATATGGATGCCAAATCCTTATTGTTACTTGCTCATTTTTAGTTTCTTTCTTTCCAGTTGTTGTGTTACTCTTTCCACAGCCAGCAAAAATACTCATCGTTACCGCTGCTGTAATTAACATAGTAATAAACTTTTTACTTCTCATTAATAAACCCCCCTAAGTATTAATTTTTATCAAAAGCCTTTTAAGGCAATTGTAGCAACTACTTCAGCACAGGCCCAAGTTAATGGATTGTTAAAACAAACATCTTCATCCTCAGCGTGAATTGCTTCTGGAGCTAAATAGTAATTATTAAGATGTTTTAGTATCCAGTTAAGTTTATTTAAATATTGCTTGTGCTTACCAATTAAAAGGTTATATTGTGCACAGGCCGCTGTATTAAATATCCACGGACCGTGGTGATAACTTTGTTGTGAATAACCTATACCATCTTCAAAGAACATTGCCTTATTAATAAGGTATTCATTATTTTCAACCAGTTTTTCAGTATTTGGATAACCAAATAAGACTGAAAAATATTGAGGTGTATCGTATCTTTCTATTATGCTTTCACTGGTGGCAGAGTACCCATAGTTATAGTAACCCTTTTCAGTATTCCACATAAAATCTATACCCTTTTCTATTTCTTTCACAATTCTTTCTATATTATCAATTAACTGATTGACATCATCTGTATTCTTATAGATGCCTTTTTGTACAGCTAAGTTGAGGAATTTGCTGATATGGTATAATCCACCTGAGATAAACATGTTAGTTGATACTATATATGCTTGTCCGTATACACCTTCATTGACTCCTCCCTCAGGTCCAATAAGCCCCATATAAGTCTGATTTACTTCAATACAATTTACTATATCCTCTATATCTTCAAGGTTTGTTAGAACCTCATCAGTTTTCATGTAATATTGATATATCATGCTGAGATAATATCCTAAAGAATCTAACTGATGATTAACATCATTATTTAATCCTTCGGCCGGATTACCGTTTGCATCATATCTTTGGTAAAACTCTCCTCGATCTTTTCTAGGTCTTTTCTTTATATAATTAATTATGGATTTACATTCATCAAAGTATCCACCGTAAAGAAAGGCTCTAGCTACCATAAGCGAATCTCTTATATACATTGTTGGAGTGCCCAAACCACTGTAGTAGTGTCCTACAATATCTGCTGGAACAAATCCATCCATCGTTACCGCCTTAATGGACAGAAGATTTCTAAGGTATGCTGTTTCTACAAATTCATCAGTGAAGTCCTTTACATTTCCTTTATTAAAAAACTCCTGATGGAGCTGTTCTGCAATACTCCTAGAATCGCTTTTTCTCAGTTGCTCCAGTACCTCAATCCCTTCTTGATCATTTTCACATGGTATTACGTACCACTTAAAGATCTTCTTTTCTTTTGAAGTTAAATGTATCATTTGGCCTAGAGCCATTGATAACCCATCTTCTCCGCTCAAGTGATATCGGTCAGAAGTTGAACCTTTTAGTATCTTCTGAATTGTATTTACTGCTGTTGCTTTAGCTTCTTTAGATAAATACAAAGTATCAGGTTTAACCTCATGAAGTGCGATAACAAGCTTTTGATAAGTTGCTTTATTGGTCCATATGACACAATTATTTATCTCGTTATACCTAACGTCTACTTGTCCACTAGCATGATTAAAAAATACATATGCATATTGTTCAAAACTAATATCATCCAAGCTATTATTCTCTAGTATTTCTTCTAATACAATTGCATCAACCGTAGGATATGCACTTGTTGTTCTTTCAATTTCATAAGAAGCCTCATATTTGGTATACACATCATAGATATACTCTGAGCCTTCTTTATCTACTTTAATTAAACTAGGTGCACAATCTCCATCATATGATATATTGGCATACTCTATTGTTCTTTTGCCATCACGGTTAAAGCAGTTTACTGTAGTAGCCATTCTAATTAAGTCATTATTATAATTTTTTGAAAAAAAATGTTGTATTCCTCTGCAAAAACCATCACTTAGTTCCTCAGTAGCCGAAAATACAGCACAGAACCTACCAAGTCCAAAATTAGTTATTCCTTTATACATTTCAAAACCTCTTCGCACTGTAAATTAACTTTGTCATATATGTTTTTGTTAAGCGGTTAACCTGTTAAAAAATAAAACTCATTTAATTAACCGATTAACTGTATTAATGTTTTATTTTATTTTTTTTGTAGACTCTCTTATAATAAGTTCAGTTGAGTGTATTATGCAATCATCACATAACATTCCAGATTCTATATCGTCAATTAGTGCTTTTGCTGCTGCCATTCCTTTTTTAAATATATCCTGTTTTATTGTAGTTAACCCTGGTGTGACATATTCACATGATTTTATATCATCGAAGCCTATAATAGAGTAATCTTCTGGTACTCTTTTCTTATTAATAGTGAAAGCTTTTATAATACCAAAGGCAAGTATATCAGCTACCGCAAATACAGCTGTAACCTTCTTACCCATATCCATTATCTTCTTACCTATTTCATAGCCACCATTTGAGGTGACATGATCTTCAATAACAAGTTCTTCTCGAAATTCTATTCCAGCTTCACTCAAAGCTCTTTTATAACCTTCGAATCTTTTTAAGTTAACTCCGCTATTATGTACATTACCTGTTGCAAATACTATATTTCTATGACCTAAATCTAACAAATGCTTTGTGGCCATATATCCGCCACCTTCATCATCAACCATTATCCTATGAAAAGCCTTTGGGTGCTTATCATAGCTATCAACCAATACAATAGGAAGCTTGTTATTCTTCATTTCATCATAAAATGACTTAGGATGTATTCCTAGTAATATTAATCCGTCAAGGCTTCGTCTGTTTATCCATTTCTTTATCTTTTGATCTGTTTCTATGCCGGACATAAGGATATCGTAACCATTTTTTCTAGCTACATACTCTATTCCGCTAACTAGTTCACTGAAGAAAGGATTGTTTCTTAATAATATTCCTGGTTCATCTCCTTTTTCAGTTATAGGAAGCATAATCCCTATAAGATTAGATCTTCCTTTAGCTAAAGTACGTGCTGTATAATCTGGTTGATACCCTATTTCTTCAATAGCTTTTAATACTCTTGCTTTAGTTTCTTCAGATGCTTTACTAATATTGTTTATTACATTTGATACTGTAGCTACTGAAACTCCTGCATATTCTGCTACATCTCTTATTGTTATTTTGCCTCTCATCGCCACTCCTTTGTTAATCGGTTAACTTATATTTTGATTATAGTTTGGCAAAAATAGTTTGTCAATGTGTTTTGAAAAATAAATTCAAAATATTTTTCTCATTTATGGAATAATTTATTCAAATCATTTTTATACTCTGACAACATTTACATCACTATTATACCACATATTACTCCAAATTTCGATATATACTCACTCATTTTTTATTGATTATATTAAAAGTTGTTTTTATATCTTTTCACTCTATTAAATAACGATTTTACTCATTGACTATGTTTACAAACCGGTGTAATATATAGCTGAATAGTTAACCGTTTTACTGAATAGTTTAATTATTTGTTATAAAAGGAGTGATGCATAATGGATAGACAGTGGTGGAAAGAGGGAATAGCCTACCAGGTGTATGTTAGAAGTTTTAAAGATTCTAATAAAGATGGTATTGGTGATATCCATGGAATAATTGAAAAATTAGATTATCTTAAAGATCTCGGTGTTAATATACTCTATCTTAACCCAATAAATAAGTCTCCAAACTACGATAACGGATACGATATAAGTGATTTTAGGGATATCATGGACGAGTTCGGTACTATTAACGATTTTTATAATCTTGTAAGCGAACTTCATAAACGCGATATGAAACTCATCCTCGATATGGTAATAAATCATACTTCTCATCTACATCCATGGTTCCAAGAAAGTCGTAAGTCTAAAGACAACCCATACAGAGACTATTATATATGGCACCCTGGCAAGAATGGTAAACCGGTTAATAACTGGGGTTCATTCTTTGGCGGAAGCGCTTGGGAATACGATGAAACAACAGATGAATATTATCTGCACATCTTCTCTAAAGAGCAACCAGATCTTAACTGGAAAAATGAAAAGGTTAGAGAAGAGATTAAAGATATGATTAAGTTTTGGGTTGATAAAGGAGTGGATGGTTTTAGATTTGATGCTATAAATCATCTTGCAAAGGACTTGACCTTCCCAGATGGCCCTATAAACAAAGGACAAGTTTATGGTGACTTTATGTCATTCATACAAAACCTTCCTGAGGGACATGAAATCATTAAAGATATACGAAACAGTTTATTTAAAGATAAAAATCACGTAATAATCGGAGAAACAGGCAATATAAGTTTTCACAACGCCTATCTTTATACAGGTTTAGATAGAAACGAATTAGATATGACCTTCCACTTTGATATAAATGGAATTGGTCTTGGTAAAGATCCTTGGGAAAAAGGTTCTGTTGACTTAGCCTATTTTAAAAAGATAATAAGTGGTTGGCAAATGCGCGATGAGTCGGAGGGTTGGTGTCCTTTATTCTACTCAAATCACGACAGTACGAGAACAGTATCTCGTTTAGGTGATGATACTGCTTATTGGAAAGAGTCTGCAAAAATGCTTGCCCTACTTCAATTCACACAAAAAGGTACTCCTTTTATATATTATGGTGACGAAATTGGAATGACTAATGCTTGGGAATTCAAATTAGAAGATTATAGAGATATTCAAGTATTTAATAAATATAAAGATTTTGTAGAATCCGGATTGGTAAGTGAAGAAAACTATTTATTAGGATTACGTAATACTTCCCGCGATAATTCAAGAACCCCAATGCAATGGGATAAAAGTTCAAATAGTGGCTTTACCGTTGAAACACCGTGGATTAATGTAAATTCAAACTATAAAGAGATAAACGTAAAAAAACAAATTGAAGATGCAAGTTCGATATTAAATTTCTATAAACAGCTTATATCCTTAAGAAAGTCTAACTTAGCTCTTATATATGGTGATTTTAATGAAATACATAGAGAAGATAAGAATGTTTACTCATATATGAGAACTCTCGAAGATTCAAAATTCTTAATAATAGCCAATTTCTTTGGTGAAGAAACTGACTACCTATTACCTGAAGATATAGAATTTGAAAACTGTGAACTTTTATTATCAAATTATGATATTTCTGATCACAATATTTCTTCTATAAGACTTAATCCTTATGAATGCCGTTTATATAGATTAATCTAAATCTTTAAATAAGTTGCTTATAGCCCACCGTTAATATTTGCTAAAGGATTCATATATCGAAACTTAAGTTATACTTGTTCGATAATCGTGACTTCTGGGGATTATCGGACATGTATAACTTAATATTTGAGTTAGAAGTCCTATAAAGAGTTCCTATAGGGTTCCATTACGAAAACTTAAGTTGGAACCCTATATAAAAACCTAATTGTTACTTGTTATAAAACCTCGTTTTATGTGGCTTTTTAGACATATACAAATTAATGGTTGGATAGGGACTCTATAAATATTAAGCGCATTTATGTATACGTTTTAATGGTAAATAAAATCAATATCCTATTACAAAGTAGTCCTGAATTGCTAAGACTATAGTAATTTACATGAAGTTAAAAATATTTATTATGGTTAAATACAAAAAATCAACGAGAGGAAGGTGAAGCTTTTATAAGTATCTTTAATTACTGTATCTCTTAGCAAATTAATTAAATATATGGAGGTATATATATTGTTTAAAAGATTAAAAGCTAACAAATTCTTCACTGTAGTTCTATTTCTATCATTCTTTATTTCTCAGATTTCATTAGGTGTAAAAGTACTAGCAGCTTCACAAATCTATGAAGCCGAATCAGCTACATTATCAGGAGGAACTACTAAAGCAACAGACCATACTGGATATACGGGAAGCGGCTTTGTAGGTGGATATACCGATACAAATAAAGGAGTTGCATCTACCCAATTTACTGTAAATGCTTCTTCTGCAGGCAGTTATACATTAGCTTTAAAATACGCTAATGGTACTGGCTCAACTAAAACTCTAAGCCTATATTTAAATGGCACAAAACAAAAGCAAATCTCACTTGCAGCAACTTCAAACTGGGATACTTGGAATACTGAAGTTGAAACTGTAACGCTTAACTCTGGGAATAATACTGTTGCATATAAATTTGATACAACTGATTCTGGAAATGTGAATATAGATAATTTAACAGTCAGCAGCGTTACTCAAGATACTCCTCCTTCAGGTACAAACCTTACATTAAACAAGTCAATAACAGCTAATAACTCCTATTCTGGTTTCCCTGCAAACTATGCTAATGACGGAAATGTTTCTACTTACTATGAAGGCGCGGCAAACTCGTACCCAAACAATCTTACTGTAGACCTTGGAAGTGCTCTTAACGTAGATACAGTAGTTCTTAAGCTTCCTACTTCTTGGGGATCAAGAACACAAACCCTTTCAATTTTGGGAAGTACAGATAATTCAAGCTATACTACTCTTGCAGCCTCTGCAACTTACACTTTTAATCCAACTTCAAGTAATATTGTTACTATAAAGTTTACTTCAAAATCTACAAGATATGTAAGATTAAGCTTTACATCAAATAGTGGCTCTACTGGAGGGCAAGTTTCAGAATTTGAAGCATACGGTTCAAACTTAGGAACCACCAACCCAACTGATCCTACAAATCCACCTAGCAACGGCACATATGGCGCAACAATGCCGTATGATACTTATGAGGCCGAAGCATCAAACTATTCCGGAAACTTGATAGGACCTTCTACTACTTTTGGAAATATAGCTGCAGAAGCTTCTGGTAGAAAAGCTGTTCAGCTTACATCTGCTGGACAGTATGTTCAGATAACTCTATCAAAACCAGCAAAAGGGGTTGTGGTGAGATATTCTATCCCAGATAACTCCTCAGGCACAGGTATTGACTCTGCTATAAGTTTATACTTAAACGGAACTTTACTTAAGGATGTTAGTCTAACTTCCAAGTATATCTGGAACTATGGAAACTGGGGAAGTGAGGGAGGACAGATTCGTTGGTCTAACAATCCAACTGCTACACCAACAACTCCTCATAAGTTATATGATGAAGTTTCAGTAACTTTAGATAAAGAATACCCAGCAGGAACTGTTCTTAAATTTCAAAGAAATTCATCAAACTTAAACTTCAGTTCAACTGCAAATGTTACTATAGACTTAATTGAAACTGAAGCTATACCTTCAGCTTTAACCCAGCCATCAAATTATCTTTCAATCACAGCTTATGGTGCTGTAGCAAATGATGGTGCAGATGATACTACTGCAATAAATAATTGTATTAATGCAGTAAAAAATTCAGGTGGAACCTACAAAGGAGTATGGATTCCTGCAGGAACTTTTAATCTAAACAACGGAACTAAAGGCGCTGGATACGACGGCTCTGGTACAAGGCTATACTTAGACAGTGGTGTTTCTATGAAAGGTGCTGGAATGTGGTACTCTTCACTTAAAGGTAATTTTGCTGGTATATACCTAAGAGGCGGTAATGTTACTCTATCAGATTTTATGATAAGTGCAAATGATGTAATAAGAGATGACTATAACGGAGTTTCTGGTGTTGAAGGTAATGGTACAAACTCAAACTTGAGCAACTTATGGATTGAGCACACTAAAGTAGGCTTTTGGCTTACAAATCAAACAACTTCCGCTACAATCTCTGGATGCAGAGTAAGAGACGTCTGGGCAGATGGTATAAATCTTCACTATGGTACATCAAATACTGTTGTAACTAATAATTCTGTAAGAGGTTCTGGTGATGATGGCTTAGCAATGTGGTCAGACACTTATCTTGATACAAACAATACCTTTAGCTATAACACTGTTCAACTTCCTGCTTTAGCAAACAATATTGCAATCTATGGAGGAAAGGATAACAAAGTATTTAATAACTTAGTAACTGATACATTAGTAAATGGATCAGGAATATCTTATGGAACTAATTTCAATCCTCCATCAATGACAGGAACTTTAGATGTTCACGACAACAAACTTGTAAGGTGTGGTTCTTATCACAAGGATTATGGATATGAAATAGGTGCAATTTGGGCATATTGGACTGGCAACAGCGGAAAGGCACAAAACCTTACAATTAATGTATCCAATAATATAATTCAAGACAGTACTTATTCAGGAATTTTTATAGAAGAACCAGCCCCTGGAATAACTGTAAAATACACTTCAAATACAATTAATAACTCTGCAACTTATGGAGTTTATATAAGAGGCTCAGCTACAGGATCTTCAATCTTTAACAACAACACAGTTACTGGAGCTCCTTCTGGAAAGTTCTTAAATACTTCATCAAGTTTTACAGTATCAGGAACAGGTAACAGCTGGTAAAGTAAAATCTAAGTATAGTGAAATTGCCCCCTGTTTAAAAACAGGGGGCTTTATTATAGCTTATTTCCAATTATTATTTTCAGCTTCAACTTGAAAATCCCCTTCATTCTTAAAGGCTTCAAGCTTTAGCTCTGTTGCTTGATTATTAACAAACTTAGCAGAACCTATTGCCCATTTAGATATATGAACCATGTGTGTACCAGGATTACTGATGTTATTTGATGAATATATTAGTTCAGCTCCAACGCTATCATTATCATTACAAGAAATAAATAATGCTGAATACACGCTATCCTCTATTTTATTATCCTCTATTATAACCTTAACATCTTTCTTAGCACCAAATTTCCAAAGACTCCATAGAGCTCCTACCTCGTAGTGAAAATCATGCTGATATGAGCCGCATCTCACTAATCTATTTCCCTTAATCAAGAAAGTCCCACTAATTTCAGGCGGATTAAAGTCTGTTCCAAAAGAAATACCTGCTCCGTTATCTACAGTATCATAAATTAAATTATTCAATAACTTAATATCTCTTCCGCCATATATAGCGATTCCATTGGCCAAGCAAGGAGTTTGAATAGTATTGTACTGATAGGTGTTATTTACATCAGCATAAGTATCAGACCACATAGCCATTGAGTCATCGCCTGAATTTCTAAAATTGCAGTGTTCCACTATGGAATTAGAGGTTCCTCTATGCAAGTTAATTCCATCTGCCCATACATTTCTTATTCTACAGCCCCTAATATGAACTCCATCAGTTCTATCAGAAAACCAAAAACCTACCTTAGTATGCTCTATCCATATATTTTCAATTAGAGTATTTGTCCCTATGCCCTCTATTCCTGCTATTCCATTATAATCATCTCTAATTGTCTCATTACCTATAATTGAAAAATCAGATATGTGACAATTTCCTGATCTTATATAAATACTAGCAAAACTGCCCTGCAATATTGAGTGCCACATCCCAGCGCCCTTGATAGTTATTCCTTTATCTAAAAATATCCTAGTACCCTCTACATCTCCTGCTCCTCTACGCCCAATGTTGAAATTAAACTCTCCTTCTGGTATCCAAAGACCTTTATACCTTCCATCAGAATTGTATACAGCCTGAATACAAGCATTTATAGCTTCCATGCAATCAACCTGGTCACCAGCTCCAAATTCAGTTATTGAAAGAAACCCTTCTGGCATATCAAGTGGCTCTGGAATAACTTCAGCTTCAACGAAGTCGATAATAATATATCTAGCACGATGGAAATTATAATCATCTTTGTTTCTCTGGAACTTAATCATAGTTCCAGCTGGGTATACTTTATCCAATTTTATACGAACTTCATCGTAGTATCTATGCGGGTTTCCTAACTTAGGATTTTTAGACCATCTCACCTTCATAGTATCTGTTTCTTTATGAGAATGGTACTCGCCATACATCCAACTATATCTTGATGTCAACATTACATCTTTATAAGCATTTTCATTAATGTACAAACTTATCCCAGCATCAATTCCATTTCCCTCTTCTGCATCAGGTATGCAAAACCTAACAACTAGTCCACTAGCAGGTTCCTGCAAAGTTATTTGAACATATTGACCTTCAGCGTCTAATTTTACTGCTCTTCTCCCAAAAGCCTCTGCTTCTTGGGTTGTCCAAGTAGTCTTCGGACCGATAATAGTACCATTAGTCTTTACTTTGCTTTCATCTTCATCATCTGCATTATAAGTGTCATAAGGCATATCTGCGCCAACACTAACAATATTAAAATCATTTTCTAAATACTTTTTTTCTATCACTAATATACACTCCTTCTAAAATAAATCCATATCTTTTAAAAGAAGTTAACCGTTTTACTTAACTTAAATTATACTTTGCCCTTATAATAAAATCAATACTTATTATCTTTAAATTCTCTCACAAGAACCAGTGATGATTTTTAAAATAAGAATGGACTGATATAAAGAAATTGTAGCCTTTACTTAAATTTAGCTGAATTTTATTTTTCTAAGCTTATATTACATATTTTGTAACTTAAGTGGTGTAAATTTCATATTCTTATAAAGAGATAAATTTTTAAAGGGAGATCAAGATGGATTTCTTTAATAACGAGTACTTCAATCCAAATAGTCACTTTAGATTTTATGATGACGGAAGTGATGTAGATGAGGTTGGAGAATATGAAGTAGATGTTAGTTTTACTTATGCTCCAATATATGAGAGCTTAGAAGAGGATATGAGAGGCCCTTCTGACAGGCCAACACCACCTCCTGCTCCAGTAAATACACCACCTATGGCCCCTCCTCCTTCATTTAATCCTTCAAAAAACGATCCTAAAGCTAAAGTTCTTGCAGGATCCCAGTATTCTCAAGGACCTCAAGCCTTTGGTGGACCTCAAATTGGAGGCGGAACTACAAAAGCAGTGAGTCCAATTTCCATTCGTCCTTGCCTATTTAAATACACTTATATATGGCAAAACAACGGGCGATCTTATTGGGCTTACCTAACATCAGTAGATCGATACTCAGTTTCCGGATGGAGATGGATGTTCTATAGATGGGTTTATTTCGGAATAGACATAAGAAGAATAGATACATTTATATGCTATTAAATAGTTATCAAGGAGAAGAATATAATTTCTTCTCCTTATAAGTTTTAATTTTTTATTATTCACAGATATGCAAATTAAACTCTAGCTTTTATATAGATGAACCACTTCGTAATGAAACTTATTATTTTTAAATTCTCTCACTAGAAACCGTGAGAGTTTTAAAAATAGATTGCGGTTCGAAGTGGTTCATCTTTAGATGTACCAATTCATAATAAAATTTATTATTTTTAAATTCTCTCACCAGAACCCGTGAGAGTTTTAAAAATAGATTTCGGATTGAATTGGTACATCTTTAAACAAATATCCATTCCATATCTTCTATACCTTCACAGTAGAAAATATATCCTGTTCTCTTATCAAAAATAATTATAGGACTCATATAATCACCAGCATATTTATATTTTTAATCTATCTTTTTGATTCACTTAGATATATAGATAAACCTTACTTTTTAGAAACCCACTTATTATCCTTGATATAAAATCTCCAAGGAAAATGCACAGCTTCTTCTGCATAATCTATACCTATTCTAGTAGTTTCAACAATGTCTTCATCTGATATATTCTTATTATCTGATGGCTCTTCTAAATATAGCTCTTCACTTTCAGTCATATCTATCCAGTTGTCTTGTTTATTTATTGCAAAAGCAATACATAGCTTTGATGGACCATTGGTAAGAGCCTTCATTTGAGCATTAGTTAGGGAATCGATTGTTTTATCAAATCTTCTTTTAGCCATTTCTTCCACACCATCTATAGGTTCTATTGCTCTTATGAGTACACCTTCTGCAGTTCCTTCTTCTTTCGTTATTATATTAAAACAATGGTACATCCCATATATAGAAAAAACATATACAATTCCAGGAGGTCCATATAGCGGTTTAACTCTCTCTGTCATTTTGCCGCCATATGCATGTGAGGCCTTATCTATAGCACCGATATAAGCTTCAGTTTCAACTATTATTCCCCTTAAAAATGTTTCTCCTACTTTCCTTACTAAAACTTTGCCTAAAAGTTCTTTAGATACTGTTATTGCATCTCTTGCATAAAAAGCTTTGTTTATTCTCATGATTCTCTCCCATTGGTTCAATTAGAATTATATCTTTAAGTTATATTTAAAGTAGATACCCTTATTCTAAAGCATATAACATTTAAATATACCTTCCTATTCTTTTAGAATAATAACATTGTCCATATACCCTCATTAAAAATATAAGTTTTATGATTAATTATCCCCTATACTCAAGTAAATATTATATAAGTTTTACTTTAACAAATCTTAACTTTCCTATTTGAATTATATCCTCATCACTTAATGAAACCTCTAAGTGATTAACAATCTTCTCTCCATTTATCTTTACTCCGCCACCAGTTATAAGCCTTTTAGCCTCATTCTTACTCTTACATAAGCCTTTTTCAAATAAAACCGAGATTAAATCTTTATCTAACAATTCAGCATCTACTTGAAGTTCCTCTATATCTTTAGGAATACTTTTTTTCTGAAATATATTTATGAATTCTTGCTCCTCTTGCTCAGCAGCTTTTTCTCCATGGTACAATCTAACTAACTCCTTAGCCAAGCTTACCTTAACGTCTCTAGGGTTTACCTTACCGCTATTTAATTCTCTTCTAATTTCATCAATTTTATCTGGATGTATATCAGTAGTTAATTCAAAGTATTTAACGATATTTTCATCTGGTATAGACATAGTCTTTCCAAATATATCTTTAGCACTTTCATTTATACCGATATAATTTCCTAAACTTTTGCTCATCTTTTCTTTTCCATCTACACCTTCAAGTAAAGGCATAAATATAGCAACCTGACTTTCTATATCAAAATCTCTTTGAAGTGTTCTACCCATCAGTATATTAAATCTTTGATCTGTACCACCTAGCTCAATATCTGCCCTTAAGCTTACAGAATCATAAGCTTGCATTAAAGGGTAGAAAAATTCATGAATTGAAATACTTTGATTACTTTCAAATCTCTTTTTAAAATCATCTCTTTCAAGCATTCTAGCCACTGTCGATTTTGCCGCTAGATTTAATACATCTTCAAAGTGTAGCTTTGAAAGCCATTCGCTATTAAACCTAACTTTCGTCTTTTCTTTGTCCAATATCTTAAATATTTGCTCTGCGTAAGTTTTAGCATTTTCTATAACTTGCTCTTTAGAAAGTTGCTTTCTGGTTTTTGATTTTCCAGTTGGATCACCTATCATTCCTGTAAAATCCCCTAAAACTATAACAGCTTCATGCCCAAGCTCCTGCATCTGCCTTATCTTTCTTAACACAACTGCATGCCCAAGATGTATATCTGGAGCTGATGGATCAAGTCCAAGTTTAATCACTAATGGTGTATCTTCCTTTATTGACTTTTCTAGCTTTTGTCTCAAGTCAACTAAGCTTATAATCTCGTCTGCACCTTTGGAAATTATTTTTATTTGCTCTTCTATATTAATCATATTAATCAAGTTAAGTTTTAAAAATTAGGTCTTTCTTTCAGTTAAAAACTTATTGCTTATTATAAAAAGACGTAACTTTTACTTAACTTCACCTCCTAAATTTAAATTTATTTAGCTGTTTTTTATCTATTCGAATCAGACCCTAATACTGATATTTCACTACAACTGAAGTTTCATATTAGATAAAGCTAGTTATACTTAAGCATGAAAGCTCAGTTTAATTAAGCCGTTTATAAAGTTACCTGCAGAATAACTTTATAATATTAGTTAATAAACAAAAAAACTCCCGCCATCTAGATTTCTCTAGAGGGCGAGAGTATAAACTTCGCGGTACCACCTCAATTTATTAATGCCTTACGACAATAACCTTTTCGAGTACGATGTTAACAACATGATACTCTAGCGCTATAACCTGCGCAGGATAGGGAAAACAGCCTACTACCTTACAAGGATTTGGTGTTCAGCTCATAGATGTATTCAAAATAAATTCTTTGCTTCTTCACACCAACCAGAAGCTCTCTTAAAAAGAAATATATCTTTACTCTTTCTACTCATAGCCTTTTTTATATTTTTTTATATATTATACTCAAGCATATAAATTTATTCAACTATTTTTTTGAATAACTTACATAAAAAGTTTTATAAATCGTGTAAACCCGCAGAAACACTATAAATTCTTATAAATTTATCTTTTTAACATCTTATAATTATATAAACATAAGAATTTTTCTATTTACATCATATATTTTTTACTTCCTTAAAGCCTTTATAACTTCATCAACAGACTTTTTATCTTGCTCTCCTGAAAGCATTGATTTTACAGTCAATACATTATCCTTTATCTCATCATCACCTATTAATATTACATAAGGAATCCCTAATTTATTTGCATAGTTCATCTTCTTCTGAAGCTTTCCTCCCTCAAAATATACTTGAGTTATTATACCAGCTGCTCTTAGCTTATTTGCTGTTTCTAAGCTGTAATTCAACTCCTCATTCATAGGTATTATGATAACATCACAAAAAGTTTCTCTACCTTTAGATTTAAATAGGTTTGCTTCTCTTAGCTGATAGAATAGCCTAGTTAAACCAATGGATATGCCAACTCCAGGAAGCTTCTGATTTGTGTAGTACTCTGCTAGATTTTCATATCTACCTCCTGAACACACGGAACCAATGGAAGGATAATCATCTAGTATAGTTTCATATACCGTTCCAGTATAATAATCTAACCCTCTTGCAATTTTTAAATCAATTATATAATTTTTTTCTGGAACACCAAAATAGCCTATATATTCTATTACTGCCTTTAGTTCCTTAACTCCATCTAAGAATACTTCATCTTCTACACCAAGTTGCTCTAAAGAATTAATCAGTTCATTGTTATTTCCTGAAAGCATTATAAATTCCATTATTGAAGCAACTTGATCTTCATCTAGAGTATTTAAAAGTTCACTTCTGACACTTTCTTCTCCAATTTTATCTAGCTTATCTATTACTCTTAGAACATCACCAGCCTCGGCTATTCCTAGAGAGCTAAAGAAACCATTTAATATCTTCCTGTTATTTATTCTTATCTTAAAGTTTTCAAAACCTAATTCTTTAAATATGGAGTATATAACTGCTGGAATCTCAGCATCATTAACTATACTTAACTTTCCATTGCCTATTATATCTATATCACATTGATAGAATTCTCTAAATCTTCCCTTCTGATTTCTCTCTCCCCTATAAACCTTACCTATCTGATATCTTCTAAAAGGAAAGTTTAACTCACCCATGTGTTGTGCCACAAATCTAGCGAAAGGAACTGTTAGATCAAAGCGTAAGGATATGTCAGTATCCCCTTTATTAAATCTATATATTTGCTTTTCTGTATCTCCTCCACCTTTAGCAAGTAAAACTTCACTTTTCTCCATAATTGGCGTATCCATTGGTGCAAATCCATATTTCTCATAATTTTTCTTTATAGTGTCCATCATAAAATTAAAATCAATTTGATCCTTTGGAGTAAGCTCCATAAATCCAGGTAATATTGATGGTTTAACAAAATTTTTCTCCATTTCTTCTCCTCCTGTTAATATCATTTATTTGGAAAACAAAAACACCCACTAAGGATTTATACCTAGGTGGGTGTACTATTTATCCCTCAATCACCATAGATACAAAATCCTCAACAAGATTAGACCTGTATCTGTGGTTTTTTTAACCAAGAACAAGTCTTCTATCTATGGTAATGTAGTTTTACTTGTGAATTAAAACTTATATTAATCATAAATCATTATCTCCAAACTTAATTTCCATAATCTTAACATATTAGAATTCAATATTCAAGTTATAATAAAATATTAATCATAGCATAATAATCTTTTATTGCTTCTATAATAATCAATATCTTATAATTATATACAGATCTAATTAAAACTTATTAGCAATAAAACTACATTTTAGATACATATAGCCCTCTAATCTTCATTTTATGGGCTATTTAAAAGGATAATATAGAATATATTTTTATTATTAAAGGAGATCGCAACTTTGAGAAAAGAAAAAAAGATTACACTAAGTAAAGAAAAAAGAGAGTCAATGATTTCATCCATACAAGAATTTTTCTATAACGAGAGAGACGAGGAAATAGGAAACCTAGCTGCCTCTGCAGTACTAGATTTTTTCGTTGAAGAGTTATCTTCTGAGTTCTATAATCAAGGAATTAGTGATGCCTATAGATATATGAGCGAAAGAACAGAAGATATGCTTGGACTTCAAAAATAATACTATACCCGATAAAAACAAATGGTTTATTTAGATAAGATATCTTTTATAAACCATTTGTTTTTATTTTAAAAAATAATTTATAAAATCTTTTATTATTTTATATATATCAACACAATTATCGGCTTGTGTTAAAAAAAGTTACTTTTAGATTAATATGGTATGTATTTGTTAGAATATGTAAGTATATATGTAAAAAAACAATCTGTTTTCCATTAACAATCATGGGAATATTTTTCTTTTCTTTGCATTTACCTTATAATTACAAATACGATTACAATTTAAAACCATTTTATGATGAAAGGATGATTTTTATGAAAAATAAAATAGCTGCTGATAACTTAAGAAAGGATATTTTATGATAAATCTAACACTGAAAAATATTTTTAATTCATACATAAATACCTTTTTATTAAGTATTAGCATACTTATCGCAATACTATCCTTTTCCATCGGTGTTGAATATGTTAACTTCTTCTATAAATCCGAGATGGACAAAGCTTCATTATCAGAAGAATCTGATAAGATAAGTATTCACTTTAATAAACCTATCGAGACATCAACTGTATTAGATTACCTAAAACAGAATGCTAATTGTCCAATAGTATCAGGAGAGTTTTCTCTTATTAACAATAATAAAAGAATGTTTTTAGCAGGTATAACATTTAACGATAATATTAATTTAAAATCACTGCCTTTATTCTCTGGCAGACTCTTCAGTAGAGATGACATTATTAACTCTTCAAAGGTAGCTTTAGTAGGTTATAATCTTAAAGATTTGATAATTAGAAGTAGCAACGAGGACTTTTTAGAAATTGAAGGTCAAAAATATAGAGTTGTCGGGTATATAGGAAGAGATACTAATTCTTATTGGAATGGTTCAGTATTAGTACCAATGAAAGCTATTCCAGCATCATTACAAAAACAAAAGATTCCAAATATCGATTACCTGTTTTTTAATAAAAACGCCTCAAAAGAAGAAGCTCTAAGAGCTAAAAATTACTTCAATAGTGATTATAGTAACAGCTCTATTTTGGGCAGTTATAAGACAACCAGTTTGAACGAAATTCTATATTCAAAACGAACCTTCCTTACTTCTATAGCTTTGTTAATTATTATTTCAATAACTAATATAATCAACTTCACCTATAATTGGTGTAGAAAGAATCGTAAACAATTCTCAGTCTTAGTTCTTTTAGGTTATAAGAAAAAACACTTATTGCTTATTTTATCGCTGAGCTTACTATTCATCATTGTTCCAGCTTTTATAGCTGCTATTTTCATCAACCTAGCAACAGAGGAGTTACTATCTCAAGTATTATCAATTAGCATAAAATTTAAATATGAAAACTTTTGTACAGGTGTGATTTTCTCAACTGCTCTGCTAACCTTATGTTTAGTGATAAATTATATATATATATTAAGAGCTAATTTAGCCTCTGAGCTTAGGAGGTAATTTATGAATTTATTTAATTTTTCCTTAAAAAGTATGAAAAGCAGATGGATTTTATTTTTATTTTTATATATACAAATAACTCTATTTGTTATATCTAGTGTAAATTTATATTCTATGATATTTATAAAAAACATAACCTCCAGCACCCTAAAGCATATTGTTGATCCTTCAAAGGTAGTATCAATCAACATTGATACTGCAGAACTTATGGAAAATACAAACAAAAAATTTGACGAAAAACTAGAATTTCATAATTATATCTATAAAAATCCAAATGTAGATAAAATCCTTAGGTCTTATGAAGCTGATGTAAAATTTAATAGTCCTAGCAAAGAGTTCGATGAAGTTTTTCACAAGGATTCTAAGAAAAATAATGAACATAACGATTCTGTTCCTATATATAGTATTAATAAAGACTATCTTGATTTTCTCTCAAGTTCAATATCAGAGGGCAGAACTTATAATAATGAGGATTATAAAAACTATGATAATTTTATAAACGAGTATATAAAAAACGGGGCTACCTTGAGTTATGAACCAACAATTCCAGTTATAGCTGGATATTCTTTTAAACAGTTTTATAAGTTAAATGACACAATAGAGGGATTTTCCACCGGTAAAGCTCTTAAAATAAAATATAAGATAATTGGATTTTTAAAGAAGGATAATATGCTGTTGACAAATGAATTCTCCTATTTTACCCTTAATAAAAAAAGTCTTGATACAGCATTAATAGATTATAATCCGGACACAGACTTTACTAAGCTTGCTTCCATAAAGGGTTCATCAAAAGATTCATCACAAGAAAAACTTGCAACGGATATAACATTGGAAATAAACAATCTTGTAGTAATCCTAAAGAATAGTAATGATCAAAAGACTAAGAACGAAATCATATCTAAAGGCAAGGAACTTAATCTATTTATTAATGCAAAATCTTATGATGATGATTTGTCTGAATTTATAAATGAAATAAAACCACGAATCATGTATGAGACAATAAAAGATGCTATTATATTAGTTTTCTGCCTCATAGGTTTATTAAGCTCTATACTAGCCCTTGTGACTGATAAAAAGCAAGAGCTTGGTGTATTATTATCTCTAGGAGTAAATACAAGAAAATTAACTTTAATTTATTCTTTACAATATTTATTACTATCAATACTTTCCTACTTATCAGGAATAGTTTTATCGCTGAAATTAAATGAAAACTTTATAGTTAGCGGACTGTCAAACACTTTTACGATTTATAATATCCTTTATCCTATATTCCCACTTATCGTAATATTTGTAGTAACATCCCTATTAACTAACTTGACATTGAAAAAGTCAAATCCAATTGATCTTATAGGAGGTTTCAGGGAATGAGTATAATTAAACTTGAAAATATAAATAAGACTTATGGCAGTGGAGAAGTCTCTGTTAATGCCCTAAAGGGAATAAATCTAACCATAGAAGAAGGCGACTTCCTATCAATAATGGGGCCGTCTGGTTGTGGAAAAAGCACTTTGCTAAATATAATAGGGTGCATAGATAAGCCAACTGATGGTGAGTATCTGCTTGCTGATAAACCTACTAGTAAGTTAAGTTTTAATGAGCTTGCTACCACTAGAAATGAGCAGATATCTTTTATATTTCAAAACTTCGCACTAATTAACAATCTTACTGTTATAGATAATGTTATGCTACCTCTTATGATAAGAAGTATATCAAAGAAGAAGATGAAAGAAAAAGCACTGAATATATTGTCCAAGCTTGACATACTTGATAAAAAAGATAAAAAGGTATCTCAGATTTCGGGTGGTCAGCAACAAAGAGTTGCTATAGCAAGATCATTAGTCCAAGAAAGTAAGATTATTCTTGGTGATGAACCAACCGGGTCTCTAGATCAGGAAAATGGCGAAATTATAATGAATCTTCTAAAAGAATTAAGTGAAAAAGAAGGTAAAACTATTATAGTTGTTACACATGACTCAAAGGTTTCAGAATTCTCTTCTAAGAAGATAGTTATGAAGGATGGATTAGTTGTTTAACTTTAAACTCAACTAATATTAACTAAATAATACAATGCTATAACTTGCTAAAAACAATAAAACATGTCCATGGAAAAACTCCTTTTCTATGGACATGTTTTATTGTTTATTCTATTTCTATTACTTTTGATTGGCCATCAACACTACAAAGTATACCTTTATCATTTACATCCAATAACGTACCTTCATACTTTATAGTCTTTTTAGTAACAGCATCAGTTAAGGTTTTATTAGAATCTTTTATAAACACTCTGCCTCCAGCAGTTATGAATATATCTTTCTTGCTCACTTTATTATCTAATTTTATCTTTTCCCAGGTGCTTACTGCTTTATCTGCATCTCCATAGATTATCTCTTGTATTTCATCTGACTTTCCCTTACCTATGAAAACCGAATTATCATTATGTCCTAATATAATACCTTCACTTAAATTCTTAATCTTAGTTTGCTTAGTACCTGTATTAAGCTTTACCATATTAGTTTGCTCATAAAGCAAATTCGCATTAACTGGATCAATATCTATTGCACCTATTCCCACAAGATTGGTTTTAACCTTTTCTAATTGAGACATAACATTTATTTTATATATATCAGATCTATTAGATGATTTTCCTATTTTAAAATACATTACGTTAGAAGAAGTTGCAAATGCCATATCTTCAACATTATCCTTACTGCTAGACAAATTAATTATATCTTTCTTCAGATCCAAGTCAGTAAGCTCTACCTTTTCATCTCTAGATACATCGTATTTATGGATATCTATATAAGGTTTACTTTTAGAAGATTTGGTTTTTTCAGCTATTATGAGAAAATCTCCATCAGTTACCCATTTAGCATAATTAACTTCCATATTTTCTTCTACCTTAACAGTCTTTATATCTCCTTTAGTCCTATCCCCTACCTTTAAGACTCCATCTTCCATAAAGGCAATATATGTTCCATTATGAGACATCTTAATATCTTTAGCGTCACTAGGAATATTTATATCTTTCATATTACTGACTTTCTTCTTTTCTACCTTTTCAGCCTTAACAGTAGTGTCTCCACCAAGATATACCTTTTCGAAATATAAAAACACTCCATTTTGTATTACCAGGGCAATAGCAGTCCATAGTAAAAATACTCTAAATTTCTTCATAATCAATCACCTATTTCTCCACATAGAAAGCTGTGGCTACCTTTCTCTCACCAGACCAAACATTAGGTGAGTTGATAACTTCTCCATCATAGTACATAGTACTTGAGTATCCACCATCAAGCTTTCCAGCATTTACAGCGCCTCTAGACATCATTATCTCTTGAACGTCATATAAGGTTGCTCCTATTTTGCTAACACTTTTTCTTCCATCTATAACCAAAAGCAATATGGTTCCATCCTTTTTCTGCCCTATAGCAGTTCTAGGATTAAATCCATCTTCAAGTTTATTTTTAGCTTTAATTTGTCTTTCACCATTAACTATAAGCGGAACTTTATCAAAGCACATGGCTTCATTTACATTAAGGCTTTTTAAATCATTTATACTATAACTTCCAACCAGAAGCACACCATTTTTAGTTATTGCAATTGTGCTTATAGAAGCTTTATAATCTATATTTTCTGTTGGATATATTACCTTACCTTCAGAAATTACAAATCCTCCAGGTACTGCCCCTGTTCCTTCATACAGCTTACCATCTGGTGTTTGATCACTAAATGCACCACCGTTAATAGCTGCAATAGCATTATGATCTTTTGCAAGCTCACTAGTTTTTTCTCCAACTTTACCTAAATACTTGGTCATAGCTACTTTAACCTTCTTAGGGTTTTTTACTTCTAGCATATATCCATCATATTTGTCTGTATGAAAATCATACCTTGTTATATCATTTCCAGAGGTGTTATTTATCTTTATTAAACTTGTATCTTCCTTCATGGCTGAAACAGCAGTGTCTGTTTTATCCATCATTTCATTGATAGTAGCCTCTGGTATAAACTTAGTTATTAGATAACTATGCCTTGTGGCTAATACCGTCCCTAGAACCATCTTTCTAAGGTCACTATATGGTCCAAATAACAGTAATATAGGTGAAGTTATAGCCATAAACCCTATTATATAAACAATAAACAATAAAAACTTCTTATATGAAAACTTCTTTTTCTTCCTCTTTTTTATCTTATCCATAACACAAATCCTTTCATCATAAGAATCCAACTTTTTAAATATACCAAAGTAACATTTAGGTTTAATTACATTTTAATTACATATATAAAATTTAATAAATATTTTACTTTTGATTATACACTTCACAGCTTGTCCTACATATAAAGCAAAATGTTGTAACAAACCGTTACATACTTATATTTTTAAACCTTTATCACCAAATAAGTATAGAACAAAGTAATTTGAATGTACATAGTAATATTCTGAGCTAATACTAGTTATATATATAATTTGCATTATTATTCCATTTTTAATATAATTTTAATAATTAGTTATTAAATTGTTAATAAAAAGACTTATCACCTTACATCTAATTTATTATTTTTCATAACTAATCATTAAAAATTAAATAAAATCCTATATTGAAAGGAGACGTAAATGGAACAAAACACAAACACCCCTTTACAAGAAGAAAAAATTAAGATAGGTTATAAAGACTTACTTACAGAAAAACAATTTTTAAAAAACACCATTGCCAACAGTGTATCCAGATTTGGTGACGGAATAGATACAATTGCATTCTCATGGCTTGTATACCAAGTAACAGGGTCTACAGCACTCGTAGCTGCTCTTTTTGCAGTAAATGGTTTACCTAATTTATTATTTGGCATGGTTTCTGGCGTAGCATCAAACTATTTTAAAAAGAAACATGTAATGGCTATCTGCGACTTAGGCAGAGGCCTCTGCGTATCTTTAATTGCTTTACTTTTTATTACTGGAAATCTCAGAGCTTGGCATCTTTATGTAGTTACATTTTTCAACTCATCTTTTGAAGCTTTTAGAGGTCCAGCATCAACTGCTGCCTCTCCACTAATACTCCCAAAAGAAAAATTTAATGTAGGCACTTCACTTAGTTCGTCCTTAACCAACACACTTCAAATCATAGGTCTTACCGCTGCTCCGTTATTTATCGCTATACTAGGGGTTGGTGGAGCAATACTAATAGACGCAGGCACATTTTTTATTTGTGGATTTATAGTTTTAACTTTAAAGTATACTGATTACCTAAAGAAAAACACAGATAATAGCCCTAAAGTTTATCTTAATGATTTAAAAGAAGGTTTTTCTTATGTAGTTAAAGATAGTTTTGTACTAAGCATATGTATCTTTGGAGCACTGGTTAATGTTTTAATGACGCCATTTAATGCTTTTCAAGCGCCTTATGCAAAGGATGTTCTAAACAGAGGTTCAGAAGTACTTTCATTTATGGAGGTTCCTATACTTATAGCTATGTCATTAGGTGTATTGTTTATACCTAAGATTAAAGAGAAGATAGGCGGAAGATTAATGCTTTTATCAGGTACTGCAATAGTAGGATTAACCTACTCCATCTTCGCTCTCTTAGGTCATCTTCCAGCCTACTTACTATACCCGTCATTAGCTATCAATAGTTTCTTTTTAGGCTTAGGCGCTATTTTGGTTAACATGCCTCTACAAATATCTCTATTTACTAAAATAGATAGAGAATATCTTTCTCGAGTTGCTTCTATTATGAATGCGCTAATGCTTTGTGCTACACCATTAGGTTCATTTATCTTTGGTATGATTTCATCTGCAGTTTCAATTAAAGTATTATTCTTCACCTTAGGTATAGTAGTAATTATTTTATCTTTGACTCAGACTTTAAACAAAGGTCTTAAAGGCCTTGATTAACTAATAAATCATATTTTAATTAAACAAAAAAGTTTGAGCTAATATAAAATTCAGCTCAAACTTTTTAATAAAAGCAATATATACATACCCTAAAATCCTCAGAAGTCGGGATTTTAGAGCAAGTACAAATTAAGTTTCTATATCGCAATTCTTTATTAACTTCTAAATATAACTTCTTCTCTTGAGAACATTATCTTTACAAAAAGAATTGATAAAATGATATAAACCACATGCCAAGCAGCTACTACTAATATATGCTGAGTGTTGAATATACCAACTAAGAATTCTTTCATCAGAACTACTACATTTACTATAGGTATATTAAAATACATCCATTTAACAGTTTTTGCATCCATCATAAATGGTATATACGACAATATAAATACTGGAGCTGTTATCCCACCTAGAAACGAGTTCGCCTCTTTTATAGATTTAGCATATATGCTTACAGCCATCTCTACAGCACATATTGATATGAGTATGAATACAGAGAATATCCCTATTAAAACTAAAGCTTTAGGAGTAACATTTAATGCACTTCCTAGCTTAAAGTTATACTTTAAAGATCCTCCCATTGCTATCATACTAGCAACTAAAGCTATTATAGATACTGTAGCAAGGGTAGCTAGTTTTCCCCACATTATAGACATTCTACTTACTGAAGTTGAAAGCAGTGGTTCAAAAGTTCCTCTTTCCTTTTCTCCTGCAATAAAGTCCGCAGCTATAGTTAAAGTAGGTGTAAGCATAAATATTATTATGAAGGTTGGAAGCATTCCTATCATCATAGATCCCAAGCCCTGATCTGAATCTTTTACATTTTCAGCCGTAACTTGCTGTATATCAAAAGGATTTAAGAAATCCTTATCTAAGCCTTTACTTTCTACTCGTGCATTCACTATTGATTTATAATAACTATCAAAAATGGCTCTTATACTGCTAGCTGCCATAGATGATTTATTTGAATCTTTATCATATATAAGCTTTAAAGTTGTTGGCTTAAAATCATTAATATTTTTATCAAACTCATTAGGTATATCTATTATAAGTGATACATTTCCCTTTTTAAGCTTATCATCCAAATTATCATCATAGTGAAGGGTAATATTTTTCTGCTCCTTAAGTACGCTTACTATAGCGGAATCCTTATTTCCTCTAATTCCAAGATCTAATTTCTTTTCAATATCACTTTGCATATCCTTCATCATATAGTTAACTAATCCAAACATAACTGGGTAGATCAATATAGGCAGAAGAATACTGAATATAATTGTTTTTCTGTCTCTAAAAATATCTATTAATTCTTTTTTATATATAGTTAAAAAGTTATTCATCCTTTTCACCTCCTATAAGATCTACAAAAACTTCTTCTAAGTCATCATTATTATACTTTTTCTTTAATTCTTCTATAGTTCCTTCTTCAACTAATTGGCCTTTATTTATTATAACTACTCTATCACATAGCTTTTCAACTTCTCTCATGGAATGGCTTGAAAAAAGTATTGTCTTATTTTCTCTCTTACACTTTTTTATAAAGTTATGAATTATCCTAGTAGCTCTTACATCCAAACCAGTTGTAGGTTCATCAAACAACATAACTGATGGTGAGTGGACAATGGATCTAGCAATAGACACCTTTTGTTTCATTCCTCTAGAAAACTTACTAACTCTTTTGTCTATATACTCTTTCATATCAAGTTCTTCAGCTAATTCATTAATTCTTTTATCAGCCTCTTCTTTACTAAATCCATAAAGATTAGCAAAGTAGGACATATTTTCTCTTGCTGTTAATCTGTCGTAAAGACCTACATCTCCACCAAACAATATGCCTATCTCTTTTCTAACCTTATCTGGTTCTTTATTTATATCGAAACTGTTTACTAGCACAGTACCGTTTGTAGCTTTTAGTAGAGTAGATACCATTCTCATAGTAGTTGTCTTACCAGCACCATTCTCACCTAAAAGTCCTACTATCTCACCTGGATTCACAGTAAAACTAATCTTGCTTACAGCCTTTGTTTTCTTGAACTCTTTTGTAAGTTCCTTAACCTCTAACATATATCATCTCTCCCTAATTAAAATCTTTTGCGTAAAGCTCTATGCTTAAGAAACATCTTTATATTTCCATAAGTTAAAAGCATCATTAACAATGCCCAAAAAGTTGCTAACGCGGGACTTTCTTTGGCGCTTCTTATTATTGATGCAAGCATACATAGCTCTGAAACAGTAATTAATCCTATTAGCTTTTGGACACGGCTCACCATTTCAGCCTTTGATTCTTCATCATTAAAAATTTCCATATTATCTTCATTATAGTTTTCATTTTTGAAATAGAACCAATTCATGCATCCTGTTACATACTCCCAATCAGATTCTGCAAATATTGTAAGATAATTATCCTCTTCGTATCTGCTTAATCTTCTGTAATCAAGCTTATATACAACATCCTTCGGTTCGCACACTCTAAATGTAAATATGAATAATCTCGCGTCTACCAACTCATACCCTCTTAAGCTCATTTCCCTTAACCATTTTTCTTCTTCTTCATGCTGCCACACAAAGAAAATTTTAAACTTTTTAATATATTTGTTTATATCTACCATCTTAACCTCCATAATGAATGCTATAGTCCAGATACTACTCTTTTGCCATTTTCATAAAGTAATTCAATTCTTTTATGCTCTAATTTAACTATCTCTTTCCCGAGCTCAGTCAGTGAATAGCTTTTTCGTCTAGAATCAAATTCATTAATTACTTCTACTATTATCTCTTCCTTAACTAACTTACTTATGGCTCCATATAAAGTTCCTGGTCCAAGTTTAACCTGACTATTTGTCATCTCCTCAACCCTTTGCATTATGCCATAACCATGCATAGTCTCTACTAAGGACAAAAGTATATAGTATGTAGCTTCTGTTAAAGGAATATATTTTTTAGCATCTTTCATTTATTTCAGGTCATCCCCTTCATTGGTGAATGTTATATCGCCCTCCGATATATCGTATACTGATATAATATTCCAATTTATTCATATTGTCAATAATTTTTCGTAATAAAAAATAGAAGCTAAATCTAGCAATGTCATTAAGTTAAGAAATAAATATTATAATTATGGAACAGAGTATGTTTACAAATACATACCTGTTCTTTTTTTGTATAACAATTTACGTATAATAATTTTTATCAAAATATTAGATAAA
>NZ_JAENHN010000004.1 GCF_016595795.1 Clostridium yunnanense
ACCTCAATAACTGGATCATCTTTTTTCTTTTCTAATGATATGATCGCTTGTTCTAAGGCTTCAACCTGATCATCAACTTGTTTTTGTGTTGCATTATTATCACTATAGGTTGCTTTCGCACTATCTAAAGCTGAATTTAATACTTTTATTGATTCATCTGTATATAAAGCTTTTTCTATTGCTTCAGCTTTTTTGATTACATTATCTAATGCAATTTTATTTACTTCTGGAATAGAATCCTTTATTGATACAATTCCATATTGTGAAAGCTTTGTTGTCTTAAACTTAAAGAATCCATTTTCTACTGTTGCTTGTACTGTTTGAAGGTTTCCAGCTTCATCAATGCATTGTACAGCTAGCATTTTATTCAAAATACTATCATCAATTTTTAATGAAACCTCCACTTCTTCATCTAGTTGATAAATTTGACTTTTCAGCAATAAGCTTAAATTATATACTTTTTCTAAGGTTTTATCCTTTAAGGCATCTGGATTAGCTTTATTTACTTTTTCAGTCAATTCCCTAAGTTGATCG
>NZ_JAENHN010000040.1 GCF_016595795.1 Clostridium yunnanense
GATAAACGCTGAAAGCATCTAAGCGTGAAGCCCACCTCAAGATTAGATTTCCCATAGCGTAAGCTAGTAAGACCCCTCGAAGAACACGAGGTTGATAGGTCGGAGGTGTAAGCATGGTAACATGTTGAGCTGACCGATACTAATAGGTCGAGGGCTTGACCAAAACAAATTATTACAAAGTAAACTTAAGTGCAATTTTGAAAGAATAATCTTTCAATATCTAGTGATGATGCGTCTAAGGGTTACACCCGTACCCATTCCGAACACGACGGTTAAGACTTAGACGGCTGATGGTACTGCATGGGCGACTGTGTGGGAGAGTAAGTGGTCGCTAGGTTGTATCTCTATGAGATACAATATTCCGCGATAGCTCAATGGTGGAGCACTCGGCTGTTAACCGATAGGTTGGAGGTTCGAGCCCTCTTCGCGGAGCCATTTGTACATAACGCCAGTATACCTGGCGTTTTTTTATTGTTTAAAAATTTAAATTTAATCAATTTATTAATAACTATATGTAATAGGATTAAAACATAACATAAGTTAAAAATATATAGTAGTTTATAAGATATTTCATATTTATATCCACAAATTTTAAGTGAAATGTCCATGATATGTGGATAATTCAATGTAAAACTACTTATTGTGTGGATAAATAATTATATATTTCAATCATAGATAGTAAAACATGTAACTAAAAGTTTTATTTATTTTTCACTAATAAGGGTAGAGGGTATTAATTTTTATAAAAATCTAAATGTGTATATTAGAGTAATTTATTAGTATATGAAAGAAGTATATGAAGTAAACGGTTTATTGGAGCATATATACCAACTATAACATTGACGTTAATGTTATAGTTGATTAAAATAATAAACGGAGGCGAAAATATGGAGCAAAAGTATTATCAAATAGATGAAGTTTCTAAGGTTACGGGTTTGACTAAGAGGACGATAAGATACTATGAAGATATGGAGTTATTTGCACCTACGACAAGGACAGATTCTGGTTATAGAATGTACAGCGATGATGATATAAATATCATAAATGAAATAAAGGAACTTAGAGCTAAGTTAGGATTAACGATACCAGAGGTAAAGCAGATATTAGGTTTGAGGAAGGTTTTAGATAGGATATGGTCTAAAGATATTACTGATAAAGAGCATATCAATGAAGCTTTAGAAAAATTAAGGATATTAATAGAAACTATTGATGAGAGAGAAAAAGTATTGAGAAAAGTAAAAGATAATTGTAACAATAGTTTAAATAGACTAATGACACTACTATAGATGTACCACTTTGAACCGAATATATTTTTAAAACTCTCACGGCTTCTAGTGAAAGAATTTAAAAATATAAGTTTTATTACGAAGTGGTACATCCATAAATGAGAAAGAGGAATAGTAAATGAATAAAAATAATTACAAATGGATAGCGTTATCTTGTACTACAATTGGTGCATTGTTATCAGTTATGAGTGGTAGTACTTTAATGATAGCATTACCTGTGATAATGAAAGATATAAATGCAGGGATGGGAATAGTTACTTGGGTTCTTATGGGATATATGCTAGTTTTAACAATACTAGTTCCTTCCATAGGAAGAGTAGCTGACATGGTTGGTAGAAAAAAGTTGTATGTTAGTGGATTCGCTGTATTTACAGTAGCTTCTCTTTTATGTGGATTAGCTCATAATGGTATAACACTACTTATATTTAGATTAATACAAGGGGGAGGCGGTTCTCTAATGGTAGCTAATAGTACAGCTATAGTAACAGATGCATTTCCAAAGAAGGAGTTAGGAAAGGCTCTTGGAATTAACACCATGATAATAAGTGTTGCTAGTGTTATAGGGCCTATATTAGGTGGAGTTTTAGTTAACTTTGGATGGAGAAGTATATTTTATATAAATGTACCAATAGGTATTGTAGGAACCATTTGGGCAGCAGTTCAATTGAAAGAAGTAGCTAACTTACCAGAGAAGCAAAAGTTTGATTTTAAAGGAACTATAGTATTTACATTAGGTATGCTGTCATTGCTTATTGCATTAACCATGGGGAGCTTCTCAGGATGGTTTAATCCAAATGTGATAATGCTAATTGTAGCATCAGTTATACTAATTGCATTATTTATTAATATAGAAAGTAAAATTAAATACCCAATGTTGGATATGAGATTATTTAAGAATAGAATATTAGCGTTTGCATATGCTAGCAACTTTTTTAATGGTATAGCTAGAGGAGCAGTAACGTTCTTATTAGTATTCTATTTCCAAGGGATAAAAGGAATTGATCCAATAATAGCAGGTATGTTATTGACTCCGCTAGCAATATCAATGATGATCGTATCGCCTATAAGTGGAGTATTATCTGATAAATATGGATCAAGAGCATTAAGTTCAATAGGACTTGCGACTTCTGCAGTGGGACTACTAGGATTTATGTTTATAAAAGAAGATTCGTCTATGTCATTATTAATAACATCAATGCTTATAATGGGGTTAGGTTCGGGGCTATTCTTTTCTCCAAATACAAATGCTATAATGGGCTCTGTCCCAGCAGATAAAAGAGGTGTAGCTGCTGGAGTAAGAACTATGCTAAATAATGCGGGGACTGTTTTAAGTATAGCTCTTTCTATGGCTATAATAGCATCAAGTGTGTCGCCAGAAGCTATGCAGGCTTTATTTGTTGGGACTCAAGTGGGAGCTGAAGGAATAGCCATTGGAAAGTTTATAGGTGGACTCAGATTAGCATTTACCATATCATTCATATTTAGTTTAGTAGCAGCCTTATTATCTTACCTAAGAGGGCCACAGCCAGCTTGGGATGAGGAAGAGGAAGAAAAGGTTGCATAAAGCTTCTATAAATAAAAATAGGCTGTCCTTAATAAGTTCAATACTTATAGGGACGGCCTATTGCTTATTATAACTAATTTATAATTATAAGTCTTAGTTCTTATTAGTTAAGGTGTTCATTTCCTTAGCTAAATCTCTTAGGTATTCTGAACTTGCAGCTATTTCTTCTCCAACAGCAGCATTTTGATTTACTGAATCTGACACTTCTTTGAATTTATTTATCGTTTCTTCTGTAAGCTCAGATATTTTTGAATTAAAAGAGACAACATTTTCTGTTTCATTAATCATTGATGATGCCAACTCACTGATAGTTGTTATATTAGTATTAGATATCTTCAGCTTATCAACCATCGTAGAGACATTATCAACAGCATTAGTCAATATAGAATTACCGGTGGAAATTTGATCATTATTTTCAGTCATTAATCCTTCCACTTCTCTTATCTTTTCTTTAAATTCACTTAATATTGATCCTATGTCAGTTAGAGAAGTTCTACTGTCTTCAGCTAACTTTCTAACTTCTTCGGCAACTACAGCAAAGCCTTTACCTAGTTCACCGGCTCTAGCAGCTTCTATAGAGGCATTTAAAGCAAGAAGATTTGTTTGCTCTGATATATCGCTTATTATTCCTATAATACTATCTATTTCAGCTGATTTTTCTTCAAGTACTTTAGAAGCTTCAAAGGTATTTTTTATTCTTATGCTTATATGGTTTATTATATTTAGAGCTTCTCTTAGAGATTTGTTATTCTCATTGGATAATGAAATAATCTCATTGGAAAATGCCTTAGTATTATCGACCTTACTAGAAACACTTTTATTTATGTCAAGTAAGTTAGATAAGATGGCTTCATTCTGTTGAGAGTTATTTAGCATGTGGTTTGCATCATTATTAATATCATTACTTAAAGAGGCTATGTACTGAAGAGATCGTGCTTCTTGATCAACAGCTGTTGATAAGGTGGTGCTTGAATTTAGTAACATCTCTGAGAACTCACTTATTTGAGAGAATAAATTGAAGATATGTTCATTTTTTTTCTTTATATCTTTTTCATTATTACTTATGTCTTTAAGTAATAATGAGGAAAAGTATGTAAAGATATATATCGCAAAAGAAGTAAGGGTTATCACAATTATTCTAATAATTAGTTCTCTTAAAAAAACTTGGTTTTCAGGTAGTAAGTTTGAATTACTAAAGAATATATATACTTGTGATAATATACTAACTCCAACTGAAATAAGAGTTAGCTTGTGGTCAAATAAAAGTGCACTTAATAGTATGAAATAAAATACTACTATCCATAATTCTTTAGATGGAACCATCCAAGTCAAATAAATATAGTTTATATAACATATGATCACTAAGCTAGCCTTTAGAAAAGTTAAACCTCTTTTCCATGATTGAGTATCTTTCATGGACCATTTATATCCTAGCCTGAAAAGTATAACCTCAAATAAGGTTAGAGCCATTAAAATATACAGTGAGCTCCAACTTATTTCAGGATATAAATTTATTGCCTTCATGCCTATAAATACTGTTCCTGCCATTAATGCACTAACAGAATATATTATTAATACGAATTTTAATGTTTTTTTCTGAAAGTCAATTATACTACTTGATAAGGCTTCCATTCTTATCCCCCTATTTCTAAAAATTAATTACCATTTATAGATTAGAGAAGACATAGTGTAACCAGCTGCAACAGAACAAAATATTAGAATATCTCCTGATTTAAAACCTTCAATAGATAATTTATCATCTAGCGCCATAATTGGGCTTGCACAACCAGTATAGCCATACTTATCACCAATAAATATAGCCTTAGATTTATCTACACCGAGCTTTTCAATAGTTTGATATAAATCATATTTAGAAAATTGTGATATAAAATAATGAGAAACTTCTTCTGGATTAAGATTAAAATCTCTTAATAAAGAACGTATAAGTTTATTCCATTCATCAGAAAGAAAACCAAAATCAAAAGGATCCCATTTTAATCTTCGATCATAATTTGAAGTTTCTTCATCAGTTATTTTGGATAAACCACAATTAGGAAATCGTATATTTTCGTTATAACTATCATCAGTAAATACCTTAGAACCTAAAAATCCCCTTTCTTCCTCCTCTTCTATAACTTCAAGTATAATAGCTGCAGCGCCATCTGATATACCTTGATAAACAACTAAATCATCTTCTCTAGAAAATGGTACCATGTTCATTGAACCTAATACAAGAACTCTTTTATATTTATCGTCCGTTTTTAAAAATCTTGAAGCAATGTCGATTGCTGTAAGCATACCTATGCAATCATTATTTATATCAAAAACATTAGTAGCGTTTTCTGCTTTTAGCTTATTCTTAATAATTAGTGCACAACATGGGGTAAGAAATTCAGGTGTATCTGATGCTGATATTATTGCATCGATATCTAGTGGAGTAAGATGGCAGTTACTTAAGGCTGTTTTTGCAGCTTCTACTGCCATTGTAATACTTGTCTCACCTGGAGAAGCAATAGTTCTTCTATCTCTTCCCATCTTCTCCATCAGACCTATTGCATGATCTTCTGTGCCATATTTTTTATAATGTTCTATATAATAATCATTATATAGCGTCTTTTCAGGGTGATAACTTCCTAATCCTTTTATTACTACATTTTTTACCATAAGATCTCCTCCATACCATTAAAAGTTTTTTATTAAAAATAATATTAAAAATAAAAATGGACAAATTTAAACTTGTCCATTTTTAATCGAATAAACTTAGCAGCTTGGCAATCATAAATTAAATTCTTAGATCCATAGCTTTGCGTCCCTACCTTTCGATAGGTTTGCCTTTATTAAGTAAAAATAGATTGCATTATTTATATAATTATTTGGTTATTATTGCTAATTACGACTATTTTACCAAATATTATGTAAAAAGTACATAAATACACAAAAAATTAACAATTAATATATTTAATGTTATTTAGCAGAGGAAAATTTTTAATATAAGGTATAGTTTATGAATTAAATCCAATAATTAGATATAGAAAAGGTTTTCAGAGATTTCAAAAATAAGAAGGATAATAATTTAGAGAAGAGAATATTATTTAATATAATAATATAAAAAGGTTATGAATACATTTAGTAGTAACTAATTCTATTTTATTCTTTAGCAATTTATAACTAAATTATATATGTGGATAATTATGCGAATAGATTTAAGCCATAATATAAGTTAAAGAATAGGTTGCCTGCAAAATTCTTCACATAGGTTTAAGAAAAGGCACATGCGAAAAAAATAATCCCCTTAGAGAATTTTTACAAGTGATATAAAAGTTGAATACTTTATAGGATTATCCCGCCATATAATACACAACATCTATAAATTTAAATCTATAAATTTAAATCTATCAATTTAACTTTCAAGACATTAATACTAAATCGTTTATATTTACCATTAATACATTCTGTTCAAAAAGAAAATATTCTTAGCTTTTGGAATCTTTAGCTAGTTGATATGAATTTCTTTAGTTTCGGTAAGATATTAAAAATTTAGAATATATCTTGCAGAATAAAGCTTAAGAAGAGATTAATCAACTACAGCTTTATATACAGCTAAAGTCTAAATTTTAATGGAAGGTAGGTGAATATCTTAACTTTATAGATTATAGAGTTAAGATAAAATGTATGAAAGAGTATAAAACTGATAATCTAAGAAATGTAGGTATAATTGGACATAGTTCATCAGGGAAAACAGCCCTAGCAGAAGCTTTATTATATTATACTAAAACCATCGATAGATTAGGAAAGATAGAAGAAGGCACAACTACAAGTGACTATGATGTTGAAGAAAAAAAGAGGGGAATCTCTTTATCTGCTTCTGTTATACCATTTGAATGGAATGATAAAAAGATAAATCTTGTAGATATTCCCGGATATTTTGACTTTGTAGGTGAAGAAATACAAGGGATTAGAGCTATAGATGTTTCTATGATAGTTGTTTGTGGTGCCGCAGGGATCCAGGTTGGTACGGAAAAAGCATGGGAATATTGCAATAGGATGAAATTACCTAGATCATTTTTTATAAACAAGTTAGATAGAGAAAACTCAGATTATGATAAAGTTTTATCCGATCTAAAAAATAAGTTTGGTATAACTGTAGTACCAATACAATACCCAATTGGAAAAGAAAGCGAATTTACAGGCGTAATTGATGTAATAAAAAGAAAAGTTAAGGTTCATGATAAAAAAACTAACAAAGTTGAATTAAAAGAAGTTCCAGAGGAATATTTAGATAAAGTTGAAGAGTGTAAACAGATGATTATGGAAGCTGTAGCTGAAACTGATGAAGAGCTTTTAGATAAATATTTTAGTGAGGGAGAATTAACTGATGAGGAGATATATAGAGGGTTAATTAATGGATGCTGTACTGGAGAAATAGCTCCGGTTATGTGTGGTAGCTCTTTAGAGGTAATTGGTATGGGAGCGCTTATTGAAGATATAATTGGTTGTTTTCCTTCTCCAGAAAAGATGGTTAGAAATGCATACAAAAAGTTAAACGATAACAGTAATTTTGTTCAGATAGATGAAGAAAAGCCTTTTTCGGCTTTTGTTTTTAAAACTGTAGCGGATCCTTTTGTAGGAAAGTTATCTATATTTAGAGTATTGACAGGAAAGGCTGTGGCTGACTCTATAGTATATAACTCATCTAAAGAAAAAAATGAAAAGATGGGAAATTTATATTTCCTAAGAGGAAAAAATCAGATACCTACAAAAGAAATTACAGCTGGAGATATAGGTGCTGTAGCGAAGCTTCAGTATACAGCAACAGGTGATACAATTTGTGATAGTAATAATAAGGTGATATATGAGTCTATGGAATTCCCAGAACCAGTTATATCTATGGCTGTACTTCCAAAGAGCAAGGGAGATGAGGATAAAATATCATCGGCACTTACAAAGTTATTAGAGGAAGATCCTACGTTCAGGGTATCTAGAGATGTAGAAAATGCAGAAACTATAATTTCAGGTGTTGGTGAGACACATCTTGATGTTATTGCTTCTAAATTGAAAAACAAGTTTGGTGCAGAGGTTATTCTTCAAAACCCGAAGGTACCATATAGAGAAACTATAAAAGGTGTAGCTGATGTACAAGGCAAGCATAAAAAGCAATCTGGTGGACATGGTCAATACGGCGATGTAAAGATTAAATTTGAACCTAGAAATGATGGCTATGATGAGCTTCAATTTGTAGATCAAGTAGTAGGAGGAGTTGTTCCTAGAAATTATATACCAGCTGTAGAAAAGGGTCTTAAAGACTGTATACAGCATGGAGTTTTAGCTGGATATCCAGTTATAAGATTGAGGGCAACTTTACATGATGGTTCTTATCACCCAGTAGATTCATCAGAAATGGCATTTAAGATTGCAGCATCTTTAGCATATAAAAAGGGTGTTGAGATAGCAAAGCCAATCTTGCTTGAGCCAATAATGCATTTAGAAGTTATAGTTCCTAGTGATTATATGGGAGATGTTATAGGAGATATAAATAAAAAAAGAGGAAAAGTACTTGGGATGGAGCCTGTAGATGGAATGGAAAAAGTCACAGCTGAAGTTCCTATGTCAGAGCTTTTCAAGTATGCTACTGATCTTCGCTCAATATCTCAGGCTAGGGGAAGTTTTAGATGTAATTTTGAAAGATATGAAGAGGTGCCAGCGTTAGAAGCAGATAGGATAATAGAGAAGGCTAAAAAGTTAAGAGAATTACGAAGTGAAGCTTTGTAATATTTAAAAGATATAAAATTTAAGCAATGTTTAAAAAAAGATTGAGTTAATATTAAGTATTTACTCAGTCTTTTTTATTGGATATGAAAATGTAAAATATAGAATTTCAATCCTGGTCAAAAGTGGTAAATCCATATAGTTAGCATAGTTTTTCATTGTATTAAATTTATTAAAATAAAAATTAATCAAACTAAGGAATATAAATCACATTTTTATCTATACTAATAGTAAAAACTTATATCTAGGGGGTTACAAATGTCAGATTATAGAATGGATATTAGAGGAAGCATTGGACTTAGCGATTATAGTAATATTTATGATTATATTGGTGTGGTAGATAACAAAGATAACTTTACAATAACAGTAGATAACTGTGGAAACGAGAGTATACAAGTTATATGTAAAATGTTGTCAGATAGTGACTTTTACATAAAAGATCAAGGGTATGATAATCAGGGGAGATATTATATAAATGCCTATAAGAATGAATAAATTTAATTTTATCAAGTCAAATAGGAAATAATATTTTCAATATATACAATAATATAATAAAAATTTAGGAATATTGTATAAATATTATAAGGTGATAAAATATACAATAATATTAATTGTATATATGTTATAATATTGTTGTAAAATTTTAAGTAAATTAGGTTTTATTTTAGGATATGGGGGGAAAATAATGAGTAACTATGTTATAGGTATAGATTTAGGTGGGACAAAAATTAGTACTGCCTTGTCTGATTTTAATGGAAACGTTGTAAGCCAATCAATAATTGCAACTGATGCACATGAGGGAGAAGCTGCAGTATTAGGTAGAATAATTAAAACTGTAGAAGATGTTATAGAAAATGGAAAGGTAGATGTTGTTCAAGTTAAGGCTATCGGAATCGGATCACCTGGTCCACTAAATGCTAAGACTGGAATAATAATAACTACTCCAAACCTTCCTTTTAAGAATTTTGATTTGGTATCACCTATTAGAGAAAAGTTCCAGGTTCCAGTATACTTAGATAATGATGCTAACGTTGCTGCTATAGGTGAATTTATGTTTGGTGCAGCAAAAGGCACTGAAAATATGGTCTACTTCACAGTTAGTACTGGAGTAGGTGGCGGAGCAGTACTTAATGGAAAAATCTACAGAGGTAATACAAGTAATGCGCTTGAGATAGGACATGCTACTGTGGCACCAGATGGACCTAGATGTAATTGTGGAAATATAGGATGTCTTGAAGCTACATCATCTGGTACAGCTATAGGAAAGAGAGCAAAAGAAGCTTTAGAAAGCAAAGTAGAAACATCACTTAGAAATTATAAAACTGTAACTTCAGCTGAAGTTTTTGCCGAAGCAGCTGCTGGTGATGCAGTATCACAAGATATAATAGATAATGCATTAAATTATCTTGGAATAGGTATAGCTAATGCTGTAGCTATATTTGATCCTGAAATGATTATAATAGGTGGAGGAGTATCAAAAGCAGGAAAAATAGTTTTTGATAAAGTTCAAGAAGTAGTAAATAAGAGATGCTTTAAGAATATGTCTGAAGCATGTAAGATAGTTCCTGCAGGTTTAGGAACAGATGCAGGTGTTATAGGTGCAGTAGGTCTAGCTATTATGGAAAGCAAATAATTTGATATATTTAGGTAGTATTATATGAAATTAAGTGGTTATTCATCTTAGTTTTATATACTATTAGAAACAACCTAATGATTAAAAGAGTTTGAAGCTTATGAAGCTTTGGACTCTTTTTTACTTTAAAGAGTACAGTAAAAAATAATATTTATTTGGTTACCAAATTTCTCGCATATATATTGGAAAAGGCAGATTCACAAAAAGATTATTAAAGAAGGTGGCTTAAGTGATTTTTTTATAGTAATATAATTGTTTGTAAAAATACACAAAAAGTAAGTTAAAAATACTATGAATATTTGAAATAGAAAGTACATAAATTAAAGAGTGAAGAGAGGGACAAAGTTCCAGAAAACAAAAGAAGGAGTGATGAACTATGCCAAAGGATAGTCAAATTGATAACAAGTTAACTAGAAAACTTAAATCGAATTGGGATACAACCTTATCAGACGAAGAACCTAAAAATAGCAATAGGAATGCTAAAAGATTGTCTATAAAACAAGGTTCTGGGCAATAAATTCTTTTTCTCATACATAGCTTACTTTAAATATACTTTCAAAAGTTTTTATACTTAACTGATAATCGTATCAGTTTTTATTTGTACCCCTTCTCACAAATAAAGACTGTATAATTTAATATGTAAGCTTTGAGAGAAAGAGTTTTTTTAATACTGCTCACCGTAACTTTATTTTACGGTGAGCAGCTTTATTATATATGAAAATTATAAATACATGTAATATTAGTGAGTTAAGTTTCGAAATAGGAACTCTTAAGGATTCATAACTCAACTATTAATTTATACGTGCCCGACAATCCCCAGAAGCCGGGATTATCGAACAAGTATAAATTAAGTTTCGATACATGAATCCTTTAGTCACTACATGATGAGTTAGTATTATAGTATAATAAATATAGATAGCCAAACTTTAGGTGTAGTATTATATTTTTAACAGTCATAATAATTATGATTTTTAAATGATTATAATTTACGTACAGATAGGCATATCGGTATACACATTAAGTGTAAAACAAACATTTTGGAGGTAGCAATGAGGGGGCACTTATTCGCAGATAACAGATTTATTAAAAGCTTAGAGGAAGGGATTCTAGTTCTTGATGGGGCAATGGGAACTATGATACAGAATTATAAGCTTAAAGAAGAGGACTTTAGAGGAAGTCAAATACACTCACATAAAGAGCAAAAAGGAAATAATGATGTGCTTGTACTTACAAGACCTGAAATAATAACAAGCATACATAAAGCGTACTTAGAAGCAGGGGCAGACATAATAGAGACTAATACCTTTAATAGCAATATTATTTCTCAAGAAGATTATGGTCTTCAGGATATGGTTTATGAGCTTAACTATACTGGAGCTAAGCTTGCAAGAGCTGTAGCAGATAATTTATCTACAAAAGATAAACCAAGGTATGTAGCTGGATCAATGGGACCAACAAACAAGACTTTATCTATGTCTCCAGACGTGGAAAATCCAGCTTATAGAAGTGTTACCTTTGATGAGGTTGTAAATTCATATAAGATACAAGTATCTGGGTTATTAGATGGAGGAGTAGATGTACTACTTATAGAAACTATTTTTGATCATTTAAATGCAAGAGCTGCCTTAATAGCTGCAGAGGAAGTATTTAAAGAAAAGGATAAGGTACTTCCAATAATGTTATCTGGAACTATAAACGATAAAGGTGGAAGACTTCTGTCTGGTCAAACTTTAGGAGCATTTGTTAAATCAATGAGAAGTGACTATGTTATATCTATAGGACTTAATTGTTCTTTTGGCGCTAAGGATCTTGTACCTTTTGTAAAAGAGTTATCAAAAGAGCATGATTTATATATATCTTTATATCCAAATGCAGGTCTTCCTAATATTTTAGGTGAGTATGATGAAACTCCAGAAGTAACCTGTAGCTATCTAAAGGAATTATTTGAAGACAAATGCTTAAATATAGTTGGAGGATGTTGTGGCACAACACCAGAGCATATAAAAGCCATAAAAGAATTAGCAGAAAACTATATGCCAAGAACTTTAAATGAACAAAAGAAAATCAGTACTTATGCAGGTTTAGAGTTGTTAGAAGCAAGAGCTGAAAATAACTTTATAAATATAGGAGAAAGACTAAATGTGGCTGGTTCGGCCAAGTTTGCAAGATTAATAAGAGAAAAGAAATATGAGGAGGCACTGGCAATAGCAAGAGAACAAGTTGAAAATGGTGCACAGGTTTTAGATATAAACTTTGATGATGGTATGTTAGATGGAAAGGAAGAAATGTCATATTTTCTAAGACTTTTGGCTTCTGAACCAGAAATAGCATGCAAACCTATAATGATTGATTCTTCTAGGTGGGAAGTTATCATCGAAGGATTAAAGTCTATTGGAGGAAAGTGCATTGTAAACTCTATTTCCTTAAAAGAAGGAGAAGAAGAGTTTATTAAAAGAGCTTCCATAATAAAAAGTTTTGGAGCAGCTGCTGTCATAATGGCTTTTGATGAAAAGGGGCAAGCGGATGGTTACGAAAGAAAGATTGAGATATGTAAGAGAGCTTATGACATATTAACAGAAAAGGTTGGATTCCCATCTGAAGATATAATATTTGATCCTAACATATTAGCTATAGCAACTGGCATAGATGAGCATGACAATTATGCTGTTGATTTTATAAATGCTACCAAGTGGATTAAAGAAAACCTTCCTAATGCAAAAGTGTCTGGAGGAGTATCCAATTTAAGTTTTTCGTTTAGAGGTAATAACTTTATTAGAGAAAGTATGCATGCAGTATTCTTATATCATGCGATAAAATCAGGAATGGACATGGGAATAGTCAATCCTGGAATGATAAGAATATATGATGATATACCTAAAGATGTTTTAGAGTTAGTAGAGGCTGTAGTTCTTAATAAGAGAAGTGGAGCTAAAGAAGATTTATTAGAGATTGCAGATAAGTATAGAAATAGTGAAGAAAAGCAAGATGAAAAAGTAAAGCTATGGAGAACTGATGAAGTAGAAAAAAGATTAAGTTATTCTATAGTAAAAGGCATAAGTGAACACTTGGAGGAAGATCTACAAGAAGCAAGAATTAAAACATCAAGAGCACTTAATGTTATCGAAGGTCCACTTATGGATGGAATGAAGGTCGTTGGAGATTTATTTGGTGATGGAAAGATGTTTCTTCCACAGGTAGTTAAATCAGCTAGAGTTATGAAGAAAGCTGTAGAGATACTCCTTCCATTCATAAAAGAAGATAATTCAGGTGAAAGTAGTAAAGCTGGAAAGGTACTTTTGGCAACCGTAAAAGGCGATGTTCATGATATAGGAAAAAACATTGTAGGTGTGGTATTGGCTTGCAATAATTTTGAGATAATAGATTTAGGTGTCATGGTGCCTTGCGAAGAGATTCTTAGAGTAGCAAGGGAAGAAAAGGTTGACGTTATAGGACTTAGTGGACTTATTACTCCTTCCCTTGAAGAAATGGCGTATGTTGCTGAAGAAATGGAAAGACAAGGCTTCGATATACCATTATTAATAGGTGGAGCAACTACTTCAAAGATTCATACTGCTTTAAAAATAGCACCAAAGTATAGTAAAGGTGTAATTTATGGTGGAGATGCATCTAAAACAGTAGAAATAATGAAAAACCTCATGAAGGATAAATTATCCTATTTGGAGAATATAAGTAATGAGTATAAAGATATAAGAGAAAACTATAAGCAGATGGTTACGGCGGATAATATATCAATTGAAGAAGCAAGAATGAATAAATTTAAAGTTCAATGGGATAAAGAAGACATTGATATTCCTAAATTTATTGGAGTAAAGGAAGTAAAATACTCGATAAAAGAGCTTAGAGACTATATAGATTGGACATTTTTCTTCATTGCTTGGGAGATGAAGAAGACTTATCCTGAGATATTAGATGATAAAATCTATGGTGAGGAAGCGAAAAAGTTATTTGAAGAAGCAAATAATATGCTTGATGAATTAGAGAGTAATAATAGAATATCACCAAAAGGGGTATTCGGAATATTTAAATCCAACTCTATAGAAGATGATGTTTTGTTATATGATGGTGATTGTGAAATAGAAGTATTTAATTTCCTTCGTCAGCAGAAAAAGGTGAAAGAAGGAAGGCATATGTGCTTATCTGATTTCATAGCTCCTAAGGAAAGTGGAAAGACTGACTATATAGGGAGTTTCTTAGTTACTGCTGGAAATGAGATATATGACTATGAAAAGGAACTTAAAGAAGCTGGTGAAGAGTATAAGGCAATAATGCTTAAGCTTTTATGTGATAGATTGGCAGAAGCTGCAGCTGAAAAACTTCATGAAGACATAAGAAAGACATACTGGGCGTATGATAAGAATGAAGATATTACTAAAAAGCAATTGTTCCAAGCTAAATACAGAGGGATAAGGCCAGCTTTTGGATATCCTTCACTGAAGGATCAGAAACAAATGGAGAAAGTATTTAAGCTTTTAAAAGTTACTGAAAGAACAGGTGTGACACTTACTGAAAGTTATATGATGAATCCAGTTGCATCAGTATGTGGATTGTATTTTGGATCTAAGCATGCTAAGTATTTTGATTCATTTAAGCTTTCTAAGGATCAAGTTATAGATTACTGCAATAGAATTAATGAATCTATAGAAGATGTGGAAAAGAGATTGAATAATTATATTCATCCAAAATATAACGGATAATTATATATTAATGAGCTTATATAAAGTGGAAGTATACAGCAAGAAAGAAGGGAAAGAACATGAGGGCAGAAATAATTTCTGTAGGAACTGAAATATTATTAGGAGACATAGTAAATACAAATGCTCAATTTTTAGCTAAAGAACTAGCTTCTATAGGTATAGAGGTTTATAACCAAACAGTAGTTGGAGATAATGAAGAAAGAATGCTTAAAGCTTTTAAAAATGCTTTTGAAAAATGTGACTTAATAGTTACTACAGGGGGACTAGGTCCAACGCCTGATGACTTAACAAAAGAGACGGCTGCTAAGTTTTTTGATCAAGAACTCGTTGTTCATGAGGAATCCTGGAAGCACATAGAAAGCTATTTTAGTAAGAGCGGAAGAGTCATGGAAGGAAGCAATGCTAAACAGGCATATTTCCCAAAAGATGCAGTGGTATTACCTAATCCTAATGGAACAGCACCAGGGGCTATATTAAAAAAAGATGAAAAAATAATAGTAGTGTTGCCTGGACCGCCTAAAGAAATGAAGCCTATGTTTATTAATCATGTTTTTCCTTATCTGCAGCAGTATTCTGATACAATGCTGGTATCAAAGGTGCTTAGAATTTTTGGTATTGGTGAAGGAGTTATGGCAGAAGAGATTTCAGATATAATAAGTGATCAAAGTAATCCTACTGTTGCTCCTTATGCTAAGGAAAGAGATGTAACCCTTAGAATAACAGCTAAAGCAAAAGATGAAGAAGAAGCTAAAAGGTTAATTAAGCCAGTTGAAGATAAAATAAGAGAAAGGCTTAATGATAATATATATGGTGAAGATGATGTAACTTTAGAAGAGGTGGTGGCTAAAATACTTGTAAGCAATAAACTTACTATAGCCACAGCAGAGTCTTGTACTGGGGGACTCATTGCAGCTACGCTTATAAATTATCCTGGAATATCAGAAGTGTTTATGGAAGGGGCAGTAACTTATTCAAACGATAGTAAAATGAAAAGGCTAGGAGTAAAAGCAGATACTTTAGAAAAGTATGGTGCTGTAAGTGAAGAAACCGCTGGAGAAATGGCTGAAGGTATAGCTAAGAATGCTGGTACAAGAATTGGGATATCTACTACCGGAATTGCAGGACCTGGTGGTGGTTCAACTGATAAGCCAGTGGGACTCGTTTATATGGGGATTCATATTGATGGAAGCACATTGGTTAAAAAATTTAACTTCCAAGGAAGTAGAGAAAGCATTAGACAAAGAGCTACTATGAATGCATTAGATTGGCTTAGAAGAGAATTTATAAAAAGATTTAATAATTAGCCTCTTGGATGAAATTAAGTAATTATGCATCCGGTGAATCACTTTATAAACACTTAACTTTAACAATCTTTTAAGCATAGACTAATATTAAATGCAGATTTATCAGCAAATAAAAATTCCTCTTAAAGTGAGGAAACCATCACTAAAAGAGGAATTTTCTATATTAAATAAAATGGGGGAGAGGCAATTTAATATAAAAGTTATCTACAATAATAATTGTCTCCTAAAAGGAAAAAAATATACATTAGCAGAAAAATAAATACATAAATAAAAACATATGTTAAGGTATTTATGAGTAAAAGAGTAAGGAGAGATTTATGAAACCAGTATTTAAATCAAATTTATATTTTTTAATAGTATTGATTGTGTCAATGGTAGGTCCATTTATAGTAAGAAAGCCGCTTGCACTTTTAGGTTTGAATTATGGAGAGCTTCTGATGACAGTGCATGCCATATTTTTCATATTGCCTGCCGTAATATATGTTATAGTAACTAAAGCTTCAGTAAAGCAAACCTTCAGATTTAATAAAGTAAGTTTCAAGGAAATAGTTTATGCAATTTTAATAGCACTTTTAGCACAACCTATAATGACTTTATTTTCGTTAATAACATCATTCTTCTTTGATAATGATGTTGCAAAGGCAATGGATGTAATGAGAGACCTTCCATACTGGATGATGCTTTTGGTTGTAGCGGTTACACCTGCTATTACTGAAGAGATAACAATGAGAGGTATAGTTTTATCAGGATATAATCATAAGAGTAAGATAAAAGCTTCCTTGATGATAGGTTTACTATTTGGTATCTTCCACTTAAATGGGCAGCAGTTTCTTTATGCAGCAGCGTTAGGGGCACTTTTTGCTTATATGGTAAGAGTAACTAATAGTATATTTGTATCTATGGTATGTCACTTTATAGTAAACGGATTTCAAGTAAGTCTACAGGCGATACTTTCACCATTCACTAAGCTTGTAGCTAATAAACAAGAGTATTCTTTAAGAAGTTTGCCTACAAGTGAAAAGATAAATATGGTTCTTACTTGGGGGTTTGTAGCGTTGATTTTTGCAGCCTTGGTTGCAATTTTAATTAATAAACTAAAAGAGGCTGCAGAAAAAAGAGGAGTAGTTGATAGTTATGATCTACTAACTAACTATGGAAGAGAAACTATTAATGGACCAGGTGCTGTAGCTTTAGAAAAGGACAATATAATAAATATACCGTTTATAGCTACAGTAATAATCTATTTAATATATATGATATTTTTTGCATAGTTTCAAGTTATGTAATATAAAATGGACATTTATAAATATTTTTAGACAAAAGTCGTGCATATAGGGAGTTATATTTGCCTTATTATGTAGGGCTTTTGTTTTTATGAAAAAGTTTTTATTTATTTTATAAAAGCTAAATCTGTTCTTAACATTTATGGAAAATGATTTTGATTAATTGAAAAAGTATGGTAGTATATTTAGAAGCAATGATAATGTTTATCAATACAGGGAAAGAGGTGTACAAAGTTGAAAAATAAATATAAATTAATTTCTATTTTACTTATTATATTAATATTGTCTGCTATTACTGCTTGTAGTGCTAAAAAAGAAAAAAAGGTCCTAGATGTTTTTAACTGGGGAGAAAATATAGATGAAAACTTGCTAAAGGAATTTGAAGATAAGTATGAAGTTAAAATAAATTATAATACTTATGATACAAATGAGTTTATGTATGAAGCTGTAAAGTCAGGAAAGACAAACTACGATGTATTAGTTCCATCAGACTATATGGTTGAAAAAATGATTAAGGAGAATATGTTAGAGAAACTTGATTTTGATAATATACCTAATTTTAATAGAATAGACTCAGATTACTTAAATAGAGAGTTCGATCATGGTAATAAATTTTCTGTACCATATATGTCTGGAACAATAGGAATATTATATAATTCAAATTTAGTTAAAGATCCAGTAGATTCATGGGATATACTATGGGATCCCAAATATAAAGGTGAAATATTTATGTTAGATGCTCAAAGAGATGCTATAGGAATATCGCTAAAGAGGTTGGGGTACTCGCTAAACTCTACTGATAGAAATCAATTAAATGAAGCAAAGAAGGAACTTATAAAGCAGAAGTCACTGGTTAGAGCTTATGTGCAGGATGAAGTAAAAGATAGGATGATAGCAGGAGAAGGTAGTTTAGCTGTAATTTGGTCTGGAGAAGGACTAAATCTACAAGAGCAGTATCCATATTTAAAATATATAGTTCCTAAGGAAGGAGCAAACTTCTGGGTGGACTCTCTAGTGGTCCCAAAAGGGGCAAAACATAAAAAGGAAGCGGAACTATTTATAAATTTTTTATGTGAGAAAGATCCTGCGCTTAAAAATGCTTCAGAGGTAGGATACACAACCCCTCAAAAAGAAGCAAGAGAAGCGCAGCCCAATAATGTAAAGAATAATAAAAATGCATATTTACCAAAAGAAGTATTAGATAAATGTGAGAACTATAAAGACTTAGGAGAAAAATTGAGGCTTTATGATGAAGCTTGGTTAGAAGTTAAATCAGTAAAGTAAAATTAAATATAGACTAATATCAAATATATGCTGAGCGTTAGTAAAAGACATAGGCTAGGGTGAATTTTTGGATATATGTGATAACTTAAAAAATATACTAAGAATTTCTTTTGACAATAGTCTATAGAATACCTTAAAATATTGATGTTATTAATAAAAATTTATGAGCATTTAAAGTACTATGTTGAAATTAAGCGGTTAGTCATCCGATGCTTCAATGAGCTTACGCAAAGAATTAATATGATTTTGTCATATTCCATGGCTAAAACTGTAAACTCACTACGTTCGAACAGTACAGTTTGGGAGCGTCATTCCATCTGAAAAAATCATTTAATTCTAATAGCTCGCTCAAATAGCATCTCCTGTATAACCACTTAATTTAAACAGTATTCTTAAAAATAACAAACAAAAAATATATGATTATAAAATTATATAAATATATAGTATTCATGCAGGTTTAGGAAGAAAGTTTATTATAAGAAGAAGAGGAGAAATATAATGAGTATACTTACAGTGAAAAACCTTAGTCATGGCTTCGGTGATAGAGCTATATTTGAAGATGTATCCTTTAGACTTTTAAAGGGAGAGCACATAGGCTTTATTGGTGCTAATGGTGAAGGTAAATCTACATTTATGAACATAATAACAGGAAAACTTATGCCTGATGAAGGTAAGGTTGAGTGGAGCAATAGAGTTAGAGTTGGATATATGGACCAGCACGCTCATCTTGAAAAAGGAAACTCAATAAGAGATGTACTTAGAGGAGCATTTCAATACCTTTTCGACTTAGAAAAAGAAATGTTAGATATGTATGATAAAATGGCTGATGCTACACCAGAAGAATTAGATAAAATGATGAATGATATAGGAACAATCCAAGATATGCTTGATCATAATGGATTCTACGTTATTGATGCTAAGATTGATGAAGTTGCTGCTGGACTTGGATTAAAGGATGTAGGTTTAGACAAAGATGTTATGGATTTAAGTGGAGGACAAAGAACTAAGGTTTTATTATCTAAACTTCTTTTAGAAACTCCAGATATACTTCTTTTAGACGAGCCTACTAACTATTTAGATGAAGCTCATATAGAATGGCTTAAAAGATTCCTACAAAACTACGAAAATGCATTTATATTAATATCACATGATATTCCTTTCTTAAACAGTGTTATAAACTTAATCTATCATGTTGAAAATAGACAGCTTAATAGATATGTTGGGGATTATGATAACTTTAAGAGGGTACATGAAGCTAATAAGAAGCAGTTAGAATCTGCTTATGAAAGACAACAACAAGAAATAGCAAAACTTGAAGATTTTATAGCTAGAAACAAGGCTAGAGTAGCTACCACTGGAATGGCAAAAGCTAGACAAAAGAAGCTAGATAAGATAGAAAAGATAGAACTTACTGCTGAAAAGCCAAAGCCAGAGTTTAACTTTAGAAGCGGAAGAACTTCAGGGAAGCTTATATTTGAGACTAGAGATTTAGTTATTGGATATGATGAACCATTGTCAATACCTCTTAACTTGAGAATGGAAAGAGGTCAGAAAATAGCTTTAGTAGGAGCAAATGGGCTTGGTAAGTCTACACTTTTAAAGAGTCTTATGGGAGAACTTAAATCCTTAGGCGGAGAAGTTGAACTAGGTGACTATCTACAAATGGGATACTTTGAACAAGAGATAAAAGATGCAAACTATAACAGTTGTATAGATGAAGTATGGGGGGATTTCCCTGCCTTTACTCAATATGAAGTAAGAGCAGCTCTTGCTAAGTGTGGTCTTACAACAAAGCATATTGAAAGTAAGATTGTTGTACTTAGTGGAGGAGAGCAAGCTAAGGTAAGATTATGTAAGCTTATAAATAAAGAAACAAATCTATTAATCCTAGATGAGCCTACTAACCACTTAGATGTAGAGGCTAAAGATGAACTTAAGAGAGCACTTAAAGCATATAAAGGCAGTATATTAATAGTATGCCATGAGCCAGAATTCTATAGAGATGTAGTTACCCATGTATGGAACTGTGAGGAGTGGACAACAAAAATCGTATAATATAACGAATCCACAAAATAATATAGATAATAACATAGGGACAGCAATAATATCAGAGTATATTATTGCTGTTTTTGAATATCACTTGCTTAATTTGTCTCGTTATTTCTTAAATCAAAAGTTTCTATAGGTTCAGGTCCTCTTAATACTTTTCTTCTTATATGGAGATCACCAGATGAATCAGTTCTTATCTTCCATTCAATCAATGCTATTTCTCCATTTTCTATCTCAATACCTTGTATTCCACTTGCTCTAACGCAGGAGCCATCATTAAAGTAAGGCAATTCGTTGATTTTAGGAAAGTGTGGTCTATGAGTATGCCCACAAATTAGCATAATTTTATTTGATTTAATCCAACTACTGTAAATACGTTCAATTTTGTGAATCTTTTCCGCATTTTTTACAGGACTCGCAGGATTTATAAAGCCTACTGAGTGGAGAAATTTCCAAAAGTATCTTACTGTAAGCATATTAAAGCGCCATAAAGTATCATTCATTCTGTCTCCTTGATGACCATGTACAGTTAGTATTTCTTGTCCTGTAGTTTTATGTTTAAACACTACTGCCTCGTGTGGAGTAAGTCCGGGAAACAATTCTATTTCTTCTTCGTTATAATCATCGTAAAACTTATAATAGTTTTTTTCTACAAAATCTTTATATTTTAATTGTATATTATGATTGCCATATAACATGATCAACCTATTTAAATCAAAGAATTTTTTAAATAGAGTGTATACCTCATCATGGGCTAATCTTATGTGTTTAAAATTAGAGTGTTCCCAAAGCTCATCTCCATCTCCAACTTCTACATAAGTATATCCATTATTGAAATAGAATTCTAATGCGAATAGAAAGATGTTCTGATTTTTTGCAAATTCATCTGATGGAGTACAATCTCCTCTATGACAGTCGCTAAAAAATATATACTTAGAATTATTATCAAAGTACTCAATTTTAGCATTATTGTAAGCTTCAGTTAATCTCTTTTTCGCTAACTTCTTTTCTAAAAACATAGGGCACCTCTTCTAAGACTAATCAAATTAACTTTTCTATTAAAGATGCATCAATTAAATTTTATAATTGAGTGCATATCTGTATAAGATAAGTGTAATTTAAAAATATATAATTAATCTACCCATTTAAAAGAAAATATATTTAACATTAATTTCTGAAGAGAGGACTCTATAATATTCAATGATAAAGAATAAAATATTATTGATAAACGATAAAATATATGTTATTGTATACATATAAACTAAAAACGAGGTGCTTTTTATGAAACAATGGTCAACGATTATCTTAAGGATAGCTGTTATTTTTATTGCGATGCCAGTTCTTGCTCTGTGCATATTTTGGTTACCTGGATTTATAAACTACTTACCATTTCCTATTATAATCAGTGTGTATGTAACCGCGATATGCTTTTTCTTTGCTTTGTATCAAGCTTTAAAACTTTTAAGTTATATTGACAAAAACAAAGCTTTCTCGGAGTTATCTGTAAATGCTTTAAAGAATATAAAATATAGTGGAATAACAATCAGCATCATATATGCGGGACTCTTACTCCCTTTATACCCAATAGCAGATGCAGATGATGCCCCTGGGTTGTTAGCATTTCCACTGATTATTATCTTTGCTTCTTGTACTATTGCAGTCTTTGCTGCTGTTCTTCAAAAGCTTTTAAAAGAAGCCATAGACATAAAATCAGAAAATGATTTGACGGTATAAGGTGAATGAAATGGCTATTATAATTAACATTGATGTGATGCTTGCTAGAAGGAAAATGAGTGTGACAGAACTTACAGAGAAGGTTGGAATAACCATGGCAAACTTATCTATATTAAAGAATGGAAAAGGAAAGGCTATTAGATTTTCAACTTTAGAAGCTATATGCAAAGGTTTGAACTGTCAACCAGGAGATATTGTAGAATACAGAGCTGATACATGAAAATGAGAAGTTAAATACTGAAGATAAATTAGTTAAATGACGAGTAAGTTTATTTGAGGTGTTATATAGTATGAAAATTAAATTAATTCAACCTGCAATGCTGCCAAGACCTATGGATACAAAGCTAAAAACAAGAATGTCTCCTTCATTAGCTTTATTAACAATAGCAAATCTGACACCAAAAGAGCATGAAGTTATTATTGAAAATGAAAATGTTGAAGATATAGATTTTGATGAACCTGTAGATTTGGTAGCAATAACTGTCACTGTAGATGTTATGAACAGAGCTGTGGAAATATCAAAGGAGTTCCAAGATCGTGGAGTAACAGTAATTGCAGGAGGTATACATATCACAGCAGACCCAGAGGGGGCTCTTAATAGTTTTGATGCAATAAGCGTGGGAATGGCTGAGAGGATTTGGGGTAAGATCCTTAAGGATAAAGAAAATAATTCACTTAAAAAGATATATTATGATATGGAAGGTATTTCTGGAGATGAAATAGTTTCACCTGACTATAGCATTATAGATAATAAAAAGTACTTATATACTAATATAGTTAGTACAAGTAGAGGTTGTCCTTTTAAATGTGATTTTTGTTATAATAGCTGTAAAGATATGCTTAAGACCTATATTAATAGGCCTATAGAGGATGTAATTAAAGATATAAATGCATTAAAAACAAAACATATAATGTTTATTGATGACAATTTTATTGGAAGCCCCAAATGGACAGAAAAATTATTAAAGGAAATAAAGCCTCTTAAACTAAAATGGAATGCAGCGGTTACCTCTAATATAGTGGACATGCCTGATTTATTAGATAAAATGAAAGAGTCAGGTTGCCAAAGTCTATTTATAGGTTTTGAAAGTATAAATAGTAAGTCAATAGATAGTGTTCATAAGGTTCAAAATAGTGTAAGCACATATGAGAAACTTGTAGATGAAATTCATAAAAGAGGAATAATGATAAATGCAAGTTTTGTTTTTGGATTAGATGAAGATGATTCCTCTGTATTTAAGAATACATTAGAATGGATCGTTAAAAATAAGATAGAAACAGTAACGTCACATATCCTTACCCCATATCCTGGCACAAGGTTATACTCATCATTAATAGAGCAAAATAGAATTGTAGATTTTAATTTATCAAATTACAATACTGCACACGTAGTATATAAACCAAAGAATATGACAGCAGAAGAATTATATAATGGCTATCTATGGATATATAAAGAAGTGTATACTTTTAAAAATATAATGAAAAGACTACCAAAAGCTAAAGAGCAATGGATTCCATTTCTAGCTTTTAATTTCTTCTATAGAAAGTTCGGAAAGCTAACAGAATTATTGTGTAATATGATTTCCTTTAAAAATATCGGAAGATTTTTTAGATGGTTAGCCTATCACATAAAGTAAGTTATGAAGTTTTTGTTTTTTATAGGAAATAATCTTGAAACAGCGGTAATACCAGTAGGTAGTACTGCTGTTTCTTATTTAACGTAAAAATGAAAGTTTAGCTGATTAATATTAAATTAAGTAACTGCATTTGTGAAAATGCGTAATAAAAGGGAAATGATAAGCGTACATATTATATGTACACATATTATTATGATGAAAAGAGTGAGGTCTATATGAGGATAAATGAATCTTTTGGATATTTAATTAATTTAACAGCTAGAAATATGAAGAAGGTGTTAGAAGAAGAAATAAAAAAGTATGGTATAACTACATCACAATGGATTGTACTAAAGGTATTAGAGGAAGAAGATAATTTAACGCAAGCAGAGGTGGCAAAAAAATTATCAGGGGATAGGGCAACGGCTGGAGCGGTAATTGATAGATTAATTAAAAAAGGTTTAATTTATAGAAATCAATGTGAAAATGACAGAAGAGCTAATAGAGTTAGGATATCAGATCATGGGCGGGAATTAGCTGAAAGAATTTGTATTGAAGCAGTTAAATGCAACGAGAAAGCCTTACGAGGATTTAGGAATGAAGAAGTAAAGCAGCTATTTACATATCTATACAGGATTAATAACAACTTAGATATAAATAATATGTAAAGGATTGAGTGGATTATGAAAGTTTTAATTGCGCCTATGTCTGTAATGTCGGAAACAAGTGGACCATTTTCAAGAGCTGTAGCTCTATGCAATGAATTAGTTAGGAGAAACCATAGCGTTGCATTTTGTTCGCCGGAAGATGTTAATTATAGAAAGATAGAAAACATAAAAAATTATTATGCTCCTATTCCATCACCATTTGGTACACCTAGGTTTATTGGAGAGAAAATGCTTAAACTAGGACAATTATTTAGGATTCAAGAAGATAAAAAAGTAAATAGCTTCGAACATGTACTGCATTTTATTGGAGCAATCAGTAAGAAGTACTTTTATGAAGATGTATCTTGTATAAGAAAGGCTATTCAAGACTTTCAGCCTGATGTTGTATATGCGGAATTTAGGATTTCTGCAATAGTTGCTGCAAAATTGGAGGGAATTAAGGTGGTTACAGGGTATAGCTATCCTGTTCAAAAGTCATTTGCCTCAAATACTGAATACAGTGCAAGCGTTAAGAACTTCTTGAAGGAAAATGATTTACAACCGATTGATTCGGTCCTTGATATATTCGATTGGGCTGACTTAAAAGTAGTGTTAAGTTCATATGAGTTAGAACCTATTGAAGGTAATAATATAGTTTTCACAGGTCCATTTTTTAAACCAAATATAAAATTTACGGAAGCTCCAAAGAACAAAATTATAGCATATATGGGTTTTGGAACAATTAATATTGCAACAATGATAGATAACCTAACTAAAGCTTTTGAAAATACAAACTTTGAAGTATATATTGCAACTCGACAAGTAAAACCATACAAAAAGAATAATATAATTGTTGATGAAAGATTTGATTTTAGTAAGCTGATGCCTGAAGCTATAGCTTATATAAATCATGGTGGGCAAAATAGCATCATGACAGGTTTGATATATGGAGTTCCACAAATTATTTATCCAGGCAATGTGTTTGAACGTAAATATAATGCAAGCTCAGTAGTAAATTTGAAGGCAGGGGCATCGCTGGAGGTAGATGAATTTAATGATGTAATAATTAAAAATATAGTTAATGATTTTATTCATAATCCTACGTATGCAAATAATGCTAAAAAGTCAGGGATAGAATTATTAAATTTAGGGGGAGTAAAAAAGGCTGTTGATGTAATTGAAGCTTTGTAAGTAACAGTATAAAAGTAGCAATAGTATCTGCAGATCTTAGTGCTTTTTTAGTAGTCCTCATAAACTTGTACTGGCAATATAATACTTTCATATACAGAATAGAATAGCAACAAAAATAAGTACGAGGTGTATGATTATGTAAAGTGCTAATAAACGGGTTATATATAATCAAAAAAGTCGTTAGAAAAATATTGGGTTTTAAATATATATTTATATAGGAACGTGTTAAGGCCATTGTGATTTTAATGATTATATTAAATATATCTGACATGATTAAAAGTGTAAAAAACATTGCTGGTAATATAAGCAATCAAGCAGTAAATTGTTTTTTAATTTATACAGAAATATAAAAAGGATAAATTTTCACCACTTTGACATAATAAAACTGATACGAAAGATGTACCAATTCCGTGGGAAAGACTACATCTATAATTGCAGAATGTTTATGTTTTGAAAATTTTAGAAGGAAGTGGTTAGATGAAGATAGAGGCATATTTTGATAGCATAAAAACAGCAAAAGAAACTGTTGAAAAGCTTAGAGGAGAAGGATTTAAGGGAGCTTTTGTTGATATAAATGAGCATAATAATGATGCATACTCACAGAGAGGAATGGTAGGGTCAGATGAATTGCCGACTTTATCATCAGCAGTTTTAGGTGAAGATGGTGGTAATTCACCTTTAGCAGCAGCAAGTCCAATGGTCAGTGGTATGGGAGGGTTTCATGAAATAGCAAATATAAACTGTAAGGTAGTAGTTGAAGTAGATGGCAACAACGAAGAGAATGCAAGAAACTTAATAAAAAGTATGGGCGGAACTACTAAGGATCTTAACACTGGAAGAATACCTGGTGGACTTGATAATATAAATGAGGATTCATTGATTTTAAAAAACTTGGAGGATTAAGAATTGGAAGAGATAGTGTAAGTATACTGTCTCTTCTTTTTTTCGGAAGTGTTCAAGTTAAACACAACTTTAATTTTAAATAGAGTTATTAACAATAAATTGTAATTATAATATTGACAATATCGATACACGATAATATAATTAAAGTATAAATATCGATACACGATATTAGGTAGGTGATTAAAATGGCAAGAGAACAATTTCAAAATTTAACGGAACCAATGTATTATATATTGATATCACTTCTAGAAGAAAGATGTGGTGTAGATATAATGCAGGCTGTAGAGGAAATATCAAAGGAAAGAGTGAGAGTTGGACCAGGAACCTTATATACTCTTTTGGGTAAATTTGAAAAAGAGAATATGATTAGAGAAACGGAAGTACAGGGAAGAAAGAGAAGTTATATAATAACTGACAAAGGAAAAGAAATATTGTTGGAGGAATATAGGAGATTAATTACTATGGTGAGTGACGGAGAAATTTATATGGGGGATAAGGTATAATGGAAATAAATACAAAGATAAAGGTTTTTAACTTTTTTCCTTACGAGTGTGAAGCTGCAGAAGAATATCTCAATGATATGGCAAGAAACGGATGGATACTAAAGTCTATGAAAGGTCCGATATTGATTTTTAAAAGATATAAATCAAACACTGTTAGGTATACAGTTGATGTACTCCACAAAGTCTCTGAATATGATTGCAAAGATAGTAATGAGGTTTTAGAGTATAGAGATTACTGTGAGGCAGCGGGCTGGAAGTTTGTAGGGCAGAAAGGGACGGTTCAGATATTTTATACGGAAGATTCTCAAAATACTTTGGAGATACACACTGATGAAAAAGAGAAATTTAAATCAGTATTTAAAGCATCACTGTATAATGCATTAGGGCAAGTAGCTTTAATTGGAATGTGGCTTTTCTTTATATATATGCAATTGTTTGCAAGTAGTACTGATTATACTCTTTCCAGTAATTTGAACGTTTTGACTATAGTTACATTTATATCTCTAATAATAATATTTAGTATAGAAGTAGTAAGTTTTGTAATCTGGGCAGTTAAAACTAATCATAATTTAAAAATAAGCAAGTCTATGAAGTATAATAACTATAGGCAAATACGCATAAAAAGGTCATTGCCTCTTGCATGTGTCTTAATAATGTTTGTAGGTATGATTTATGATACCAGTGAAATATCCGTTATTACTATGTTAATAATGATTTCTATACCAATAATAGTAGCGCTTATAATTAGACTTTTTATAAATAAAAAAAGATATTCAAAGAAGGTCAATATAGCTATAACTGTTTTGGGACTTTTGATTTCAACTTTTTTTGTTATGACAGTCATAGGTGGGGCGATTGGTAGAACAATCATAAATAGGCATATTAATAAGTCAGACAATATTACTGAGTTGTCATTGAGTGACTTTGGATATAAAGAGGCTGCTAATGCGAATCCATATACTAGTTTTAATGAGAGCATTTTAGCTAAGAAATCAGTGTATTTTAGTGAAGATAAAGAGCACAATTTAAGCTATACAATTTTTGAAAGTAAATACCCTATGATAGTTGATTTTAATGCTGACAGACTAGTGAAAATGCTTAATAAAATTAAGTTTAATGTAAGAGAATACAAATCAAAGCTACCTAATGATGTAAAGGTTTATGAGTACAATGAGTCAAAGTGTTTTATATTAGTATCAAAGAATAAGATGATTGATACTAGAAATAACTTCAAGGATATGGATGATGATAAGTTCTTAAATATAGTTTATGATAAGCTTTTTAAAGAATAGATAGACTATGGATATTTGTATATAATAATAATTGAGAGATAAAAACACAGTTTCTGTTGGTAGTCAGAGCCTACGTATATTGTTATTAGATATTTATGCGTAGCAGTAACCTGCCCTCCTGGGGTTGTCCGTTCTCTTTAATAATAAATTACAGGAGGATTTAATTATGGACTCTATAATTAAATTGACAATTCTTTTTAACGAGCCATTCTGGGTTGGTATTTTTGAAGCCATGGATGGTTATGAGCTTAAGGTGTGCAAGGTTACCTTTGGTGCTGAACCAAGAGATGAAGAAGTTCATGAATTTATATTGATGAATTTTTACAGATTAAATTTCAGTGGTTCAGTAAGATTAGAGAAAACAGAGCTTGCACTAAAGAAAAAAAATCCTAAAAGGCTTCAAAGAAGTATAAAAAAAGAGATTAGTGCAAAAGAAATTGGAACAAAAGCTCAAATAGCAATGAAATTGCAGCATGACCAATTAAAGCAAGAACGTAAAGAGAAAACCAAAGAGCAAAAGCTTCAAGAAGAGGAAAGAAAGTTTAATATAAGGCAGAGGAAAAAGCTCGATAAGCATAAAGGCCATTAAACTTTTTTTATTCTTTAACAAATTCTTTATAATACTGTTCAAAAGTTTTAATATATGTTATTATATTAAAGCACTTTATTACCCATGCAGTTGCATAACGGGAAAGAAAACACCTACTTAGCGGTAGGTGTTTTCTTTATAAGTAACTGTTTTATAAAAAAAGTTCTAATAATTAAGCCTATTTTATCTATTCATCACATCTTGCGAACTGCTGAAAATTAGTGAAAAATCAGATTTTCGAAGCCAGCCCTTAGAGTTGAAGTCAGTATTTAATGGTAAAGATACGAAATACCATATTTGATTATTTACTTCAGCTTCCTCAAGAATTCTAACTTGAAGTTTTTGCGTTATCTTATTTATAATAGGACCTTTTTCTAAAGGCGAAAGCATCAAAAAAACTCCTTCAAGAGTAACACCGTTAGAGGTTGTAGTACTTAAGTATCTTATTGAAATATTAGTAAGACTGGAGTTTAGAGAATTATACTTTTCCCTTAGTGACTTATGTTGATTGGAAAGTAGTAAATACTGTTGCCTAGAAAAACCAAGTTTTCTATCGAAATATAAATACATGCAGGCAATAACTAAAATTAATAAGAATATTATTATCAGTTTCAAAGATTCCACTCCCACAAAAGAAATATCATTAGAGTATATTAATATTTTTTCTGAAAAATGTGGAAAATCTATAATACTATTAATACAGTTACAAAATATTAATTAAATTACTTAAGATCTTAAGTAAATTTTTACGCTATGCATGTATAAAAGACATAGATATATTATCCTTCACTATGAATAGGTTAAGTTTTCGTATTGAAGCTCTATACAACTAAACTTAAAACTTTTCCTATTGAGTCATGAATGACTAAATTAGCTTTGCTATCTGCGGAAGTAGTACTCTTATTTATTAATACTAAGTTTTTACCACTAAAATAGTTTATAAGTCCAGCAGCTGGATAAACAACAAGAGAAGTTCCGCCTATTATTAGAGTATCTGCCGCTGCTATAGCTTTAACTGCTCCATTGATGATATCCTCATCTAGACCTTCTTCGTATAAAACTACATCTGGTTTAACTTTTCCTCCACATTTAGTGCAGGTTGGAATACCTTCTGATTGTAAGATAAACTTTTCATCATAAAAAGCATGGCATTTAGTACAATAATTTCTTAATACTGATCCATGAAGCTCGAAAACATTTTTAGAACCAGCGGCTTGATGAAGCCCATCTATATTTTGAGTGACAATCGCCTTAAGTTTGCCCATCTCTTCTAGCTTTGCTAAGGCTAAGTGTCCAGCATTAGGTTTCGCATTAGGGTATATTAATTTATCCTTATAGAAACTGTAAAAGTCTTCAGGATATCTTATAAAAAAGGTATGGGATACTAGTTGTTCAGGCGTGAAAGTCATGTTTAATTTCTCGTTGAAAAGTCCATTAGAACTTCTGAAATCAGGTATACCGGATTCAGTACTCATGCCAGCACCACCAAAAAATACAATGTTATTAGAATTATCTATGATTTCTTTTAGCTTATCTAAATTCATGAAAATCACCTCCTTAAAATTATATCACAAGTATTGAAGTATTATTAATTTATCTGTTATTATTAATTAGAGTGTATGGGTTACATAATGTTTGTGAAAATTACCTTTTGTATATTGGATATGTTTACCGAAGGGATACTTTGGTGAGATTCAAATTATATTTATTTAGGAATCGTAAGGGTGTTATTGGAGTTTAATCTATAAAAAATAAAAATATGATTCAGTTTAGCTGAGTTTCATTATATATTGAAAGATAAAATATATTTCAGGGGGAAGAAGCCTTGCATTTGAACAGAATTTTAACAACTGCTGCTTTGGCTGTATGTGTAATAACAGGATCGCTTTTTTATTATAATAAAAATGTACAAGCTCAAAAATCAAAGGAAGCGTTTAGTGCTTTAAAAGATGATTATTTAAATCAACGTATCGACTATAAATTGCTTAGTACTAAAATTAATGATTTAGAAAAGACAGGCTCCTATAAAGCAGATAATAGTGAAATTAAAAGTTTAGAAACAATTGAAAAGCAAAGAAGCGAATTTAAGAATATAGAGGAACAGTTTGCAAAAAAGAATTATAACTATGTTTTACCGTCAATAGCAAGTTTAGAAAAGCAAATTGAGGATAAGATACTTAAAAATAAGCTATTGGAGCTTAAAGGTGCCGTAGAAGATTCGGTTTCAGATGATTTAAATCAATATATAACTGATTCTAAATATGATGAGGGATTGAAGCTTTTAGAAGAAAATAAAGAATACTTGCCTAAGGATTTTTTAGATAGCAATAAAAAGCTTATTGAAGCTGCACAGTTAAAGGAACAAGAAGAAAAGAAGCAGTTAGAAGCGAATAGAAAGGAAGCAGAAGAAAAAGCAAAGAAAACTGTTAGTCCTGCTATTGCTGCATATCTTAATGGATATAAACCTAATCCTGATAAAGAAAATGTTGTGAAGAACTATTCAAGTAGATCTAAGTTTTTAGTTTGGGTGGATCTTCAAAACCAGAAAACAAATGTATTTGTAGGTAGTAAGGGTGATTGGAAGATTATAAAAGAACTAGATTGTTCTACTGGTGCAGAAGGAAGTGAAACTCCAAAGGGAATATTTAAGGTTTCTGCAAGAGGTGACTGGTTCTATAATGCAAGCATAAATGAAGGAGCAAAAAACTGGGTTCAATTCTTTGGCAATTACCTTTTCCACTCTTGGCCCATGGACAAGAATGAAAATATTACAGACTATACTTTAGGTAAACCTGTATCACATGGATGTGTAAGGTTAAGCTTGGAAAATTCTAAATGGATATTTAATAATATACCTGGTGGCACTACAGTTTATGTTAATTAGTGTAATATTGAAAAATTATATATAAAATAGCTACATAATTTAAAAGATATTTTAAGAAGTCTATTACAGCATTTATAAAAGCTAGTAATAGACTTTTTTACTGTATATGAAGTAAAAAATATTTGAGTTAACCAAACCTAGTTACTTGAATAGTTTTAGAAATTTTTATTGTTTAGTAGTTAACTCTTAATAAATAATATATGAATCTTAAGAAATTTGTAAGGAAGTTGTAATAAAAGGTAATGTAATACTATGATATAATGGTGGTAAATTTTAACTTATATTGCAATAATATTTATATATTATAAGAAAGTAGGGGGATTATGAAAAAAAGAGTAAGTAAGATATCTATTCTTATCCTAGCGATTGCGTTAATGATGCCTTTGATTCTTTTCAAAGGTGAAGTTGTTAAGGCAGATACTAAGAAAGATATATCTGTAAAAACTAAAGTAGGCTTTAATGATAAGTATAAGGTTGGTTATTTCACACCTGTAACTATATCAATAAAAAATGATTATAAAGATATACAAGGAACTGTTGAAGTGAAAGTTCCTACATCAGAGAATAAGTATGATAGTTATATGAAGAATCTGAGTATTCAAAAAGGAACAGAAAAGGTTGTTACAATAAATGTTCCTGTAAAACAAGCATTCTTAAAATATGAGATATCAATAAAAGATGGTAGTGAGGAAGTATATAGTGAGGAGATAAAGGTTGGTAGCGCTAATAATCAAACCGTAAAGTTTGTAGGAATTTTAAGTGATGATTTTGATAGTTTAACATATCTCAATAAGTTTCCTGCACCTAAAGGCGTTACTGTATCAACGGAATTAATAAAACTTGATGAAAAGGAGTTTCCGGACTATCTTCGAGTGCTCCAATCTTTTGATGTAATAATAATCAATAACTTTGATAGTTCTAAACTATCCAAAGAAGCTTATGAAAGTCTAAAAAGTTGGGTGAAGTTAGGTGGAACACTGTTAGTTGGTACTGGTACTAATTATAATAAGACCCTAAGTATATTTAAAGATGATTTCATAAAAGGTAAACCTGGTGAAATTATAAATGTGAATACCTCAAAGATATATAATGTAGCAACTAATGGTGATAATAATAACTCAGTTTCAGTAGAGAATTTAAATATACAGATAGATGGAAGTAGCACAAATATACAAGAAGGAAATACAAAATTACTTCAAACCCTCAAGATAGGTTCTGGATACGTAGCTATTGCAGGCTTTGATTTTGGACTTAAACCTTTTGTGGGTTGGGCTAATAATAGCGCTTTCGGAGAGAAGATTTTTGGTATGATAAATCCTAATTTTGTTGTTAGTGATAAGTTTGATAACAGCTACAGGAACGGATATTTCTCTGTAAGTGGATTAGTAAGTAGCTTGATGGATAAAAAGGCAAATATAAATATATATCTAGCGGTACTTATAATTTATATAGTTTTAGTAGCACCTATAACTTATTTTATACTTAAAAAATTAGATAAAAGAGAACTTATGTGGATAACGGTGCCATGTATGGCTATAGTTTTTGGTGTTGTAATCTACTTTTTAGGAAGCGGAACAAGATTAAGTGAAGTAGTAACAAATAATGCTAACATAATAAGTTTAGATTCCAAAGGAGTCGCTACTAAGAACACTTATGTCGGGATATTCACACCGAAGAAAATGAATGTTGAAGTATCAAGTAAAGAAGGTAAAAGACTAGAATCGCTTGATAATCCAAATTATAATGGTGATGCTGAGAACGCTAAAAGAAATGAAGTTGATACAGTAATAAGAGAGGATAAAGGTAGCCTAGAATTTAAGAATAAAAGTGTACTTGCAAGTAGAACTTTGAGTATACCTTCTACTACTATTAATCTAGGAAAGATAGAAAGCAATATATCCCTAGATGGAGATAACATAAAAGGAAGTATTAAGAATTCAACTTTATATGACTTTGAATATTGCTATGTGATAACACCTAAAACTTATTATATACTTGGTCCTGTTAAAAAGGGACAAAGTGTAAATGTAGATAAGAAATCTGGTGATTATGTTGGGGATGTAAATCAGCTAACTTATGACAAAAAAATTTATAATTTAAACACTGCTAATGCTAGTGAAGAAGATAGGTTTAATGCTGATTTACTTAGAATGTCATATTCTCAATCAATGCAACCAACTAGAGTTAAAGACATATCAGTTGTAGCTATAACTAAAGATACGATATCAAAGCCTCTTATAGTAAACGGCAAAGACTCTGTAGTTAAAGATAGAACAATAATAAGAATGCCGATAGTGCTTAACTTTAGGAGTGGAGATACAATGCAGTATCCGCAAGGATTTGTAGAGCACAGAATATTAAATGCTTCTAATGTAAACTATGACCCATATGGGGATGTGTTCTATAATACGGGAACTCCAGAGATTATATATAATATAGATAAAAATATAATTGTGTCAGAATTAAAATTATATCTAGAGTCAATCAATGGTAAGGTAGGAAGTTATAATGCAACTTTAGAGATATATGATTATAAGCAAGATAAGTATGTGAGCAAAACTGGAGACAGTTTTAATAGTGATGAAATAAAGAAATATTTGAATGGAGATAACGAGCTGAAGATTAAATTAACTATAGGCAATAATGGAGAACCAGTTCAAGTACCAGAGATATCTGTAAAAGGGAAGGTGAAATAATGCTAGAGATAAAAGATCTTTACAAAACATATGGAAAGTTTCAAGCTGTAAGAGGTCTAAATCTTGAGATTTCCAAAGGAGAGATATTTGGGTTTGTAGGACCTAATGGTGCTGGAAAAACAACTACTATGAGGATAATATGTGGTCTATTAGATGCAACTTCAGGAAAAGTTATGGTAGATGGAATAAATGCACTAAAGGATACAAGACTTTTAAAGAGTAAAATAGGATATATGCCTGACTTCTTTGGTGTATATGATGATCTTAAGGTTACAGAGTACCTGGAATTTTATGCATCCATATACAACATAACTGGGACTGAGAGCAAGAAGATCTGTATGGACTTATTGGAACTAGTAGATCTTGTAGATAAGAAAGATTTTTATGTAGACAATTTATCCAGAGGTATGAAGCAAAGACTTTGCTTAGCTAGAAGTTTAGTGCATAACCCAGAACTTTTAGTATTAGATGAACCAGCTTCGGGTATGGATCCTAGAGCGAGAATAGAGATGAAGGAGATACTTAGAACCTTAAAGGGAATGGGAAAAACAATATTAGTGAGTTCTCATATACTTCCGGAGTTGGCTGAACTTTGTACCTCTATTGGCATAATTGAAAGAGGACAAGTGGTTGTAAGTGGTACTGTTGATGAAATAATGAAAAAGATATACCATACTCAAACCATAAAAATTAAGGTTTTAGAAAAAGCTGAAGAGACTTTAAGAATACTTAAGGAGTATCCAGATTTAGATAATATAAACCCTGTTGGAGATAATATAATAGAAGCTTCTTTTAAAGGCGATGAAAGGTATATGAATGAATTACTAGTGAGATTAATAAATAGTAAGATTCCTGTTGTATCTTTCAATCAGCTTGATGGAAACCTTGAGGATATTTTTATGAAAGTAACTGCTACTTTGGAGGAGTAATGATGAAGATGAATATTAATAAAAGCAGTTTTAGAATAAATCCAGTATTACTTAAAGAATTAAAGGTCAAAATGAGAGGATGGAGAGCACCTATATTAATAGGTGTATACAATCTGGTATTAACACTATTAACAATACTGTTTCTCAAAATGATTATGGGGCAAGGAGTTATGAATGCAGAGCAAATATTTATAACATACGGGTTTATGGCAGCTGCTCAGTTTGGACTTATAAGCTTAATTGCTCCAGCATTGACTGCAGGCGCAATATCTGGAGAGAGAGAGAGGCAAACCTTAGATATACTTCTATCTACTACTTTAAAACATAGATCTATAATCTTAGGAAAACTATTTGCATCCTTAAGTCATATAATACTTCTTATATTAAGTTCAATACCAATATTCTCAATAATTTTTCTGTTTGGAGGAATTGGTATAACTGAATTACTACAGACCTTCTTATTTTATATTGTACTAGCAATAACTTTAGGAAGTATAGGGCTTTTCTTTTCAACCTTTATAAAGAAGAGCACCGCAGCAAACGTATTATCCTATGCATTTATTGTATTCTTGTTCATAGGAACATTACTCATAACTGTGTTCTACGTTCAGATAGTGATTCATCCCTCTATGTTAAATAAAGCATATAATGAAACCTTTTGGCTTATGTACTTGAACCCAGCAGCATCGTTTATTGCACTTTTAATAAATCAGTTTGGAGTAAGCGGACAATCGATCTTTCCTGGATTCTATATATCGGGAGGCAGCAATAATATGTGGGTTATCAATATAGTTATAGATTTAGTGCTATCAGTATTATTACTTACAGCATGCTCATATAAACTAAATCCAGCAAGAAGAAAGTTTTCTATAGATAAAAAGTATGATGAGCTTCATAAGGATGATATTAGTGAAGATAAGGATAAATAAGTACTTTAATAAAAATTATAGGAGGTGCCATGTTGGATAGTCCATATAAAGAGATAATAGCTAGACTAAAAAAGGTGAAAAAAAGAATTTATGTGCAAAAGTTTCTAAGGAACTTTTCTAGTGCTCTTGCTATCTCTACTATACTAATAATTGTGGTAGCATTAGTTTCAAGGCTTATACCTATATATGGAGTTTATTTCATATGGCTTCCTTCCATATATTCCGTAGCATTAGTAGCTTCTGTAGTTTCCACTATTGTATTCATGCCAAAGTTGAAAAAGGTTAGTGAGATAGTTGATTCCTTTGGACTAAATCAGAGGGTATCAACAGCTCTTGAACTTATGGATGAAGAAAATATATACAAAAGGGTTCAAGCTGAAGATGCTTTAGTGAAATTTAATAACTTAGATTACGCTAAACATATAAGACTAATACCTTCAAAAGGGATACTTAGAACGCTTATAGGAGCTATGGTGATATTTTCTCTTACATTTTTTATACCAGATACATTAAAGGATGAGGCAAATAGACTTCATGCACTTAATGTAGAAAAGAAAGAAGAAGTGAAAAAGATAGAAAATGCTAAGAAGGAGATAAGTGAAAATAAGAAGCTGACGGAGCAAGAGAAGAAGGAACTTATAGCGAAGACAGAGGAATTAAAGAAGGATATAAAACTAGCAAAAAATGATAAGGAAATAGATAAAGCTAAAGAAAAGCTGGCAAAAAAACTAGATATAGATAAGAACAAAGCGTTAGACAAGGATTTAAATAAACTAGCAGAAGGACTTAAAAAGAATGATGCTACAAAAGATCTAGCAGATGCCATAAAGAATAATGATGATAAAAAACTTCAAAGCCAATTAGATAAGCTTAAAAATGATATGAAGAACATGGATAGTAAGCAAAAAGAGGCACTTAAAAATAGTCTTTCAAGTACATCAGCATCTTTAAGCAGTAGCGATCTTAAAAGTAGCTTAGGTGAACTTTCAGATTCACTATCATCAGGTGATGAAGCCGCAATAAATAAAGCTGTAAGTTCGGTTAGTAACTCCCTAGCTAAGGCTTCATCGCAAAGAAATAAAAATCAAGCACTAGCTTCACTTCAGAAAGATTTAGGAAATGAAGATCAACAGCTAGCTGAAGCTAAGGATCAAAATTCTCAAGGTCAAGGAAGTGGCTCTGGAAACGGCAGTGGTAGTGGAAACGGTAGCGGAGATGGAAGTGGTTCTGGAAGTGGATCAGGATCAGGAGGAAATGGAACAGGTGGCGGAGGAAGTGGAGCTGGAAGTGGAACTTCTAACGGATCTAATGATGTAAATCCTTATTCTGGTGGAGGAGTAGGAAATAAGCCTCCAGGTACTTCGAAAGAGAAGGAATATGAAAAAGTATTTACTCCAAGCAGACTTGGAGGAGATGGGAAAACATCTTCTTTAAGTGGTAAGTCTGGAACCAGTGGAAATAGTGAGAGCGAAATAACAGATAAATCTAATGCTACTCTAGGAGAACTAAAACCTTATGATCAAGTTGTAGGTGAATACAGTAAAGAAGCTATGGAAAATATGGAAAACTATGAGGTCCCTGACGGTATGACAGAGATAATAAAGGGGTATTTTTCATCATTACAACAGTAGATATCTTTTCATCTTTAAAACCGTTAAAGTAAATTAAGGCATTTGTAGAGATAAAATAATAAGGAGAATAACATGAGTATAAATGAAGAAAGCGTAAAAAGTATAATACAAAAGATAGAGAAAGTGGAAAATGAAATTGGCAAAGCTATAATAGGGCAAAAAGATATAGTTAGACAAGTTTTAATAGCTATATTTACTGGTGGAAACGTGCTTCTTGAAGGATCGCCTGGTCTTGGAAAAACTCAGCTAGTAAAAACTCTATCAAAGGTTTTAGATTTACCATTTTCAAGAATACAATTTACACCTGACCTAATGCCTGCTGATGTGGTTGGTACAAATATTATTATTAAAGATAGCAAAGGAAATAGTGCTTTTCAATTTCAAAAAGGGCCAATTTTCTCTAACTTAGTGTTGGCGGATGAAATAAATAGAGCAACACCAAAAACTCAGTCTGCACTTCTTGAGGCAATGCAGGAGCATACAGTTACAGTAGGAAGCTCCACCTATACTCTTTCTGAACCTTTTATGGTTTTAGCAACTCAAAATCCTATAGAAAATGAAGGAACTTATCCTCTTCCAGAAGCACAATTAGATAGATTTTTGTTTAAGTTAAATGTTCCTTTCCCAAATTTAGAAGAACTTAAAAGCATAATAGGAGTTACTATAAATAATGAGGCTGAGGAGCTAGGAAAGATGATGGCTGGTGAAGAAATATTAGAAGTGAGAAAACTTTTAAAAGAAGTGCCAATTTCTAAAGCAGTAGAAGAATATGCTTTAAAGATAGTTCTTTCCACCCATCCAGACTATGAAAACTCTCCTGAAATATCAAAAAAGTATATAAGATATGGTGCCAGCCCTAGAGCTGCACAAGCGATAATCTCAACATCTAGAGTAAGAGCTATTATGGAAGGTCGATTTAATATATCCTTTGAAGATATAAAATACGTTGCTTATCCAGCACTTAGACATCGTTTTTTCATGAATTTTGATGCAGTAGCTGATGGTATTACAGCTGAAAATATAATTTCAGAAATATTAGAAAGTCAATTAAAATAAGGGCGTGTTTAGATGAGTGATAAGGTATTTAATGGTGATTTCTTTAAAAACCTTGAAAATATATCTCTTAAAGCTAGAATGACCATAAATAATGGAGCAGCTGGAGGAAGACGATCTAAAGCAAAGGGAAGTTCTGTAGAATTTTCTGATTTCAGAGAGTATACTCCAGGAGATGATTTTAGAAGAGTAGACTGGAATGCTTATGGAAGATTTGAAAAGCTTTTTTTAAAGTTGTTTATGGAAGAGAGAGAAGCGTATATAAATATTTTTATTGATTGCAGTAAGTCTATGGATTTTGGAGAAGAGAGCAAGGCCAAAATGGCTCAAAGACTCTCTGCTGTATTTACATACTTAGCTATAAATAATTTAGATAGAGTATGTATTAACAAGATATCTGGTAATAGCTTAATACCATCTACTTCTTTTATGGGAAAAGGATCTTTTCAGCAAGCACTGAGTTTTATAGAAAATGCTGATTTTAGTGGGAGTACGAATCTTTGGGAAGCTATAAAAAAGAAACCACTTAAACCTAGAGCAGTAGCTGTGGTGATATCTGATTTCTTTACTAAAGGCTCAATTGAGAGTTTAGTAAAGTATTTTGCTTTTAATAAACAGCAAATAATATTTATTCAAATCCTCACAGAGGAAGAACTTAATCCTAAGATTGATGGACAAGTGAGACTTGTTGATAGTGAAACCATGGAGGAGATAAATATAACTATTACTCCAAAACTCATGAAGGCATATGAGTTGAAACTAAAATCATTGACTAATGGAATAAAAGAACAGTTAAAAAGATATGGGGGAAGCCTTGTTCAAGTATCTTCTGAGGAAGATCTACAAAAGGTAGTGTTTGAAAAACTTAGTAAGGAGGGAATCATATGAAGCTTTATTCACAAATGTCTTTATGGTTTCTTCTTCTTATACCTATATTAATTTTAATGTATATATTAAAGCAAAAATATGAAGAAAAAGAGATATCAAGTCTTTTTTTATGGCAACAAGTCTTAGCTGAAACAGAAGCTTCTACACCCTTTGAGAAGTTTAGGAATAATCTATTATTTTTTCTTCAGCTTTTAACTTTACTGTTAGCTATTTTTGCACTTGCAAGTCCTTTTGTAAATATAGGAAGTAAGAATTTTGAGAATGTGATTATAGTTATCGACAATAGTGGAAGTATGAGTGCTTTAGGTGAAAAAAATACTAGACTTGAGGAAGCTGAAAAAAAAGCAGAAGATATGGTTAAAGGATTATCTTCAGATAGCAGAATTACATTGGTTTCTGCGTCAAAGAACAGCAAGGTTGAGCTTAGTGCTTCTACTGATAGAAAAGAAGTTATAAATAAGATTAAAACTATTAAACCTACTAATAGTGCAGGTGATATAAATGATACATACTCACTTATAAAGTCAATATGCAATAGCTATAATAGCTACAAGGTAGTGTATTATACCGATTCTGATGTTAATTTAAAAGAGATAAATGGTGAAGTTGTCAGTCTATCAATACCGAAAGAAAATGTAAGTTTGGATTATATATCTCAAAGTAAAGATAATGATTATTTAAAGGTTATGGTGAGGGTTACTAATCATGGTAATGAAACTAATTCTGAAATCTTGTTATATGGTGAAGAGAAGCTTTTAGATATAAAGAATGTTGATATAAAAAGTGGGGAAACAAAGACTATTTACTTTGATAAGGTTCAGACTAAAGACAGATTCCTAAAGTGTGAGCTATCACAAAAGGATGCACTAGATGAGGACAATGTTATTTATTCTATAGTGAAACAAAAAGATGGCTCCAAGGTTCTAATGTCTTCTAACCAGAATGTGTTTCTTGAAAAGGCTATATCAACAATAAAAGATATAGAATTATTTAAAACTAATCCTGGAGAGTCTATAGAGGGGGATTATGATTTATATATTTTTGATGGTAAACTTCCAGAGTCCTTACCTAAAAAGGGAAATATATTGATAATTAATCCAGAGAAAAACAATGATTATTTCAATGTCTCATCGGAAAGAGACGGAGGAAAAGGAAATGTAGTATCCCATGTAGTGACCAAGTATATGGATAAGAGTAGCTTTGTAGTTTCCAAGGTGAAGAATATAGAAGTTCCTTCTTGGGGATCCACTATAATAAAGGTTGGAAATAACAATGCAGCGTTTTGCGGGGAAGTTAAAGGGCAAAAGGTTGGTGCAATAGCATTTGATCTGCATAACAGTGATATGCCGTTAACTCCAGAATTCCCTATATTTATAAATAACTTAATGTCTTACATGCTAAACAGGGATACTGTATCTGGAACCCAGTATTATACTGGTGAAAATATAGAAGTAATACCACAACCAGAAGCAAATAAGATATGGATGAAGCCTCCATATAGTGACAATATTGATCTTGGAACGAAATATCCTCTGAAGCCTTTTGATGAAGCGTATAAAACTGGTATATATGAGATTCATCAGAAGATAGATAAGAATGAGCAGACTAAGCTCATAGCCGTGAATTTTCCAACCTCTGAAAGTGATACTTCTAAAAATATTGCTTCTAAAAACCCACAGAAGGGTGGAGGTGAACTTTCCAAAAGTGGCATTAATTTGACTAATATTCTGCTAGCACTTGCGCTTTTAGTGTTACTTATAGAATGGTTTGCTTATGTACGAATCCACGGAAGATAGTGTTTTGATCAATATAAAGGAAGAGGAGGACAGTTATGGGGTTTAGTTTTATAAGACCATATCTTCTACTATTTATTCCAATTCTAATAGGAATTATAATATTTTTATCAAAGTATGCAGTTAGAATAAATAAATCAAAAAGAAAATGGGCTGTGATTTTAAGAAGTATTGTTATTACTTTAATAATGTTATCTATATGTGGCACTAGCTTTTACTGGAAATTAAATAATAATACAACTATATTTTTAATTGATAATTCTGACTCGGTAAATGCAGATAAAGTTTCTTTTGAAACATTTGTGAAAGATGCCGTAAAAGAAAAATCATCTAAGGACCAGATTGGAGTGCTTTCTTTTGGAGGAAATACTCAAGTAGAAAGTTTTATTTCTAAGGAATCGAATTTTTCAAGAATTGATGGTAATGTGGATAAAAATTATACAGATATTGAAAGTGCTTTAGCATCAGCCATCGCCTTATTTCCAAGTAATTCGAATAAAAGAATTGTATTACTTTCAGATGGAGATGAAAATCAAGGTGATTTAAATAAAATAATGCCATCTATAAAGCAGCAGGGGATAGAACTTGAATACTACAAAAAAGAGAAAGATAAATCAGAAGAAATAGCTGTTCAAAGTATCTCTGTGCCTGAAAAACTAGTATTAGATGAAGAATTTAATCTGTCAGTTAATATACAAAGCACTACAGATACTAATGCAAAATTATCGTTATTTAATGGTAGAGAAAAGGTTGGAGAGCAAAGCGTTCATTTAACTAAGGGTATAAATAAATATGTATTTAGGGATAAAGCCACTACTGGAGGCTTCAAGGGATATAAAGTAACGGTAGAAGCAGATAAAGACAAGGAGCTAAAAAATAACGAAGCATCAGCCTTTACCATGATTACTTCAAAACCTAAGATTCTTATAATAGATGGTGGTGAAAATGAGGCTGGTGAACTTACTAAGATGCTTACAGCATCTTCACTAGATTTCACTGTAGTAAATGCAAAGTCAGCTCCAAGAAGTCTTCAGGAGATGACAACTTACAAGAGTATAATAACCTGTAATGTATCAGCTGATGATCTCAATGAAGGGTTTATGAATTCCTTAGAAAGTTATGTAAAAGACTTTGGAGGGGGCTTTATAGCTACTGGTGGAGATAACTCTTTTGCTTTAGGGGGATATTCTAAGACCTCTCTTGAAAAGGTATTGCCAGTGTATATGGACATGAGAGGGAAAAAAGAAATTCCTAAAATGGCCATGATGCTGATAATTGATAAATCAGGAAGTATGACAGAAGGACTGGCTGGAGTAAGCAAGGTTGACATGGCAAAGGAAGCTGCTATTAGAAGTCTTGATTCCTTAAGAACAGGAAAAGATGAGATTGGAGTTCTTACCTTCGATGGAGAATATAGTTGGGCGGTAAAAAGAGGAGTTATAAATGATTCTAAAAAGATAGAGGATGATATAGGAAGTATACGTGCTGGAGGAGGCACTAGTATACTTCCAGCACTTGAGGCTGGTTATAAATCATTAAAAGAAAGCGATGCAAAAATAAAACATATAATTCTTTTGACAGATGGGCAAGCAGAAAGAACAGGATATGACAATTTGTTAAAGGATATAAATAAGGATAATATAACTGTTTCAACAGTAGCAGTAGGAAGAGATGCAGATAAGAATCTTCTTAAAGGTATTGCAGACTTTTGTGGAGGTAGATCCTATGTTACTGATGAGTACACTAATATACCTAGAATATTTTCAAAAGAAACCTTTATGGCTGCAAGAATGTACCTAAATAATAGAGAATTTACACCTAAGATAAGTACTGAGCACAGTATCATAAGTGGAGTAGCTGATGGAGGGCTACCATCTCTTTTAGGGTACATAGGTTCATCTCAAAAAGAAACTGCGAGAATGATATTGAAGAGTGATGAAGATGATCCGATTTTGACAGTTTGGCAGTATGGACTTGGAAAAGCGGTAGCTTGGAATTCAGATATATCAGGTAAGTGGAGTGCAAACTATATAGGATGGGGAAAAAACTTAAAGTTATGGCAGAACATAATTAATTTTTCTATAGAGAATTATAATGATGAAGATGTATCTATGGAAGTGAGTAATGATGGCAATGGAGCAAAGGTTGTCTTAAAAGATAAGAAGAATCAAGGCGAAGTTGATACCACTGCAACTATTGTTAATCCTCAAGGTGAAAGTAAAGATATAAAGTTATATCCTACAGCTCCAGGAGAATACACCGGAAACTTTCAGACAAAAGAAGATGGAGTATATATGATAAGCGCAAAGCAAAGCAAAAGTGGAGAAACCTTAAGTTCGGTAAACTCAGGATACGCTAGGCAGTATTCTCCAGAATATAAGATAAGAGAAGAGGGCAATAAAACTGATAAAATCATTACTGAAAATGGAGGGAAGATAATAAAAACCTCCGAAGAAGTTTTTAGTACTGAAATTATAAAGAAAAAAGGCCAAAGAGATTTAAGTGTATTTTTACTAGCACTAGCACTAATAATTTTGATGTTTGATATTGCTTTAAGAAGGTTGAATTTGAATTTATCTAAGATTAAGTTGTTTATAGATAAGTTATTTAAAGCTTTAACTTCAAATAGGATTAAGTTTAACAAAACTAACAAGTTAAAAAACTTAGGTTCAGTAGTTGCTGGTAGTGATAAAGATACTGATCTAAAGGAGATGAGTGTAAATAAAAGCACTCATAAGAATAATAGGAGTAATATTGATGGAGCAAACAAACCTGAAACTTATAATAATGAATTCATTGACTTAAATCCTCCAAAAGCTAGTGAGGTCAAGAAAGTTCTAGAAGATAATAAAGAGAAGATAGATGAGAACAAATCTTCAACTTTAAATACCTCGCAACTGTTAAAAAATAAAAGATTTAAAAAATAGATTATATGTAATAATTCAAACAATAGAAATGGTAAGAGTAATAAACTAATGGCCATCATAGAAACAACTTCTATGATGGCTGGTTTATTATATAGATCAATATTTAGTTTTTATTATATTTTTTATGTTATTGACAAAATATGAGCAGATGTGTATAATTTATAAATGTGAGTTATGGCTCGATAGCTCAGTCGGTAGAGCAGAGGACTGAAAATCCTCGTGTCGCTGGTTCGATTCCTGCTCGAGCCACCAAACCTTTAATAACTAAAGTTATTAAAGGTTTTTTTGTATAGAAAGATATAAAATTTTTATGTCCATTAAACCTAGGTATTTCAATATGATTAGAAGCTTTTTATGATTATATAGTAAGAAATAAAACTTATTCACCTGTCTATTTTTCTACAAATACATTATTTTAACTAAATCTTAATATTACTTTAAGTTTTTTGAAAGAATTTCTTAATAAATTGGTATTATAATTAGAAGTAAGATATAAAACTTTTCATTATAACCTATAATTTATTAAGGAGTTGCTGTTATGTTAGATAAACTAAGTTTAACTGATAAAGAAAATGATTTGCTTGCAAAAGGGATAGCTATTGGTGCAGGTGTTGGTATAGTAGCGGGTGCACTATTAAATTATGTAACTTTAGGATTTGCAGCCGGCGGTGTTGTCGGAATATTAGTTTCATTGACTTACTCGTTTTATTTACGAGTGAGAAAAAAAGCTTTTATAGAAGGTAAACAGACATCTATCAAAAGATAATTTAACGACGTGCATACTTAATAGTTTAATAAGGAACTCTATAGGATAAAGACGTGGGATGTTATGAAAAGAGAATGAATAGTAAATTAGAAATGTATAATATGAGAATAAACTTAGTTTTAAGTTAAGAAGGACTGAATTGTTTGATATAATTCAGTCCTTTTATTTCTGTAAAGGAAAGTATAAAGTTTTTATATTGATTTAATCTAGATATTTCAATGTAGTTTATATGTTCTCTATCTGCCAATCGATAGGAGTTTTACCTGTAGACTCAAGAAACTTATTTGTCTTAGAAAAAGGTTTACTGCCAAAAAAGCCTCTTGAAGCAGATAATGGACTTGGATGTACTGACTTGATTATGTAGTGCCAACCATTTGTTATTAGCTTTTCCTTTGATATAGCATTGTTTCCCCAAAGTATAAATACTATAGGATCCTTTCTTTCATTTAATAAAGATATTATTTTATCAGTGAAAATCTCCCAACCAATACTCTTATGAGAGTTTGCTTCACTAGCCACTACAGTAAGAGATGTATTTAAGAGCAAAACTCCTTGATCCGCCCATTTTTTTAAGTATCCATTATTAGGTATGTAGCAACCTAGATCATCTTTTAATTCTTTGTACATATTTAGAAGTGATGGAGGGATTTTTACTCCAGGTTTCACAGAAAAGCTTAATCCATGAGCTTGATTAGGTCCGTGATAAGGGTCTTGGCCAAGTATAACTACCTTAACATCACTATAGGAAGTATAATGCAAAGCATTAAAGATATCATATTTATCTGGAAAGATTGTTTTCTTTTCATATTCGGAAACTAAAAATTTTCTCAATTTAAGGTAGTATTCCTTTTCGAATTCGTTCTTTAATAAACTATCCCATTCATTTTTAAAATTAACAGACATTAAGTTTTCACCTCATTTTATATAAAATTATTATGAGTCTAAATATACTAATGATTTTTAATAAATACAAATTTTAAAATAGGTTGAAATATGAACTTATTAAATAAGTATATTTATATTATTATATCAAATTTTCATAAAATAAATAAAAATAATATCTTACATATAACTTAAGGGCAGTATTAATAAAGAATATGAAAAAAAGGATGTTTGATTGTGATAATCTCATATTATATTTACTAGTTGGTAAAAATAAAATAGTTGAAGTGTATTTTACGGAAAAGATATAATTTATATTGAAATGTAAAAATTGTTAAGGGGGCTTTAAAATGGCAATCAAACCAAGGAAAGTAGCTATTGTAGGAACAGGTCTTGTAGGTTCAAGTTGTGCATTTAGTTTAGTAAACCAAGGTGTATGCGAAGAAGTACTAATGATAGACCTAAATGAAGAAAAAGCGCTAGGTGAAGCGATGGATTTAACTCATGCAGTTGAATATCTTCCTAAAAGAACAAAAATATATCAAGGAGGATATGATCAATGTGGGGATGCAGATGTAGTAATAATAACAGCAGGGGCGCCACCTAAGATAGGACAAAGTAGAATAGATACCCTAGAGATTAGTGCTAAGATATGTAATAGCATTGTTGAACCAATAATGAAGTCTGGATTTGATGGGTTTTTCATAATAGTATCTAATCCTGTAGATATTATAACTTATCATGTTTGGAAGATATCAGGATTACCAAGAAACAAAGTTATGGGAACAGGTACTTCTGTAGATAGTGCTAGACTTAAGACGATGATTTCTGAATACTTGGATGTAGATCCAAGATCAGTGCAAGGATATGCTATGGGAGAGCACGGAGATGCTCAAATGATACCATGGTCACATGTTTATGTTGGCGGTAAACCATTCCTAAAAATAATGGAAGATCATCCGGATACTTATGGCAAATTAAATTTAGATGAAATTGAATATAGAGTTTCCCAAGAAGGTTGGGCAGTTTTTAATAGAAAAGGTGGAAGTACCTATTATGGTATATCTTCTGCTGCGGTAGGGATAATAAAATCAATATTATTTGATGAACACAGTATAATACCGGTATCAGCAATATTAGATGGTGAATATGGTGAATACAATGTTGCATCTGGAGTACCAGCCATTATTAATGCTGAAGGTGTAAAAGATATAGTACAAATAAATATGACAGAGCAAGAAAAGTTGAAATTTAAGAAAGCTAATGAATCTTTAAGAGGATATATTGCAAGATTAGGACATTAGAATATATCGGTATTGTTTAAATGGGGCTGTTGCACTAAATAATTAGTGCACAGCTCTTTTTGCATAATTCTTACTGGATTTATAAGTGTAAAGCTCATTATAAAAATTAATTCCTATTAATATAAGATATTGTGGTGTAGACTAGTTTTTTATGGAGGAGTTAGATTTAATTGACACCATATTAGATGGAGATAAAAAATAACTTGAGATATTGTTTTTCGGATATTAATACTAGTTTAAATTGGGTCGATAAAATAAGATTTTATAGTGGATTTTGTTATAGATGGCAAAGTGCAATGAATATAAAGTTTGTAACATGTAATAAAATGTCGTAATATAGGTTATATTGGAAAAATTATCATAATATTTACTAGATATGATACACTTCAGATTACTTATTGAAAGGAGTCGATTTGAAAAATTAGATATTATATTTTAGTCTTTTACAAGTTATAGTAGATAACTAATTTATACTTAATGATAACGGTTTAATGGGAAACTAGGAGGGGAAGATTTGAAAGACAATAAAATTAGGTTAATTTCAAGATTAATATGTTTTTTATTTATTTTTAATACTATAGTTATATCAATTCCAGAAAAAGTGGTGCATGCAGCTACTGTTACTTCAAAAACAGTTCTTCAGGATCAGGAGATAATGCTAACATCAGCTGATTTAGGATATGAAAGATTTGATGCAGTCTGTTTTGAATCTTTACCTGAGAGTGGAGGCGAATTAGCTTTAACCAACAGTAGTATTGATATTAGAGCAGGTGATTATTTTACGGAGAACCGAATACATAATGGGGAAGTGAGGTTTAAAGGACTTAAGACAGGTACCTACAGTTTTAATGTAAGATGGGGAATTATAGATTATTATTATAGAAATTTTATACCTTATACAGAACCAGTAAAGGTTACAATAGAAGTAATAAATAAAGCACCTACAAATCTTAGAATTTCCAATACTAACGCGCCAGCAGGTTATGAAGGAGTTAGAATAGCGAATCTGTCAGCTGATGATCCATATGATACAGAATCTTTTAGTATTGTTGAAGATTCATCAGATTTATTTGAGGCTACTACAGTTGATGGAAGTAAAGGGTTAGGAAATCTAAAGTTTAAAGAAGGAAAGACACTAAGTGTTGGACAAACAGCTACGGTAACCGTTCGTGCTAGTGATAAAGCTCAAAATTATATAGATAACACCTTTACTATTACAGGTGTTCAGCCAGAAGTGATGCATGCTACATCAAGGCAGCGTATTGATTTTAAATATACCGGTGATAAAGTTGATAAGATAGATAAGTATATGAATAATGATCAAAATAAAGGTGGCATAGGTTATAAAAATTCATTTCAATATGAATCCTACTGGCCATTGGAAGAGAGAATACAGCGAGATGGTGGTATATATAGTGGTGATACACTAGGTTATTATGCTTCAGGTCCTGGCGGGATCGATACCTTTGCAATAGGTAATAAATATTATGTTGTAGAATTAACAGATACAAGATCAACTAATGCAGATCTTAAAAGTCTTGCTTTAGGTAATAATATTAGTTTGTCGCCAGAATTCACACCAGAAAACACAAGTTATAAAGCAACTGTGCCCTATAATATCGTAGGTATTGCTGTTTATCCTACAGTATCAGACGACAAGAGCAATATAAAGATAGATGGTAAGGATAAAAATGAGTATGTAGATTACTATGCTGATTTAAAGGTAGGGACAAATAATGTAAATATTGAAGTTACTTCAGAAAATGGAACTAAGAAAAATTATACTATCGAAATAACAAGGAAGGAATCTGATAATGCTTATTTAAGAAACATAGTGGTAGATAACTATAATTTATCTCCGAACTTTAATAGAGAGATAAGTGAATATACAGTTAATGTACCTAGTTCAATTTATTATTTAGAGTATACACCATATTTAGAAGATTTTCATTCAGTTATGAAGATAAACGGTTATGAAACCTATGGTTATAATTCAAAGCAAGGGGTATTCTTTAGTGGACAGTCAGAGACTGTTAATATAAATATAACTGCACCTGATGGTACTGTAAGAGAGTATAAAATATTATTTCAGGTAATTTCTTTGCCTAAGCATAAAGTAACCTTTGTGTCTAACGGAGATACAGATGTACCAGTTCAAAATATAGAAGTAGATCAAAGGGCAAATAAACCATTTGGTGTATACAAAGAAGGATATGATTTTGATAATTGGTACTCAGATGAAGCTTTGACTACTCCATTTGACTTTAATACTCCGATAACACAAGATATAACTCTTTATGGTAAGTGGAATAAGAAAACAGGTTTTAAAGTTGAAGCTTATGCAATGTTTGGCACTATAACTGGGAATAATGAGGTATATAGTTATGGTGATACTGCACAGTTAACAGCTGTTCCTAATAGAGGATATGCTTTTGATAGTTGGTTTGATATAAATGAGATGAAAGTTGTTACAAACCCTACATACAGTTTCAAGGTAACTAAGAATAATACCTTATATGCATATTTTACGGAACTCCCAACCTTTAATGTTAAGTTTATGTCAAGCAGAGATACGGAAATATCAACACAGAAAGTTCCACAAGGCGATAAGCTAGAAGAGATAACTAACATCGATAAAGAGGGATGTAATTTTGAAGGTTGGTACTTGGATGAAGGATATGCAGATAAGTTTGATATCAATTCACCAATAGTTAAGGATATGACTCTTTATGGCAAGTGGAGCAAAAAAACAGGATATAAGGTTAATATTTCTTCAGTAAATGGCAATGTAGATGGAAATATGGATAGTTATACTTATGGAGATTCTGTTAAGCTTTCTGCTATACCAAATAACGGATATGAATTTGTAAGTTGGGAAGAAAAGTATACTGGCACTATTATAAGTACGAATAATGTTTATAGTTTCAATATAACTTCAAATAGAGATATAATAGCAAACTTTAAGCAGAAAATGCCTAATGTATACACAGTTAAGTTTACGAACGAAAGTGGACAAATACTTTCAGTTCAACAAGTAACAGAAGGAGATAGTGCGGTTCCGCCACTAAGTCCATCTAAACCAGATAATGATTTTATAGGCTGGGATACTAGCTATACAAATGTTAAGTCTGATTTAACTATAAAACCATTATACAAATTAAGAAATGTAAAATATAGAATTAATGTGGAAAATGGAACTATATCTAGTGGTATCTTGGACTATAGTTTTGATTCTAAGGTAACAGTAAATGCTAACCAAGCACCTGAAGGAAAGAGCTTCTCATATTGGATGGTAAATGGTTTAATAGTGAGTTATGAACCTACTTATTCATTTGCAGTAACAGGAAATACAACGATTACTGCAGTATACTCAGAAACACCTATTAAGATGTTACCTACATTAACTGAAGATAAAGCTATTGTAAACAAAGACACAAAAAAGATATCCTTTATAAGCCAGGTTAATATCCCTACAGGATATACTATGGTAGAATGTGGACTTGTGTTGCTAAAATCTCAGACAGCACCATCGAGTTTAGATTTTAATACTTTAGGAGTTGTAAGAGCAAAATCAAGCTATCAAAATACTGGTGGACAGTATATGATGAATAAAACCAATGTAGCTTTAGGTGATACTTGGTATGCAAGGGCATATCTAATATATAAGGATAACCAAGGAAATGTGTACACTTTATATAGTAATATAGTATCTGCTACTATGGAGTAGTTAACTATATAGATGAACCACTTCGTAATAAAACTTATTATTTTTAAATTCTCTCACCAGAATCCGTGAGAGTTTTAAAAATAGATTGAGGTTCGAAGTGGTACATCTATAGATAAACCAGTTCCAAGTAGAATCTATATTTGATAATCCTATTACAATTAATAGCTAATAGAAACATAGCTTTGTTTTATTAGCTAGAACTGGATTATCTATAAGAGAAAGAATAAACTTATACGAAAATAAATATAAAGCACCTAAGATTCTATTTATACTGTGATATAAGTTCATAAACAATAATAAGGGAGCTGTACACTAACTAGTTAGTGTACAGCTTCCTCTTGCGTAAAAAAATAAATCCAGCATTCACAAGAGTGATGGATTTAACAAATTTATATTAGGCTTATTACCGACTTAGGGAAAATCAAGCTAAGCCACGACAGATTGTATGCTCTGAAATATGAAGAAAATGTTCAATTTGTACATAGATCAAGAAAAAAAACACCATTGTAGATATCTATTGAAATTATTGAGGAGTATCTTGATAAGCTAAAAGAATACATGCAAAAGTTACACATTTGCGGTAAAAGAAAGTATAAAATCTTTAATATTGGCTAAATTCAATAATTACAGGTGATTAGGATAAGTTTTTATTATAATATCCTCAATAAAATATGTTAAGTTTTCATATAAGGCTAAAGTTTCTTATATTAGTATGACCTGTATTTTTAAAAAATCCAATTAATTTATTGATTTGATGTATATAATATTGCAGCGTAATCCATAATAAACAAGGATAAGTTGATTTTTGATACATAAACATCACCAAGTGTATCAGTATAAGAAAAAAAGAGGATTATTGAGGAAAAGTTATGTAATAGTGATTAAAGGTTATTTACCCAACATTTAGCAAACTTATTAAGTATATGAGCATGGTATTATAAATCTCGTCGCTGAAACACGCAGCAGAAAACACGAAAGCTAAAACTTATAAATACAAAAAAGTTTTAAAAAAGTGTTGACAATAACATCTTGAAAATGTTAAGATGTAAAAGTCGCTGATGAGCGGTAACAAAAAAACTTGGTCTTTGAAAATTAAACAGAGAAGATAAACAAAGTCTAAATATAGACTTAAACTAAACCAGCAATTCTTTTGAAAAAAGACTTACTAAGTAAGTAAGCTATGATTAAACTTTAAATTGAG
>NZ_JAENHN010000041.1 GCF_016595795.1 Clostridium yunnanense
CTTTTTAATCATTTGAATCACCCACATAAATTTAATAATTTAAGTATAACATAAAAGACCTAGAAAATTGTCTCCTGACAATTTTCTAGGTCTAATTTGCTAAAAGGGACTTTTTCAGTGCCCTCCAATTAAGACTACAGCTTTTACTATTAGTTCATACCTTTGAATTCTAGATATTCATCGTATGTAGATTTTCTATCAACAACTGTTTCAGAAGTTAATTCGATAACTCTGTTTGCAATAGTTTGAACGAATTGATGGTCGTGACAAGCGAATAGAAGTACGCTCTTAAAGTCTATAAGACCATTATTTACAGCTGTTATTGATTCAAGATCTAAATGGTTTGTTGGTTGATCAAGAATCAATACATTAGCTGAGCTAAGCATCATTCTAGATAACATACAACGAACTTTTTCTCCTCCGGAAAGTACACTAGCTTCTTTTAAAGCTTCTTCTCCAGAGAAAAGCATTCTACCTAAGAAACCTCTTAAGTAACTTTCAGATTTTTCATCTGAGTATTGTCTTAACCAATCAACTAAGCTAAGGTTGCAGTTATTGAAGTACTCAGTGTTATCCTTAGGGAAATAAGCTTGAGAAGTAGTTATACCCCATTTGTAGCTACCGTTATCTGGTTCCATTTCTCCAGTAAGAATCTTAAATAAAGTAGTTACAGCTATTTCATCTCCAACGAAGGCTATCTTATCTTCTCTTCCAACCATGAAGCTTACATTATCAAGAACTTTAACACCATCGATAGTCTTAGTGATTCCATCTACTGTAAGAACATCATTTCCAACTTCTCTTTCAGGTTTGAAGCCAACAAATGGATATCTTCTGCTTGATGGTTGGATATCATCTAATGTTATCTTATCTAAAAGTTTCTTTCTTGAAGTAGCTTGTTTAGATTTTGAAGCATTAGCACTAAATCTTGCGATAAAGTTTTGAAGATCTTTAATTTTTTCTTCCTTCTTCTTGTTCTGATCCTTTGACATTGCAAGAGCTAATTGGCTTGATTCATACCAGAAATCATAGTTACCAACATAAAGCTTAATCTTTCCAAAGTCAACATCACAGATATTAGTACATACCATGTTTAAGAAATGTCTATCATGGGATACTACTATTACTGTACCTTCAAAATCAGCTAAGAAGTTTTCAAGCCAGTTAATTGATTTTATATCAAGGTGGTTTGTAGGTTCGTCAAGTATTAGTACGCCAGGCTTACCAAATAAAGCTTGAGCAAGTAAAACCTTTATCTTGTCTCCACTAGTTAGTTCTCCAACATTTCTATAATGAAGATCAGTTCCAATTCCTAAACCTTGAAGTAAAGAAGAAGCTTCTGATTCTGCTTCCCAACCATTCATGTCAGCAAATTCACCTTCAAGTTCTGAAGCTTTGATACCATCTTCATCACTAAAGTTTTCTTTAGCATAAAGAGCATCCTTTTCCTTCATTATCTCATAAAGTCTTTCATTACCTCTGATTACAGTTTCTAAAACTTGTGAATCATCAAATTGATAGTGATCCTGTTTTAACACAGAAACTCTCACGTTTGGTGCAACTATAACTTCTCCAGTATTTGGTTCAACTTCTCCTGATAAAATTTTAAGGAATGTTGATTTACCAGCACCATTTGCTCCTATAACACCATAACAGTTTCCAGGAGTGAACTTTAGAGTTACATCCTCAAATAGTTTACGGCCGCCATATCTTAAGCCTACATTAACAACGTTTATCATTTACACTTTCCTTTCTGTTTAATGACCAATTTTTATAACATTTAAAAGCATCTTATAAATAATATAAGGACTGCCTGTTATTACAAAGTAATTTCAATAATAATCTTAAACATAGAATAATTTTTATATGAATTAAACCGTGTGGAAATCTGACAAAGATAGATTCTACATGATTTATCACACAATTCAAGATTATATCATAAAAATATAGGTTTAGTATATATATTACTTTGGAAAAAAAGTAAGCTACCTCATATTGAGATAGCTATATAGGTCTTAATTTAAGCATAACTTTCAGCTTCAGTAACAAGTTCATCCATTAATTCCCTAACGGATACAATTTTATCTATTCTATGAGCGTTGCTTCCACAGAATATTAAAGCATCATCTAAATTGCCTTCAACTGCATTGATAAGAGCTTTTGTTATACAATATGGGGTAGTAGCAGGGTTACATTTTGTTATACACTTATAACATTTAGTAACCTTTATATTACCTTCTTTTGTTTTTGAAACAAAAGGATTTGTGATAGCACGACCAGGCATTCCTACTGGACTTTTAACTATTGATATGTCCTCTAGAGTAGAGTTTACATAAGCCATTTTAAAGTTTATATGTGCATCACATTCTTCTGTAGCTACAAATCTTGTTGCCATCTGCACACCACTAACTCCTAAAGCTAGCATTTTAGCTATATCTGTGCCAGTATATACACCACCAGCAGCGATAAGAGGTATAGATTTGTTATATTTTTCTTCATATATCTTAATAACATTTAATATCTTAGTTAATTCATCCTCAACAGAGTAGTCTGGGTTATTTAAGTCGTCAAGTTTAAAACCTAAATGACCTCCAGCTGCAGGACCTTCGTAAACGACAGCATCCGGAGCTACTTTATAGTTTCTATCCCAAAGCTTCATTATTACATTAGCAGCTTTGTCAGAAGAAATAATTGGCGCTATTTTAACATTAGAACCTTTACAAAGTTCAGGAAGATGTGTAGGTAGACCGGCACCAGAAATTATTATTTGTGCTCCAGCTTCAATTGATGTCTTTACAATTTCATCGTAATTATTTGAAGCACACATTATATTTACACCTATAATTCCGTCTTTGGCCTTGCTTAAGGCGGTTTTAATATGATTTTTTAATGCTCTTAAATTTGCCTCTAATGGAGATTTCTCAAAATCAGGTTCCTTAAAACCTATTTGAGCAGCTGATATTATTCCAATACCTCCGCAAGATGCTACAGCAGATGCCAAGTTTGATAAAGAAACTCCAACACCCATTCCGCCCTGTATTATTGGAACCTTTGCAATTAAATCACCAATTTTTAGTGGTTTTAGTTTCATAAAATATCCCTCTCTCGAATAAAAAAAATATTTTGATAGTCAAAGTATTTATATTATAGTATAGTAATGTATGTAGAGATTAATGTCAACTATTGATTAGTACACCAATTCGAAGATTACTTATCTAAATTAAAAATCATTCACGATAAATTGTAAAATTAAGCTTAAATTAATAAATTATTAAGGAATAAAACTTGCCATATAAGATTTTTTGTAAGAAAATAAAATTAAACTATAAAAATTAAGCAAGAAGTAATTCTGAGGAGAGTCTTGATGGAAACTATTTTAGAATTTTTTAAGAACAGAGGATTTAAAAGAATAGCTATTTTAGCTGTGATATCTGTAATAGCATATTTTTTAAGAGAATTTGCAAACATATTTCTTATTACATTTATACTGGCTTACCTTATGTATAGAATGCAAAGTTCTATAAATAGAAGAATTAGTAAGTTTGTTAAGGTAGATAGAAGAATAACCATAGCTGTATTATACATATTACTAGTAGCAATTGTTGTTTTTGGTATTAGTAGATATTTACCGGTAATTGTTTATCAGGTAGTACAGATTGTAAAGCAGGCAGTTGCCTTTTATATGGCGCCACATGATAACGCTATATTGGATTCAATAATTGAACATACAAAGAAGTTTGAAATAGGTGGATCTGTAAATCAATGGGGAGATGCCTTAATAAGATATGTTGCAGATATAAGTAAATGGGGATTTAATATATTTGTTTCCCTAATACTAAGCTTATTTTTCTTATTGGAGCAAAATAAAATAATGCAATTCACAAGGAAATTTAAGTACAGCAAACTTTCAAGTTTTTATATAGAGTTAGAGTATTTTTGTCAAAAGTTTATTAGATCGTTTGGGAAAGTAATAGAAGTACAGATACTAATTGCCATAATAAACGGAGGATTATCTGTCATTGCTTTAAGTTTTATAGGAATTCCAGATGTATTAGGACTTGGAATAATGATATTCGTTTTAGGTCTTATACCTGTTGCAGGAGTCTTCATATCCTTAGTTCCTCTTTCGCTTACTGCATATGCATCAGGTGGCCCAACTAAGGTTATTTATGTAATCATCATAATAGCAGTACTTCATGCTTTGGAGGGATATGTATTAAATCCAAAGCTAATGTCATCAAAGACGGAACTTCCGGTTTTTTATACATTTATAATACTTATCATTTCTGAGCACTTTTTTGGTGTTTGGGGACTTATAATAGGAATACCGGTGTTTATCTTTATACTTGACTTAATTGAAATTGACGACAAAGATAATTTAAAATGATGAAGTATAGGTTAGGTTATTGATTAAGGAAATATAGTTATTAAGGATGGATAATTTTAAATCTAATAGTATTTTTAAAACTCTGCTGAATTTTGAGCAGAGTCTTTAAAAATATAAGCTAAAAATATAAAATTATCTATCAATGATACAAGTAAGGGGAGAAATATATGTATAACATAGTAAAGATAGAAAACTTATGTAAGAATTTGTTTACAATGCAGATTAGTGCGCCAAGAATAGCTAAATCAGCAAGAGCTGGTCAGTTTGTGATGCTTAGAATAGATGAAAAGGGAGAAAGACTTCCTTTCTCAATATGTGGTATTGATAAAGAAAATGGAGTTATAACAATAGTATTTAGATTGGTAGGAGATTCAACTAAGGAGTTAGCTTTATTAAAGTCAGGAGATAAACTTCTTGATTTTGCAGGACCATATGGACAACCATCTCGCTTGCTAAATGAAGATAGACAAATTTTAAAAGATAAAAAAATATTGTTTGTTGCTGAAGACTCAGCTGCTACAAGAATTTACACAGAAGCTAAATATCTTAATGATTTAGGTATTGGATTTAAAGTAGCGCTAAACTTTAAGGATAAAAATAGTTTAGTATACATAGAAAAGCTGGAAGAAACAACAAAGGATATCATAATATCAACTTTAGATGGTTCAGCAGGCATAAAAGGCACTACAATGGATGTGGTAAATAAAATAATAGAAGAAGATAAATATGATTTAGTTATTACAATGGGATCTATTGATATGATGGAAGCTGTTTGCAATCTAACAAAGAGCAAAGACATTGAAACTATAGTGAGTTTAACAACTTTAATGTTAGATGGTACTGGTATGTGCGGAGCTTGTAGAGTGACCGTTGGTGGAAAAGTTATGTTTGCTTGCCAGGATGGACCTGAATTTGATGGCCATAAAATCAATTTTGAAGAGGTAAGAAGTAGACAGAACATCTATAATTCATACGTAGCTAAATCAGAATTCAGAGAACTATATGGTAAAGAACATAAAATTCAAGAAGAGACTGCATTTGGGGTGAGTGATAATGATTAAGTTAGAAAGAGTTCCAGTAAGAGAGCAGGAAGTAAAAATAAGAGTAACTAATTTTAATGAAGTAAATTTAGGTTACGATGAAGATGAAGCTGTAAGAGAAGCAGAAAGATGCCTTCAATGTAAGGTTCCTAAATGCGTAGCTAAATGCCCTGTTAATAATAAGATTCCAAGTTTTATCAAGTCAATAAAAGAAAGAAATTTTAAAGAAGCAGCAGATATTATAGCAACAGCAAACTCACTTCCATCAGTTTGTGGTAGAGTGTGTCCACACGAACTTCAATGTGAAGGTGGATGTGTAATGGGAATCAAAGGACAGTCTGTAGCCATAGGTAGACTAGAAAGATTCGTTGGAGACTGGAGCATAAGGAATGGAATAGAGTTTGAAAAGCCTGAAGTAGTACTAGACAAAAAGGTTGCAGTTATTGGAAGTGGTCCAGCAGGACTTGCTTGTGCCGGGGACTTAGCAAAGGCAGGATACCAAGTAACAATATTTGAAGCTCTTCATGAATTTGGAGGAGTATTAGCATGGGGGATTCCTGAGTTTATACTTCCTAAGGAAACAGTTGTTAATAACGAAATTGAAAAGCTTAAAAAACTTGGTGTTAAGTTTGAAAAGAATGTTATGATTGGTAAGACAATAACTATTGACGAACTACTAGAAGAGGAAGGTTTTGAAGCTGTATTCATAGGAAGCGGAGCGGCAATGCCAAGCTTCATGGGTATTCCAGGTGAAGCCTTAAATGGAGTGGTTTCAGCTAATGAATTCTTAACAAAAAACAATCTTATGAGAGATTATAAAGAAGACTATAAAACGCCTCTTATAGTTGGTAAAAAAGTGGTAGTTGTTGGCGGTGGTAATGTTGCAATGGATGCAGTAAGAACTCTTCTTAGAGTTGGTGCAGAGGCGCATATGGTTTATAGAAGATCTGAGGCAGAGCTTCCAGCTAGAAAAGAAGAGATAGAGTATGCAAAAGAAGAAGGTGTTCATTTTCACCTATTAACAAACCCAACTGAAATAGTAGCAGATGAAAATAAGTGGGTAAGTGGAGTAAGATGCATAAAGATGGAACTAGGTGAACCAGATCAATCTGGAAGAAGAAGCCCTGTTCCAGTGGATGGTTCGGAGTTTATTTTAGATGCAGATATGGTTATAATGGCAATAGGAACTAAAGCAGGTTCATTAATCGGCGATACTACTGAAGGATTAGAAACTAATAGATGGAATCTAGTTGTTATTGATGAAGAGACAGGAAGAACTTCAAGACAATTTGTATATGCTGGTGGAGATGCTGTAACTGGTCCTGCAACAGTAATAAAAGCAATGGGGGCTGGCAGAAAAGCAGCCAAGGCTATAATCGAAGATTTACAAAAGTAGAGAAAAAACAAAGTGATAAATTAAAGTACCCGTCAAAGGTTATGGATGATAACCTTTGATGGGTACTTTTTAATACGAGAAAGATATAAAAGTTTCAAGTAAGCCAAACTTTGATATTTCAATAGTTCTATAAGGTTTTTATATGTTTTCGTATGAGTGATACCTTAAGTTAACAATATTAATTTAATGTGACTTAAAAACTTTGCTCTTCTATCGCAGTGGCTTCCATATAGTTTATAAAATTCCTTAGTTTCAGTGCAGTTTCACGATTTATCTCATTATTTTGCAGGAGCGATTGTACCTGATCTCTTTCCGCCTGCAAGGCTTTTAGATGAAGTTTGCTTCTTTGTTTATTGACATTATTAATATCTTCGCCAAAGGTGAAGGTAGTTAATCTTCTTATGATATCATTATAGTGCTCAATAACTGCAAAAGAAGCTTTTTTATTTGTATCATTAATTTGCTCCTTTATAGCATAGATTGCTGCCTTTGAGGTTAATACTTTAATCTTCTTTACATCCTTTATGTTGATCGGATTAACATTTAGCTGCTTTTTCAAAAACTTAGCGATAAAGTTTTTGATTGAGTCCATCCTATTTAAAGTTTCTATGATTGGTGGTTTAGACAAACAGTTTTCTACTTTAGTTAAAGAATCGTCAATCTTTTCATAAGTAGCTGGAGGAATTTTGTTATCAGCTAATAACCTTCTAACCTCTTTACGTTCAGCTCTTATGCCCAAAAGAAAAATATCTTTTTCTATTTTTCTATCTTCTATAGTGAGCTTTAGATTTTCTATATTTATAGGATTATCATTTTTGATTTTTTCACATACGCTTATTAACGAAGAAGCTGCAAGTTTATTTTCTTTATTTGTTTCATCATTGATTAGTCTAATGGCAGCATTCATAACGCTTTTAAGGGCTTCTTGATTTACTTTTGATGAATTTTTATCAGCTTCAACGTTTTCGGTTTTTACTAGCAGTGGTAGAACAAAACTTGCTATACATATAGTAAATAGTATTACTCCAGCAGATATAAATATAATGATATCTCGCTGAGGAAAATATTGTCCATTTTCTAAGTAAAATGGAATAGAGAAGGCACCAGCAAGTGTTATAGCACCACGGACTCCAGCTAAAGAAGTAAGTAAAGAATTTAAAAATCTCTTTGGATTTTCTTCTGAATTTTCATCTACACTCCATTTTTCATTCCATAAACTATAAACCCATATAAATCTTAACAATATTAAAACTATTGAAATAACGACTATATACATAAGGACTTTAAAATTGCTTATGGTATCATCTCTAAAAATAACGGACATTACATCAGGAATCTGTAGACCAAGAATTAAAAATACAAGCCCATTTATTATAAAAATAAGCACTGACCAAGTACTTCGAGATACAAATTTTAGCTTTGAAATAATTGGTTCAGAATAATCTGATTGCAAAGAATAAACGATTCCTCCAGATACTACGGCAAGGATTCCAGACAATCCAAGTTCTTCTGAAACTAAATATATTACAAAAGGAGATATAATTTGCATAAGTACGTGGAAAGTAGCATCTTCTAGGCCTAATCTTCTGATATATGCAGTAAGTCTCGCAATTGCTAGAGAAAGAATAGCACCTACTAAAGATCCGCCAACTGCTATTACAAAAAAACTTAAAGTAGCATTAGTAAAGGAAAAGACTCCAGTAACTGTAGCGGCAATAGCAAACTTGAAAGCAACCAATCCAGAAGCGTCATTAGTAAGAGCTTCACCTTCTAGTAGCGTCATTATTTTTTCTGGTAGATGAATTCTTTCTGATAATGAACTTACGGCTACGGCATCTGTTGGTGACAAAATAGCAGCTAAAGCAAAAGCAGCAGATAAAGGAATATCGGGTATCATAAAGTGAATTATGTAGCCAACTATAAGCACTGTAGCTAAAACTAAGCCAAAGGACATTAAGAATACGGGGCTTTTTATCTTCCAAAGGTCTTCTCTAGAAGTCATTTTCCCGTCATTATATAGTAATGGTGCAATAAATAATACCATAAATAATTCTGGTTCTAAAGGCATGTGTATGCCGATTGGTAGTATCCCCAAAATGATTCCAAAAGAAATTTGTATAAGAGGAACTGGTATAAATGGGATAAGTCTGCTTAAAATATTTGATATTACAATGCTTAAAAGCAAAATTAACACAATGATAAAGATCTCCATAAGTATTCTCACTTTCTTTATATAAATGCTTACTCAATTCTATTATTTTATCCTTTAATTTAAAGTCTATTTACATAATAATATATTAGGTCTATTTCTTATTAATGTATAGGAAAGTATACAATTTTTATATAGTATAAACATATAGATTTAAATGCTTTTACAAGATTTTTATTGATATATAGTAAAAAGATAAGATTCATTCGACTGTCAGATTTTTCTCATCTATATAAGAAGTGCAAATATCTGAAAAAGTCGCTGAATAAGTTCACTTTAGCGACCTTTTTATTAAGAATACTAAAATGTATAGTTTTCATAATCGTAAAAGATAATAAATTTGATTTGGGTTAATTTTAATACAGTATTTATAAAAAAACAAGTGAAAATATGGAGGAAGAAATATGGAGAGAGTAATATCACTAATTTCAGCATTAAGTATAGCTTTTAGCATATCTACGAATAGCATATCGGAATATAAACAGCCATGAATAATAGATGCCTTTATTTTAGCTTATGATGAGATGTATAAAGGAGATAGTGGGTTAAGTAGCAAGAAATATATAATTCTATATATGGAATCACTTTACTTTATTGATACAACTTATGAAGAAAGAGAAAAAGCAATACAATACTTTACTAAGAAATATAATAAAACAGTATTGAATGCTTCCTTGTTTAAGCTTCAACAAATTGGCTTAGCGAATAACATGGGCTCTCTTAAGATAGATGGAAACTTGTTAATGTTCACTAGCATTGAACCAGATGGTGATGGAGGAACTGTGGTAAAAGGATATAACTGGGTCAGTCCTGTAGGAGCAAGTGAGTTTAGGATTATCTTAAAAATTATTGATGGACAGTGGAAGGCTGTAGAAAGTAAGTTACTTGGTGTTGCATAGTGTGCATACTTATATTTTATGTTAATATGAGTTATAGAAAAATTTTAATTGGGAAAATAGTTCTAGAACATAATTAGGAGGAAGCTATGAATACAGTTAAGATTAAGAATATAATATTGGGTGATGGAATACCAAAGATATGCGTACCTATAGTAGGAAAAACTAAAGAAGAAATAATAGCAGAAGCATTAAGTTTTAGAGAGTTTCATGTAGATGTTGTAGAATGGCGTGTTGATTGGTTTGAAGATGTTTTTGATATTGAAAAAGTTATAGATGTTCTAAAAGACTTAGTTTGTGCTTTAAATAATATACCTCTTCTATTCACTTTTCGCACATCTAAAGAAGGTGGAGAAAAAGCAATTGATGTAAGAACATATGCTGAATTAAATAAAGCAGTTGTGTCTACAGGCTTAGTTGATTTAGTAGATGTTGAGGCTTTTACAGGAGATGAGGTAGTTAAAGATATAATTGAAAATTCTCATGCATCAGGAATTAAGGTTGTTGGATCAAATCATGATTTTGAAAAAACTCCATCAAAGGATGATATAATTTGTCGTTTAAGAAAGATGCAAGATTTGGGAGCTGATATCCCTAAGATAGCTGTTATGCCTAAATCAAAGTTAGATGTATTAGAATTACTTGAAGCTACAGTAATAATGTCAGAAAAGTATGCTGATAGACCTATAATTACAATGTCCATGGCTGAAACTGGTGTTATAAGTAGACTTACTGGAGAAATATTTGGATCTGCTTTAACTTTCGGTTCCGTTAAGAAGGCTTCGGCTCCTGGACAAGTAGAGGTAGAAGATTTGTATGAATTATTGCAATTACTTCATAAAAACATAAACTAGTATGTTGTGTATAGAGCTTCTAATCCAGCATATTTCCTACAATAAAAATAGATTGCGGTTCGAAGTAGTGCATCTATAGATGACTGCATACTAAATATAAAAGTGGCTTAGAGAAATCTCTAAGCCACTATTTATAAAAATAAATTATGTATGTTAATACTATGATTACAGATATTATAACAGATATTTTATACTGACTAGGCTTAGTGTATTTTTTGTACAATAGTAATCCTATGCAGCTATTAAAGAAACCAACAATTAACAATATAATCTCATTCAACCCCACATAACCTATTATAGAGTCTCTTCTTAATATACTTAACAAAAATAGTACTATAAATGATGTATATAGCCTTTTAATAAAATCCTCTATTTCGTCCTTTTCATTACCGCTAAGTTTTCCATCTATACAAAGGATGTCATTTTTATAAATAGTAGTAATAATTTTATCATATGTGTTATCTTTTTTAAAAATTATTACTCCTATTCCTATATAAATGATAGCAATTATGATTGCTGTTATTTTTAAATTAATAATTACTCCTAGAACTAAGTCAATAAATAGCATAACATGCAACAATCCTAATATCTCTAATACACCATAGAAATTTTTCATTTTCATAGCCCCTTAACTATTCCGCTAGTTGGATTTGTTACTAGTATATTCCAGTTGTTAAGTCTTAGCAATTACTTTTCATAAGATTATTAATTAATTTTTTATTAATCTGTATCTAACCTCAAAAAGTATTTGTATTGAAATTTTTATATCAACTTTATATAAAATAGACATGACTTCCTCAATCTTTGATGGCAGTAGCTATCTGTACTAATACAAAAGGTATTCTATCATATAACAAATAGAGCAATTTAAATGACTTTGTTAACGCACCAGGTATCACCATCTTTAATAATTGAAAGTGTATTTTCTGTTGTATTGAATGGGCCAGAAGAAGTTGACCAAAAAAATTTTAATTTAACCATATATTCAGTATCACTTATTTTGTTTTTAGATATAACTTCATATCTATCAAGCCATGGGCTTGATACACCATAGATCCAGTAGGTATCTTTTGGATTACCTAAATTTTCAATAATTTTTGTTTTTAATTCCTTACAAGCCACTGAGTAGTGGTATACTCCATTTCTTGTTTTTTCAGTCTTAGTCCAAATACTTATTACCTGTTCTGGAGAAGTGGCTCCAAATTCATCAAGAGCTTGTTTAAAAAGATAAACTTGAGCCTTTGTTTGTTCGTGAGTAATCAAAGTATCTTTTATGGAAGAAAGTTGTTCTTTATCAATATAAGTGAACACATTTTCTTTAAGGTCCATTTTGGAATAAGGTAAATTAGTTAATAGTGTAGATATTAATATAGTAGTAATAATCTTAGGTATAGCAAACATAATATTTAATCTCCTTTTCTAATTAATACATCTATGTGCAGTGTAGCTTCGTTGTAAAGATTTTTACATAATTATAATTTCAACTTATGATAGTAATTTATTCATCAATATAAGGGATAAAGGGATTTGTTAAAAAGTTGAGAGTAAGATAATATTTTTATTGACATGGAGTCGCATCCAGGTTTTATAGTTAGTTTAATAGATATAACTTAAAAAATATTTTTTATGGAGGAGAATATGGATATTGGAGAATTTTCAAAAATTACAGCCATATCAATTGATACATTAAGGCATCTCCTGACAACAATTTAATTTCAACAATATTTAAAACATATCCTGAAAATAAAGAAATGATTTAACAAATAATTAAAGAAGGTGTTTGTATGAATATTATATTTGTTGTAATAACTCTGCTCTATGGATTGTTGAGCATAATTGCTGGAATAGTTGGTCTCAAACAAAAGAAAAGTTCAACGTTGGCTACAGTAATGATGATAGTTGGTGGAGCGTTTTTAATTATGTCAGTACTATTTACAAAAAACAATTCGATTTTATCAGGAATAACTCTGTTAGTTGGACTAGTTCTTAATCATATATCTGCACTACTTAGTGGAATCAAGATCCATGGAAAAGTGAATGTAGGGCATCATCTTATAAGGCTTATAATATCAATTGGTGTTGTAATTTTATATTTATTACAATAATGGTATAATTTTTATAGTGGTGTGCAATTTTTTAGTCAGTTGTTATTTTGTGTACGCTGGAAAATCATTATATGCTAGAATTTTAGAACAAGTATGAATTGATTTTTTGTATAGAAGAACCTAAGTGTAAGGAGAAATTATGTATAAGATAATGATAGTAGAAGATGAAGAAAAGATAAGAGAGATAATTACAGCTTCTCTTAAGAAATGGGGATTTGACGTTTGTTGTGTTGAAGACTTTAGTAATGTAGTTGGAGAGTTTGCAAGTTATTCGCCAAGTCTTGTACTAATGGATATAAACCTACCAGTATTTGATGGGTTTCATTGGTGCAATCAAATAAGAAATATATCAAAGGTGCCAGTATTGTTTTTATCTTCAAGAAATACCAACATGGATATAGTCATGGCTGTAAATATGGGTGGAGATGATTATATAACTAAGCCTTTTTCTATGGAGGTACTGATAGCCAAGATAAATGCTGTTTTAAGACGAACTTATTCTTACTCTGATGCTTCAATTGATGTAATAAATTATAATGGTGTATTGCTTTCACTCAAAGACAATACCTTACACTATGAAAGTAAAAGTGTGGAGCTCACAAAAAATGAGTTTAAGATACTCTATGTACTTATGAAAAATCATGAAAGAATAGTAAGTAGAGAGAAAATCATGCAGGAACTATGGGAAGATGAGAGTTTTATAGATGATAATACTTTAACAGTAAACATAAATAGGTTAAGAAGGAAGTTAAATGAGATTGGGTTAGAGGAGTATATAAAAACAGTGAAGAATCAGGGGTATATGGTAAAATGAGTTTTTTCAGATATTTAAAAGAGAGTTTAAGGTTTTTAGTTTTTTACGTAATTCTTTTGTCTTTTATCTTACTTTCTATATATGTTGACAGAAGTAACAAAGTATTGACTTCGAATTTAGTCTATATGATTACTGTATCGATTGTAATGTTAATGTTTTTCATTTTATACGACTATACTGTTAAAAATAAAAATGTAAAAAATTTAAAGGAAGCACAGAAGTCAGAAGACAAGACACCGATATTTACTGAAGCTTTTGAATATAAGGACGAAATCTATCAGCTAATTATTTCTGATTTATATAATGAGTATGTAGAATCTTTGAGAAACATAGAAGATAGTTTTTCTGAGAATAGTGAATTTATAATAAGTTGGGTACATGAAATTAAAACTCCAATAACTACTGCTAAGCTTATATTAGATACAATGAACTTTCAAGAGCAGCAAACAGTAATATCATTAAAGGAAGAACTTGCTAAGATAGATGATCATGTTGAGAAGGTTCTATATTACTCAAGAAGTAATGATTTTTCAAAGGATTATGTTATAAGCGAAACTATTATAAATAACGTGGTTAAGGAAAGTGTGAAAAAACATTCTATTATTTTTATAAGAAAGCATATTAGTTTTTTAAATAAAATTGATGATAAATTAACAGCGGATACAGATAAAAAATGGTTGGCATTTATAATAGATCAGATTGTATCAAATGCTCTTAAATATACCAAAGAGGGAGGGAAGATAAGTTTTTATACCACTAAAAATTACAATGAAATAGTTCTTACTATAGAGGATAACGGTATAGGAATAAGTAGAGAAGATATAGATAGAATATTTTCCAAATCTTTTACTGGTAATAACGGTAGGGACAATAATATTAAAGCTACGGGTATGGGATTATATCTCGCTAAAAAACTTTCTACAAAGCTAGGGCATAGATTAACGGTAGAATCTGAATATGGAAAAGGGACAAAGTTTCATATTTACTTTCCTTTGTACGGTGATTAATGAAGTGGTTTATCCATATTACAAAATTGTAAGCTTGAAAAGCAAAATGTAAGCCAAAGAAATGGCAGTACATTTTGTTTTTTTATATACTTTTAATATAAGATAAAGCAAAAACAACAAGCTAAAAGCTTAAGTTTTTTGAATTATTTTAATCATAGTATCAATGTGCTTATAGTGCACCTATGAAATAAATTTGGAGGTATTAATATGGAAGTATTAAATATAAAAAACTTAAAAAAGGTATATGGATCAAAATTTGGGTCAGTGAAATACACAGCTTTAGATAATATAGATCTGAAGATAAATGAAGGGGAGTTTGTAGGGATAATGGGACCATCAGGTTCTGGTAAAACTACCTTTTTGAATGTAATATCAACTATAGATAAGCCTACTTCAGGAAGTGTCTATATTGATGGTAATGATGTGACAAAACTTAAAGAGCCAAATTTATCGAAATTTAGAAGAGAGAAACTTGGATTTATATTTCAAGACTTTAATCTTTTAGACAACATGACCCTTAAGGAAAATATAGTATTGCCTTTGGCTTTATCAAAAACTTCTTACTCAACTATAGAAAAAAGGCTTACTGATATTACAAATAAACTAGGGATAAGTGAAGTGCTAAATAAACATCCTTATGAAGTCTCAGGCGGGCAGAAACAAAGAGCAGCGGCTGCAAGGGCTATGATCTCTAATCCATCCTTAATACTAGGAGATGAGCCTACAGGAGCGCTTGATTCTAAATCTTCTAAGGAACTGCTAGGGGCTTTGAATAATCTAAATGAAAATAATAACGCTACAATACTTATGGTAACTCATGATGTTTTTGCCGCATCATACTGCAAGAGAGTTATATTTATTAAGGATGGTAAGTTATTTAATGAGATATATAAGGGGGATACTACAAGAAAAGACTTTTATCAAAGAATTTTAAAGATACTTTCTGTCATAGGAGGTGATACTGATGACATTGGTTAGTATTACAACAAGAAATATAAAAAAGAATTTTAAAAATTATTGGTCATATTTTTTAAGTTTATCCTTTAGCATATTTTCAGTCTATCTTTTTATGTCTATTTTATATAGTACTTATATTCAAGACGAACTTGGAGAAATGAAGAAATTTATAACTTTATTTAATGTTGGCGCAGTTATGATTGTGATGTTTTCAGCATTTTTTATATGGTATTCTAATTCGTTTTTTATAAAGTCAAGGAAAAAAGAGTTTGCTACCTATATGCTTCTAGGAATGTCTAAAAATCAAGTTGCAAAGGTTAATTTTTATGAGAATACCTTTATTACTGGAATTGCATTGATTACTGGAATAATATTAGGAGTAATTTTTAGTAAGTTTTTCATAATGATTCTTTTTTTTATGGTTAAAATATCATCAGCTGTGCCTTTTCAGTGGAATTTAAGAGCTATAAAGATGACCTTAAAGATATTTGTAGCAATATATATTATTATTTCAATCCATGGTTCAATTATTGTAAGGAATAGCAATCTTATAGATTTATTCAATGCATCAAAAAGAGTTGAGAGAGGATTGAAAGTATCAGCAATAACATTTTTACTTACCATTGTATCAGTTGTTTGTATGTATTTTGGTTATAGTATTGCTATCCAAGAGTTAGGCAGCAATCTACTTAAGGCTCCAATAGTTGTTGCACTAGTAGTAATAGGTACGGTACTTCTATTTACATCTACTACATCATTTTTAATATATATAAATAAGAAAAATGAAAAGAGCCTTTTTAAAGGTACTAAGCTTATATCAACTTCACAACTATATTTTAGGTATAGGGGAAATGTTGGAACTCTCAGTATAATTGCTATAAGTACTACTGTTGCTCTTTGTGCCTTGGTTACTTGTGTGGGTTCTTATACAAAAACTGAAGAAAACTCAAGATATATGAGACCCTTTTCGGTAGAATATTTTAAAACAAAAGATGAAAATGTGATATTTGATAAAGTACTAGCTAATCATAAAGAGATATCAGTTAAATATTCTGATGAACTCGAATTGCTTATAGTAAATGCAGAGGATCCTATTAATAATAGAAATGCTGACTTTTATGTTATTAGACAAAGTGATTTTAATAAGATAAATGAACACCAAAAGGTCGATAGAAAAGCAGAGTTAAATTATGAAGAGGATTGCTACTTCATACAAATGCAAAGCTTTGCCGCTAATAAAAGTGCATTAAATAAAATTGTTAATATAAATTTAAAAGATAAAAATTATAGTTTAAAGGTAGTACAAACAGATATAAAACCTTTCATAGCGCTTGATCATTTTAACCAAACTTTTGTAGTTAAAGACAACATCTATGATTCGATGAAATTAAGCTCTGAAAAATCAAGGGTTATGAAGATAAAAGGGTATATTCTAGATAATGATTTCAAAGCAGAAAGTTTTCTAAGTGACTTAGGAAAGAATTTTTATAAGGAAAGTGGACTCGTAACCTTCTATGAACATTACACAGATGGTCTAAAGTTATTAGGTATGATGGCTTTTATAGGACTATTTATAGGGGCATTATTTATAACAGCCACAGGAAGCATAATATATTTTAAGATGCAGATGGAAGCAAGAGAAGACAAGGAGAAGTTTATTACCTTAAGTAAAATAGGCGTAAGTAATAGTGAAATAAAAAGTGCAGTTGCAAAAGAATTAGGACTACTTTTTGGAGCACCATTTATGGTTGCGGTGATTAACTCATTACCAGCAACTATTGCACTTGGAAAAATGCTTTCTTTAAAACTTATGAATAGTTTTATTGTAATAGCTTCGGTGTATGGACTTATCTACTGTGTGTATTACTTTGTGACCTTAAACTCTTATACTAAGATTGTTGTTAATAATAATGCTTAAAACTCTTTAAGAAAGAGATTAGTTAAATCAATAAAAATGGGAAGTCAAAGCTATATTAATTATTAGAATTTGATTATTGGACATTGAATTAGGGAATAAAGTATAATATTATATAAATAATAATTATTATTGTTTGTATTTTATTCCTTAAGGAGATGATTTTTTGAAGATATATTCATGGAATGTTAATGGGCTTAGAGCCATTATGAAAAAGGATTTTTTAAACTTTTTAGGAACTGATTCACCAGATATACTATGTATACAGGAGACTAAGCTTCAAGAAGCAACTTTGGATGATGCAGCTAGAAATATAAATGGATATCATTCATATTTTTCTTTTGCTGAGAAAAAAGGATATAGTGGAGTAGCTACATATTCTAAAGTTGAACCTATAAGTGTAAGTCATGGTATAGGAATTGAAGAATTCGATAGTGAAGGAAGAATTTTAATAACAGAGTTTGAAGGATTTACTCTATTTAATATATACTTTCCAAATGGACAGAGTAGTGAGGAAAGATTAGATTATAAGATGAGATTCTATGATGCTTTACTTGAATATTGTAATGAGAGAGTAAAGGAAGGGAAAAAGCTTATAATCTGTGGTGATTATAACACTGCACATACGCCAATGGATATTAAGAATGCAAAGTCAAATGAGAAGACTTCGGGCTTCTTACCAATGGAAAGAGAGTGGATGGATAAGTTTATTGCTAACGGATATACAGATACCTTTAGACATTTTAATCCGGAAACTATAAAATACTCATGGTGGAGCTATATGTTTAAATCAAGAGAGAGAAATACCGGATGGAGAATAGACTACCACTTTGTATCTAATAATCTTTTAGAAGAAGTTGTGGGAGCTGATATTCTGAACGAAGTATTTGGTTCAGATCACTGCCCTGTATCAATAGAGTTAAAATAATTAGCTGGTGTATAAATATGTAAAAGCCTACTATAGAAAATCTGTAAAGATAATCTTAAGGAGGCTTTTCTAAAAGGGTTATTTTGAAGATATTGCCTGATGAATTTTTAAGGATATTGTTTAAATTAGAATGGTAACCATTTAATTACAATGAAGTATTTTAACACCGCCGATATCTTAAACTGGGTATAGGTTATAAGGTGGAATTACTTCTCTTACCTTTGTTGAAGAAGTCCAAAGCAATGCAATAGCCCCTTTTGAGTTTCCAACGTATTTAATTTCAATTTCATATTGCTTTTCTCCTTCAAAATCAATTGTTTCAAAATCTACTGGCAGAGAATAATAATCTTTCACTTTAAGAATTTCGTTTCCATTTAGTTTTACTGTGCCATCTCCTATGCAAACTAACTGTAGTTTGTATCTTTGAGAAATAGGAAGTTTCAACTTTCCAGTCCATCTCACAGAGAAGGTTTCACCCAAATCTTGTGGTTTATCAGTTTTCCAGTTAAAGCTAATAACTTCATCCAATCTTTTTAACCTGAGATCAGTAAAGTTTTTGTTTGCATAATAGCTTCCCATTAAACCACCAAATTCGGGAGCATCTACTTGTATATAGGTTAATTGGCCACCTGGGTAGGTACCGTTATTAGTAACTTTATAGTCGTCATGATTATGCATTGGGTAGAATTGAGGGAAGAAGTTACTATTTAGACTTTCTTCTGGTTCATCGCAGATATCTATATAATTTGTTGTATTAATATTTAATACATTTACAGGTTGTGTAGGGATTTCTGCGATAAGAGAAGGATCGTAGGCTTTAAGTTCATCAATTTGCCTACAAACAGAAGGTATACAATCTTGACCGTTTACTATATATTTTCTGTATATAGGACTCTTATTTTCAGCATTTATCATAAGATCATAGGTTTCACCAGAACCAATTGTGCAGGTAAAGCCCATTTCAGTTATAGGATGTCCCATATTACCCATGCTACTTGACATATGATTCATCTCTAAGAATGGGCTTATATGTGAATCCTTACCTATAACTCTAAAGTGCCATCCGTGTACATGCCAAGGTATTACCTGGTAACCTATATTTATCATTCTGAGTAAAAAGTCTTCCCCTGTTTTTACATGTACATAGGACTCATAATTAAGTTGAGACAGATCTTTATCACTGCCTACTGGTGGTGTTTGAGGGTGAGGAAGCAAGGAGTAAGGGAAAGGTCTTCCGTTTACAAGCCAAAAATTAGGTTTATAGTCTACAGGATTAAAATCAGTACCATTTAATATACTATCGTGCCAGGTCTGATCGATGTCTGACAGTAACATTATATACTCTTTGTTGAAAAAAGAATGGATGTTGTTATAAGCGAAATTTCTATTTGTAGCAGAGCGAGGTATATTAGGAACAACTTCTCCGTTATTAAGCCATCTTCCGCACTTATCCTTTTTTATCCCATTTTCTGCGAGACTCTTATAAGATGGATATATTATTAATGCACCATACATTCCCATTTGTACATGTTCTGAGGCTTCTTGATGACAATGATACATTAGAGTACCTGGATGTTCTGGATAGAAGTAATAGGTTAGAGTTTCAGGTTTGTTGCTACCAGTATACTCCCACATAGGAACTGCAAAGGACAGCTCAGGAAAACCATCTAACTGAGTAGCTACATGAGCCCCGTGCATATGAACTGTATGAGGGTCCATTATATTAACATACTTCATACCAAGATTAATAAGGGTAATATAAATCTTATCTCCAACCTCTCCCCATATAATTGGAGATGGAAGATAAGCGCTTCCTTTTAATCCGTACAGATAGTTTAAGTTTTTGGGGGTTTCCCAGTTAAGATTTTCATCTACTACTTTGTCATCAACCTTATATAAACCTCCAACAAATCCATATATTAGAACCTCGATTTCTGTTGCAGGATCAGGAGGGAGTTCTGAAGATGTAGGTAATTTGGTTTTTCCATCAGTAGCTAGCAAAACATAATGTCTTACAGCCATAGTTATCATCCTTTCATATACAATATACTTTGGTTAAAATTGTACATCAATACATTGTATGTAATAATATGTCATATGTTAAAGTTATGACAGCTGTAAATAAAATATAGGATGACAATTAAAGGCTATAAATGAAAATAAGCCGCTTCATATTAAAATAATGAAGTGGCTTATTTTGCAGAGGGGTAGAGATCAATATGTTTATATATATATTAACATCGTCTCTAAATTGATTTATATAAATTTAGAGAGTAATGATAATTGTATTTATGGATGTATAATCTCATAATAAAATTTATATTTTCATATTAAAGTAGTACATCTTTATAGTTATTATTTTTCAGATGAAACTAGTGAAAATAATACACTGTTCTCCAGATGTATATGAGTGAATAGATCCTTTTCAAGAGCTTCTATCTGAGCATATACAAGTCTGAACGTAGTACAAGTATCTTTTGGGGCAGAGAAATCATTTGTGAGTTCTCTTATTTCCTTAAGTAAGTCGCCAGCAGCATCATGTTCAGACTCAGTTTCTTTTATAAATTCAGATACTTTCGCAAGAGTAATATCAGATTTATCGTTAGAATACTTTTCTATTAAAGGAAATAGCACTTCTTCTTCTTTTATTAGGTGCTCTTCTAATTCTATTTTTAAAAGCCCGAATAGCTTGTGTAATTTTAATAAAAGTTCTTGATGATGAGAAAAGTGAGCCTTCAAGATTTTCATCATAAGTAAATCGATATTAGGTAATTCTTTTTTTGTATAAGCATGGTGAGTTCTTACTATATGATTTATGATATTGATTGGTGATTCTTTTCTCCAATCAATATATTCATTATTAGACTGTACAAATACCTCGTAAGCTTCATTAAGTTCCTTTAAAATACCAGCTACATTCAGATTTTTTTCAATCAAAGCAGATTCTAAGTTATCATGTCCACCACAACAATAATCTATCTTATATTTATTAAATATTTCACTTGCTAAAGGAAAGTTAGAAACGATTTGACCTAAAGTATCTTTTTTATCTATTTTGTTTATCATAATATACCTCCAAATTGTTATATTGCATTAAGTGCAAGACTTCCAATATATTCACAAGCTCTTTCTACTTCATGAAGAGATTCTTCTTTTGCAGCAAATCTTATTCTTATAGGGAAAGCTACATCTGACATACCAGTAGATTTTATTACCTTAGAAGTTTCTAATACATTTGCATTTGTCTCAAGCAAGTAATCTTGTATTACTTCTATAGATTCACCACTCCAGCCGTAAGAACCAAAGGCTGCAACTATTTTATTGGATAAGTCCATAGCTTTTAATTCTTTTAATACATCTTCTAAAGATCCTATCATATCACCATATCTAGTTGAACTACCGAAAAGTACTATATCAGAGCTATTTATATAATCTAATACTTCTTCCTTAGGAGTTTTATTTACGTCTACGGTTACAGCATTTATTCCCTCAGTATTAAGGAAATCAGCAATGCTTTGCGAAAGCTTTTTAGTGTTACTTGTCATAGTGGAATATATTACTGCTGCTGACTTATTACTTGTAGTATTCTTGCTTAGTTCTGCGTATAACTCAACAAATTTTTCTAGTTCATTTCTTAATATATATCCATGGGAAGGAGCTATCATCTTAATATCAAGATCTTTAATCTTATTTATCATATATTGAACATGCTTTCTATGTGGGTGCATGATTAATGTATAGTAAACCTTAAAGTCTTCAAATATATCTTCTTTAGCTAAATCATTAAACACTTCGGTATTAGCAATATGTGTACTGAATATGTCACAAGGGAATAATATCTTATCTTCAACACAGTAAGTTATCATAGTTTCTTCAGTATGAAGATATGGTGTTTCTAGGAATAATAAAGTCTTGCCACCTATATCTAATTTATCTCCATCTTTAACTACTAAGAAGTTTCTTTTGTGCAACTTGTACATTTCTTTTAATTCTTCAACTGCTTTTTCAGTACAAACTATAGTAGCATTCTTAGCTTGAGCTGCAAGACTTCCAAGTCCACCAGAGTGATCTGGTTCAGTATGGTTTATAACGATATATTGTATCTTCATTAAATCTACAGTTTCTTTTAAGTTATCTACAAATTCTTTTCCAAAACTTATATCTACAGTATCTATAATTGTTGGCTTTTCTGTATTTAGTAAGTAGCTGTTATAGGTTGTTCCCTTTGTTAATGTAAGTCTATGAAATGGAACATCTCTATCATCCACTTTGCTTACGCTATATATGTTTTCTGCAATCATCATTCTATTTATCATAATTAAGCCTCCTAAATTTTATATCAAATTAATTTTTTCTTCGTTTGCTATGGCTTAATTATATGAGTATTAGAATTTTAAAAATATGATTCAAATCAAATTTTTAAATAATAATAAAAATATGCGTTAAATCACTATGTTGGAATTAAGTGGTTATACATCCGATGCTTTAATGAGCTTACGCAAAGAATTAATATGATTTTGTCATATTCCATGGCTAAAAATGTAAACTCACTACGTTCGAACAGTACATTTTCTTAACGCCATTCCATCTGAAAAAATCATTTAATTCTAGCTGCTCGCTCATATAGCATCTCCTGTATAACCACTTAACTTTAAAAGTATTCTTTAACATGACCTAATAAAAAAATCATCAATATAAAAATACTAAAGCTCCTGTAAATAAAACAGGAGCTTTAAATAAAAATATTAAATTATAAGACTTTTTACATGAAATCCTCTAATTTGCTAGAGTCTTTAATAATTAAAGTTTTATTTCCTACCAAGGAAATTACACCAGAGTCCTGTAGTTTAGTGAGTTTTCTGCTAATGGTTTCGCGAGTAACCCCTATATAGTTAGCCATATCTTCTCTATTCATAGGTAAGTTAACTTCTATTCCTAAATCAGTATTATGTCCGTATTTTTCTCCAAATTCAGAAATAAGACTGGCAACTCTTATATCAGCATCATTGGTTGCAAGATTTTGTGCAAGATTTTCAGCTTCCATAAGTCTTTTAGAAACTTCAGTAAGTATTTTTACTGATATTTCAGGATTTTCTATAAGTATAGTGTGCATTGCTTCTTTACTTAATGAACATATTTTTACAGAAGAGAGAGCGTAAGCAGAGAAATTATATTTATCTTTTTCATTAAATATGCTAAGTTCTCCAAAAAAATCACCTGGAGCTAGAACCCGTATTATCTGTTCCTTTCCTTCTTTTGTGACCTTTGTGAGTTTAACCTGACCTTGATTTATAATTACTAAAGAGCTAGAAGGATCTCCTTCAACACAAATCGCTTCACCTTTATTAAAGCTAAGGTGATTAATTTTAGAAACAACCTTAGATAAATGGTCTCTGTTAAGTGATGCAAATATAGGAACTTTGCTAGCACAAAGTTTGGTTTTACAACTTTCACATTGAATTTTATTCAAATATATCACCTCATTAAGTATCTTTGTATAGTATTTTATCATAATAAAATATCTATATATAGATTAGAGTTAATTTATATTCTCAAATCCGCTAGTTAAACTTGGAAAAACTTTAGAAGTCATTTTCAATAAATGAAGTATGCATATTGGGTAACTTTTGAAAGTAATGGTATTTAAAATTGCAATTTACAGTTTCTAGTATCAAATTGAGTCAAATTACGTATATTGTAATAAAAGTGAAGATTACTTATGATTTTATTGTATAAATTTAATGTTTTTTCATAATAATTAATTATTATATTGATTTTTTTGACACTTTAGTGATATTATTATTTCACAATATAAAATTTTTTGGCTCTTTAAATGAATCATATGGTATAGTGAATTTACCATAATAAAAAATAAAATTAGAGATATGTTGTATTGAAATAAAAATTATATATTTATGAAATATAAGAATGCTTAAATGATATAGTTAAGAATTGTTTATTTAGTAAATGTAGCAATTTTATCTAATATAGCAAAAGTAATATTAAAGGGGGACTGGCTATGTTTTGTAACTTTCCGAAAGAGCAAGGGATGTATGATCCGAGTTTTGAAAAAGATGCCTGTGGTATTGGAGCTATAGCACATATTAAAGGCAAAAAGAATCATGCTATCGTAAAGGATGCTTTAGATATTCTTGTTAAGTTGGAGCACAGAGGTGGCGCTGGTGCTGATCCTAATGTAGGAGATGGAGCAGGAATACTAATCCAGGTGTCACACAATTTCTTTACAAGAGTTTGTGAATTTGAATTACCTAAAGAAGGACACTACGGTGTTGGAATGTTCTTCTTATCACAAAATAAAGAGAAGAGAGAAAAAGCAAAGGCGCTTTTTGAAAATATTGTTCTTAATGAAGGGCATTGCTTTTTGGGATGGAGAGAAGTTCCTGTTAATCCAGAGGACTTAGGAGACGCATCTAGAGAAGCAATGCCTTTTATTATGCAGGGATTTGTTGCTTCAAATGGTGATAACTTTGATTCAAAAGCTTTTGAAAGAGAACTTTATGTAATCAGAAGACTATTTGAAAAAGAAGCAGTTGAAGCATATATAGCTAGCCTTTCCTCCAAGACTTTAGTTTACAAAGGAATGCTTACAGCAGTCCAAGTTGAAAAGTTTTACCCAGATTTACAAAGCAAATTTATGGATACTGCTATAGCTCTTGTTCATTCAAGATTTAGTACAAACACTTTCCCAAGCTGGGAGAGAGCTCACCCTAATAGATATATCATCCATAATGGAGAGATAAATACTATTAGAGGTAATGTAAATTGGATGAATGCAAGAGAATCAGAATTCAAATCAGATATATTTGGAGATGAGCTTAATAAGGTTCTTCCAGTAATAAATAAAAATGGTTCAGATTCCTCAATGCTTGACAACACAATAGAGTTTCTATATATGAATGGAAGAACTCTTCCGCACATAATGATGATGCTTATTCCAGAACCTTGGAGCAAGAATAATGAAATGGATAAAGATAAGAGATCCTTCTATGAATACAATTCAACCATGATGGAACCTTGGGATGGACCAGCAGCTATAGCATTTACTGATGGAGATATTTTAGGTGCTACTTTAGATAGAAATGGTCTTAGACCTTCAAGATATTATGTAACAAAGGATGATTATTTAATACTATCTTCCGAAGTTGGAGTTATGAATGTTGAAAGTGAAAACGTAAAGTATAAAGGAAGGCTTACTCCAGGTAGAATGCTTCTTGTTGATACAGTTAATGGTGAGCTTATAGATGACAATGATTTAAAGAAAAATTATTCTACTTTAAAACCATATGGAACTTGGGTTGAGGAAAATTTGTTGAAGCTTAGAGAAATACCAGAAGTTACTGTATCTGAAGAGAAACTAGAAGAAGCAAAATTAGTTAGATTACAAAAGGCTTTTGGATACACTTATGAAGATGTTACAGCTACAATAACTCCTATGTGTGTAAATGCAGATGATCCACTAGCGTCTATGGGAGTTGATACACCTCTAGCAGTTTTAAGTGATAGACCACAGCTATTATATAACTATTTTAAACAATTATTTGCTCAAGTTACTAATCCTCCTATAGATGCAATAAGAGAAGAAATAGTAACTTCTGTGAGAGTGTATCTAGGCGCAGAGTCAAATATACTTTCTGAAGGTGAGGATAACTGTAGAAGAGTGAAGTTAGACAATCCTATCCTATCAAATAAAGATTTTAATAAGGTATTAGCCATCGGAAATAAAGGCTTTAAAAATGTAATTATACCAACAGTATTTAATAAGAGCGAAGAAGGAAATCTTGAAAAGGCTTTAGAGGCTATATTAAGAAAAGCTGATGAAGCCATAGAAAATGAAACTTCAATTATAGTTCTTTCAGATAAAACTGTTGATGAGAATAATGTTCCAATTCCTGCATTACTTGCAGTTTCAGCTTTACACCACCATCTGGTTGATGAAGCAAAGAGAACCAGAGTAAGTATAGTTTTAGAATCAGGAGAACCAAGAGAGATTCACCACTTTGCATTACTTTTAGGTTTTGGTGCTAATGCAATAAACCCTTACATGGCTTATGAGTCAATAAAAGCTTTAGTTGAAGAAGGAACTGTAGATTTGACTTATGATAAGGCTGTTTATAACTACAACAAAGGTGCTTTAAAAGGTATTGTAAAAGTAATATCAAAGATGGGTATTTCAACAATTCAATCTTACAATGGAGCTCAAATTTTCGAAGCTATTGGAATATCAAAGTCAGTAGTAGACAAGTATTTTGCATTGACACCATCTAGAATAGAAGGAATTGATCTTCTTGATATTGAGAAAGAGGCTGTAATAAGGCACACACAAGGCTTTGATGCTAGACTTATAGACTTTACGCTCGATTCGGAAGGTGCTCATAAATTTAGAAGTAGTAAAGAAGAACATTTATATAACCCGCTTACAATTCACAAGCTTCAAAATGCATGTAAGACTGGTAATTATGATGAGTTTAAAGAATATACTTCTTTAGTCAGCAATGAAAAGAACAATCTAACCCTAAGAAGTTTATTAGATTTAAATTTAGGTAACGAAAGTATCTCAATAGATGAAGTTGAATCAGTTGAGTCAATAGTTAAGAGATTTAAGACAGGAGCTATGTCCTACGGTTCAATAAGTAAGGAAGCACATGAATGTCTAGCTATAGCAATGAACAGAATTGGTGGAAGATCTAATACTGGTGAAGGTGGAGAAGAAAGAGAAAGATTTGTTGTTGATGAAAATGGAGATTTAAGATCTTCTGCAATAAAACAAATAGCTTCAGGTAGATTTGGAGTTACTTCCGAGTACCTTGTTGATGCAAAAGAAATACAGATAAAAATGGCACAAGGAGCTAAACCAGGAGAAGGTGGACAGCTTCCAGCTACTAAGGTTTATCCATGGGTAGCTAAGGCTAGACACTCAACTACTGGAGTTGGTCTTATCTCACCACCACCACATCATGATATATACTCTATAGAAGATTTGGCAGAGCTTATATATGATCTTAAGAATGTAAACTCAAAAGCTAGAGTAAGTGTAAAACTAGTTTCTGAAGCTGGAGTTGGTACAGTTGCAGCAGGTGTTGCAAAGGGTGGAGCAGACGTAATACTAATCAGTGGATATGATGGAGGAACAGGAGCGTCTCCTAGAACTTCAATAAAACATGCAGGTTTACCTTGGGAACTAGGCCTTGCTGAAGTTCACCAAACTCTAATCCTAAATGGCCTAAGAGAAAGAGTAGTAATAGAAACTGATGGAAAGCTTATGTCAGGAAAAGATGTAGCTATTGCAGCACTTCTAGGTGCAGAGGAGTTTGGATTTGCTACAGCACCGCTAGTAGTTATGGGTTGTGTGATGATGAGAGTATGTAATCTTGATACTTGTCCTGTTGGTATAGCAACTCAGAATGAAGAGTTAAGAAAGAGATTTAAAGGAAAGCCAGAGCATGTTATAAACTTTATGCACTTTATAGCACAAGAACTAAGAGAATACATGGCGAGACTTGGCTTTAGAACAATAGACGAAATGATTGGACGTACTGACAAGTTAGTACAAAGATCTATTGGTGGATGGAAGGCTAAGAAAGTAGATCTATCAAGACTGCTATTCAATCCAGAAATTCCACACGATAGAATCTATAAATATCAAGCAAGCTATGACCATAAACTATATAATGTTTTGGATTCAAAGGTATTAGTACCAAACGCTCTAGATGCTCTTGAAGGAAAGTCAAATGTTAAGCTTGAAGTAAATGTTGGTAACACTGATAGAGTATTCGGTACAATCTTAGGAAGTGAAATAACTAAGAGACATGGAGAAAAAGGACTACCTGAAGACACTATTTGGGTTAAGACAAAGGGTGCAGGAGGACAAAGTTTTGGAGCCTTTATACCTAATGGACTTACATTGGAGCTTGAAGGTGATGCTAATGACTATATTGGAAAAGGACTTTCTGGTGGTAAGATCATAGTATACGAGCCAGATACTGTAACACTTGATCCAACAAAAAATATATTAGTTGGTAATGTAGCTTTATATGGAGCTACAAGTGGTAAAGCCTTCATAAGAGGGGTTGCAGGAGAGAGATTCGGTGTTAGAAACTCAGGAGCTACAGCAGTAGTTGAAGGTGTTGGTGATCATGGTTGTGAATACATGACTGGTGGAACAGTTGTTATACTTGGTCCAGTAGGAAGAAACTTTGCAGCTGGTATGTCAGGTGGAGTTGTTTATATTCTTGATTCTGAAGGAACAAAGAGGAAAAATATAAATGAAAGCATGGTTTATATTGAAGAATTAGATTCATCAGATGAAAAAGATTTGCTTTCACTTTTAGAAGAGCATGAAAGGTGTACTGGTTCAGCTGAAGCAAAGAAGATAGCTTCAAACTTTGAAGAATATAAAAGAGGCTTTATTAAGGTAATGCCTAAGGATTATAAGAATATAACTACATTAATTAAAGAGTATGTAGCTTCGGGAGCTTCAAAAGAAGATGCAGAAAGAATGGCCTTTGATGTAATAAAGGGAGTAAGAAAGTAGGAAAGAGGAGGAGTATTATGGGAAAGCCAACAGGTTTTTTAGAATATGATAGGAAAGTTGCGGCTAAGAAAAAACCAAAGGAAAGATTAAAAGATTATAACGAGTTTGTGACTCCTCTTTCCAAAGAGGAACAACAAGTTCAAGGTGCTAGATGTATGGACTGTGGTATACCTTTCTGTCAATCAGGAATAATGATAAACGGAATGGTATCAGGATGCCCAGTTAATAATCTTATACCTGAATGGAACGATTTAATATATAAAGGTAACTGGAAGAAGGCCATTGAAAGACTTCTAAAGACTAATAACTTTCCAGAGTTTACAGGAAGAGTCTGTCCAGCACCTTGTGAATCAGCATGTACTGCAGGAATTAATGGACCAGCAATATCTATAAAAGAAAATGAACGCGCTATTATAGAGAGAGCTTTTGAGGAAGGTTTGATTAAGCCTAATCCTCCTAAGGTAAGAATAGATAAAAATGTAGCAATAATAGGATCTGGACCTTCTGGACTTGCTTGCGCGGATCAACTTAATAAAAGAGGATATAATGTTACAGTTTATGAAAGAAATGACCGTGTCGGTGGACTTTTGATGTATGGTATTCCTAACATGAAGCTTGATAAAACTGTTATTGATAGAAGAGTAAATATCATGAAAGAAGAAGGCGTAAACTTTGTAACCAACGCAAATGTAGGAGTTAATGTTGATTCAAAGGAGCTTCTAGAAAAATATGATTCTGTTGTTTTAGCTTGTGGTTCATCAAATCCTAGAGACTTAAAAGCAAAGGGAAGAGAACTTAAGGGAGTACATTACGCAGTAGATTTTCTTAAAGCTACAACTAAGAGTCTTTTAGATTCAAACTTAGAGGATAAGAATTATATATCTGCAGAAGGAAAGGATGTTATTGTAATAGGTGGAGGCGATACTGGAACTGACTGTGTTGCTACAAGCTTAAGACATAACTGTAATTCCTTAGTTCAATTTGAAATCATGGGAAAACAGCCAGATGAAAGAACAGAAGCTAATCCATGGCCTCAATACCCAAGAATTCATAAGGTTGACTACGGTCAAGAGGAATTTATCGATTTAAAAGGTAAAGATCCGAGAGAATTTTTAATCACAGTAAAGGAATTTATAGGTGATGACGAAGGCAACCTTACTGCAGTAAAGACAGTTAATGTAAACTGGGAAAAGAACGAAAATGGTGCTTTTGTTCCAAAGGAAGTTGAAGGTAGTGAAAAGACATGGAAAGCAGATATGGTATTACTTGCAATGGGGTTTGTAGGAGCTGAAAAGTATGTAACTGACAGCTTTGAGGTAGAAACTGATGCAAGAACAAATGTAAATGCTCAGTATGGAAAATTCCAAACTAATATATCCAAGGTTTTTGCTTGTGGAGATGTTAGAAGAGGACAAAGTCTTGTAGTATGGGCTATAAATGAAGGAAGAGCTTGTGCAAGAGAAGTAGATAAGTTCTTAGAAGGATATACAACTTTAGTATAATATAGGAATACCACTTCATAATTTTGTGAAGTGGTATTTTTGCGAAATAAAGATGTTCAAAGCCTAGTTATAGCGAAACTGGAACGTATAAATATAAACATGCTATAATGAAATGAGATAAGATATCTATCAAAGGCTCATAGCATTAACAGAGGAAGAAGAAAAGATATTAAATGGTGAAGAAAATGTTAATAAAAGTTTATATACTGATAATATAGATGATAAAAACTTAATAAGTAAGTTTTTACTAACTATGTTAGTATGGAGTTACACATAAGGAATATAGAGTTCCTAGCTCAACTATTAATTTATACATGCCCGAAAATCCCCAAAAGCCGGGATTATCGAACAAGTATAACTTAAGTTTCGATATAGGAATCCTTTATTCTAATCCAATATAATAATCTAATAAATCTTCAATACTTATAATTCCTACTAGCTTTTCATTCTCCACCACAGGCATAGAAATAATATTGTTTTTTCTTAAACGTTTTGCAACAACAATAATATCTTCATTAGCTTGCGCTAAAATTATTGATTTAGACATAACCCAATCAACAGGACAATCTTCATAGTGTCCTGGGGTTACCATGAATCTATATATATCTGCCTTAACAACCATTCCAACTAAAATTTCGTTATCATCTACCACTGGCATACCGTTCAAATCAAACTCATCCATAAGTTTTAAAGCTTTATCTATGTCATCGTTTACTTTTAGGGTGATAGGATTAGGTTTTAATAGATTTCTAATGTTCATTATATCATCTCCCTCAAATATTATGTTCTTATTTTACTACAAAAAACAACATTAAAAAACATAAAATCAGAATATTTTGAAAATAATCTCTCTCTTTTATAAATTCAATTTCTATATATAATGGTAAGAACAATATTATAGAGCAACAAAAAACTACAGCAAATAATTACTGGTAATATTTTAATAAGAAGTTATAAATATAATATACATATTTTGTAATATATTATATAATTAGCATGTATATTAAACAAGTGAGGTTTACATTAGGAGTTGTCATTAAGGGGGAAAGAGATGAAGAATCTTTATAATCTCAGATATATAGCAATAATTTTAATTTTTGCAATTTTCACTTTTATTCTTTTCGGAATTTTTAAAGAACCTGCTAATATTAAAGAGCAAATAAAACCAGAGATAGTACTTATTTGCCATGTGAAGTCAAATCCGTATTGGCAATATATAAAAGCTGGGGCAGAAAAAGCAGCTAAAGAGAGAAATGCTGTTGTTAAGGTTGAGGGACCTGACTATGCCAATGTTGATGAAGGGCTTAAGCTTATTAATATGGCCTATGCAGCTAAAGTTAGTGGGATAATTACATATGTGCAGGAGGAAAGTAAATATAACTCAGTAATTAATAATGTTGTTGACAATGGAATACCTCTTATTACCATAGATTCAGATGCTGAACAAAGTAAACGTTTAGCATACGTCGGTACTGATAATATTGGTGCAGGAACTGAAGGTGCCAAGGAGATGATAAGGCAAATTGGAACCGAAGGAAATATTGGTATAGTCATAGGTGGTAAAGACGTAACTAATCAAAAGGAAAGGGTACAGGGTTTTAAAGATTATATAAGTAACAATTCAAAGATAGCTATAGTTAGTGTTGAATCTTCTGATTCATATCTACTTGAAGCAGAACTTGCAGCTAAGAAAATATTGACTAAAAACTATAATATAAAGGCTCTATTTTGTACTTCAGCCCTTGATGGAGTTGGGGCAGCTAAGGCAGTGTCAAGCCTTGGTCTTGTAGGCAAGGTTAAGATTGTTGCTTTCGATGATTTGCCTGATACGTTGCAGCTTATAGAATCAGGTGTAATTTCGTCCACTATTGTGCAAAAACCATATCTTATGGGATACAATGCAGTAAATATGATAATGGATATATCTCAAGGTAAGAAAGTAGATAAAATAAACTTAACAGGTGTACAAGTTGTTGATAGAAATAATATAAATGAATATAAGAAAAAGCAGGGAGAGTAGAGGATGAAAAATAGTTTAAAAAGAAAATTCATTATTTTTGCTCTCATTATCATCATTCCATTAGCTACAAGTAATATTACAGCTGTATTTATCAATAGAAAAATAAATGAAAATTATACTATTATGCTAAGTAAATTGAATAATATAAACGAAATAAAAAATCTGCTTAATGATGCATCTGATAATTTTAATAAATATATACAAACAAATACTACTCAATGTAGAAGTAACTATAGAAAAGATTTAGGCGAAGCATTAAGTAAGGTAAATTCCCTTAAAGAGATTTCTGATGTTGAAAGCCAATATCTTTTAAGAGATCTAATAAATACTCTGTATAGCTATAGAGCTGAAGGAGAGAAGACTATAGAGCTTTATGACAATCGAGGTCCTATTGATACTTATTATGATCATTATGTTTCTACTAAGGAAATTCAGACTTATTGCAATATTTATATTACTAATTTAACGGATAGCTATATTAGTTACAATGATAATTTATATAAAAGCTATGAAGTTAAAGAACGTATTATAAATAAGATTATAATGCTATATATTACAGCGGCACTATTAATAAGCATATTATCAACACTATTCTTTATTAGAAATATAAGCTCAAAACTAAAGCAATTGGTAAAGGCATCAAAGAAGGTTTCCAATGGAGATTTTGAGATGGTTGGAGGAGATAAGACTGATATATATGAATTAGATTTATTATCTGAGGCTTTCAACAGCATGATTAAGAATATAAAAGTATATATAAATTCTCTTAGGAGAAATGCTGAACTTGAAAGAAAAGTAATAGATGATGAAATTACTATTTTAAAATACGAGAATGCACTAAAGTTAAGTCAACTAAAGGTACTTCAATCTCAAATAAATCCCCATTTCTTATTTAATACTCTAAATTGCATAAATCAAACAGCAATAAAAGAAAATGCTTCTACAACAGAAGAACTTATTAAATCTGTATCTGGAATTTTAAGATATAGCTTAACTATGATGGAGCGAAATGCGACACTGAAGGAAGAAATTGATGTAGTAAAGCAATATATATTCATACAAAAGGTTCGCTATGATGAGAGAGTTACTTTTATATTGGATTTAAAAGTGGATTTAACAAAAGTAAAGGTCCCAGGAATGACTCTTCAACCTTTCGTAGAAAATGCTTTTATACATGGTATAGAACCAAAGGAAGATGGCGGAAATATAGGGATAACTATATATGAAGAAGGAAGTTATACAATTGTGCTTATTGAAGATAGTGGCTGCGGAATTGATGAAGAAACTCTTAATAGAATAAGCTCAGAAGACAATTCGAGTGAGCATATTGGACATACTACTGGAATGGGCATAAGGAGCACAATTAATAGATTAGAGTTACTATATGATGAGAAAAACTTATTCTCCATAGAAAGTAAAAAGGGGATTGGAACAAAAATCTATTTAAAAATTCCTAAAAAGGTGTTGATGTAAACATGGTAAGACTTCTTATTGCTGATGATGAAAAGTATGAAAGAGAATCTATTATAAGTATCCTAAGCTGGGAGTTTGGTGACAAATTGGAGGTGCTCGAGGCTCGTAATGGAAGAGAGGCTATCGAGATATCAGAACAGGCTAGACCAGATATTGTTATTACTGATATAAAAATGCCTGGTATAAATGGGTTAGTGGCTATTGAAGAGATAAAGAGATCGCTACCTAATACTTACTTTATTATACTGACAGCATACGATTATTTCGACTTTGCGGTAGAGGCTGTGAAAAATAATGTGAAAGAGTATATACTAAAACCTTTCGGAAGATTAGAGCTGATAGAAAAAATCAGAAAAGCAGTAGCATGTGTAGATAAAGAAAAAGCTAAAAGGAAAAGCGAAATAGAAAATGCTGAAAAGCTCAATAATTTAATTTCAGTTATGGAGAATGAATTGAGTTACTATATACTTAATAATACCTTTGAAGCTATTGATGAACAGATGTATAAGGATTACTTGAATTTAACCTTTGAAAATACATGTTCAATGGTAATAGAACTTGAAGGTAACAATACAGAGGTTTTAAATAATCAAGCTAAAAGCAAGATAGGAGAATATATAAAAGGATATATAAACTTAAAGTATAGGGCAATAGGAACATATAAATCTATTAAGGAATTAGTGTATTTTATAGAGGCTCCAGTAGATAATTGTGATGAAGATAAAAAGATTACTATAGTAAAGTTGGCTGTAGATATAAGAAAAGATGTACAACGAATATTTGATATATCAATAAATGTAGGGATAGGAAGGTGCTATAACGGTCTATCAGCTATGCATACATCATATAAAGAAGCGATTATTTCACTTGAAAAAAAATGTGATAATAATATTATTCATATAGACAACATAAAAGACAATGTTAATGAAAGTAATCACAATATAGATAGCAGCAAATCAGTACTTTTTAAAGATATAGAGAAGTATATAGTTGAAAATATGGTGGAGGAACTAGATCTTGATACTGTTGCGGCGAAATTCAATCTAAGTTGTTATTACTTTAGCAGAACCTTTAAGGAGATTATAGGCTATAATTTTTCTGACTATATAAACATTCTTAGGATTAAGAAAGCTAAGGAGCTTCTTATGGATAATTCTATAAGCATAAAAGAGATTTGCTTCTCCGTTGGTTATAATGATCCAAATTATTTTAGCAAAGTATTTAAAAAGTATGAAGGGCGAAGTCCTACAGAATTTAGAAAATAAAACATGAACCCATATAGTAGTGTATTTAAAATAATACTACCATATGGGTATTTTTTTGCACTAAAAATCTCCGCAAGAGTTTACCAGTGAAAAGCAAGTAAAAACCTTTAGTTAAACGTATTCAAAAACTATAATGAGTCTGTGGTCAAAATAAACTTCAGGGGGAATAATAAATGAAAAAAGTACTTACTACTCTTTTAGCTTTAGGCTTAATGGCAACCTTAGCTGGTTGTGGTAATTCGGGGACAAAAGCTACAGATGCAGGTGCATCCACAGCTACTAAACAGTTAATTGGAGTAGCGATGCCTACTCAATCACTTCAAAGATGGAATCAAGATGGAGCCAACATGAAATCAGCGCTAGAATCAAAAGGATACAAGGTAGAGCTTCAATATGCTAACAATGACGTAAATACTCAGACTCAACAAGTGGAAAATATGATAACTAAAGGCTGTAAGGTTTTAGTTGTAGCTGCAATAGACGGATCAGCAATGACAGATGTTCTTAAGAAAGCAGCAGATAATAATGTAAAGGTAGTAGCTTATGACAGATTGATAATGAAGACACCTAATGTTGACTACTATGCAACTTTCGATAATTTCAAGGTTGGAGTAATTCAAGGACAATATATAGAAAAGCAACTAGGCTTAAAGGATGGAAAAGGTCCATTTAATATAGAACTATTTGGTGGTTCACCTGATGATAATAACGCTACTTTCTTCTTTAATGGTGCTATGAGCATATTACAACCTTATATTGATAATGGAAAGTTAGTTGTTGCAAGTGGACAAAAAGATTTTACTAAAATTGCAATTCAAGGCTGGGATTCAGCTAAGGCTCAAGCAAGAATGGATAACTTAATTACAGCTAACTATGCAAAAGACAAAAAACTTGATGTAGTACTTTCTCCAAATGACAGTTTAGCAATTGGTATAGTTGCATCTCTAAAAAATGCTGGTTATGGAACTAGTGATAAGGTATATCCAGTATTAACAGGTCAAGACTGCGATAAGCCAAATGTAATAGCTATGATAAATAAGCAACAATCTATGTCAATATTCAAGGATACTAGAACTCTTGCTTCAAAAGTAGTTGAGATGGTTGATAGTTTAGTACAAGGTAAAGAAGCTGCAGTAAATGATACAAAGACTTATAACAATGGAAGCAAGGTTGTACCATCATTCCTATGCGATCCAGTTTATGCTGATGCCTCAAACTATAAAACAATACTTATAGATAGCGGATACTATAAGGAAGCTGATTTGAAATAGCAAAATATAAGCAATAAGTTTAGCCGAGCACAAAGCTAAGGTGCTCGGCTTTATAAACATATTATGACAGCAGAAAGAAAAGTATCTAAAGATGTACCGGTTCTAACCGAAATCAATTTTTAAAACTCTTACGGTTTCTGGTGAGAGAATTTAAAAATATAAATTTTGTTAAGAAGTGGTACATCTATATATGGGAGGGAAAAAGATGGAGGATTATATTCTTCAAATGAAAGATATAACAAAACTCTTTCCAGGGGTTAAAGCTTTAAATAATGTAAATATAAATGTAAGAAAAGGAGAAGTGCATGCTCTTATAGGTGAAAATGGGGCTGGTAAATCTACCTTAATGAATGTCCTAAGTGGAATATATCCCTATGGAACTTATACAGGAGACATAATATATGAAGGACAGGAATGCAGATTCACTAATATAAAGGATAGTGAGAAGAAGGGGATAGTAATAATTCATCAAGAACTAGCATTAATACCATATCTATCAATAGCTGAAAACATATTTTTAGGTAATGAAAGAGCAAAAAATAATTTTATAAATTGGCGGTTAACAAAGGATAAAGCTGCAGAAATGCTAAATAGGATAGGACTTAATGAAAATCCTAATACAAAGATTATAGATATAGGTGTAGGAAAACAGCAATTGGTAGAAATAGCAAAGGCATTAGCTAAGAATGTTAAGCTTTTAATATTAGATGAGCCTACTGCTGCTTTAAATGAAGAAGATTCAGATCATCTATTAAACTTAATATTAGAATTACAGAAAGAAGGTATTTCATCAATACTTATTTCCCATAAACTCAATGAGGTTGTAAAGGTAGCTGACAGGGTAACAGTAATAAGAGATGGAGCTACTATAGAAACTTTAGAAAATGATGGTGACATCAGTGAGGATAGAATAATAAAAGGAATGGTTGGGCGAGATCTCACTCACAGATTCCCAGAACATAATCCTAATATTGGAGATGTAGTTTTTGAGGTTAAAGATTGGAATGTATATGATCCATTGATACCGCAAAGAAAAGTTATCAAGGATATGGATATAAAAGTTAAAAAGGGTGAAATTGTTGGACTTTCAGGCCTTATGGGAGCAGGAAGAACTGAATTTGCTATGAGTATTTTTGGAAAGGCTTATGGTACCCATATAACAGGGAAAATATTTAAGGATGGTAAAGAGATTACTGTTAACAGCATCAGACAGGCTATAGAACATGGAATTGCGTATACTACAGAAGATAGAAAGACTGCAGGTTTAAATCTAATAGATAATATAAAAAATAATATTACTATAGCTAATTTATTTAAGATAAGTAGGAATTTCGTTATAGATAAAACAAAGCAAACAAAAATTGCTGAAGAATATAGGCAGAAGCTTAATATAAAAACTCCAACTATATTACAAGAAGTTGGAAATCTTTCAGGAGGGAATCAACAAAAAGTTGTTCTTAGTAAATGGATATTTACTGAGCCTGATGTCCTTATTTTAGATGAGCCAACAAGAGGAATAGATATAGGAGCAAAGTATGAGATATATAAGATTATAAATGACTTGGCTGATAGTGGAAAGTCAGTTATATTTATATCCTCTGAATTACCTGAAATACTAGGTGTTTGTGATAGGATTTATGTTATTAATGATGGAAAAATAGTGGGAGAGCTAGATAAAAAAGATGCATCTCAGGAGTCAATAATGAAATGCATAATGAATAGTAATAGGGAGGTTATATAAATGCAAACAGTTCAGAAATCTGGAGATAATATCAAGCATAGCTTATTAGATGTAATCAAAAGTACCTTTAGGAGTAATGTAAGACAATATGCAATGCTTATAGCATTGGTAGTTATTATAATCATATTTCAAATTTTAACAAATGGGATACTGCTTGTTCCAATGAATGTAGCAAATTTAATACTTCAAAATAGCTATGTATTCATCTTAGCCATTGGTATGACACTGTGTATTTTAACTGGTGGAAATATAGACCTTTCTGTAGGATCTGTGTGTGCTTTTATAGGCGCATTACTTGGAACCTTTATAGTAAGTATGAAAATGAATATATGGTTGGCAATTGTATTCTGTCTAATAGCAGGCTTAATAATTGGAATATGGCAAGGCTTTTGGATAGCTTATGTAAGAATACCAGCATTTATTGTAACTCTTGCAGGCATGCTTATATTTAGAGGGCTTACAATCACAATGCTTAAAGGTCTTACTTTATCACCATTTCCAGAAAGTTTTCAAAAGTTAAGTGGAGGATATGTACCAGACATCTTTAAAGGAGCTTCAGCTTTGAATCTAACAGCAATTATAGCTGGAATAATAATTTCTATAGTTTATATATTTTTAGAGGTAAAGAAGTGGTCTACAAGTAAAAAGAATGAGTATGAAAGTAATTCTTTATATATCTTGATTGGCAAAATTGCCGTAGTGGTTTTAGCTACGAATTTGGTATTTTATTGGTTTGCAAAATATAAGGGGATTCCAGTTATATTTGTTATAGTTGGCATATTAGTATTCGTATATTCTTTCTTTGCAAACAATACTATTCAAGGAAGATATCTTTATGCTATGGGAGGAAATGAAAAGGCAGCAAAGCTTTCAGGAATAAATACCAATAGAGTACTTTTCTTCTCTTATGTAAATATGGCAGTATTAAGTGCAGTAGCTAGTATAGCCTTTACTTCGAGACTTAATGCAGCAGCACCTCAATCAGGAACAAATTTTGAGCTTGATGCTATTGCAGCTTGTTTTATAGGCGGAGCTTCTGCCTATGGTGGAGTAGGTACAGTAATAGGTGCGATAATAGGAGCTTTAGTAATGGGCGTATTAAATAATGGTATGTCTATAATGGGTGTTGGAAGTGACATGCAGATGACTATAAAAGGATTTGTATTACTTATGGCAGTTGCTTTTGATGTGTTTTCAAAATCAAAGAGATAGATTTGCTAGAGTTATAAGGAGAGCTGATGCTCTCCTTTTGTTGCTTATAGAGAAAGTGCAAATAAGGATAATATCGTTGTAAAAATTGATATACATAATTATAAGCAGTATAATTATATAAAGGATAAAGAATCGCAGTTATTTTTCAACTTGTGGTGATAGCTTTTCCTATATATGTACTAAAGGAGTATTTAAAATATAGAAAAGCATCAGGCAAGTAAGTATTTAGTGATAAGCATAATTTTAAGGCATCAAAGAAAGGATTAGAAAATGGAACAATACTTTAAAATATTATCAGATGTAACTAAAAAAAGTGTAGACGAGGATTTCATGATTGTTTTCTTCGATGGGAATATATTAGTTAAGCTAGAACAAAATTCTATAAAAATACCTTTATTAAAAGAACTAAAGTCATTAAACATAAAATATGAAGAACAGTTTTTTATCGGAGAAATTGGGGAAGTTAGCTGTTTTGCCACAGAAACTCATTCTGAAATTAAGCTATCTGAGGGGTTTGAATTAATGTCCTTAAGAGATTTTGCTAACACAGTAAATGAGTGTTTGTTCTCTGCCGCAGGAAGAGCCAATCAAATACTTCACTGGAACAGAACTAATAAGTTTTGTGGGAAATGTGGAGCAAATACAGTGACTAAAGAAGATGAAATTGCGAAGGTATGTCCAAAGTGTAATCATGTAATGTATCCCGTAATATGCCCAGCTATAATAGTTGCTGTTATGAAAGGTGAACAGATTTTACTTGCACATAATAGTAATTTTAAAAATAACATGTATAGCTTAATTGCAGGCTTTGTGGAAGCAGGTGAAGATTTAGAAAGTGCTGTTAAAAGAGAAGTATTAGAAGAAGTGGGCATAAAGGTAAAGAATGTTAGATACCATAATAGCGCACCATGGTCTTTTCCAAATTCTTTAATGCTAGGTTTTATAGCAGAATATGCCTCCGGTGATATAAAGGTAGATGGGAAAGAGATATTATATGCTGATTGGTTTGAAAAAGATAAGATGCCAAACTTACCAGAAAAGTTCTCTCTTGCAAGGCAGATAATAGATGGGGTCGTTTATAAAGATTAGCATAATAAATAAGGGTAGAAAGCAGATGGCTTATTCTAAGGATATTAATTCACTTAGAATAAGCTTTTTTACTGTAAAAGAAAGTATAAAAATATATTTATAAAGAGCCAAATTCTATTAGTTGCTGATTGTTGTATCAATTATGAGGTGAATATTTTATGATTTATGTTATTTTATTGTGATGATATAGTAAAGATTTATCAAGATATTTGTAGGTGAAGCGCTAGACGACTGAAGTTAAGATACTGTTAACTTCTGGGGTTATATAGGATTGAATTTTTCGGTGAAATGTCAAGTATTGCGGAAAAATGTCGATATATATATGAGCGAAAAGTGTGAAAGGGGAAAAATATGCTGAAAAACATTAAAGTAATTAACAGTATAATCATGATGGTAATATTATCAACAATCGTATCCTTTGCAATTGCAGTGGTGGGATATAATAATATGAAATCTATAGACAAAAACTCTTCATTAATGTATGAAGGAGCTTTAGTTAGAATTGTGAAAGCTGAAGAGATACGTCAAACTTTCGCAAATGTTAGGTTGAATATGAATAGAATATCAATCACTAATTTTAACAATGATGATGTTACTGCGGTGGAAAACGATTATAATACTCTAGTTAAGATGATAGCAGAATATGAAAAGTTTTCTCTAAGTTCTATCGAAAAAAATAACCTTGCTGAATTTAAAAATGATTTGAATAGTTATCATGGAAAAGCACAAGAAATGGAAAAGGGAACTAAACTTTATGGAATTAACCTAGAAAAATTTAATCAGCAGGGTAATGAGATGCAGCTTTTTTTAGATAATTTAGTAAGGTATAGTTCAAATATGGCTAATAGCCTTAATAATGATAATAATAAATTATATTCTCAAAGCACAATAGTCTTCTTTATAACCTTCTTTATTGGATTTGTATTAATGATGGTAGTATCTTTTGCAATAATAGTTGTGATAAAAAAATCTATGAAGGAAATAATACTAGATTTAGAAAAGGTAGCTCAAGGAGATTTTAGTATCAATATAGATACAGACTTGAAAAACGAATTTGGTAGTATGAAGAAATCTATTGGTAAGACAATCTCAAATATTTCATCAATGTTGGAATCAGTAAAGAAATCAACTAACATTGTAAATGACCAAGCTGGAAACTTACTAATAACTTCTGATGAAATGGCATCTTCTGCTCATGAGATAAGTAATGCGGTTCATGGCGTTGCTGTTGCAGCAAATGATCAGTCTAGTGATTTGATGAGTGTAAAAAATTCTTTAGATAACTTTGCTGAGGCTTTAAGCATCATAACCTCGTCAATAAATGATGTAAACTCAAATATACAAAGTATTGGTACAATGTCTGAAAATAGTAACTCTAAGCTTAAAGTTTTATTTGATTCCATTAACAATGTTACTGAGTCCTTTGATACAGTAAGAACAAAAGTTGTACAATTAGATAATCATATAGGGGAAGTAAATGATATAACAAATATAATAAACTCAATTGCTGAGCAAACTGATTTGTTAGCTTTAAATGCTGCAATAGAATCTGCGCGTGCAGGAGAAGTAGGAAGAGGTTTTTCAGTAGTTGCTGAAGAAATAAGAAAGCTGGCTGAACAGTCTAAGGTATCAGCAAAGAATATAAGTGGGCTTATATCTAACATAAACAACGAGGTACAGATAGCTGTAAAAACAACTGATGTTGGAAAGGAAAGTTTAAGTTCTCAGACAGAAATGATTGAAGAATCTATAAAATCCTTTGCTCAAATATTTAAGTCAATTAATGTTATACTCCCAAGAGTAGAGGAAATAAAATATTCCATTGAAAGTATTAATGTAGAGAAAGATAGTATAATATCTAAAACATTAGATATTTCTGGTGTGTCAGAGGAAAATGCTGCGTCGGCTGAAGAAATAGCGGCTTCAGTACAAGAAATAAATATGTCATTTAAAAACGTAGCAGTTTCAGCTCAAACTTTATCAAGCTTAACAAATTCTATGATAGAAGAAGTAAATAGATTTAAGCTTTAATTAGCAGTAGGTTGAGTTTAATGAAGGTTAAGACAGTGTAAAAACTAAAATGGAGGATATTTATGAAGAAATTTAAGTTGTTAAGCCTAATGCTAGTAATGGTTTCTACAATGACCATATTTACAGGATGTGGCACTAAGGAAACAGTAAAAGCGGAAAAACCGATTACCTTGGATATAATGGATATATCAGGAACTATGCAGCTTGTTGGAGATGCTATAGATCAATTTAAAGCTGCCAATCCAGGTTTAATATCAGAGGTAGTAGTAAAGAAGGCAAGTGTACTGGAGGCTCCTTCTTTATTAAAATCTCAGATTTTAGCGGAAGATATGCAGACTGATCTAATTTTTACAGGAATAGATGGTCTTAGTAATGCAATTGATAGAGATGTTATCGAAAAGATAATGCCAAACTATAGTAGCAGTTTTCCGGAGTTAGAGAACAACTATAGTGATGGAGCAAAAGCTACTTATAAATTAGTAAATGGATATGGGATAACTTATGTATTTTCTCCTAGCGGACCACTATTTACATATAACCCAGACAATGTACCTAATGTTCCTAAGACTCCAGAAGAGCTTTTGGCTTTTGCTAAGGCAAACGTAGGCAAATTTACATATGCTAGACCAGCGAACTCAGGACCAGGAAGAAACTTTCTTCAGGGACTTCCATATATACTTGGAGATTCAAATCCCAAAGATCCTAAAACTTGGGATAAGACATGGGCTTTTCTTAAAGAGCTAGATAAATATATAGACTACTATCCAACTAAAACTGGAGTTACATTTACAGAACTAAAGGATGGAAAGAGATGGGTTATACCTAGCCAATTTGGATGGGATATGAATCAAAGAATTATAGGAGGAATACCTCAGAGTTACCAAGGATTTTTGCTTAACAACACTACGCTTGTATCTGATGCCCAATATATTGCAATACCTAAAGGTTTAAGCGAACATCAAAAGAAAGTAGTAACTAAATTAATACAATGGCTTATGACACCAAAGATGCAGGCTATAACCTATGATAGTGGGTATTTTTATCCAGGGCCATCTGTAAAGGGGCTTACTTTAGATTCAGCGCCAAAGGCCAGTCAAGATAAGATAAAGCCTGCTTTAAGGCAGCAGTATGATGATGCAATTAAAACACTTCCAAGTGCTACTCAATTAGATACAGAGAATCTAATGAAAGCATTAGAAATGTGGGATGAATTATTTGGATCAAAAATAAAAAGATAAGTAGCAAAATAGGTGAAGGAATAAATTTTATTATAAAGCTATGGGTTAAGGGATTGTTTTGTAACCTTAGCAGTCTTAAGATTAGAATTTAACATAAAACGCTCATGAAAAGATATAATTATGCTTATCATGAGCGTTTTATTTATAGTTTATATTCATGAGGTTATCAAGAAATAGGGGAGTACAGTTTATAGGATTTTTACTGAGTTAATCTTATACCTAACTCAAAAGCTTTCTTTAGATCTTTAGGAAATTCCTCATCTCTAACTTTAATTTTATGATTTACATCAAACATTGTTGAGTCATATTTTGAATAATCGTCAAATTGGTAAGTATCGTTTGCAAATAAGGATTCAGCTTGACCGAAGAATCTCTTTAACATTTTCTCCGTATTCTTGAACTTGTCTTCATATCCAACAGAGCTCATATGTTCATTAGGAACATTCATTGTGTAAATTAATCCAATAGATAATCTTTTATTAAAATTAAATGAATGATTTTTATCATATGCTAGGTATTGAAAAAGGAAACGTTCTAAGAATGATCTCATCTCTCCTGTTACTTCTCCAAAATATATTGGTGAACCGAGTATAAGAGCATCAGCTTCTTCAATTTTTCTAAGAACTGATTGTAGATCATCATTGACAGCACATTTACTGTGACTTTGTCCATCTATTCTTTTACAAGCAAAGCAGCTAACACAGCCTTTATAGTTTAAATCATAAAGATTGATAAGTTCAATTTCTGCTCCTTGTGTTTTTGCCCCTTCAAGAGCTTCTTTTATCATTTTAGCAGTATTCTTAGTTTTTCTGGGACTGCCATTTAAAGCAATAACCTTCATAGTAATATCTCCTCTGACTTAAGAATTAGTTAACAGCATCATCGTTTAAATAAGATAAAATAAAACTTCTAATTTATATTTAAAGCTGTTTTTAGTAAATTGACTTTATATAATAAATTATATATCCTAATATAAAAAGAAGTAAGTATGCACTTATTTGTTATATACTTAACAAAAAGTAAGTATTAAGATAGAATATACTCAAAATGACTATTATGCTTATAAGGGGGAAAAATGGATAAATTTATTGATAGATATGGGGAATGCCCAATGTATTACACTATTTCTGTGTTAGAGGGAAAGTGGAAATGGATAATACTATGGGAGATATATAGAATGGAAGTAGTTAGGTACAGCAAGTTGAAAGAAAGACTCCAAACAATTGCGCATAAGACCTTAAGTCAACAACTTAAAGAGCTTGAGGCAGATAAGATAATAAATAGAAAACAGTATAACGAAGTTCCCCCTAAGGTAGAATACTCTTTAACAGAAAGAGGAAAAAGCCTTATTCCTGTTCTTGAGATCATGTCAAAGTGGGGGGCAGAAAATATGGTAAAGGAAGTAAAAATGTAAAGGAGCAGAGTTATGGATTTTAGATTAGAACATGATATGCTAGGTGATAGAAATATAGTTGATTCTAAGTATTATGGAATACATACTATAAGAGCTATGGAAAACTTTAATCTTGGAGACAGGTACGTAAATATAGATTATGTGAAAGAAATTGCAACTATAAAAAAAGCAGCAGCGTTAGTGAATTCAAAGCTTAAAAGACTAGATGAAGAGAAAAGTAAAGCTATCATTAGAGCAGCAGAAGAAGTGGCAGACGGCCTGTTTAATGATAGTTTTAGGATAAATGCATTTCAAGGTGGAGCTGGAACCTCTACTAATATGAATGTGAATGAAGTTATAGCAAATAGAGCTTTAGAACTATTAGGTGAAGAAAAAGGAAATTATGATGTTATTCATCCATTGAATCATGTAAATATGTCTCAGTCTACAAATGATGTATGTCCAACTGCTTTGAGAATTGCGGCTATAAGAAAGATAAGAAGATTAGCTGATGCTTTAGCAGATTTGCAGGAAGCTCTTCAAGTAAAGGAGAATGAGTTCGCAAATATATTAAAGCTTGGTAGAACAGAACTTATGGATGCACTACCTATGATGGTTGGGCAAGGGTTTGGTGCTTATGCAAAAGCTATAGAGAGAGATAGATGGAGAATTTATAAGGTTGAAGAAAGACTTAGAGTGATAAATATAGGTGGCACGGCAATTGGTACTGGACTAAATGCTACAAATAAATACATTTTTATGATGACGGATATGCTTCAGCAGCTTACAGGGCTTGGGCTTGCACGTTCTGATTTTCCTATGGATATTACTCAAAATGCTGATGTTTTTGTAGAGGTTTCAGGACTTTTGAAAGCTTGTGCTGTTAACTTAATGAAAATATCAAACGATTTAAGACTTTTAAGTTCTGGTCCTAAGGGTGGTTTTGGGGAATTAATACTTCCAATGAGACAGCCAGGATCGTCCATAATGCCTGGAAAGGTTAATCCAGTTATACCAGAGATGATAGCACAGGTTGCTATGAGGATTGTTTCAAATGACAGTGGGATAACTTTTGCTGCGGCCAGTGGGCAACTTGAACTTAATGCCTTCATTCCTCTTATAACAGAAAATCTATTAGAATCCTTAGAGTTATTAGAAAAAGCTGTTATAATATTTAGAGAGAAATGTATTGAAGGTATTGAAGTAAATAAAGATGTTTGCAGAGAGAATGTAGAAAAATCCACAGCTATGACAGCTGCTTTAATACATCATATAGGTTATGATAGATCAAGCGAAGTTGCAAAAAAAGCATTGGCTTTAGGAATAACTTTAAGAGAAGCTATATACCTAGAAGATATATTGACTAAGGAAGAAGTAGATGCAATACTTAACCCGTTAGAATTGACAAAGCCAGGTATACCTGGAAAGTAAGGAGAGAAGATTATATGAGTTTAAATTCTACACCTCGCTCAGAGCGAGTACATATAGCCCTTTTTGGAAGAAGAAATGCAGGTAAATCGAGTATTATAAATGCGATTACAGAACAAGAAATCTCTATAGTATCAGAAGTTAAGGGAACCACAACTGATCCTGTTTACAAAGCGATAGAGATACTACCAATTGGACCATGTGTGATAATTGATACAGCAGGGCTTGATGATCAAGGAGAATTAGGAGAACTTAGAATAAAAAAGACTATTGAAGTTTTAGATAAAGCAGATGTTGCACTTATAGTTGTAGATGGTGCTGTTGGTGTTACTGAAGAGGATATAAACATAGTTAAAGTAATAAAAGAAAAGAATATTCCTGTTTTAGGAGTATTAAATAAAATTGATCAACTGGGTTCCTATGATGAAGCAGCGCAAGAAATGGCAAAAAAACTTTCAATTCAAGTAGTTCCAGCTTCAGCTGCATTAAATAAGGGGATAAAGGAAATAAAAAACAAGATAATAAGCCTTTTGCCTCAGGAAGAGGATAAGTTTAAAATAGTTGGAGATCTTATAAATCCAGGTGATTTAGTTGTATTAGTAACACCAATTGATAAAGCAGCTCCAAAAGGAAGACTAATACTTCCACAACAGCAGACTATTAGAGATATACTTGAGAGTGATGCAATTGCGGTGGTTACAAAGGAACATGAATTAAGGCAAACACTAGATAGTCTTGGAAGGAAACCAAAGCTTGTTATAACTGATTCACAAGTGTTTTTAAAGGTTTCGGCAGATACTCCTAAAGATATAATGCTTACTTCCTTCTCAATATTATTTGCTAGATATAAAGGTGATCTTGCAGAGATGGTTAGAGGAATAAAAGCGATTAAGAAACTAAAAGATGGAGATAAGATCTTAGTATCTGAAGGTTGTACTCATCACAAACAGGCGGATGATATAGCAAGAGTAAAAATTCCTAGATGGCTTAGACAGCTTACAGGAAAAGAATTAAACTTTGAATATTCTTCGGGTGTAGTATTTACTGATGATGTTAAACAATACTCACTCATAGTCCACTGTGGTGGATGTATGTTAAATAGAACTGCAATGTGCTCAAGAATAGATGATGCCAAGGCATATAATGTGCCAATAGTGAACTATGGGATGTTAATAGCATACGTTCAAGGAATATTAGAGAGAGCATTAGAGCCATTCCCAATGGCTAAACTAGAATATGAAGAATTAGAGTAGTATTAAAAATGGCTTTAGTGATTTAGTATCACTAAAGCCATTTTTACTTTATAGAAAATTATATTTTATAGAAGCATTTCTTTTTAAAATGGTTTGCCTATAGATATTTAAACTTATTTTAAACTATTTATGTGAAAAAATATTAACTTTTTTGTAATAATTAGAGTATAATTATGATAATAAAATTAGCAAGATCCCTAAGAGGAGTGAATTATTATGAGTTATAAGATATTCTTAGTTGAGGATGATAAGAATCTAAATACAGTATTATGCTCTTATCTAGTAAGAGAAGGTTTCGAGGTGTCTAGCTTTTCAAAAGGTGAAGATGCTATAGAATCTATATATGAGAATCCTCATCTTTGGATTTTAGATATAATGTTACCAGATGTGGATGGGTTTACCGTTTTGAAAGAAATTAAGGCCAGTAATAAAAATATTCCAGTTATTTTTATATCTGCGAGAGATGCAGATATTGATAGGATAGTAGGGCTTGAAATGGGGAGCGATGACTACCTAGCTAAACCATTCATGCCTAGAGAATTAGTTATAAGAACAAAAAAGTTATTAGATAGAACATACAAAGAATTGGATTTATCAAGTGGTCAGTATTTATATGGGTATCTAATTGAAACAGATAAAAGAATAATAACAAAAGATGGAGAGGATGTAGGTCTTAGTTCTAAGGAGTTTGATCTTCTTATGCTTTTCTTAAACAATAAACAGAAAACTTTTTCAAGAGATGATATATTAAATATGATTTGGGGAGAAAGCTATTATGGAAGTGACAGGGTTGTGGATGATCTTGTAAGAAGGCTTAGAAAAAGGATGCCTGAACTTAGAATTGAGACTGTGTATGGATTTGGTTATAGACTTAATTAGAAATCAGTTAGAGGTGTTGATATGAAAAATAAATCTTTGACCTTTCAAGTTTGGGCTGTAAGTGCCGGTATAATAGCTGGAGTATTTATATGTTTAGTATTGTACTTTAATATATCAATAAGTTCCTTTTTTACTGATGAAACTTATAAAACCATAGAATTAGCACAAGATACTTTTCTTCATTCAAAGAATAAGGATAAAAATTTGGAGTTAGAAGAGATAAATGCTGAAAATATAGGCCGGATTCAAGATATAAGATCAGTAACTCAGGTGGTTTATCCGTATCAAAATTTAAATATTATTAAGAGGTTTTCTAGGTCTTCTTTAACTAATGATCTTATGAAGGTAATTGAAAAAGAGACAAGGACTCAAAATGAAACTAGTAAGAGATATGATTATAAACTCAGTAGTGGTAGATTATATTATGTTATAAAGAAGACTAACTTTGATGGAAAAGATTCTTACTTGATATCTTTCATGATGGATACTTATAGAAATAAACTTGTAAAGGATGTTACAGAGAAGCTAATAGTTGGAGGAATCATTGCAATAATGATAAGTTTAATGGTGTCTATGGCCTTCTCTAACTATATAACTGCACCGATAAAGTTTTTAGAAAGCAGAGTAAAAAGGATAGCTAAACAAGATTGGTATGACTCACTTAAACTTGAAAGAGGAGATGAACTTGGAGGTCTGGCGGAAAGTATTGAAGATATGAGAATCCAGCTTATAAAAAGAGATGAATGGAGACAAAATATGCTTCAGCAGGTTTCACATGAATTAAAAACTCCAGTTATGGTAATTAGGAACTATGTACAAGCAGTTGAGGATGGGATTTATCCAAATGGAACCCTTCAAGGGACAATGAAAGTTATAGATGAAGAAGCAGTAATGCTTCAGAAGAGGATAAAGGATCTGTTACAACTTTCAAAACTTGAATATGTAAACTCTAAACAGATTAAAAATCATTTATACTCATTATGTGATGTGATTTCTGATGTTTTTTATAAAATAAAAGCAAATAATATGGAGTTAGAATGGGATATAGAAACCTTAGAGGATGCATTTACTTTAGGAGATAAAGAGCAATTTACGATTGTGCTTGAAAACTTGTTTGATAATGCATCGAGGTATGCTAAAAAAAAGGTTGAGGTAAGTCTATATAAAGAACAAGGGAAATATACTATAAGAATATATAATGATGGTGAAAAGATAGATGAGGAAGAATTTGAAAATCTATTTTTACCTTTCACTAAAGGGAAAAATGGAAAGTATGGATTAGGTTTATCTATAGTAAGAGAAATAGTTGAGTATCATGGAGCAAATATACAAGCGAAAAATGAAGATAATGGAGTGGCGTTTTATATTGCTGGTATAAAAAATGGTTGATAAGAGAAGGTGATTATTTGAAACTTGAAAAATTATTATCTTTACCTAAGATACATCTACATTGTCATTTAGATGGTTCTGTAAGACCTGAAACGATGCTAGAACTTATAAAAAAAGATGGATATATGGAAGAAGACAAGAAAGAAGAGTTTTTAAATAAAATAGCAGTGTTAGACAAAACTTTTTCCTTAGAAGCATATTTAAAAAAGTTTGATATTCCGATATCCATAATGCAAAATAAAGAAAATTTAAAAAGAATAGCATATGAACTTATAGAGGATTGTAATACGGAAAATATAAGATATATAGAGATAAGGTTTGCACCTTGTTTCCATTGTAAGAATGGATTAACAATGGAAGATGTCATTCAGGCAGTACTAGATGGTGCTAATGAAGGTAAGGTTAAATTTGATGTGGAATTTAACCTAATTATATGTCTTCTAAGGCATGAAAGCTATGAAATAAATGATCAACAGCTTTATGCGGCAAAAAAGTTTTTAGATAATAAAGTGGTGGCTATAGACTTAGCTGGTGATGAACAAAGGTATCCAGCAGATCAATTTGTTAAGTTATTTGATAAAGCTAAAAGTTTAGGATTTCATATAACTATACATGCAGGAGAGACTGGGAACTTTGAAAATATAGATAAATCTATAGAATTACTTCATGCTGAAAGAATTGGTCATGGTACAGCAGCAATTGAAAGTCAAAAAACTATGGATATTTTACTTGATAAAAACATTCCCTTGGAGGTTTGTGTAACTAGTAATTATAATACTGGAATAGTAGATAGAATTATAGATCATCCAATATATAAATATATTAAAAAGAATTTAATTGTTACAGTAAATACAGATAACAATACTGTTTCAAATACCACTTTGAATAATGAGTATATAAAGATAATAAGTAATTTTAGATTAACTGATTTGGAAGTAATTAATACAATAGAAAATGCAATAAATTTTGCATTTTGCGAGGAAAGTATCAAAGATAAACTGAGAAGAAAGCTTTTAGACATGGGAAGTGAAGGAAACTAGAGTGATTAGTAAAGTAGTGAAGTTAAGCGGCCTAAAAGACACTGAAATGAACTAAGTTTATTTACAATGAAATTAGTGATTAAAAGTAACTTGTACTAAAAAAGATACTATGTTATAATTTCAAAAAGTTAAATAAAAAGTTTGTTTCAATAAATAAACAAGATGATGGGGGCATAATAAATGGAAGAAATGAGAGTAGCATCAGACACAAATAGAGAAGAAAATTATAAGTTTATGGTGTGGGGAGTAAGAGATCAACTTGAGACAGAAACTGATTTGATTGCAAACCTTTCAAATATTTCTGCGCTTATAAAGTTTTATATGGATGATTGCAATTGGGCTGGATTCTATATTATGAGAGATGGTGAACTAGTACTTGGGCCATTCCAAGGACTGCCAGCTTGCTATAGAATTAAATTAGGAAGTGGAGTATGCGGAACTGCTGCACAAGAAAAAACTGTTTTGCGAGTAGAAGATGTTCATGAGTTTCCAGGTCATATAGCCTGTGATAGTGCTTCAAATTCAGAAATTGTACTTCCAATAATTAAGGATGGAGAAGTATTTGGAGTATTAGACCTTGATTCTCCAAACAAAGGTAGATTTGGAGAACTAGAAGAAAAATATCTCAGAGAAGCGGTAGGGATAATAGAAAAACATATATAATGCTAAAATAAAAAACATATGATACTAACAAAAGACCTCCAACATGTGTTGGAGGTCTTTTGTTAGATTGAAATCTCAATCTAACAACACAAAGGACGAATATTTAATCAGGCATATAGTTAGAAGAGGTTAAAAGTGTAAAACTACTAAGGCTTCTTTTTAACACTGATTTTGGATAGGGAGAATTAATCTTGTTAGAAAAATTTCTGCTAATCTACTAGAGCCGTTGTCTTTCCAGTTAAGTTCCTTATCCAAAACCATATATTTCATCTAGAAAGCCTTTATAACTTATAATATTTCTCCCCTTATCATAAGTTATTCTCCTGAGATAGTATATTATATTGCAAAATAAGTAAAAAAGTTCCAACAACTATCAATTAGTTTGAGTTGATATTAAAAAATATATCCCAGTTTCATGATCTATAAATATAAAGACATTAATGCAAACTATGTAGTAAAATTAGATTTGATGTATATAATTTCTTGGGAAATCATTGGATGGTATTATTAAATAAGGTTTAAGCAATATCTAAGAGTAGTATAACGATATAGTGATAAACAAATTAATTAGAGAGAAGGAAAAAAAGAAAAATGGATAACGAACAAATTAAAAGCATGGACCCATTTATATTATTAAGCATAATAAATATGAAATTAAGAGATTTTTACAATAATTTAGATGCTTTGTGTGAAGATATTGATATATCTAAGGATGTATTAATTGATAGATTATTATCTGTAGGCTATACTTATCACCAAGAAACTAATCAATTTATTAGATAACAATTGATGCTAATAAAAATAATTTTAAGGTCATTAATAAATACTGTATTCATACAAAAGCTAAGGTTCATCTATATAAGACTATAAATTGTGCTAAAGATTCCAGAATTTATAGATTAAGTCATAAATTTTATTGGTGAATATAAAATACATTGTAAAAAAAATAATTAATATGAATAAATATGTTTCCAACAGCAATAATTTCTAATATAATAATTTATAAGTATATTAACGTAAAGGAGATTACTGTTGATGAAAAAAGGAAAATTGTTATTATTAGCTGCTGCTTCAATAACATTAATAGCTACTTTATTAAACGATAAAAATAGTTGCATAGAAGATGAGGGCTCCAAAGCAGGAGAAATTTTAAATACAACAAAAGACAATCAATAAGTTTCTTAATACTATACATAAATTTGGAGGTAATTACTTGAAAAAGAATATATACATTTTGGGTTATGCTGTTTCAGTTCTTGCAATTACAGCTATGAGTATTGCAGGTTTGAAAATAGTAGGATTCGTATTTAATTTAGCAGTTATATCCTTCTTATTTATGGTGTTGTTAAAACTAGATAAAGAGAAAAATATGCTAGTAGATTTAAATAAACAGCTTCAAGAAGAAGAAGAAAAGTATACTGTTGCAATTGAAGGTACTAGAGATATAATATTTCAATGGAATATACTTAAAGATGAAGTTCATTTTAGTGAAAAGATTAAAGAAATTGTAAGTTTTAATGATAATAAAATTATTAGTTATGAAAAAGATTGGTTACGGGTAATTCACGAAGAAGATAGAATCTTAGCAAGAAAGCATTTGCTTGATGCTATCGAGGATAAGAATGCAAATTACTATGAAACTGAATACAGAATAGTTGCTGAAGATAAAACTATAAAATGGCTTAATATTAAAGCAAAAATTATAAGAGATGATTTAGGAAAATCAACATGGCTATATGGTTCAATGTGTGATTTAACTGATAAAAAAGAAAAAGAACTTAAAATTAGTTATATGAGTTACTATGATTCAGTTACGGGATTACATAATAGAAATTATCTTAAAGTACTTATAAATAAGTATCTTAAAGAAAATAAGGTTAATCAAAATAAAGCAGCATTAATATTAATAGATTTAGATAATTTTAAATACATAAATGATGTTTTTGGTCATGATTATGGTGATGATATATTAAAAATTATAGCTCAGGCTTTGAAGGATATTGTAAGTCAAAGAGGAGATCTATTATGTAGATTTGGTGGGGATGAGTTTGTAATTTTTATGCAAGATATAGAAGATTTAAAGGATGTTAACTCAGTTGCTAAAGAGATAATTGATGTGTTTAATAATACTAAAAATCTGATGAATGAAATGATATTTACTACTGCAAGCATAGGTATTACAGTTTTTCCAGATGATGCCGTTGATTATAAATCATTACTAAGAAATGCAGATGTTGCTATGTACAAAGCTAAAGGAAATGGTAAGAATATTTATCAGTTTTTTGATGACCAAATATCTCGTGAACAAAATAGATTTTACACCTTAGAAAAAGGTTTAAGAAATGCACTAGAAAAGAAAGAATTATATGTTCAATTTCAACCTAAAGTAGTTCTAGATGATTCTAAGATAATGGGATTTGAAGCCCTTATCAGATGGAAAAACGAAGAGCTAGGTATGGTAAGTCCAGTAGAATTTATACCAGTGGCTGAAAATACAAGGCTTATAATACCAATAGGTTTTTTTGTAATTGAAGAAGTGTGTAAGAAGTGCAAGGATTTGATTGAAAAAGGACACGATGATTTTAAGTTAGCACTTAATTTATCAGAAATACAACTTAGAGATGATAATATAATTGAGTCATTCAAAAAGTTAACTGAGAAATATAATATAGAACCAAAGTATATAGAGATTGAAATAACAGAAAGTTTGCTTATGAAATCTTTTGATAGAAACATAAAGATACTTGCTTTCCTAAAGGGGTTAGGCTTTAGTATTGCACTGGATGATTTTGGTACTGGATATTCGTCGCTTAACTATCTTACCAAGCTACCTATTGATGTGCTAAAGATAGATAGAAGCTTTGTATCTGAACTTGAGGGTAACTTAAAAAGTCAGTATATAGTAGAGAACATAATACAGCTATCTCATAAGTTAGGTATTAAGGTTGTGGCAGAAGGTGTAGAATACAAAAATCAAGTTGATTATTTAAGAAGTATTTTCTGTGATTTTGTCCAAGGCTACTACTATAGTAAACCAGAAAGCTATGAAAAAATCGTTGAGCTTATGGAAGAAGGATATATTGTTGCATAGAGTTTAGGAAGTTCCTTCCTAAACTTTTTTACTGTAAAGCAAAGTATAAAAATTTTGAGTTATCTAAACCTAGATATTTCAATGGTTATAAAAGTTTTTAGGGTTGTACAGTAAAAAAACAAAACTTGTTCGCCTGTCAAATTTTACTCATATACATTGCGAAAGGCAGATACGTTAAAAAAGCTCACTGAAGAAGATAGCTTCAGCGACTTTTTTACTGCTCTAATCTAGAAACAGTTGATTGGTTTTAAAATAATTGTAAGTGAGGTGCGTAGAACCTTATATAAAAAGGAGGTAACAATGAAAAAAAGAATAATACTTACAGAAGGCAATATAGTTAAGACATTAATACAGCTTTCTCTACCTATAATGGGCACTTCATTTATTCAGATGGCTTATAATATGACGGACATGCTTTGGCTTGGAAATTATGGCAGTAAAGCTGTAGCTGCAGTTGGAACTGCTGGATTTTTTTCTTGGTTTGGAAATTCACTAGTTCTTATATCGAAAACTGGTGCTGAGGTGGGTGTAGCACAAGCTTTGGGGAAAAATGAGAATAGTGAAGCAAAAAAAATTATAAATAATAGTATTAAGCTGAACTTAATAATAGCTGTTTTATATGGATTGGCACTTATCTTATTAAGAAAGCCATTGATAGAATTTTTTAAATTAGGAGATAGTGATGTTATACATATGGCAGATATATTTTTAATAATATCCGCCTTGGGAATGGTATTTACTTTTATGAATCCTATCCTAACAGGGATTTTCAATGCGTCAGGAGAGAGTAAGATTCCTTTCTTAATAAATACTGTAGGGCTAGTATACAATATGGTCTTAGATCCTATACTTATATTTGGATTAGGTCCAGTGCCTGAAATGGGGGTAACAGGAGCAGCTATTTCTACAGTTACAGCACAGATGGTAGTGACTTTCCTTTTTCTTTATGCACTTAAAAATAGAAAAGATGCATTTTTGAGAATTAAACTATTTGATAAACTCGATATAAAATCAGTTAAGAAGATACTTAGATTAGGATTGCCAGTAGCACTGCAAAATGGTTTGTTCTCTATATTTGCTATGTTTATTGCTAGAATAATAGCAGTATATGGATCAACTGCTATAGCAGTTCAAAAGGTAGGAGCTCAAATAGAAGCAATATCATGGATGACCGCAGGGGGATTGTCTACTGCACTAAGTGCTTTTGTTGGACAAAACTTTGGAGCTAAAAAGTGGGATAGGATATTTAAAGGTTATTTCGCTACAATACTTCTTGCATCAGCGATAGGTTTCTTTGCAACTATATTATTGGTTTTTGGTGGAAAAGCTATTTTTGGAGTGTTTATACCAGAAGCTGAGGCTATAAGCTTAGGAAAAATGTACTTAAGGATTTTGGGATATTCACAATTGTTTATGTGTATAGAAATAACAACAAGTGGAGCTTTTAATGGATTAGGTAGAACATTATATCCTTCAATAACTGGCATAGTCTTAACCGGTGCTAGAATTCCTTTAGCAATCATTCTTTCGTCACCGAACATTCTAGGTCTTAATGGAGTTTGGTGGAGTATAAGCATAAGTAGTATACTAAAGGGAATAATCCTTTCAGGAATATTTGCAGTGGTCGTCTTAATTCCTAAAAGAAAGGAATTAAAGGTTTTAGAAAAATTGATCAATTAGATATTGACATTAGTTGGAAGTGGCATTATAATTTATATAAATAATGAATCCTTTGATAAGGGATAGTAGCAGGAATAAAAGTGTTACAGAAAGCTGCACTTGATGAGAAGCAGTACATGGATATCCGGTGAATGGGCCTTTGAGGAACAATACGAAATCTTTTGAAAGTAGTTGATGTCGTTTTCTGCACGTTATAGCAGAGAAGGTATGATTGTACCTGATAATGAGAGACCTTTATTGGTAACTTAGGTGGCACCGCGGATATACTCCGTCCTATTTTTTAGGATGGAGTTTTTTTATTGTTTAAAAATCAGGTATGAAAGCAAAGTCTTCGAAAGGTATGATGGAAAAGAGTTTATCTTTCTCATATACATTTAAAAAGACAGATGCTTAAAAAAATATAAATTTTCACTACAGGTATAACTGTAGTTAAGAGCTAGGGAGGTGAATTTGATGAAGTGAAGTAAAAAATATAATAATTTTAACTGTAGAGCAAATATAATAATAAATCAGGGGGTATTTTGTAATGAAAACAAGAAAAATGATAATAAATGCTATACTTTTAGCAATTGGGGCATTGCTTCATCAGATTACACCCGCGCTAGGATTACCGATTCAGCCAGACTTCGCGCTTACTATGCTATTTATAATTTTAATGATAAATGATGATTATAAGACTACTTTCATAGCTGGAATAATCATAGGAATATTCACGGCTATGACAACTAAATTTCCAGGTGGACAGGTACCAAATATGATAGATAAGATAATAACTGCAAACCTAGTTTTCCTTATACTAAAGGGTTTAAAAGGAAGAGTAAAGGATACTTTAACTATAGGAATAGTTCTACCTATAGGTACTCTTATAAGTGGGCTTATATTTTTAGAGTCGGCGTCAATTATTGTGGGGTTACCAGGGAGTTTCACAGCTTTATTTATGGCAGCAGTATTACCAGCGATGATATTAAACTTGATCGTCGGATTGATACTCTATAGAATAGTAGCTAGTTCGTATAAAATGTATAATAGAACAGATATGATGTGATCGCAATTAAGTAAGAAATATAAAAAGATAGGCTGTGATTTAATATAAACACAGCCTATCTTTTACTGTATAAGAGCTTATAAAATTTTAACAATACCGGTGTATATGATTTGAAATTTTGAAAAGGTTTAAATATAAATACTATTCGTATTTAAACTTTACTATTATTTCTTTAATTTCGCCTTTACTGTTTTTTCTAATCTTAAAGTCTTTGATGTCAGAAAAATCATTACTTAACTGATAGTTTAATTCAGTTATTGTGGCTTTGGTTTTCTTAGCTAGATCGCTGTCTTCAACAACAGTAAATCTATCTTTCTTTGTAGTTATTTCATTTTGTGTATCGTCTAAAATAACGTAATACTTGTCACCTTCATCGATAACTAAGTACTCTTTACCTATAGTTAAAGTAGTACATAATGTATTATTTGAACATTTTACTAACATATAGAAATCCTCCTTTTAATAGAAAATCCTCTTTACTAAAATATATCATAGAATTTTGAAATCTGAGCAGTTTTTTTAGAGAAAAACCTGTTTAAACGCAAGTTTGTAGATTGTAACAAATAAGTTTTTATATACAATAATATTATTATAAATAATTATAAAAAATAAGGACAATATAATGGAATGGTATGAAACTGTAGAGTAACTATGTCCAAACTTAATTTAAACTTGTTCGAAAATCGCGGATTTTCGAACAAGTTTAAATTAATAGTTGATCTAGAAACTCTATACATTTAGGTTAGAGTTTCGAATTCATAGCCTTTGCTTTTTAAATCATTAATTATATCAGGTAAAGCATCAGCAGTAGTGCTCTTATCTTCAGAGTCATGCATTAAGATTACTAACTTATCTTGACCTTTAAAGGTATGCTTATATCCATCAATAAGCTCTTGCTTTGTTTTTGGATTGCCCTCAGCATCACTTGTCATGTTATTCCAATCTAAAAATACATATCCCTGCTTTTTTAATATATGATCTACTTCAGCAGTTTTGTTCCAAGTTCTATGACCACCAGGAAATCTAATTACTCTAGTATGGAAATTATCTCCTAACACATTTTTAAGAACTGTATTGTTCTTCTCTAAATCTTCCATAAAAAACTTGGCATCTACATCTTTTTTAGGGTAGAGCTTGTCAGGATTATGACTATAAGTGTGATTTGCAATAGAATTGCCTTGCATATACTCGTCCATTAGTAATTTTTTTGATTCTGGATGTTTGTCTAACTGATTTCCAACAATAAAGAATGTAGCTTTGATATTATGTTCATTAAGTGTTTTTAAAATTTTAGGAGTAACTTCTAAAGAAGGTCCATCATCAAATGTTAGAAAAGCTATTTTTTTACCATCGGACTTAATTTTGTTTTTTAACAAGAAGTCTTGTATAATTGAGGCATCAAAGCCATTTTTACCATTATTTATTGGTGGCTTTTCTGAATTATGCTCTTTAGGATTATTATAAGAATCAGTATTTATATCATGTTCTTTTAGATGAATGTTAATGCCGTGTGTAGGATTTTTATTAACATTATTAGATACTGAAATCGCAGGGGGAGGTAATTTTGATTTATTATTGACATCATTAATGTGTAGAAATATTATTGATATTAATGTAAATGAAATTATGAACATTAATAGTATGTTGTTGGGTTTTAATTTTTTATGTTTATGCAATTATTTTGTCCCTCCAATTTAGTACTTTTATATTTTTTAACTTATCTGTCATCATAATAAACAATAGATACTTAGTTTGTCAAATAAGCTTACATAATAATTATAAATGCTAAATTTAGTCATTTATTTACAAATCAATAAAAATAAATTACAAAATTAAAACAAAATTATTAAAATGAAATTTTTAATGCTGTAACTTTTGTTACCGTCATTTTTTAGTATTTAATATAAAATAAAGATGTAGGATAAATAAATCGTCACAAAAATGTCAAAGATAATTATTATAATTTGAACGATTTTAAGCTTTAAAATATTTAGATAAAACTGTAGAATATAGTAAATACAACAGTTTACACAAATTTATACGAGGTGATATTAAAATGAGTTTATTTTTAGGAAAGATACATTATTGGCTGTTTAATAAGATAGAGTGGTTTGAAGGTTTAGAAGAAAGTTTAGTTAAGATAGCTGAACAAAAAGGGATAGATATAGAAGATCTAAGAAATGAAATTTATGCAAAGTATGGAGCTCCCGTGGAAGATAGACCTTTAGAAGATATGATTGATACTAGCAATATTCACGGTTGGCTTCAAGGTAAAATAAGTGCTGCTGAATCAAGGCAGGCTGCTTGGATTACTAGACTTCTTGAAAAAGATAGTTTATTAATAAATGATATGATTCAAGTATTTTCAGAGCAAGGTAAGGTTGCAGGTGGAGAATATAAGACAGAAAAAGGTTTCCCTCAAACACCAGCAGAAATTTATACTGCAATGAATGATTACATATTAGAAGGCATGCCTTGTGATAGAGTAAATGAAGTTATTAATAATACCGAAGAGAGAATTGAATGGGTATCTACTCAATGTATTCATCATCAATATTGGGACAGAGAAAATGGTGATGTAGGATTATTCTATAGACTAAGAGATAATTGGCTTAAAGAATTTGTAAAAGAACTAAATAGTAATTTTGAATATAGAATAACTGACAATGGAACAAGAATTATAAAATTAGTAGGCTAGGATGTGATCAAATGGATTCAATCGAATTAATGATGGAAGAACATAGGAACATAAAAAGAATGCTAAAAGTAGTAAGAAGTTTTTGCTTTAAAGTACTTAAAGGTACAGATGCTTCTTATGATGATTTATATTTGATGATTGATTTTATAAGAAATTATGCTGATAAACATCATCATGGTAAAGAAGAACAATTTTTATTCAATAAGATGCAAGAGGAACTAAACCAAGCTATAAAGAAGACAATTCAGTTTGGTATGTTGGTTGAGCATGATCAAGGAAGGTTCTTCATAAACAGTCTTGAGGAAGCTATAAAAAAGGTTTTAGATGGAGAAGAAGAAGCAAAACTTGATGTCATAGCAAATGCTATATCATATGCTAATTTGTTAGATAGACATATAGATAAAGAAGATAAGATTGTATATAAATTTGCAAAAAACAATCTTTCAAGTGAAACACTTGCTTCAATAAATGAGAATTGTGAAGACTTTGAAATAAATGCAGAGAATAGTGGTATACAAAATAAGTATTTAGATTCATTAAATAATCTAGAGAAAAAATATTTAGGATAAAAGAGAGCTACCAGAATAACTTGAGGTTATTTGGTAGCTCTCTCTTTTTAACAATAAATACAAGTCGTTTTTAAACAATAATAGTTACCTTTATAAAAATCAAGCATAGTATGGATATATATAGAATAAAGTTTTAGGTGGTGATAGAATGCGAATTGCAAAAGGTTCTACTATTAGTGGAGATGCTGGGCATAACTGTTATCCAGATGTTGGTGCTAAGGGAATAAGACTTGAGGATAGCTGCACAAAGGCTGTATGGAATCTTATTATGAAAAATCTTCAAGAATTAGGCTATAAGACTAAAGACTGTACACCTTGGGAAAAAAGTTTTAATTCAGCTGGTGCTTCTAAAGGCTATAGAGTTAGACTTGCAAACGAAAGTAATTCATCACTGCATCTTTCTATCCATTTTAATGCGGGAGGTGGAAGAGGAGTAGAATGCTGGGTTAGTGAACTTGGAGGGAGATCGGAAAAGTTTGCTTATAAAATCTGTGAGGAAATCTCTAGGCTTGGATATATAAATAGAGGTGTCAAAAACAGTAACCTATACGTAACAAAATACACAAATATGCCTTGTGTATTGATAGAATGTTGTTTTATTGATTCACAAGAAGATATGGAAAGATATGATCCGTACACAATTGCTAAAGCTATAGTAAAAGCTATAACTGGAGAAACAGCATCTAATAAAGAACCATCGGAAGGTGGATAAGCTATGTGTATAAAAAATTGAAGCTATGGTAACCATAGCTTTCTTTTTTTCTTTAGAAAATCATAATTAAATTACATAAGAGTTTTAATCTTTACTGTTTGTTTTTTTTAAAGCACTGTGTTTAAACGTAGGCTAATCTTTATATAAAAATTCTAACATAGTAGATTGTATCTTTAAAATACTCGCTTTTTATATGAACATTTAAGCCGTTATAGGTATGTTGAGATATTAAAGGTGTGCCGTCACCATCAAATGAGGTTACAATAGAACCATGAAATATCTTTTGGCTTGAGTTTTGAAAGAAAATTAAATCACCCAATGTTAATTCTGAGATGTTTTTCAATAACCTTCCTTTTGGTCCATAATTATTTTTTGTAGAGTTATTTATTAAGAACCAGTAAAGAGAACTCGCTACAGACCAGTTGATAGAGCACTTATAGTAAGGTGATGAAGAAATAGATTGATAAAACCACGGCAAATTACTGTACTGCATCCTTGAACCGCCAGCTAATAGGCATTGTGATAAGAAGCTTGCACAATCACCACCGATTTTACCATATGGCTTCATGTATATAAACTTGTTGTTAGGAGATAAAGCATACTCACTAGCATAGGATACAGCAGCTATATTATTATAATACATAATACATCCATAAAAATTGTTATATGACCATAGTATTCAAATTTAAATAAAAGGTACTATATTAAAATATCTGTTTATATAGAATTTGTATTTTACAACCTTTTCAATTTGATTATTGAAAAGGTTGTAAATTAATATGTATAAACAAGGTGTTATATAATTTCTATATATGTAAGAAGTAGTAATTACCTATGTTTACTTAATCTATATACCTCGGGGGTATCTTCAGTTATTACCTTAAATTCATAACCCTTGCCCTTATAATAGTCTATTATCTCTGGTAGGGCAACAGCAGTGTTTTTGTTTAGATAACCACAATGCATAAGTACCATAGCTGGGTTTTTATCGCTTTTTGCTCTAGAGAAAATCTTGTACGGAGCTAAGCTAGGATTCATTCCGTCAGTTGAATCAACATTCCAATCGTAGATTTTAAAATTGCTGCTGTGAAGTGTATCCACCATTGCTGTAGTTAATTTATAAGAATTGTTGTTACATCCAAATGGAAATCTAATTATAGATGTTTTTACTCCTGTGGCGTCATAAATTATTTGTTGAGTTAACAACATTTCATCCACAAAACTTTTGTTATTTCTATAAATCTTATCTTTTTCATGGCTGTAGGTATGGAGTCCTACTGCATTACCTTCATCAACCATTCTTTTTACAAGTGGTTCTTGACCTTTAATCATGTTACCGATGAGAAAGAATGTGGCATGAACATTTTTTTCTTTTAAAATATCTAATACTTTATTATTCAATTTCCCGCTAGGACCATCATCAAATGTTAAATAGACTACTTTCTGATCATTTAGGGTTTCTTCCAATGCAAAAGCATTAACGGTATTCGAACTAATTAAAATAAATGATAAGAGGATACAAAATGTAATCCGAGTAGTATGCCTCATATAATCGCCTCCTAGAGATTTTTACAAATTATTTATTTTCATCTTTTTATTATCTCAAATAGAGGAAAAAATATTGTATTTTTTATTAGGTAATAGAACCCAGTTTGGAAAGGTTTGTACAAACGAGTATATAATACTATATTATGCAGTAACTATAATTATAATTTACAATTTGTTCATGGATTTTTTATTGATAAATGATATAATAAAAGCAATACAAGCATTCAGTGAGTCTTGTAAATAATTTTAATAGAATAAAAATAAATACATAGATGCCGAAGTTAATATCTTTAAATGAATAGTTTGTATTTTAAATATTTAATTGATATGTGCATATGTATATAAGGAGAAGAGGTATCGAATTTTAATTATGGAAGGTATAGTGAAGATTTTAGTTGTCATTGCAATAATAATAGGAGCATTTATGCTGTTTAAACTCCTACTACCTGTAATATTACTTACAGTACTTGCAGTATGGCTATATAAAAGTATAAAAAATAGCAGTATTTTTTCTTCAAGAAATAAACAGAAAAAAGATGAGACAATAAAGCCAAACTTAAATAATCATGCAAAAGATAATCCTACAGGTAGTAAAGTTGTTGATGTGGATTACGAAGAATTATAATTAAGTTAATGAGATATATATTGATATTAAATATGAGTTTTAAAGCATCTTAAATTACAAGATGCTTTTTTTATTGTATATGAAAATATAAATTTTTTAAGGTAGTTAAACCTAGGGGTTTTGATTGTCTTTTCAGCAAACTTTTTATTCTTTAGGAAATTATAATTCAATGAGATATTGGGGTAAGCATACGTAACAGACTTAAAACATAATATAAGTTAGAGAGCAAAAAGAAGAATGTGGATTCAGCTAAAGAATCTTTCATAAAAACAAATTTTTTAACATTTAAAAGTATTAATTTAGTTTTCCTATTAAATGATAAAAGTATACTTATAACTTACAATAAAGATGTAATATGTAGCATTATTAAGAAATAATTAAAGATATGAAGGTAAATGCTAATAATCGGTAAATAGGAGAAAAAACAGTAAAAAATAAGTTGAAAACATGTTGACAACGTATTCATTAGAATTTATAATGAAATTACAGTAAATCACAAACGTTAATGCAACCGATTGCGCTAATGTTTGAAATATTATAAATTAATTAATTATGGGGGGTACAATATGAGTAAACGTGTAAAGGTTTTAGCAACAGTAATGTCAGCTCTAGTAATTTCAACTGCATTTATAGGATGTGGAAAAAAAGATGATTCCACAGCTTCAAAGGATTCTAAGGGTGGGAAAGAATTAGTTGTTTGGTCACATTTAGTAACTAATGAAGTAAAAGAACTGGACAAGATTGCTCAGCAATGGGCTAAGGAAACTGGAAATAAGGTTAAGGTTGTAGAGGACAAGGGCGATTTCCAAGCTTATATTCAAGCAGCTCAAAGTTCTAAAGGACCAGATATAATGTATGGTTTAGCAAATGATAATCTTGGAACATTCCAAAAAGCTGGAGTATTAGCAGAAGTTCCTTCTGGAGTTATCGACGATAGCAAATATGCTTCTAAATCAGTTTTAGATGCTGTAACCCTACAAGGTAAAAAATATGCAGTTCCAATATCAATGGAAACATTTGCTCTGTTCTACAATACTGACAAGGTAAAAGAAGTTCCAAAGACTATGGATCAACTAGTTGAAAAAGCTAAAGAAGTAGGCTTTAAATATGACATAAATAATTTCTACTATTCATATGCTTTCCTTGCAGCAAATGGTGGATATGTATTTAAGAATAATGGCGGTACATTAGATGCAAAAGATATCGGATTAAATAATGAAGGTGCAGTAAAAGGATATCAATTTATTCAAGACTTAGTTGTTAAAAATAAGTTTATGAGCGCTGACATAAAGGGTGATGGAGCTAAGGGAGATTTCCAAGCTGGTAAGATTGGCTTCTATATCGGCGGACCATGGGATGTTGATGGATTCAAAAAGGCTAACACTCCATTTAAGGTAGTTCCACTTCCACAAACAAACGGTAAAGCAACTCCATCCTTCATGGGAGTTCAAACAGCATTTGTAAGTTCAAAATCAAAGAATCAAGATACAGCTTGGGAATTAATGAAGTACTTAAATGAAAAAGCTCCATTATCACTATTTGAAGTTGGAAACAGAATACCAGTTTTAAAAGATGCTTTAAATAGCGATAAGTTCAAGGCTAGTGAAACAGCTGTACAATTTTCTGAGCAAGCAAAGGTTGCAGAACCAATGCCAAATGTACCTGAAATACAAGCTATGTGGACACCAGGCGGAAACAACTTACAACTTTTAACAGCAGGTAAACTAGATGCTAAAAAAGCTGCTGATACAACAGTTGAGCAAATTAAGCAAGGTATTGCACAACAAAAATAATTTAGGTTAAACTATATAGGGGGATAAATCCCCCTTTTTTAAAAAATAATTAGGGGGGTTAGTTGTGGAAAGAGTTACTAGCAATAGAAGAAATGGATTAAAAGCAATTCCATATTTATCACCAGCACTTATTTCAATATTTATCTTTACAGTATTACCAATTATATATACAGTATATGTCTCTTTGACTGATTTCACCATGTATAATAGAGATACTTATCAGTTTGTAGGATTGAGCAATTTTAAAGAAGTATTAACAGGACCTTTTAAACAGGTTTTTTTACCGGTTTTTGGATGGACATTTTCATTCGCATTAATTTCAACAGCAACTTGTTTCTTTGTAGGATTGATAATAGCGCTTGTTCTTTCTAACAAAAACATGAAAGAAGCGTTCGTATATAAAGGCTTTTTAGTTATTCCTTGGGCATTGCCTGTAGCGGTAGCTATACTATCTTGGCAGGGCTTACTAAACACTGATTACGGTGCAATTAATACAATTTTAGTTAATCTTCATATTTTGAAAGAACCTCTACAATGGTTAACTAATCCTTGGTGGGCAAGAATAGCGATTATAATAGTGAATATCTGGCTTGGATTTCCATATATGATGAATATATGTATAGGTGCAATTTCAGCTATATCAGAAGATCAATATGAAGCAGCAGAAGTAGATGGTGCAAGCAAGTTCACTCAATTTAGAAAGATAACTTTACCAGAACTAGCAAGAACGGCATATCCTTTGCTGATATCAACTTTTGCATTTAATTTTAATAACTTTGGATCAGCATTTTTACTTACAGAAGGTGGACCAGCAAGATTAGATACACAATTTGCAGGTTACACAGATATACTTTCATCAACAACATATAAATTGGCAACACAATTTGGAAGATACGACATAGGATCAGCACTTTCTATAATAATATTCTTGATAATAGCTACAATTTCAGTAATACAAATGAAAGCATCAGGACAATTTAAGGAGGTTGATTAGTATGTTATCTACTAAAGAATCTAGTAATATTAAAACTAATCTAAAGTACAAGAAGAAACTTAGAACTTCTGAAGTGAGAAATCTTTGGCTTAGTAGAATATTTATATGGTTTGTTGTTATTGTAACCATGATTCCTATCATTGCAGTATTAACTTCGTCAATGGCTTCAGGAGATGCCTTTGTACAAACTACATTCTTCCCTAAAGAGTGGACCTTAAAAAATTACGCTAAGGTATTAAATGAAACAGACTTCTTGATATGGTTTAAGAATTCAATGATTTTATGCTTTTCAGTTGCGTTTATTCAATTAGCTATGACCTTACCAGCAGCATTTGCTTTTGCAAGGGTGAGATTTACAGGTAGAAAAAATGGACTTATGGCATTACTTGTTCTTCAATACTTTCCAGCAACAATGGCGCTACCTGCAATCTTAGGTATTGCTTATAAATTTGAGTTTATGGATAAGTTTTGGACACTTATAATATTACTTGCAGGCGGATCTGCTTATAGCATATGGCTTCTTAAGGGGTTTATTGATGGAATTCCTAAGGATTTAGATGAAGCTGCATATGTTGATGGAGCAACTACTTGGCAGATGTTTGTTAAGATAATACTACCTTTAACTAAATCAATGCTTGTGGTTATGTTCTTGTTTTCATTCATTGGAACATACTCAGAATTTATTTTTACGTCTGCATTGATGAAAGATGCAGCAAACCAAACAATAGCTACAGGACTTAGGAGTTTTATAAAAAATCAATTTGCTGCAAACTGGACTCAGTTCTCAGCTGCATCAGTAATGGCATCACTTCCTATAGCTATAGTATTTACCGCATGCCAGAAATTTATTGCTCAGGGTCTTGTTGCGGGATCAGTAAAGGGCTAATATTCAAAGATGGAAACTTTAGTGTTAAATCTATTTTAAAAAATCTTCTGGATTCTGGAGGAGAGTTTGAAAATATAAATCTAATCTTGAAGTGATTCATCTATAGATAATATAATATTTGATTAAAAATTTTCAAAACTTTGTCGGTAAAATCCATAAGGTTTTGAAAATTTTAATTATATAGCAAGATTTAGTATTAGTTTTAAGATAAATATATTAATAGTAATCTATATAAAAATAATAATACTATTGGTACATTAGCTTTCAGTGAACTTTATAGTCTTAAAAAGTAAAGATTATATATTTTACATGGCTAGTGTTTACCTAATTATATAATAAGAGGTGGAACATATGAATAAACATGCAATACATCATATAACAGAGGCTCCTTACGCTTATGGAACAGGAGATAAATCTTTACATTTAAAGCTTAGAACAGCAAAAGACGACTTAAAATCAGTAGTTGCTTATTATAAGGATAGATATGATTGGGAAAATGAATTTGATACTATAGAATTGAAAAAAGCAAATACCTCTGATCTTTTTGATTATTATGAAATTGATATTGAAGTAGAAGAAAAAAGATTTAGATATTTCTTCGAATTAACAGATTTAGAAGATAATAAGGTCTTCCTTAATGAAAGAGGTTTAGTTGATAAAAAACCTAGTAATCCTAATGCATTCCAGTTCCCATTCCTTTGTAAAGCAGATCTATATAAAGAGGTAGAATGGGCTCAAGAAGGGGTAGTTTATCAAATCTTCCCAGATAGATTCTCTAATGGAGATAAGAATAATGATCCTAAGGGGACGCTTCCTTGGGGAGATAAAGTAACTCCTGAAACTATGTTTGGAGGAGATCTACAAGGTATAATTAATAAGGTAGACTATCTTAGTGACTTAGGCGTAAGCATACTTTACATGACTCCAATATTTAAGTCAAGATCTAACCACAAATATGACACAACTAACTACTATGAAATAGATCCTCAGTTTGGAGATAATGAAACACTAAGAGAACTGGTTAAAAAATGCCATGATAAAGGAATTAAGGTTGTTTTAGATGCAGTCTATAATCACTCGGGAAGTGACTTCTTTGCCTTTGAAGATTTAGTAGAAAAAGGTGAGAAATCAAAGTATAAGGATTGGTATTTTGTTGACTCATACCCAGTAGATATTGAGGAAGTAAATTATCTAACATTTGCAAATAAGGTTTCAAGAATGCCTAAGTTGAATACAAACAATCCTGAAGTTAAAGATTATTTATTAAAAGTATCTAAGTATTGGATTGAGGAGATAGGAATAGACGGCTGGAGACTAGATGTTTGTGATGAAGTAGATCATGCATTTTGGAGAGACTTCAAAAAAGCTGTTAAGGAATCAAAGGAAGATGGTTTCATAATTGGTGAGATAATGCATGAATCCAATTCTTTCTTAAAAGGTGATCAGTTAGATTCAATAATGAACTATCCTTTTAGAGAATGCTGTTTAGATTTTTTTGCAAGGAAAGTTATGAATGCGGATGAGCTTGATCATATACTTGCTGAGAGCAGAGCTTTATATATGAATTCAGTAAATAGGCAGCTGCTAAACCTTATAGATAGTCATGATACTGCTAGGTTCTTAACTGAGTGCGAAGGCGATAAAGACAAGATGAAACTTGCTATTGCGCTTCAATACACGTATATAGGAATCCCATATATATACTATGGTGATGAAATCGGAATGGAAGGTAAAAACGATCCTGATTGTAGAAGATGTATGATATGGGAAAAAGAAAAACAAGATTTAGATATGCTTAAGTTATATAAATCTTTAAATGATGTTAGAAAAAAATCTAAGGCTCTTGTGTATGGGGATTATACTAATATATGCAAGGATGGAATGGCGCTAGGTTTCATAAGAAGTTATAGAGATGAGAAAGTATTGGTGTTAATAAACAACAATGAAGATAAATATGAGTATTCATTAGATATTAATGCTCCAGCTTACGATCTATATGAGAATAAAAAACAAGTGATTGATGGCAAAATAGTTTTAGAGCCAATGTCATTCAAGATTCTGAAATTAAGTTAATATTAAAATATTTAGTAGAGTTTAAAGACAACCAATATTGAACATTGGTTGTCTTTTCGCATATATTAAATTATATTTAAAACAAAAACTTATGATTTATCTTACTGTCGAAGTTAATCACATAACTGGTATCTCTTACATAATATGTAGAAGAAGGATGAAAAGGAGGGATACCACTGTGGGTATGAAATTTTCTGACAATCTATATAATCTTAATAACTCAGATTATGATAGTCTGTATAACAATGAAACTTTAGAATGGCTAAATGGTAATCATGAACTTGGTAGTGATTTTGCGTCAAATAATCAGGTGAATATTGAAAATAACTTTGACGTAGATATAGACTTAGAGCAATTTAATGAATCTACCATTAGAGAAGAAAAACGTAATAGTGGATGCAACGATAATCATCATGATGACCATCATGATGAATGTCACGATGACCATGAACATCATCATGATCACGATCATGACCATCATCACGAAAGAAAAGGTGGCAGAATAGTATTTACATCAAGACTTATAAGTGTAGATGGAGAACCAATCAGTGGAGTAAGAGTTTTTCTACTAAGATTGGATACTTGTGGCTGTGATACTAAGTTCTGTTTTGTATCATCAAAAATTACTGATAGAAATGGTAGAGCTGTATTCGAAGGGTTGAGAGATGGTATTTATAAGATAGTTCAACCAATAGATAAATGCGTTTTTAGAGATCCGATATATGTTCCAAGCGATCAGGTTACTATAAATAGCAATCATAGAGAACGTCAAGTTACAGCTGTTAACAGAATTAGAAGAGAAGTTTTAGCAAACTTTAATCAAAATAGATGCTGCAACAACTTCAATAATGGTTGTGGAGGCTTCGGCAATAACTGTGGTGGATTTGGTAATAACTGCGATGGTTTTGGGTTTGATGGCTTCTGGATTTTATTATTGTTATTCGGATTCTGTGGCTGCGGATTCTGGTTCATATAACATGAGTAAATTATAAAATAGATAAGATGCCGATTAGGCATCTTATCTATTTTTTCTTTTTTTGTTATAATATAAGAAAACTATACCTGTGAAAATTATATAGAAAACATAAAAAAGTTTATATAATTAATGGTACAAATGATATCTGTAACTTAATAAGAACTTATAGATAACCGGTGTTTTACTATGATATCAAAACTATATTGAAAAAGGATGGAAGATATTAAGCATGAAGATAAGGGTTAAGTATTTTGAAGGAGCAACCAAGTTGAAAAAAATAGAAAAAGGCAATTGGATTGATGTATATGCAAATAAAGATGTATTTATTAAAGTTGGAGAAAGAGCAATGATACCATTGGGATTTGCATTAGAATTACCAGAGGGGTGGGAAGCTCATTTAGCACCTAGAAGTTCAACATTCAAAACGTGGGGAATTATTCAAACTAATTCAGTTGGTGTTGTTGATGATACATATATAGGTGATAACGATCAATGGCATATGCCAGTATATTGTTTACAAGGAAGACATTTAGAGAAATGTTCAAAAACACTCTCAAATAAATCTTTATCTGAAGTGGAGTGTGAAGGAACCTGGATTAAGAGCGGGGATAAAATAGGACAGTTTAGAATAATGGAGGTAATGCCAGAATTAGAATTTGAAGAAGTGGAGTCTTTTGGAAATAGTGATCGTGGTGGATTTGGATCTACTGGGTTAAGATAGAACAGGCATATACATAGAAAAACAGGCTTCTAGATGATATGAACTCACTAGAGCCTATTCTTCACTATATTGGAATTATAAAGTTCTTATATCAGCTAAAGCTAGAGCTTTCAAGGCTTTTCATAACTTTTAAGAATTTGATTCTAGTTCTTCCCATTGCTCATATAAGCGATCTATTTCTTCTTGAGTAGAAACAATCTCCTTATTAACCTTTCCGCTCTCAACTGGATTGGAATATATTTCTTCTAAACATAAATCTTCTTGCAATTTTAATAGTTTTTCTTCTAGTATAGAGATGTCTTTTTCTAAATTTTTCAATTTTAAACTATTTTCTTTTTCTAGTTTTTCAGCTTCTTTTTTCTTTTTTCTTTCTTCCTTGATTTGAGTTTTAGTCTTGCCAAGCTGTTCCTCTTCTAATCCTTCATATCTATTAGGATTTTTCTTCTTTTCAGTATAATAGTTATAATTTCCTAGATATTCTTTAATGCCACTTTGTTCTAATTCATATATTTTATTTATAACTTTATTTAAAAAATATCTATCATGAGATATTACAATTAAAGTGCCATCGTAATCAAGTATGGCTTCTTCTAAGGCTTCTCTTGACATTATATCTAAGTGGTTTGTTGGTTCGTCTAGTAATAGAAAGTTGGATTTAGAAAGCATAAGCTTCAGTAAGTTTATCCTGCAACGTTCTCCACCACTTAAATTTTCTATCTTTTTAAATACATCTTCATTGAAAAATAGAAAAGAGGCTAAAGCTGTTCTTATTTCTGTAGTAGACATCTTAGGAAATTCATCCCAAACTTCATCAATTACTGTTTTATCAAGATTCAAATTGGACTGCTCTTGGTCGTAGTAACCTAAAAATACATTCTTTCCTAAATAGGTGATTCCGTTATCAGCTTTTATATCTCCCATAATTATCTTGAAAAGTGTAGTCTTACCCCTACCATTTTCGCCTATTAGCGCGACCTTGTCACCTCTTCTAAGATCAAAGTTAACATCCTCAAATAGTAACTTATCACTGTATCCTTTGGATAGATTCTCTACATGAATTACGTCATTACCACTTTTAATTTGTGATTGAAAAGAAATTCTTGTTCCATTTTTTTCTCTATCAGGAGCATCAATTTTTTCCATTTTATCTAATGCCTTTTGTCTGCTTTCCGCAGCACGTATACTTTTTTCTCTATTAAAAGATCTAAATTTTTCTATAATATCTTCTTGTCTTTTAATTTCTGCTTGCTGCAGATTAAATGCCTTTAATTTTGCATCATAGTCTTTTTTTCTAAGTTCTAAATATCTAGTATACGGAGCATTATAGCAGTTAACATGGCCATTTATAAGCTCGTAGGTATGTGTAGTTATACTGTCTAAGAAAAATCTATCATGAGATATTACTAAAACAGTTCCCTTATAGCTTTTAAGATATTCTTCAAGCCATTCAATAGCATCTAAATCTAAGTGATTAGTAGGTTCATCTAATAAAAGTAAATCAGGCTTAATTAAAAGTAATTTACATAGAGCTACCCTAGTCTTCTGGCCACCGCTAAGAACATTGATAGGCTTATCGAAGTCCTCTTCTGTAAAGCCGAGGCCCTTTAATACTCTGGAGATTTCTCCTCTAAAAATATATCCGCCTCTGTTTTCATATAGTTCGTGACCTTGAGTATAATCCTTAATTAACTTATCATGATATTCTTGTTTTGATATGTCATAAGGTTCATTCATTTTTTCTTCAATAGTTTTTAGTTTCTTTTCAAGATTCATTAAATCGGAAAAAACTATAAGCATCTCATCCATTATTGTGTTAAAGTTTTCTAACGCAAGATGCTGTGAGAGATATCCCAAAGTGCTATTTTTGTCTATAAAAACTTCACCGCTATCATAAGACACTTCTCTTGTAAGTATACGAAATAATGTAGACTTTCCTTCACCGTTTGCTCCTATAAGCCCGACTTTTTCGCCTTCATTTATATTAAAAGTTACATCCTTTAAAATTTCATCTATACCAAAACTTTTTTTAATATTTTTACAACTTAAGATTATCATAAATAAAACTCCTTTATACTGACAATTATAAATGTATGTAAGAAAAATTAAATTTGTGATTTTAATTTTGTTACACACATGCAAACACGATTAATTATACTATCCATCTCACTTTTACACAAATATTCAATTAAATAATATTATTAATAATATTATTTAAACTATTATATATAATAATACTGTAAATAGGCAAGAAGCTTAAGAAAGGAAGTGAACCATTAGAAGATATGAACAAAAGAAAAAAGATAATAACATTAATTGTAGTAATAACTTTAATATGCACTGCTTTTGGATTTTTTCAATTTAGAAGAAATAGGTCTAACAACATTTCTGCAAAAACTATAATAGTTACGAAAGAAAACATTAAGTCTTATTTAAATACCACAGGGATTGTTAAGGCCAAAAACATTAAAGATTATTACGGTTCACAGTTAAAGGTCACTAGTATCAACTTCAAGATTGGAGACAAAGTGAAGAAAGGTGACATTCTAATGAGCTTCGATGTATCGGAACTGCAAAATGCGGCTAAGCAAGCAAAGATTCAATATGATAGTGCAATTTTGCAAAAGCAGGATTTATTGAACCAAAATGCTAAGATGAACAGTAAAATTACTGATCTAGATAGTGAAATAGCAGATGTTAAGAGCAAGATTGAGCAGTTTAAGTTAGGTAAAAATGCAGTAACTAATAATTATGGCTTTATAAATACTGTAAGTGCATTAAAAGATAAGATAACAAATAAAGAAAAAAAATATTCGAAAGAGGCAGCTAGCACTTTAGATAATAATGAGAAAGATTCTACAATAGCTCAGACTGATAGCACTGCAAGCATAGGTGCTTTGCAGCAGTTATCAAAAACTCTAACTACACTTGAAATGCAAAGAAATAGCATACAACCAATTTCTGAAGAAAAACTTAAGCAGATGGATAATACAGTTGCTCTTGCTAAAATTGCTTTTGAGTCAGCTAATTCTAGGCTAAGATATATGCCAGAGAACTTAACTGCTGATTTTGATGGAACTATCACTGCATTAAATGCAGCTACAGGAAGTATAGTGAATCCTACTTCTGCTGCAGTAACTATTGAGGATTTGGAAAATTTAAAGGTAGTTGTATCTTTAGGGAAATCAGATATTGATAAAGTAAAACTGGATCAGACTGCTACAATCAGAAGCAATGGCAAAGAGTACAATGGAAAAATATCTTTTATTAGTCCTTCTGGTAAAAAAGGATTATCAGGAATTAGCATGATGACTAATGCTACGAGTAATGATGTAACAATGGATGCAGAAATTGAACTTTCCGATTCTGATGAAGATTTAAAAGCGGAATTTGATGTAGATATTGATATTTTACTTGCTGAGAAAAATTCAGTGGTAGCAGTACCAATGGAGGCAATAAAAGCTGTAAAAGGAGGGCGGTATGTTGTATATACCGTAGATGCTAATGGGAGAGTATATGAAAGAGATGTTCAGTTAGGAATACAATCTGAGATAAACGCTGAAATTATTAAGGGTATAAATATAGGCGAAAGGATAATATTAAATCCAAGTACTACGATAAGAGACGGAATTACGGTTAAGCTTAGTGGTAAAGGAGGATCTAATGATTGAAATATCGGAAATATACAAGACATATAAAACAGGAGATCTAAACTTTACTGCACTTAAAGGAGTAAGCTTTAAAATAAATAGAGGTGAGTTTGCCTCAATTATGGGACCATCAGGTTCAGGAAAAAGTACTTTGATGAATATACTTGGTTGTTTAGATAGATTGGATGGGGGAAAGTATATACTAAATGGAGAGAACGTATCAAATATGACTGACAATGAGTTAGCAAGAGTAAGAAATAAAGAGATAGGTTTTGTTTTTCAAAATTTTAATCTTTTACCTAGGATGACTATACTTGAAAATGTTGAGTTACCAATGATATATGCTGGTATTTCAGCTAAGGAAAGAAGAAGTAGGGCACTCTTAGCTTTAGAAAAGGTTTCACTTACAAATTGGATAAAGCATAAGCCTAATGAGATATCTGGAGGACAGAAGCAAAGGGTAGCCATCGCAAGAGCTATAGTTAATTCTCCATCAGTAATTATGGCTGATGAACCTACAGGAAACCTAGATTCGCAGGTCAGTTTAGAGGTCATGAAGATATTTCAGGATTTAAATGAAGAAGGAGCTACTATAATAATGGTTACTCACGAACCAGATATAGCAATGTACACGAAAAGATTAGTGAAAGTTAAAGATGGGTTAATAATTAACGATGAAAAGGTTGAAAATAGGATAATTGTCAATAATACAGTGCTAAAAACTTAATTCCATTCTTAGAATGATTCTGAATTTTAGACATTAAGATAGTTCTCAAATTAAAATAAATTAATTTAGGGGGATTGACATGGACTTTATAGAAAACTTTAGAATGTCCCTAGACAGCATTAAAGCTAATAAGTTAAGATCATTTTTAACCATGTTAGGAATTATAATAGGTATAAGTTCTGTTATTGCAATACTATCCCTTGGAAATGGTGGTAAAGCTAGTATAACTGGAGAGTTAGAGAAAATTGGGTCCTCTACAGTTGAGCTAAAGGTGTCTGGACAACAAATTACTAAATCAGATTATTTTAATGTAAATGATGTTAAGGCTATAAAGGACAAGAGCGAAAATGTTAAATACATATCTCCATTAATACAAAAATCAGGAACTGTAAGAGTAAGTGATAAAAGCAAGAGAGCTGTAGTATATGGAGGGAACACAGATTTTAGTTATATACAGAATTATGAGTTCCTATTTGGGCGGTTTTTCAATGAAAGAGAGATGGAAGCTGGAAAAAATGTAGCAGTTGTTGATGAAATTACTGCAGAATATCTATTTGGATATAAAGATATTACAGGAGAATCCATATTAATAGGAAGAAATAATTCGCCTAAAAAAGTGACAGTTGTTGGTGTAACCAAATCTTCTGAACTTATGGTAGGATTTGCTCAAGACCAAATTCCTGCGTTTATAGCTATGCCTGTTGCTACAATAGAAAATATTTATGATCTTAGTGATAATTTTGATAGTATGTATGTTTTAGCTGAGACAAAAGATAAAGTTGATACTGCAACCAGTGATTCAATAAATATTTTAGAAGCTAGACATAATAACAAAGGTAAAGAGGTATATACTGGAGAAAAGCTTATGAAACAGGTTGAGCAAGTAAATAAGGTTATAGATATATTTACTTCATTTATAGGAGCAGTGGCGGCTATATCCTTACTTGTAGGTGGAATCGGAGTAATGAACATTATGCTTGTGTCAGTAACTGAAAGAACAAGAGAAATAGGTATAAGAAAGGCAATAGGTGCTACTACTAATTTGATTTTAATTCAATTTCTAACTGAATCAGTTATTATATCTTTAATAGGTGGAGTAGTTGGAATGGTCATAGGTATTTTAGGTGCTTTTGCTATAGGGAGATTAGCAAATGTTACGCCTATTTTATACATTAAACATATATTTCTTGTAATATTATTTTCTATGAGTGTAGGGATATTCTTCGGTATTTATCCTGCTCGAAAAGCAGCAAAGTTAGATCCAATTGATGCTTTAAGATATGAATAATAGATAAATAGATTTTTATTTATAAAAAAGTTGTTAACAGATATTAAAAAGCAGTACGCAAAAAAACTCGCTGAAAAACAAAACTTCAGCGAGTTTTTTTGTCTATTCCTTTGAAGAATACTTTATAGAAAGTGCAATTAATTTCTTTACAATCATTTTAGAAACTGGAAAAGGAATCTTATAGGCTTCTAGGCTTCTCAAAATTGAATTGTTATTCTCTTCTATTTTACTAAATATTTCATTAATCTTATCGCTGGTAAGTCTTTCATCGAAGTCACTATCTATATCTTCAAAAAGTTGAACAGGGACTGGCACATAACCCCTGTTAATTTCAGTGGAACTGTTGAAAAGTGAATTAAACCAATATGTTGAAGAAAGCTTTATTTTGTTGAAGTTATCTCCAATTGAGGATCTATTATCAAATCCATTTAAATATAGATTGTTTGTAAAAGGTATTGAATTTTCAGAGAATGGAACTACATTCTCCGAAAAAGGAGCTGAGTTCTCTAAAAAAGGAACATTACTCTCTGAAAATGGAACAAACTTATCTGGAAATAACGTGGTATTCTCAGAAATAGATAATAGATTTTCAGAAAAAGGAGAATCATATTCTCCTATAAATGGCTCAAAGCTTAAATCATCATTAATTGGTTTATCCATGTACTTCCTGTCAGGATACATTTTAATACCTCCAAATAAAACTCTTATAATTATATGTTTAAATAATATGAAGAATTAATGAAAGTAGACTAATATATCAAAAATTTAATTCTTATTATATGAATGTTAAAATATCGTGCAGAAATAATATTCTTAAAAGTAACCTTATTATAGTGGTATATGAGATTAAATTTATAAGGTTTTGCAATATGTTAAATAATGTATCATCTTGTTTGAGATATTAATAAGTTTTGTAAGTAATTCATATCAGTGGCCTCCTTGGAAACTCGGATATATCTATGCAATATTGAAATAATTGTAAAAATATAAGAATATAAAGAGTTTGATGTACATTAGAACCATATGTGAATAGTATATATTGGAGGGAGTTTGTTATGATGAAAAAGAGAGAAATGAACTTTAGAGAATTATTTTTAGGTATAGAACAAGCTATTCCTTTAGCAAATGGACGAAAAATAACTCCTATTAATTTTGATAATGCTGCGACAACACCTGCTATGAAGCAAGTTTTACACTGTGTTAATAGGTTTTTACCACTATATGGATCTATAGGTAGAGGTAAAGGCTATAAGTCAAAAGTAAGTACAGAACTATATAACGATGCGAGAGATGAAATATTAAAATTTTTCAATCTTAGTGATAGAGATGACTATACTGTAATATTTGTGAAAAATACAACTGAAGGTATTAATGCTCTTGTTAATGTTTTGATTGAAGATAGTTCGGAAATTGTCCTTACAACAAGAATGGAGCATCATTCAAATGACTTGCCTTGGAGAGAAAAATGTGTAGTTGAATACGTTGAGGTGGATCATAATGGGAGATTAAAAATTGATCAGTTTCAAGAAAAATTAGAAAAAGCTAAAGGAAGTATAAAATTAGTTAGTGTAACAGGGGCCTCCAATGTTACTGGTTATATAAACGATATTCATAAGATAGCTAAAATTGCTCATAAGAATGGTGCTGAAATAATTGTGGATGGGGCGCAATTAGTTCCGCATAGAAAAGTTAATATGAATTATACTGATGAGGATGATGATATTGACTATTTAGTTTTTTCTGCTCACAAGATGTATGCACCTTTTGGAAGTGGAGCAATAGTTGGTAAAAAGCATAAGTTTGATAATAAGTTACCATTGTTAAAGGGTGGAGGAACAGTAGATATTGTTACCGATGACGAAGTTTACTGGCTAGATGCACCTGAGAAAGATGAAGGTGGTACACCAAATGTGTTAGGAGTTATAGCGTTGGTGGCTGCTATTTATGAGTTTAACAGGATTGGATTTCATAACATTGAGGAGCATGAAGACTTACTTAGAGACTATCTCTCGGATGGGTTAAAAAGTATGCCTGATGTTATTACCTATGGTGATTTGAATGATAAAAGCAAACTAGGATTAATATCTATCAATTTAAGAGATATTTATCACGAAGATCTAGCTGGTATGTTATCAGATTTAAGAGGAATAGCAGTAAGGAGTGGTTGTTTTTGTGCTCAGCCTTATGCTAAACGTTTATTGGACGTTACCGATGAAGAAGTACTAAACTTCATACGCGGAAGTAGGGGGAGAAAACCTGGTATGGTAAGAATAAGTTTTGGTATGTACAATACAGTAAATGAAATTAATGAGTTTCTAAATGTATTGGAGTATATAATAAGAAAACATCTATACTAATCAATAGTCTATTATCTATTCCGCTGAATTGATAAACTACTTCTGTACTTGAGCTCAAAATAAAGATTTCTACGAATCTAAGAATCTTTATTCTGATACATTTATATATGAAGAAGAGTATATATAATAATAGACAATACAGCAATATAGGCTATATGAACCAATGTTCACATAGCCTATATATATGTAAATATGTAATTAAGAACAACTACATTCTGAAAACTCTATATTTTGGTAGAGAGTCTGAAAGTTTATAAGCCGGTTGATCAAAGACTAATGGCTTAAGATATTCAATAGCCTCAATAGTTAGGTTATTACCTTCTTCATTTATCCATTCTATAGGGAAGTATTTAACTTTATTAGCTACCTTATCTGCTTCTATTAAGAAGGTAGAAGAACTATATACATCAGTTTCTTCTCTTTTTATAGCTACCATATAGCCAGAATAACCATCTGCAGCATATTTAAGAGCATCTCTGCCAACCATTTTAGCTTCATCAAAGTCAACTTTTGATGCTGAATGCATAGCGCATCTTTGTAAAACTCCCAGTTCTAGAGTTTTTACTCTGCTAGTTATGCCTGCATTAATTATTAGAGTACGAAGATAGTGAGCAACGCCACCAAGCTGAGTATGACCAAATTTATCATGAGCTCCACCTTGGGAAGACATTGTTAGAAAATCACCATTTGAATCTCTAAGACCTTCAGATGCAACTATGTAAACATGGCTATTTCTCTTAAATGTTTCTCTAACATCATTTATGAACTTTATTGTATCAAAAGCAACTTCTGGCAGGTATATGAAATCCGCTGCTTTTTTGTCTCCCACAGTAGCTAGAGCTCCAGCAGCAGCCAACCAACCAGTATCTCTGCCCATTGTTTCTAATATAAAAATTCCATTATCAGTATACACAGTAGAATCTAAGTAAGTTTCTATTGTAGAAGTGGCTATAAATTTTGCAGCACTACCAAAGCCTGGGGTATGATCAGTATACATTAAATCATTATCTATAGTTTTTGGAATACCTATAAATTTAATGTCGATATTATGATCTTTCGCATATCTGCTTAGTTTAGCAGTAGTATCCATTGAGTCGTTTCCACCTATATAAAAGAAAGCTTTTATATTTAGTTCATTAAGTATGGACATAAGTAAAACATATTCATCTTCACATTCAGAAGAATCTTTTAGCTTGTACCTACATGAGCCTAACCCAGATGATGGAGTATGTTGAAATACTTCGAGCTCTGAGCTATCCATTTCAGATAAATTAATTATCTTTCTATTTAATATTCCTTCTATACCGTTTAAACCAGCATAGATGTTATCATATATATTTAAATCCTTATTAGCTTCAACTAAACCAAAAACACTAGAATTTATAACTGAAGTTGGACCGCCTGATTGTGCAACAATACAATTCATTATATCTCTCCTTTGTACTGAGTAGTTCAAATGTGCTATACTATTTGGTTAAATAATACGTACAATGAATACTATACTATAAAGTATGACAAATATAAAGGCTATTAGTGCAAAAAAATATAATTTATATATTTAGAATTGTCTCATAATTAAGTTCGAATACTATGATAGGTTTAATTTTTGAAGGTATGGTATTTGAAGAATAAATTTAGAGACTTGAAAATATAATAATATTGTATGAGTTATGTAAATATATGCTTAGGCTTTGAAAGTTAGGAGAAAAGAGGGACAAACTATGGAAATGAAAAGCTTATTAATCATTTCAGTTGCACTTGCAATGGATGCATCGGCTATTGCTTTGAGTATAGGTATAAATTGTGGTGTGAGTAAAACCAAGAAAATAATTTTCGCTATTTCATTTGGTTTCTTTCAGTTTTTATTATCATTTTTAGGTACTTACTTTGGTGTATTATTCGAAGAATATGTTACTTCTATACCTAATATAATCGGTGGTATGGTAATTGCTTTTACAGGAGTAATGATGATAAAAGATGGGATGGAGCAAAAAGATGAATGTTTATTGTTAAACCCAAAGATGTACTTTATTCTTGGAATTTCAGTAAGCATAGATGCCTTGGTAGTTGGATTTACAGTGTTTCACCATGTTGAAGGTACAATTTCTATATTATTTAATTCTATAACAATTGGAATAGTAACATTTGTACTTAGTATATGTGCTTTTTTCTTTTCAAGATATATGAGAAGAATAGAATTAATTTCAAAATATGCAGATTATATAGGTGGTATAATCCTTCTGTTTTTTGGATTGAAAATGATATTTGCATAATTTAGATATATAGGTTCATTCCTCAAGTTATGATTAAAATCTTACTTAAGATGAGCAGAGAACTTAAAAATATAAACTTTGTTGTGAAACGATACGCCTATAAGATAAAAATGGACAAGTATTATATGAAGGAATCCAATGTAAAATTATATATAATTCAATATGTTGAAAACAGCACAATATATGTTATAATGAAAGAAAAATGTTAGGAGCAAAATATGAGAGTTGGCGAATACTTAGGTGAAAAAGGAATAAAGGTAACAAAGAGTAGGATAGCCATATATAAGATTCTCTCAGATAGTGATTCTAGTATTTCTGCAGATTATATTTATGACAAATGCAGATCGGTGGGAATGGATATAAATCTTTCTACAGTATATAGAACTTTAGAAGTGTTTGAAGCTAAACAAATAATTGAAAAGTTTGATTTAGGCAATGGAAAATACTCTTTTGCAATAAGAAAAAATAAACATATGCATAAAATAGAGTGTTCTGAATGCCATAAGGAAATCGAGGTACCATGCCCAATGCAGCAAATCGAAGAGATGCTTAAGAATCAAACAGGGTTTGTATTAACAGAACATAGGTTAGTGCTTAAAGGAATATGTGAGCAATGTAAAGATAAAGATTGAAATAAGTGTAAATAAATTGTGAATTGTATAATTTATTAATGTTTTGAACTTGAAGAGGAGAACGCTGAATATATATAGATTTATTCTATATAATGTTTGTGTTTTGGTATGATGATGTTTAGATTAATTACATAATTATGAATTAATTGATAATAAATACGGAATAATATAATGCTATGATTGTTTTCGCTACATAAAAGTGAAATAATCATAGCTATTTTTAATTAAATGGATTAAATATCTAATTTTAAGCATATATAGCGAAAAACTATCTATTGACTCAAATAAATAATTCCCATATACTTTGAATATAAAAAAGTTTGATTATCAAAATATATTTAGGAGGCAATATGAATAATACTCATAGTATTATCAATTCTCTTCTCGTGGATATCTTTAATGAGATTTTAAACATAGAAGAATATGCATTGCAGTCTGGTAGATTTAATGATGTGTCTATCACAGAAGTTCATACTGTTGAGGCTATAGGTTATTATGATTCAAAAAGTATGAGTGAAGTAGCTAAACAATTAAGTATAACAGTTGGAACACTGACAATTGCAATTAATAATCTTGTTAAAAAAGGTTATGTTGAGAGAGTAAGATCAGAGGAAGATAGAAGAGTAGTTAAAATTAGTCTTACCAAGAAGGGTAAGTTGCTTTATAGAATTCATGAAAAATTTCATTTAGAGATGGTAAAGGTAACAGTGACAGATTTATCTGAAGAAGAAGAAGCTGTACTGGTTCATGCTCTACAAAAATTAAATGTGTTTTGTAGAAATACATATGATTTATTTAATAAAGAAAGCAAGGAGTAGTTATGGTTTATACAAAGATAATATCAACAGGAAGTTATGCACCAAATAATATAGTTACTAATGATGATTTATCTAAAATAGTTGAAACAGATGATCAATGGATTAGTTCTAGAACTGGAATAAGAGAAAGAAGAATTTCTTTAGGAGAAAACACTTCAGCAATGGCTGCAAAAGCTGGGTTAGATGCAATAAATAATGCAGGTCTTACTCCTATGGATATAGATTTGCTAATAGTTGCAACAACTACTCCAGATATGTTTACGCCATCAACAGCGTGTATAGTGCAAGATATTATTGGTGCTAAAAAAGCCTACGCTTTTGATGTAAGTGCTGCATGCTCAGGGTTTATATATGCATTATCTGTTGCAGATAAAATTATGAGAGCAGGAGAGGAAGTTAATGCGCTAGTAATAGGAGCAGAAACTCTTTCTAGAATAGTTAATTGGAGTGATAGGGGTACCTGTGTTCTTTTTGGAGATGGAGCTGGTGCAGTTGTACTTAAAAAGACTGAAGAAAAGGGAATAATAAGTTCTGTGCTAGGATCTGATGGAACTTTAGGAAGAAGCTCACTTATATCTGGAGAATTCGTTCCTAAAAACCCATATATTAAAAATGAAATTCAAGAAGATGAAATTTATATAAATATGGATGGTAAAGAAATCTTTAGATTTGCAGTTAATAAGATTCCACAAGCAGTAAATGAAGTGTTAGCAAAAGCCGAGACTGCTCTAGAGGAAGTTAAGTTAATATTCCCTCATCAAGCTAATCTTAGAATCGTAGACGCTGCAGCTAAAAAATTAGATGTACCAAAAGAGAAGTTTTATGTAAATCTAAATAAGTATGGTAACACCTCAGCTGCATCCATACCTTTAGCATTAGATGAAGCTAATAAAAATGGATTACTTCAGCAAGGTGATAAGTTAGTTTTAGTTGGTTTTGGTGGAGGACTCACTTGGGGGTCAGTATTCTTACAATGGTAAAACTAACTTAAGCATAACTAAGTTGCTAAATTTATAATGAGTTTGCCAATTTTACTGGCTCAACAAAAGTAAAATAAAGAAATTATCTTTGTAGATAGTATAAAAAGATAATTAAAAAAGTTATGTCTTTATTTTTAATAGGTAGCCGGATAAATATAAATTATGAAATTATTAGGAGGAAAAAATAATGGTATTAGAAAAAATAAAAGAGGTAATAGTAGAACAATTAGGAGTAGATGCTGACACAATAACATTGGAAACAACATTTCAAGAAGATTTAGGTGCTGATTCTTTAGATTTATTCCAAATAATCATGGACTTAGAAGAAGAATTCAATGTGAAAATAGAAGACGTAGAAGCTATAAAGACAGTTGGAGATGCAGTTACTTATATCGAAGAGAGAGTTTAATCCTTAGGAGGAAAATATGATTAAGGCAGATATTTGTGAACTTCTAAATATACAATACCCTATTGTACAAGGGGGTATGGCTTGGGTAGCAGATGCTTCATTGGCATCTGCTGTATCTAATGCTGGAGGTCTTGGAATAATTGCAGGAGCAAATGCACCAGTTGAGCATGTTAGGGAACAGATAAGAAAAGCTAAAACATTGACAGATAAGCCTTTTGGGGTAAACATAATGCTTTTGAGCCCAAATGCAGATGAACTAGCTAGAGTAGTATGCGAAGAAGGAGTAAAAGTAGTAACTACTGGAGCTGGTAATCCTGGAAAGTATGTTGAGATGTGGAAAAGCAACGGAATAAAAGTTATTCCTGTTGTACCATCAGTTGCTTTAGCGAAGAGAATGGAAAGATGTGGAGCAGATGCCGTTATTGCAGAAGGCTGCGAATCTGGTGGTCATGTAGGTAAACTTACTACCATGGCTTTAGTGCCACAAGTAGTGGATGCAGTTAATATACCAGTAATAGCTGCAGGTGGTATTGGTGATGGAAGAGGAATTGCAGCTGCATTTATGCTTGGTGCAAGAGGAGTTCAGGTTGGTACTAGATTTTTAGTAGCTAAAGAATGTACTATACACCAAACCTATAAAGATATTGTAATAAAAGCTAAAGATATTGATACAATGGTTACTGGAAGAGCTACAGGACATCCAGTTCAAGTAATCAAGAATAAGCTTGCTAAAAAGTTTGAAGCTTTAGAAAAAGAAAATGCGCCAACTGAAGCTTATGATGAGCTAGGACGTGGTGCCTTAGCTAAAGCTGTTGTTGAAGGAAATCCTGATGAAGGTTCATTCATGGCAGGACAGATAGCGGGTATGATTTCAAAAGAACAAAGTTGTGAAGAAATCATAAAAGAGATGTTTGATAAATACGATGAACTTATAGCGAAGTTTAACTAGGAGGATATGATGAAGATAGCATTACTATTTTCCGGCCAAGGTGCACAATACGTTGGTATGGGAAAAGAATTATACGATAATTATGAGGTTGCAAGAGAAATATTTAATGAAGCTGATGAAGCCTTAGGATTTTCACTTAAGTCTATGTGTTTTGACGGCCCAGATACAGAATTAAATAAAACTGAGAATACTCAACCTGCTATTTTAACTACATCTATTGCTGCCCTTAAGGTTATACAGGAAAAAGGAATAAACTTTGAAGTAGTAGCTGGACTTAGCTTGGGAGAGTACTCAGCTCATGTTGCGGCAGGAACTATGAGTTTTAATGATGCAGTAACTTTAGTGAAAAAAAGAGGATTCTTTATGCAGGAAGCTGTACCTCTAGGTGTAGGGGCTATGTCTGCAGTGCTTGGTATGGATAAGGATGTTCTTAATTCTTGTGTTAACGAATGCAAAGAGTTTGGTATAGTTGAAGTGGCTAATTATAACTGCCCAGACCAAATAGTTATTGCAGGAGAAAAAGATGCTGTTGAAAAGTGCGGCGCTTTACTATCTGAAAGAGGAGCAAAAAGAGTTATTCCATTAACTGTGAGTGGTCCTTTTCATACGTCGATGATGAAACCAGCAAGTGAAAGATTGTTTGGAGAATTGGATAAAATAGAATTAAATGAATTAAGTATTCCACTTGTTAGTAATGTTACTGCTGAATATGTAAAATCAACTGATGATGTAAAGCCTTTACTAGTTAAACAAGTTATGAGTTCAGTAAAATGGGAAGATTCTATAAAACTTATGATAAATGATGGTGTAGATACTTTTATAGAAGTTGGACCAGGTCGTGCTCTTAGCGGCTTTGTTAGAAAGATAAGTAGAAATGTAAATATATTTAATGTTGAAGACGTTAAATCTTTAGATAAAACTATTAACGGATTAAGCAAGTTAAATTAATAGGAAGGTGTGAATTCATGTTAAAGGGAAAAACTGCAGTAATTACTGGAGGAAGTAGAGGAATAGGAAAAGCTATTGCCATTAAGCTTGCTGAAATGGGAGCTAATATAGTAGTTAACTATAGAAGCAGCTCTATAGATGAAGTTTTAACTGAGATAAAGGCATTTGGTGTAAATGCGATAGGTGTGCAATGTGATATATCTAACAGTGAAGACGCTGATAAACTTATAAAGACAGCTTTCGCTGAGTTTGGTTCTGTAGATATACTTGTTAACAATGCAGGAATAACTAAAGATGGACTAATAATGAGAATGAAGGACCAAGATTTTGATAGCGTTATAAATACAAATCTTAAAGGTACATTCAATACAATAAGATCAGCATCCTCTATAATGATGAAGCAAAGAAGTGGTAAGATAGTAAACTTGACTTCTGTAGTAGGTATTACTGGAAATGCAGGTCAAGCAAATTATGCTGCATCAAAAGCAGGAGTTATAGGTCTTACTAAATCTGTAGCTAGAGAACTTGCTTCTAGAGGTATAACATGTAATGCAGTAGCACCAGGTTTTATAGAAACAGATATGACAGAGGCATTGTCAGATAAAGTGAAAGAAGCTACATTAAATACAATTCCTTTAAAGAAATTAGGAAGTACTGAAGATGTTGCTAACCTTGTAGGGTTTTTAGCAAGTGATTTATCAAATTATATTACTGGCCAGGTTATAAATGTTGATGGCGGAATGGTTATGTAAGGATGGTGGAATGATGGAAAGAAGAGTTGTAGTAACGGGAATGGGAGCGATAACTCCTTTAGGAAATAGTGTTGACTCTTTTTGGAATGGTATTAAAGAAGGTATTTGTGGAGTTAACGAAATAAAAGCTTTTGATACTACTGAACAAAAAGTAAGACTTGCTGCAGAGGTAAAAGATTTTATCCCTGAACAATATATAGACAGAAAAGAAGTTAGAAGAATGGATAGATACTGCCAATTTGCATTAGCTGCAGCGCAACAAGCAGTAGAAAATTCAAAATTGGATCTTGATAAGGTTAATAAAGAAAGATTAGGAGTTATCGTTGGTTCAGGTATAGGTGGTCTTGCCACTATAGAAGAACAAACTATAAAACTTCATGAAAAAGGACCTACAAGAGTTTCACCATTTTTTATACCTATGTCAATATCAAATATGGCAGCAGGTAATATCGCTATAAGATTTGGTGCAAAAGGAATATGTACTTCAGTAATAACTGCTTGTGCAAGTGCTACAAATTCTATAGGTGAAGCTTTTAGAAACATAAAATTTGGATATAGTGATATAATGATAGCAGGTGGTGCTGAAGCTTCTATAACACCTCTTGGTATAGCAGGGTTTGCATCTATGAATGCTTTGTCAAAAAATGAGGATCCTAAGAGAGCATCGATTCCTTTTGATAAAGCTAGAGAAGGCTTTGTTATGGGAGAAGGTGCAGGTATACTGATTCTTGAAGAATTGGATCACGCATTAGCAAGAGGAGCAAAGATATATGGAGAAGTAGTTGGATATGGAAGCACTTGTGATGCTTATCATATGACGTCACCGTCGCCTGAAGGTGAAGGAGCTGCTAGGGCTATGGAACTTGCTATTACTGAGGGTAACATATCAAAAGAAGAAGTAAGTTATATAAATGCACATGGAACAAGTACTCCATACAATGATAAATTTGAGACAGTAGCCATAAAAAGATTATTTGGAGAGCAAGCTTACAAAGTACCAGTTAGTTCAACTAAATCTATGACAGGCCACCTTTTAGGAGCAGCTGGAGGAATAGAGGCTATAGTTGCAATTAAAGCAGTAGAAGAAAACTATATACCAGCAACAATTGGTTATGAAAATGTTGATGAAGACTGCGATTTAGATTATGTAGTGAATACAGGAAGAAATCAAGAAGTTAATTGTGTACTTTCAAACTCATTGGGCTTTGGTGGTCATAATGCTGTACTTCTATTTAAAAAATGGATTGAGAGGTAATGGTTTATGGATTATGCTTCAATTAAAGAATTGATTGGAATAATCAATTCTTCTGATCTTACAAATTTCGAAATGGAGTTTGACGGAGCTTCTCTTAAAATGAGTAAAAACAATAATGTGAGTGCTCCGAAGACAACAACTACAACAAAGGAAGTAAAAGCTGTTGAAGCTAGCAAATTAGAATATATATCAGAAAGCAAGACAGAAAAGGTTGTTGAAGAAGTAGAAGTTAAAGGCGGAACGTATGTAAATTCGCCAATAGTAGGAACCTTTTACGCATCAGCAGGTAGTGAAAAGCCAGCTTTTGTAAAGGTTGGAGATAAAGTTAAAAAAGGCGATGTACTTTGTATCATAGAAGCTATGAAGATTATGAACGAAATACAAAGTGAAGTGGATGGAGAAATTGTTGAAGTACTAGTTTCTAACGAACAGATGGTAGAATACGGCCAGAAGATGTTCAGAATTAAATAATAGGAGCTGATTTATATGCTAGATATAAAGCAAATACAAGAAATAATTCCACATAGATATCCATTTCTATTGATAGATAGAGTTTTAGAACTTGAAGAAGGAAAAAGAGCTGTAGCAATTAAAAATGTGACAGCAAATGAAAACTTCTTTCAAGGTCACTTCCCAGGACATCCGGTTATGCCAGGAGTTTTGATGGTAGAAGCTTTAGCTCAAGCTGGAGCTGTAGCATTACTTTCAGTAGAAGAAAACAAAGGAAAGACTGCATATTTTGGAAGAATAGATAAGGTTAAATTTAGAAGAAACGTTATTCCAGGAGATACTTTAAGATTAGAGGTTGAAATAATTAAATCTAAGGGTAAAGTAGGTATAGGAAAAGGAATTGGGTATGTAGGCGAAGAAATAGCTGTAGAGGGCGAGTTTATGTTCGCTATAGGAGAATAATTCCTTAATTGAGGTGATTAAATGATAAGAAAGATACTTATAGCCAATAGAGGAGAAATAGCAGTAAGAATAATAAGAGCATGCAGAGAAATGGGAATAGAAACTGTTGCTGTTTACTCAGAAGCAGATAGAGATTCCTTGCATGCACAAGTTGCTGATGAAGCAGTTTGTATAGGACCTGCCAAATCTAAGGATAGCTATTTGAATATGGGCAACATAATCAGTGCAGCCGTACTTACAGGAGCACAAGCTATTCATCCAGGATTCGGATTTTTATCAGAAAACTCAGTATTTGCAAGAATGTGTGAAGAATGCAATATTAAGTTTATAGGACCATCACCAAGTACTATTGAAATGATGGGAGACAAATCAAAAGCAAGAGAAGTAATGATAGATGCTGGAGTTCCAGTAGTTCCTGGAACCGAAGGTATAATAGAAACTTTAGAAGAAGCTTATAATAGTGCTGAAAACATAGGATATCCTGTTATGGTAAAAGCTTCTGCTGGTGGTGGCGGAAAAGGTATTAGAATTGTTCATAAAAGGGAAGAATTAGATAAGGCCTATGAAACAGCTAAAAGTGAAGCAAAGGTGAATTTTGGAGATGACAGAATTTATATGGAAAAGTTTATAGAAAATCCTAGACATATAGAGTTTCAGATATTAGGTGATGAACACGGAAATATAGTTCACCTAGGAGAAAGAGACTGTTCGCTCCAAAGAAGAAACCAAAAGGTTTTAGAAGAAGCTCCTTCTGTTGTTTTAGACAAAGACTTGAGAGATAGAATGGGAAATGCTGCAGTAAAGGCAGCAAAAGCTGTAGACTATAAAAATGCTGGAACTATAGAATTCCTTCTTGATAAGAACGGAAAGTTCTACTTTATGGAGATGAACACTAGAATACAGGTTGAACATCCAGTTACTGAGATGGTTACAGGTATTGATTTAGTAAAAGAGCAGATTAAGATTGCAGCAGGGGAAAAACTTTCAATTACTCAAGAGGGTTTAGAGATAAGAGGTCACGCTATTGAGTGTAGAATAAACGCCGAAAATCCACATAGAAACTTTGCACCTTCTCCAGGAAAGATAGAATTTCTTTTCATGCCAGGAGGAAATGGTGTAAGAATTGACAGTGCAGTGTATAATGGATATGTAATTCCACCTCATTATGATTCTATGATAGCGAAACTAATAGTTTTCGGTAAAACTAGAGAAGAAGCTATAGAAAAGATGAAAAGAGCTTTGTGGGAATTCACTATAGATGGTATTGATAATAATATAGACTTTCAATTAGAAATATTAAATCATCCGAAATTTATAGATGGAAAGTTTGATACCGGATTTATAAATAAGGAAATAATAAAATAATAGGTGAAAGCTTATGGGATTGTTTAAAAAGAAAAAATATTTTACTGTTCCTATGAATGTAGAAACAAGTAAGGCAGAGGAGGAGAAACAACCTGCAATTCCTGATGGAATGTGGGTTAAATGTAACTCCTGTGGAAAGATTATATACAAAAAAGAAATAGATGAAAATCATAAAATCTGCACTAACTGTGGTGGATATTTTAGAATGTCCGCAGATGAGAGAATAGCATCAATTATTGATAAGGGAACTTTTAAGGAATTTAATTATGGCATGATAGCTAAAAATCCATTAAAGTTCCCTGGATACAAAGATAAGCTTATTGAAAGTCAAGAAAAATCAGGTATTACTGATGGAGTAACTACTGGTCTTGGTAAAGTTAACGGTAAAAATGTAGTATTAGCTGTTATGGATAGTAATTTTATGATGGGTAGTATGGGATCTGTAGTAGGAGAAAAGATAACTCAAGCTATAGAGATTGCCACAGCTAGAAAAGAACCAGTAATTATCTTTACATGTTCTGGTGGAGCTAGAATGCAAGAAGGCATTCTATCACTAATGCAAATGGCGAAAACAAGTGCTGCTTTAAAGCGACATGATGAGGCAGGTTTATTATATATATCAGTTATTACAGATCCAACAACTGGTGGAGTTACAGCGTCTTTTGCCAGTTTAGGTGATATAATTTTGGCTGAACCTAAAGCTCTTATAGGTTTTGCTGGAAGAAGAGTAATAGAACAGACCATAAAACAAAAGCTTCCAGATGAGTTTCAAACTTCTGAGTTTTTATTAGAACATGGTTTTGTTGATAAAATAGTGAAGAGAGAAGAAATGAAAGATAGCTTGTCAGTACTTCTTTCGCTTCATGGATGTAAATAAGGATGTGACTTTATGAGTGAAGTATTAAGTGCATGGGAAAGATTAATGATAGCACGTATGGCTGATAGACCTACTGCTTTAGATTATATTGATAGAATATTTACTTCTTTTGTTGAGCTTCATGGAGATAGATCCTTTGGCGATGACAAATCTATAGTTAGTGGTATAGGACTTTTAGACAATGAACCAGTTACTATAATTGGCATTCAAAGAGGAAGAGATATTAAGGAAAATATAGAAAGAAATTTTGGAAGCCCAAACCCAGAAGGATATAGGAAAGCTTTAAGACATATGAAGCTGGCTGAAAAGTTCAATAGACCTATAATATGTCTTGTAGACACAAAAGGAGCTTTCTGCGGTGTGGGAGCAGAAGAAAGAGGCCAAGGAGAAGCAATTGCAAAGAACCTTATGGAGATGGCCGGTATGAATGTTCCTATGATATCTATAATAATAGGTGAAGGTGGAAGCGGTGGTGCACTTGCTTTAGCTTTAGCAGATAGAGTATGGATGCTTGAGAACTCAATATATTCAATTCTTTCACCAGAAGGTTTCGCATCTATATTATGGAAGGATTCAAAAAGATCTAAGGAAGCTGCTGAAGTTATGAAGATAACGTCTTTAGACCTATATAAAATGGGTGTAATAGATAAAATAATAAAAGAACCTGTTGGTGGAGCTCAAAAAGATGTGGACTTTGTAAGTATAAGCATAAAGGAAAATCTAATAAAAGAACTTAAGCTTCTTAGAGAAAAAACAAAAGAAGAATTACTAGAGTTTAGATATAGAAGATTTAGAAAATATGGTGAATTTGATTATATATAATAGGCATAAAAAATCTCTAATACAATAAAAAATCCAAAGAGACTCAAAGTGAGCCCTTTGGATTTTAAGCATACCCTTCTAATCCTCTTATTGAGACTTCTCCAGAATAAAGAGGTCTTACACTACCATCTTCATAGGAAACCATAAGGTTCCCATCTTCATTTAAATCTACTGCTTTCGCAAAAGTTTCATTTCCTCTATGTATTATTTTTATATCTCTTCCTAAAATTGATGAGTTTAATTTACATATGTCCAAAGCAGTTTGGATTGAACCGTCTATTAGAAATTCTTTGTAAAGTGTCTCGAAATTATTAAGGATATCAGCTAAAAGAATTTTCCTATCAACTACTTTAGAACCTTCTATCCTAAGGGAAGTAGCTTTGTCCCTAACTTCTTCAGAAAAATCTGATGATTCCAGGTTGACGTTTACTCCTATGCCAATTACTATGTAATTGATTTGAGACAGTTCACAGCTCATCTCAATCAAAATTCCACCAATTTTTTTGTTATTAAGTATTATATCATTTGGCCATTTTATCATAGTCTCAAATCCGTGTTTAAGCGTTGCTAAATGTACTGAGGCTGCAGCAACTTGAGTTATTCTAGTAACCAAGATTGGGTCAATGGCTGGCTTTAATATCATTGAAAACCATATGCCTTTATATTTAGGGGATATCCATGTTCTATCAAAACGACCTTTACCTAAAGTTTGTTCTTCAGCAATAACAACAGTACCATCTTTTGCTTCGTTGGCTATTTTTTTGCTGTATGTATTGGTAGAGTCTATTGAGTCAAAATATAAGATATCCTTAACGAAATTACTGTCATTTAAATAAGGCCTTAGCTCCGACTTATTTAAATAATCTGGAGAGAATACAAGCTTATAACCTTTTTTAGTGTAGGATTCTATATTGTATCCATCTTCCTTCAAAGATTTTATGGATTTCCATACTGCAGATCTTGTTATTCCAAAATCTTTGCATATTGTTTCCCCAGATACGAAATCTTTACTTTCCTTTAGTATTTCTAAAATTTTTTCCTTCATAAAACACCTTTATCCTATAAATCATTCTCTTTTAAAGAGTATAAGTACTATTATTAATAAAGCTACTGAAGTTAAGGCTATAGTGCCACCTGGAGCAGAATTGAAATAATAGGATGTTATAAGTCCTACTAAAATATCTATAACTCCAAAAATCATTGAGAGGATTAAAGTAACTGAAAAACCTTTTTTCAGCTGCATAGCTGTAGCCACAGGAACTACAATTATAGATGATATAACCAATATTCCCATAACTCTTATAGAAACAGATATGGTTGCACCTACAATTAATGTAAAAATATAGTTGACCAATTTTACATTTATTCCAGATACTTTTGCGCCTTCTTCATCAAAGGTTGTATATATTAATTTCTTATAAAGTAGTGCTATTGTTACAAAACAAATAAGTCCTATAATGCTTATAAGATACAAGTCGCTTTTAGAAACAGTCAAAATGCTTCCAAAGAGATAGCTATTGACTTTGGCACTAGCTTTGCCGCTACTTATTAATACTATGGCTATACCTAAACTTAATGTTAAAATTATAGACATTACAAGTTCAGCATACTTTTTAAAGTAATCTCTTAGTAATTCTATAACAATGGCACATATGGATGTAAAAATAAACGCTGTAATTATTGGGTTAAAACCAAAAACTAATCCAATTGCTACACCGGCAAAGGATGAATGTGATAAAGTGTCTCCAATCATAGAGTATCTTTTTAAAACTAAGAATAGACCTATACAAGGACATAATAGTGATATAATAAATCCTGCAAGAAAGGCATTTCTCATAAACTCAAGTTCAAACATACTATTCTACCTTCCTATCTAAGTAAATTCTATTGTCATTAATTATCTTTTTATATTGATCTACATCATATAGTGTTGCTGATCCTTCATAAAGCTCAAGTATGTGTGTAGAGTAATCTACCGCCATCCTTAAGTTATGCTCTACAGAAATTACAGTTATGTTATGGTGTTGATTAAGTTTTCTTATTAAATCATAAATTTCTTTCTGAGATAAATGATCTACTCCTGTACTCAATTCATCTAAGAATAATAGATCAGGCTCTCCCATTAATGCTCTGGATATAAATATCTTTTGTTGCTGTCCACCTGAAAGGGCACCGATAAGTTTATTACAATACTGAAGCATATTAACTTTCTCAAGAGCTTTATTTATAGAAGATTTATCCTTAAGTTTTAGAGCATTAGCATGGCAGTCTAATACTTCTTTAACTGTAATGGTAAACTGAGAATTAAAGCTATCAACTTTTTGTGGAACATAACCTATTTTATTTGTATTAAGCTCTACTTTGCCTTTATTAGGGGATAATTGGTTTAACATTAATTTAACCAAAGTAGTTTTAGAACTACCGTTAGGACCTATTACTGAAACAAAGGCTCCTTTAGGAATATGTAAATTAATGTTGTTTAATATATAAGGTTCTTTGCCTGTATATGAAAAACATAAATCTTTAACTTTTATCAAATTTATCAGCTCCGTTTTATAATCTAAAGTTTATTATACAACTAAATGCGAATTGTTTGCAATAAAAGGACAAGATAAATACAATTAGTTTTACAAAAACTAATTATTTTTAGCTGTTAATGTTGAAATATCCTTTACATCGTCTAACTTCCACATCCTGCCTTTAGTTTTAGATAGAGAAAGTTGATATTTTTTTCTTGTATGTGGAGATTCGTAGTATAGACCGTCCACTTCTACTATAGCTTTATTATCATCAGAAAATAAGAGCTTCATTCCATTTACGGTAAGAACCTTATTCTTGTTAAATATTCCTGTGGTCATATAGTGATTAGTTGCATAATTAAGATCCTTACATTTAGAATTAGTCATATTTATGTTTATCAAACAAATCATAGCAATTACTATGGCAGAAGCTAAAGCGACTTTTACAAATCTAAACTTGCTAGTTAATCTTTTTTTGCTTTTTATTGTTATTATACTTTCCATATGAAGACTCCTTAAGCGTTTAATTTTTTAATTATAATTCCGTGCAATAAAAATATATTACCAAATTATGTAAAATAAATAAAGCTTATTGAATAATATTTCATATAAATTAGAAGATATGGACAAAATAAATCTAGTATATGAATTTATTATTTAAATAAAATGTATAGGCATACTTGAAAATGTGGTTATTATAACAATATAATATACTTATAATTTTTTTACATATTGAAAGGATGGGCATTATGGATTTTTCATCATTGGTTCTAATAGAGAAAGATAAGGAAACAGGAAATATATTGAGTGAGTTAGGTAGCTACTCAGTAAACGAAGGTGCTGTTTATGTTACAAAGTTATATTGTATAGATAATGAAGTAAGTTTATATTTTGATACAAAAAGAGATGTAGAAGAATGGGAGTATTCGGCTATTTACGATCTTTTTGAGATGGAAGCTTTTGAAGAGCTTGGTTATAAAATACAAGAAGAAGTTGAAGAATATAATCCAACTTGGGTAGTAAAATTCCCGTATGATACTGAACATGAGGAGACTAGGGCTGTTATTAACGAATTATGCTCTATTATAAAGGAAAAAATAGAAAAAGTATTTGAAGATATTAAAGGTAAGGAAGATGAATATAAATAGATAAATAGATAAATAAAAATTACATACATTTTATAATAACTTTAATGGTAAAAGTTAATTATATGATATGTAGTGAATTTTATGTGGAATTAATGAGAGGAGAATGAAAAATGGCCGAAATAAAGAGTCTTAAAAAAAGAGAAGAGATAGACTTAAAATACAAGTGGAAAGTTGAAAAAATATATAATAATACAGAGCAATGGGAAGCTGATTTTAAAAGCTTAAAAGAAGAAGCTTTGGAGACAAGAAAGTATGAAGGGAAATTAGGTAATAGTAAGGAGTTAGAAACTTTTCTAAAGCTTAATGAAAAGATAGTAAGAAAAGCAGAAAAGTTGATGGTGTATGCTCATTTAAGATCTGATGAAGATACTTCAAATCCAGAGTTTCAAATACTAAGAAGTAAAATAGATTCATATTTTGCTGAACTTGCCAGCTATGTTGCTTTTTTTGAACCAGAAATACTAGCTTTACCAGATGGGACTATAGAAAAATTTGTGCAAGAAAATCCTGAATTACAGGTATATGACTTCTTATTGAAGAGTGTTTTAAAAGAAAAACCACATATACTTACGAAAGAAATGGAAGAATTACTAGCTTCAGTATCAGATTGCTTAGATGCACCTTCTAATATTCATAACATGCTTACCAATGCTGATATGAAGTTTTCAGTTATTAAAGACGAAGATGGAAGTGACGTGGAGCTTACAGAGGGAAACTATTCAGGATTCATAAGAAGTAAGGATAGAAGTGTTAGAGAGGCAGCTTTTAAAGCTTTATTTAAAGAATATAAAAATTTAGAAAACACTCTTTCTGCTTCATTAACATCTTCTATAAAGAATTTTATTTTTAATGCAAGAGTAAGAAAGTACTCAAACTCACTAGAGGCATCCTTAAGTCCAAATGACATTCCTTTAGAAGTGTATACAAATTCAGTAAAGACAATGAATGATAATTTAGAGTCTTTACATAGATATGTTACTTTAAAGAAGAAACTTTTGGCTTTAGACGAAATTCATATGTATGATTTATATGTTCCGGTTGTAGATATAGAGAAAGAACATATTGAATATGATAAAGCGGTGGAAATGGTTACAGAAGGACTAAATCCTTTAGGAGCAGAATATTTAGGTATATTCTCAGAAGGAATAGAAAGTGGATGGATTGATGTTTTTGAAAACAAAGGCAAGAGAGGTGGAGCTTATTCAAGTGGAGCATATGATACAATGCCATATGTACTCCTAAACTATAACTTCTCGCTAAATGATGTTTCAACACTTGCACATGAAATGGGGCACTCAATTCATACTTATTATTCATCTAAAAATCAACCATATATTTACTCAAACTATACCCTATTCTGTGCTGAAGTAGCATCTACAACTAATGAGATAATTCTTATACATCATTTGATAGATAAGGAAAAAGATAAAAAAAGAAAGCTATATCTCGTGAATCAAGAATTAGAACAAATAAGAGCTACTGTATTCAGACAACTTATGTTTGCAGAATTTGAGCTAAAAACTCATGAACTTATTGAACAGGGGGAAGCTTTGAGCCCTAAAGAGCTTAATAGTATATGGCATGATCTTAATACAAAGTATTTTGGATCAGATATGGTTGTAGATGAAGAAATTGATAGTGAATGGTCAAGAATACCACATTTTTATAGAGATTTCTATGTATATCAGTACGCTACTGGTTATGCGGCTGCATCTGCTTTTGCTAAGGCAATATTAGAAAACGGAGAAGAAGCTGTAGAAAAATATAAAGGATTCTTAAAGGCTGGTGGATCTGATTACCCAATAAATGTTCTTAAAAAGGCTGGAGTTGATATGACAACATCAGCACCACTTGAAGCTACAATAAATAGATTTAATGAACTTTTAGATATGCTTGATGAGCTAATATAAGAAAAAAAGGATTGCTTTTGCAGTCCTTTTTGTAAATAAATATATATGGAGAAGGATATGAAAGTTAATGAGAATTCAATACTACAATTTTTAGTGAAAGAACAAGGTTTTTTCATAGAAGAATATTATTGTAATCCTCTAGATGAAAAAAAGTGGATTGCTATAAGAGAAATAGATGGGGGAGTTTATGCAGTAATTGTCTCAGAAGAAAAAAATGAAGCAGTATCTGCAGAGTATGCAGGTTATTTTCTTAGACAAAGAGGCATAGAATTTGCTTTAACTAATGTAGTTATTACAGAAGGCAATTATGGTGGAATAGAAAATCAAGTGTTTTATTCTAGGGTTATTTACGATAGAAGAAGCGAACATGTCACACATTATGAGCGAAATGGCGAGTTTGTATATAATTGCATAAAAGATATGACGGAAAGAAGTACAAAGAAAATAACTTTAGAAGGAAAATCAAAAATAACATTTGGTCTTATTGCAATAAATGTTGTAATGTTTTTAATAACTGCATTAGTTTCAGGCGATTTTGGTGATATTGATACATCAGTGCTTGTATATTTTGGAGCCAAACAAAATGAATTAATTCAAGCAGGTCAATATTATAGACTTATAGCTGCAATGTTTTTACATGGAGGTATAATTCATATAGCATTTAATATGTATGCATTATATTCGCTAGGAAATTTAATTGAGAATATATATGGTAAGTGGAAGTATTTACTAATATACTTTTTAGCAGGAATTTTATCAACCACAACAAGTTATCTTTTTTCACCTTATGTTTCTGTAGGTGCTTCAGGAGCAATATTCGGGCTGTTCGGTGCAGCTGTTGTTTTTGGTTTGAAAGAAAGAAATAGAATAGGAAAGAACTTTTTAACTGAAATAGCTACAGTTATAGGAATGAATATAGTAATAGGGCTTTCCTCACGGAATATAGATAATTTTGCACATTTTGGAGGGCTGCTTGGTGGGATAGTTATAGCTTTTCTACTATACGACAATAAGAAATTCAGACAACAACAAGGATAGAGTATTTAAAGCAAAATAAATTAGAACAAGCTAATAATAAAAGATATCTTTTTAAATTCTAATAGCTCGCTCATAGAGCATCTCCTGTCTAACCACTTAATTTCAATAATATTATTAGACGTTGCATTAATTAAGCAAGAAGACTCCCGATACACAATCGAGAGTCTTAATGTTTGTTTAAAATGAATTATTATAATTATATTGAATTAGACCTAGTATAATTATTAATTAGACATTTCACGATGAAGATCTTCTGTATATAGAGTTTCATCACTAAGAAGATGTTGAGACATACTATGAAGCTTATCAATATTTGAAAGTAGAAGTTCTTTTGTTTCATCATATAATTCATCTATCATAGCTTTACATTCTTCTATAACTGAGGTTCCACAAGAACTTGATAAATCCCCTAAACTTGATATTTTTAGTAATCCAAGATTTTTACCCATTCCATATTCTGATATCATGTCTTTAGCAAGGCTTGTTGAATGACTTATATCACTATAAGCTCCTGTAGTTATATTTTCACTTCCAAAGATAATTTCTTCAGCTGCTCGTCCGCCAAGTAGTACCATAATTCTTTTTCTTAAATAACTATAGGTTTTGAAGGCTGAATCTTCTGGTATTGTGAGGGTATAACCGCCAGCACCCTTAGTTGTAGGAATTATAGTAACTTTAGATATCTTTTCTTCAGGAAGTTTGATAAGTGAAACTATAGCATGTCCTGATTCGTGATATGCAGTTATCTTTCTATCGATATCTCTTATTGAGCTTCTATCATTTTTTTCATGACCAGCAATTACTATTGAGAAAGCTTTATCCATATGTACTTCAGTTATATAGGTAGAATCTTCCTTTGCAGCCAATATAGCAGCTTCATTCACTAAACTTTCAAGTTTTGCTCCTGAGAAGTAAGTTGTCTTATTGGCCCAGTCTCTAACATCAATATTGTTAATAGGTTTGTTAGCAAAATAAAGATTAAGAATTTTTTCTCTTGCATTTACGTCAGGTAAAATTACCTCCACATGTCTATCAAATCTACCTGGTCTTAACAATGCAGAATCTAAGATATCTAATCTATTTGTTGCTGCCATAATAACTATGCCCTCTTGTTCGCCAAAGCCAGACATTTCTGTTAGAAGAGCATTAAGAGTCTGGTCTCGTTCATCATTTCCACCTGATGTCTTCCCCCCATCTCTTCTTTTTCCTATTGCATCGATTTCATCTATAAAGATTACAGCCTTTCCGTTGGCTCTAGCTTTTTTAAATAAACTTCTTATTCTAGCAGCACCTACACCTACATACATCTGTACGAAATCAGAACCACTTACTGCATAGAATGGAACTCCAGCTTCACCTGCAACAGCTTTAGCAAGTAAAGTTTTACCTGTACCTGGTTCACCATAAAGTATTATTCCTTTAGGTAATCTAGCACCATACTTTTTATACTTTTCAGGATTCTTAAGAAAATCAACTATATCTTGAACACTTTCCTTAGCTTCTTCATTTCCTGCCATAGATTCAAAACTAAATCCCTTTTTTTCGCTGTCTTTTACATCAGCACCATCAACTACAGTCATATTAGAAGTTGATGTACGTCCTCTATAAACTGAAATATAGATTATAGAGAAAACTGATATAGTTAATATAATTGAAGGAATAGTTTTTTGTATTGGAGCAGCTGAGGAACTCTTAACTTTAACTCCTTTTGTAAGTAGGCTTTCTTTGAAGCTTGGGCTGTTTGGGTTCTCAACTAGATAGCTTTCTCCAGTTTTAAGATATACAGTCAATTTAGATGAATCGTTAATTTGTACATTTGATATTACATTTGAGTCCAAATCTTTTACAAATTCGGAATAGTTTTTATCTACCTTAGTAGTAGGTAGATAATAGGTATAGAATATTAACGCAGATAAAGACATTATTGCAGTTAATATAGGAACAATAATCATCTTGTTTTTTAATTTATTCATTGGTATCCCCCTACCTTAAATCATTTATCATAATTTAAATTATACGTTTTTAAACTTAACTGTCTAATCAAAATCATAACTTTTGCCAATGTAAGTTATGGTTAAAATGGCTTTAAAAAATATAGCAAATAATGTATACTCAATAGATGAATGTATTTATATGAATATAGGTTAAGAGGGGGAGAGCATATGCATGTTTCTCAAGTTACGGCTAGATTAAGTGGACAAGATGTAATGTCTATTTTAAATGATTTTGTAAAAGTTGATGGTTTGAGTTTTGAGAATATAAAAATTTGGGATACTATAGAAGTAGAGGGAAACTTTGAAAAAATAGTAAACATAAGATTTAAAGGGCAAGTTGAGATTATAAGCATACATAACAATATACTTACACTGAACATATCACGTGTGAAGATAATGAAGGTTGGAATCTTAAAATTTATAAAGAATTTTGCCTTGAAGCTTAGCTTGAAAAACGTTAAGCATATGGGCATATCTGCTGAAAAAGACATAATTAAAATTAATATAAACAGTATATTAAAGCTAGTGCCTTTTTTAAATTTGAACGTGGGCAATCTTTGCTTAAAAGAAGGGTTTATATTAGCTGATATAGATTCTGCAACTATTGATTTAAAAAGAATAGGGGAAGCACCTGAGGTAATTGAAGAAAAAATAGAGGAAGAAGCGCCAAAGGAGGAAGTTGTACTAATTAATGTTCAGAAGGTTAAGGATGGTTACTCTGATAAAAGAGAAAAAGCGGCTGAGAAGATACCAAAGAGGTTAAAGAAATACTCAGATTATTTATTTATAATACCTGATATAGTTGCTTTAGTGTATAGGCTACTGAAAGATAAAAGAGTAGCTAAAAAGACTAAGATTGTGCTAATATCTTCTATGGCATATATAACGTTGCCTTTTGATATCTTACCTGATAAGATACCTTTTGTTGGAGGCATTGATGATTTAGGTGCAGTATTTTTTGCTATCAATAGGATAGTGGAAGACGTTCCTATAGAAATCATCCTAGAAAATTGGCAAGGTAAAAATGAATTTATAGACGTACTTAGAAGTTCTGCTGAGTACTTAACTAGATATACAGCTGCCAAAAATATAGAGAAAGTTTACAGTGCAATTAATCAACTAGTAGAGGTTTAGTAGTGCAATTTTATTGGTTATTTATATATTTGGAAAGTTTCTGCGTTTTGAGATTTTTTAACAATTACTTATTAAATCTCAATAAAGAAGATTTAAAACAAAAAAGCGAGGTTACATATGGGCAAAAAAGTATATGCAATCAAAGAAGGTTTTGATTTTAATAAGAATGAAAAAGTGAAAGATATAATAGTGAATACCTGGGATCAGTGTTTAAAGCTGGTGAAGGGTGTAAAGGGTGCAAAATATAAGAGTTTTGAAAGCATAGAAGAGGCAAAAGCCTTTTTAAAGGAACAGGGGAATATACTAAAAAAAGGTGAAGATAGTTATCCATTAGACTGTCTTCATGCATATGTTGATGGAAGTTACAATGTAAGTACAGAGGAATATGCCTACGGGGTAGTAGCTGTCAGAAATGACGTTGTTCAATACATAGGCAGTGGAGTAGGAAAAAGTAATTCGGAAAAAAATATAAGGCAGATAGCTGGTGAGTTAGAAGCAGCCGTAAAAGCTACAGAATATGCTTTGCTTTCAGGGGAAAAAAAGTTAGTTATTTTTCATGACTATGCAGGAATTTGTTATCATGCAACTGGATTTTGGGAGAGAAAAGATGAGTCATCAAAGCAATATTATGAAAAGATGAACGGATTAATGAATAAGGGAATAGAAGTTATATTCGTTAAAGTGGATAGTCATACTGGAGATTTTTTTAATGAATTAGTAGATGAAAAATGTAAGGAACAATTAGGGATAGCTTCTGAAAAAGTAGTTGAGAAGTGGTTAGCAAGTAACAAATTAAGAGTATTAAATGGCAATGTAAAAAATGAAATAGAAAAAGTTGCACCAAAGTATGCAGATAATATTTTAACTGAAGAGGAAAGCTTAGAACAAAATATCGTTGATATAAAGATACCTGATTCAATCAATGACATATTAGAGGCTCTTCCAGAAAATAAACGTAACGAAGTGTTTGAGTATGCAAAGAAGGTTTATATAAAGTATTTTAATAAAGTTTAGTATATAAAATCAGTAGTTTTTTTACAGGTATAAATTGGAGCTTATAATTTAAGAATAAATGCACAAAATATAAATGAAAATTTATTAAAAAGAGGTGCAAAACTATGGGAAGATTTATGAGTGGTGTAACTACTGGAGCAATAGTTGGAGCAGCGTTTGGAATGATGATAATGCCTCAACTAGATAGAAAAACACAAAAGTCTCTAAAAAGAGCAGGAAAGATGGTTATGAATCTTGCTGAAGAAAGAGCAGATGGAATGATGGGCTTTTTCAAATAAAAATACTCGAGGATTACTCCCAATGTCATTAAGTTAAGAAAAGACTTGCATCACAAATACGTGGTGTGGGTCTTTTTTTAATTTTCAGATTATCACTTGACAATATGCCAAGAATATGCGGCCG
>NZ_JAENHN010000042.1 GCF_016595795.1 Clostridium yunnanense
AAAGATTCTACTTTTAAATGATTTCTACCCATAATTCAACCACCTTTCTCCGTATGTTTAGTATTTGAAGAAAAATTGTGGTTATTCAGTATAACTTAAACTTAGACCTAGGATACCTATATATAGATGAACCACTTCATAATTGAACTTATATTTTCAAATTCTCCTCTCAGAACCCATAGGAGTTTTGAAAATAGATTTCGGATTGAAGTGTTTCATCTTTAGATGTACCACTTCGTAATAAAACTTATTATTTTTAAATTCTCTCACCAGAAGCCGTGAGGGTTTTAAAAATAGGTTTCGGTTCGAAGTGGTACATCTTTAACTATTAATTATATAGGGAATTAATATCTTTTAAAGCTAATATATGAGAAACTTTAGAAATTAACTATATAAGAATTATCTAATATGCAAGAGGTTAGGAGCTGTGTATAATGGGGTTGGTAGTTGAGACTAAATACGGAAAAGTAGAAGGTTTTAATGAAGAGGGAATTAATAAATGGTTTGGAATTCCTTATGCTAAGCCTCCTATGGGGAAATTAAGATTTAAAAGGACTGAAAGATGCGTTCCTTGGGATGGGGTGAAAAAAACTAAAAGTCATGGTAATAAGCCCCATCAATTCCTAGACACTAAATTAACAGATATTCCTGCCAGTGAAGACTGCTTATTTTTAAATATATGGGCGCCACAAGGAGCGAAAGACTTACCTGTGTTTGTATGGATTTATGGTGGAGCATATAGCCTTGGTGAATGCTCAGATCCTAACTATGATGGAACTAACTTTGCAAAAGACGGAGTGATTTACGTTGCCTTTAATTATAGACTTGGTGTTTTAGGGTTCTATGATTTTAGCATATATGATGAAAGTTTTGACTCTAATTGTGGCGTCGCTGATCAGATAGAAGCTCTTACTTGGATTAAGGAAAACATTGCTGCCTTTGGTGGAGATTCAAATAATATTACAATAGCCGGGGAATCAGCAGGAGCTGCCTCAGTAATAAATATGTTAGCGGCACCAAAAGCAAAAGGCTTATTTAATAAAGCCATTGCTGAGAGTCCTATACCTGGATGTGTTCATAATCGCTATTCTACAAAGCTGAACATGGATTTATTTTTAAAAGAAATGAAAATAGCACCAGGTGAAGTTTATAAATTGAAAAAACTTCATCCAGACGAAATGAAACATGCTGCAGAGTATTTGCTTTTTAATAATTGTAACTTGTACCCAGGAATATTCTTGCCAGGACCAGTAATTGATGATTTAATACCAAAGTGTCCTATAGATGCCATTTCTAAGGGTTGTGCAAAAGATATTAAGTTGATTATCGGAACAAATCATGATGATGGTTCTTTGTTTGTAAAAGTAAAAACTACAATGTTTCCGAGAAGCTGGGAGCAGGTTGAAAAAATGCTTAAGCTTAATCATTGTATTGATAAAATTGAAGCCTTACATCAGTTATATGACGGGCTTTCTGAAAACAAACAGATGAAAGAGTTGGGTAAAGATAGAGCCTTTCTAATTGATTCAATTAAAGTTGCTGATAGCCAAAGTAGTTACAATGATACTTGGATGTATAGGTTTGACTATGCTCCAATTTTAACTAGATTAGTTGGATTAAAGTCTGTCCATGGCGTAGAGGTTCCTATAGCATTAGACAATCTAGGTAGGGGAATTATTCGTAGATTTTGGAAGGGAGCACCAAGAGAGGTTATGTATAAACTTAGAGATGATATGCATACTGCTTGGGTAAACTTTGCGAAAAGTAGTGATCCTAATAAAGATTTAGATGTGGCATGGCCTAAATATAATGCTGAAGATCGTCCAACTTATGTATTTAATGAACAAAATACAGTTGTTATGAATCCTAGTAATAAAAACTATGAGGTCTGGAAAGACATTAAGCTATATATTAATTGAAATATACTTTCTAATAAATTAAATAAAGGGAATTAATCTTAAGATATAACTTAAAAATTAATTCCCTTGAAAAAATCCTACTTATCTGATTTGTTTGACACTTCATCGATAAGTGCTTTTCTATCTTCACCTAAAAAGTTTGCTAATTTTGTAGGCATAAATCCATTCTTGTATATTCTGTCCTCGTTCTTTTCGATTAGAGTAAGAATAGTACTTTCAAATTTTTCATAAGTAGTTAAGCCCTCTCTGTATGAATCAACTACATCTAATAACTTTGTTGCTAATTCCTTAGGGTTTTTGTATACTGCTTTCATCGTTATACTCCTTCTTATATAGATATGTATTTACTGATAACAGCCTATAATGAATATAAGATTATTATCACACTACATATTCTTAAATATTACATAAATATGATACATTGTTTAGCTGTTTATTGCAAATAAAAATCAAGAATATCTATGTTTTTTTATTCTTTAAGAATTTATAGCTTGATTATACCTATGTATAAAAATGAGTAACGACTTAAAACCTAATGTGGTTCTAAATATATATAGTAAAATGCTTAAAAAGGTGGAATTACTAACATAAAATTAAATTTATGCGTGTTATTTTGCAAATTTTTACGTTTATATAGATGAAGGTACTGGTAATTACAGTGTTGATGAATCAGAATTATTGCTGAAATAGACGAAATAAATGTAGTTATGAGAAAATTATATTATAATGGGTAAAAATATGTTCCTTGTACTTAGATTTAAATAAAAGTTATGAAAAAATATTTTTTAATAAAGCAGGGTGTGAAATAAAGGTTCCATACCCTGAAGTTTTTAATGGAATGAAATTTACATGAAATATGATTACAACCATAAAAAGTAAACTTTTATTTATATATAATATTGTAAAAATAACAATAAATATGATAATATGTAATTAATTGAACAATTCAAATCTATTCTCCAATTAATTTTGTTGCATGCTCGTAAGACGTGTTAAAGCAAAATTATACCATATATCTACTAAATCATACGTTAATAAATCTCTTTCACAATCTAGAAAAAATCATAAAGTATTGAAAATTAAATATATGAATTCAATTTCAATTACTATTTATACATCCATAAATTATATATTAAAACAATATAACTAATATAAAACTGTGTTAATACATTAGATGCTAAGAAAATTATACAAAGCAAAATGGTACATCCATAATAGACAGCATAGGTATCTTTTATAAAACATTAAGATATGTATGTTCTAAAAATCTAGGCTTCTAATTAAATTGGTTGTATTTCAATTTTGTATTTGAGACTTGAGTTAGGAGCTGTGTAAAGGAAGGTGATGTATGGAGAGCTTTTAATTGTAAAGGTTAATTTTGATTTTACACTAAAATAATTAAAAGGGGGAAAAGTATGAAAAAAATATTGAGTTTATCAAATCTAAGAAGTAGTCTTAAAGTAAAAACTATAATATTTACTTTTACTATTATGACATTATTATTATGTTCTGGAGGGACAGTGTTATTGCCATATGGGGGGACTGCATCTGCAGCTACAGCACCTCCAGCAACTTGGCAAGAACATTGGTTTGAGCATAACCAACTTGTTAAACTTGCATATTACAACGATGATGTTGCAATATACCTTGATGATGATTTAAACAAAGCAAATGTGAACTGGGTCAATAATTATACTACAAATCTATGGAAATATGTAAAACAAACCTATGGAACAATGGGAGGAGATGGAAGGTTATACGTAATTCTTCATAACAAATATGGTGGTGGACATCCATCAGAATATTATAGTTCGAGTCATGATTATCGAAATGTTATTGATGTTGGAGGAAGTGATTTTGCAAGTAATACTGGTTGGAATCTAGATGCTATAACCCATGAAGTTGGCCATATAGTAGAACTTGCATCTTATGGAACTCAAGGTTCTCCTGCTTTTAATATATGGAAAGACAGTAAGTGGTGTGAGATATTTAATTATGATGCTTACAATGGTCTTGGTATGACAAGTGAGGCACAAAGAGCCTATAATAATTGTATGAATACTACAGATTCATTTCCAGTAGCAGGAACTGCTTGGTTTAAAAATTGGTTTTATCCAATATGGAGCAAATACGGTAAAGCTACAGTGCTTAATAACTATTTCAAATTGCTTTCACAATATTATCCTAAGGATGTTAATGGCGCATACACAAGAACTATGAATATGGGTGAGTTTGTTTATTTCTGGGGACTTGCTGCCAATACAGACTTAAAAGCACAAGCAACTACTGCATTTGGCTGGACAACAGACTATGAAAGTCAGTTACAAAAGGCTCGCTTAGAGTTTTCTGTATTATCAAAATCGCCTACCTTCTATAAGGATATCAATTATGGAGGTACTAGCGTGTCTTTAACTCCAGGAACTTATACACTAGCTCAGCTTCAAGCTAAGGGGATACCAAATGATTGGGCATCTTCAATAAAGGTTCCAAGTGGCTATACTGTCACAATCTATAATGATGATAATTTTAAAGGTACTTCATGGACTTTAACAGCTGATAATTCTTCTTTAGTTGGACTAGATTGTAATGATCTTATGACTTCAGTAAAAATTACTGCACCTGTAACTGTATATGCTGATGTTAATTATGCTGGGTACGGCATAAGTATACCTAAAGGAACTTATACCCTCAATCAGCTTCAAGCTATGGGGATTCCAAATGATTGGGTTTCATCCATTAAAGTACAAAGTGGAGTTACAGTTGAGGTGTATCAAGACGATAACTTCTTAGGAACAAAATGGACCTTTACAGCAGATGAAGCCAATATGGTTAATAGAGGATGTAACGATGCAATGTCATCAGTTAAGATATATTAAAATATCAAATATATATTTAAAAATATTATAATTTTAAGTAAGCGCTGGAGTATTATTATTTTTTCTAGCGCTTTTTTTGATTCACCCACATAGATAATAAATATGCAAAATGTAGAAGGTATGATGTTGGATTGACAATGTAAACAATCATACTAATAAAGATAAAACTATTATTAATGAAGTTTTGGTTTACAGAGCTTTTATATTTAGGGGGATGGACATAGATATATGAAATAGAAACTATGATAATAGCAATATGTTTAAAAATATTAATTTATTATGAATAGTTACCCACAATATGCCAAATTAATAAGAGAATATTATCACTAATAATACACAAAATATATTTAAATTCTAAATATCGAGGTGTTTTAAATGTGAGTATTTTTTCTAAGGATAACCAAAATTCAAAGCCTCAGTGTAATGAAGAAAAAAATGAAAAAATAGAAGAAAAGCCTTTAAGTAAAGCTATTTCAGATAATCTAAGTACAATACGTCAATTATTTTCTAATTGTAGTGACGTAGTATATAGAGAATTTGTTATAGATTCGATTAAACTCTCTGCAGCACTTGTTTTTATAAATGAACTTGTAGATACACAGTTAATTAATGAAGTTACTATAGCCTCTATTATGGATATTAAGCCTACGACATCGTTAGATAATTCCTCCGGCATTATAGTGGATACAATAAAAACTCGTTTCTTACATACTGCAAATGTAAGTGAAATATCAAATATTCATGTATTAGAAGAAAGTTTATTAAATGGTAGTGCTGTATTATTAGTAGACAAAGAAGATAAGGGTTTAAAAATTGCTATTCCTGGATTTAGAGGAAGAGATATATCTGAACCAACTATTGAAAAAGTTATAAGAGGGCCAAAAGAGGGGTTTACAGAGAATATCAGTGTAAATACTGCAATGCTTAGAAAAAAAATAAAATCTTCTAATCTTAAGGTTGAGAATTCAGTACTTGGAAGGCAAACAAAAACAATAATCCATATTACATACATAGATGGTATTGTTGATGAAAAAGTGCTTAAAGAACTTAAATATAGACTTAGTAAAATAGACACTGATGCTATTCTTGAGAGTGGATATATAGAGCAACTAATTCAGGATACTCCTAAGACCATATTTCCGCAAATTCTCCATACTGAAAGACCTGACAGAGTAGCTGGGGCTATTTTAGAAGGTAGAATAGCAATACTTATAGATGGAACACCCTTTGCCTTGATTGTTCCTACAACTATGGTTCTTTTTTTACAAACCAGCGAAGATTACTCAGAAAGATATATAATTGCTTCATTTATTAGGATTGTAAGATTTATATTTTTTCTAGTCTCATTACTATTGCCAGGTTTGTATGTAGGGATTGTTTCTTATCACAAAGAAATGGTGCCTACTGCATTACTTATCAGTATAATGGAATCTGCTAAAAGAGTTCCTTTTCCAGTGATTATTGAGGCTTTAATCATGGAAGCTACCTTTGAGGCGTTAAGAGAAGCTGGTGTAAGACTTCCAATACCTGCAAATCAAACAGTGGGAATAGTTGGAGCTCTTGTAATAGGAGATGCCGCTGTTAAAGCAGGAATTATTTCATCTATAATGGTTATTATCGTTTCAATAACAGCTGTTGCCTCTTTCGGAATTCCATCCTATGATATGGGATACGCCATTAGAGTTTTGAGATTTGTAATTATTTTCCTTGGAGGATTATTTGGGCTTTACGGAATTTTGCTTGGACTGCTTGTGATATTTATTCATTTAGTATCCTTGAGGTCTTTTGGAGTAAATTATCTTTCACCAATTGCACCTTTAAATTTAAATGAGCTTAAAGACTCTTTTATTAGATTTCCTAAGTGGGCGATGAATAAGAGACCAGGTTCCGCAAATGAAAAAAATCGCCGAAGGCAAAGAGCTGGGTCAAAGCCTGAGCCGCCCAAGAATGATGATGAGGAGTTGAGTTAACAAAATGAAAAGCAAAAATAAAATTATATTGCTCAACATATTAATCCTTGTGTTTTCAACTGTATTAAGCAGTTGTATTGATAAAACTGAATTGAATGAGATTGCTCTTGTTATTGGAATAGCAATTGATAAAGAAGAAGAAGATAATTCTATGCTTGTTACATTAGAACTAGCTAATCCTAGCACAAGTAAACAATCTGATGAAGGATCAGGAGGATCAAATAGTTCAATATTACAAGCAAGTAAAGGAAAAAATCTTGCTGATGCTTTACAAAACTTTACCAAAGTAAGTACATTAAGTATAGATTTTTCACATATTCAAGTTATTGTTATGTCAAAAGAATTATGTATTGAAGGAGTATCTGGAGTTATAGATTACGTTGCAAGGGACCGTCAATTCAGAAACTTGAACTGGATTTTTATGTCAGAAAATAATGCTATGGAGATCTTAAAAACAAAAATAGCTAATGAAGACATAACGTCCTTAGGACTTGCAAATATGATGAATAGAATAAAAAAAAATGGAAGCATACTCCCCATTGACCTCAATAGATTTATTATCGGTTTACAAAGCCAAGCAAAATCAAGTATGGCTCCAGTGATAAGGCTAGAAAAGACAAAGGATGAGCCTGGAGGAAGAATTCAAATAGATAAAACCGCTGTTTTTAAAAAAGATCGTTTAGTAGGTATACTAACTCCAGAGGAATCTAAATATCTAGCATGGTTTTATAGGAAAATAAAAGGCAACTTAGTGGTTTCTCCTATTGTGTCAGCCTCTCAAGATCAAAATGTAATAGTTCAAGTTTTTAAGGAGGACACAAAGATAGAACCCCATATAATAGATGATGAGATAAGTTTTGATATAAAATGTATTGCTACTGTGGAGATGAAGGAAATAACAAATGTAAAACTAGATTCTTTTGTAATAGATAGAATAGAGACTAATACAAAGCAGATACTAGAGGCTCAGCTAAGCCAGCTAATAAATAAATGCCAAACTAATCTTAATGCAGATGTAATTGGATTTGCTGAAATCATATATAATAATCACCCTGAAAGATGGGTGCATATGAAAGAAAATTGGCAAGATATATTTCCTGCTATGAAATATAAAGTTAGTTTTGATGTGACTGTAAGAAAGGTAGGAATGGTTAAAAATCCACCTATTAACGAAGATGAGGAGGAAAATACTCAATGACGATTTTGGTTATACTTTTAGCTCTGATAATTGGCTTTATAGAATGTGGTCCTTTAATTAAAAAAGGAATGAAAAAAGAATCATATACTGTATTGTTTATGTTGTTGTTGGCGATTACTTTTCAAATATGCAGCAAATTTAAGATTTTCACGCCAAAAAACCTGGTAGAAAGTATCCTAGAGCCCATTGGAAGAGCCGTTTTTAGAAAAATGTAAATTTGGAATAGAGGTGTATAAGTTTGGAGGAAAAAGGAATTATAAATACCAATCAATTTATTTGGTTGCTTTTTTGCATAATAACATCTTTTACTGTTTTACATACCCCAGGGATATTGATTATTCAATCAGGAAGGGATGCTGGGCTTTCCATAATTTTAGCATGGATTTTAGATGTACTTCTGGCAGTAGTATATGCATATATGGGGATTAGATTTCCAGGTCAGAATATGGCTCAGTACAGTATGACTATCTTGGGAAAAAGATTGGGTAAGGTTGTAGGTTTTATGTTTCCTCTTTTCTTTTTTTTAGTATCGGTTTTATTGCAAAGTGGTTTTGCTATTTTACTGCATGTTGCTTTTTTTCCTAAGACATCAGTTGAAACAATACTTTTTTGCGCATCAATTACTGTAGCCTATGCAGTTCTTAAAGGGGTAGAGGTTATGGGAAGGGTATGTGAATTTTTAGGCCCAATATTTTTAATAAGCTTAATAGCATTATTTGTGCTTGTTACTCCTGACTTACATTTAGAAAATCTTAAACCACAGCTTGAACATGGATTATATCCCACTATTTCTGGAGCTTTTTTAATTATATCTTTTATAGGCATATGTATTATTATGGGAGTTTACATACCTATTTGTGACCATCCCGAAAATGGTTTTTTTTCTAAGTTTTCGGCTGTGAGCATAGGCTCAATTACTATATTTCTAATAATTATAGCAAGTATAGGAGTTTTTAGTATAACTCAATCAAAGAACATGTTTAGCCCAAGTCTTAGACTGGCTAGATATATTCATATGACAACTTTTTTTCAAAGGCTAGAAGTGGTTTGGTTAATGATTGCAATTGGTGCATTAATTATATCATCAGCTGAAATGATATGGGCGTCTGCTTTACAAACTGCTCAAGTGATGGGATTAAAGAGTTATAAGCCTCTTATTTTACCAACCGTATTAGTATCTTTTGTTTTAGCGGCTACTTCTTTTAGAAATAGTGTTGATTTGTTTAATTTTATTAACTACAGTTATCCTATAATAGCCATGTTTGTTGAAACTGGCTTAGAAATGGCCTTATTCTTTATTGCACTAATATTTAAGAAAAAAGGTTAGCACTGATTAGGAGGGTCATCTTTATTTATGGTATTACGGACTTTATTTTTATATTTATGAAAAAGATGCTTTTGAAATAGAAAAGCAGTTGTGCAACCCAGTAAAATTATTGTTATACCAATAAGTAATGATAGTAGATTACGAAAACCTAGTTTATTCATATGTTTCCTCCTGTAATAATTAATATATTATTATAATTTCCGTTATATATTATTTTTATTAATGGAAATAGGCAGGCTTCGAAATTTTATTGTTTAGCCTGCTTACTTCATATAAATTATTTATTATCTTAATTAAAAAGGAGAGTTGGTCAAATATGACCAAACTAGTCAAAATATTTTTTTGCTAATTTATCAGCAGTACGAGTAGCTAATGCTTGAGTAGTAAGTGTAGGGTTCGGCCCACCTATTCCGTTATATAGTACGCTATTGTCAGCAATATACAATCTTTTAACTTGGTGAGTTTCACAATTTGTGTCAGTAACATATCCCATACGCATTGTGCATTCTAAGTGAATAAATATACCTGGGGGCATGTTATTTCTTATAACCTTTTTAGCGCCAGCTTTCCTAAGAATATCTATACCGATAGCAGTTAGTTTTTCTCTCTTTTCAGCATCTTTTTTGCTTGGTTCATATCTAATTACAGGTATGAACCCGTGTTCATCTTTTAAAACCGGGTCAAGAGTGACTCCGTTTCGTTGATGACAATCGTCATCAATTATTACTAACATACTTAAGGTTCTGGAATACTCTGACATGAGCTCTTTAAGTTCTGGTCCTACTACATTACCATGAGTATACTGAGGACTTTTTGAGAGATTATTGTTTAGGAAGCTGTAACCATCTTCACTAGTTCCATATACTAAGGAACCATGTAACCCAGGAGTAAGTCCAAAGGTAATGAGAATACCGAGGCCAGGATAGTCAAACCTTGCTCCAGAGGTTTGGCCAACGAATGGTAGAGATCCTGGTGTTCCTAATATGTTCATTAAAGTTTTTTCATCAAAAATGCCTGAAACACAGTCAAACCAATGGTTTGATAAACCTCTTCCAACCCATGGGTTATAGGGAAGTTCCGAGTTCATCCATAGTCTTGGTGTTTCAATAGCACCTGCGGACATAACAACAACCTTTGCCCTAAGTTCACCTATTTCACCTGTCCAGGTATCTCTAAATAAAACTCCTACAGCTCTAAGCTCTTGTTTTTTATCTCTTTCTGTTAAAATTTTTGTTACAAAGGTATTAGGTCTAATTTCTACATTGCCAGTTTTAAGTGCAAGAGGGATATAACTTACTAAGGTTGAGCGTTTGGCGATTTTGTCTACAGTAGGACCAGTATTACATCCATTGGCACAATGGCATTTAAGTGTGCATCCTAAGTGAGATTTATCAAAATCAAAATTGGGGTCATTTATGTTTGGATCTGGGTGTAAAATTGAAAGAGGTTGAGGACGATAACCTGGGCTAGTAATGTTATTAGACTTTAATAACTGCCATCCAGCTTTTTGTGCTCCGTAGTAAAAAAGTTCTTCTTTTGGTGTAACTGGTGCAGGCAAAACTGGTAGAGTAGCTTCAACTTTTTCATAGTAAGGAAGCATTTCTTTATATGAAATAGGCCAAATATCATCAATTGATGCTGGGTATGCTCTAGGAGAGTTTGCGAAGTAATGTACTGTAGTCCCGCCTACCCCTGAATTTTGCCATGCGTAACCTCTTTGAGGAATACTCCTGGCCCATGGAGTTTTACTTCTATCTGCTGGCCCCCATCTAAGTTTGCCAGTTATACTATCATTCATATCATTTTCAAGATCAGTGAAACATTTATCATAAATTTCTTTACTCAAGTCATTATAATTTGAGCTGCTTTCGCCACCAGCATCTGTATTTGGATTAGGCCATTTTTTATTTCCGTACCATGGTCCTGCTTCAAGTAAAAGAACTTTAATTCCCTTACTACCAAGTTCCTTTGCTACAACAGCACCGCCTCCGCCTGCACCAATAATTATTACATCAGCGTCAAAAGGCATATTTGTTCACCTCTAATCTGTAAATTTTTTAACTAAATATCCACGCATAACATGATAACCTTTAGAAGGGCCAGGATATTTGATTTGTTCCCAAGATAATGGATAATATTCTAACTTTCTATTATCTGGTGCTTTTAATGCCGTGGTTCCATATCCCGACCATTCAGAATAATAACCTACAATAGTAAGTCGATTTAATGTACTGGTAACTGACAGTATAAAGCCGGGATTATTCGTATATGGATAAGGTAGACTTGATAGATCAACTTTAAGTTCTTCCAAGAGAGTGATTGCAAGGAATCGGTCTACCGGCGAAAGTGCTGCAAAAACACCTGTTATAGGTATTTGATTTAGATTTATAGGTTCAGTATTGCCTCCAATTAAAATTAATTGTTTTGCGGCTTTATTAAGCATAATAGCAGTGGGCTCTGCTAAAGGAATTATATGTGTACCTGTATCATCAGTAAGAGAAAGGTAATTATTTAATGATTTGATTAAATATTGATCTGTTTTTAAGTCTAAGCCGCCCCAAAACTGAATTTCTCCAAGTTTTAAAGCAAGTGGGGGAGTACGAGGAATAAATGCATCCACAAAAGCTTTAAAGGTTTCTGAAGTATGTGGATATTCTGCCATAGATGATTATACCTCCATAAAATTGTTTTATTAACTATAACTAAACTATTATATGTGGTTACAATATATTTAGTGAAAACTTTTTATTAAGTTTAAAGCTTTAAGATATGTTAATTTTAAAGATCTAACTAAAAATTTATTAAAACAAAATAAAAATGCTATATTATAATATAACATTTTTATTTTGTAAGATTCAGTAATTTATTATTTTAGTATTTAAGAACGTTTAGAATGTGATTTATCTGTAACTTTTGGTGAACCAGTTATCTTTACTTTAGGTTTTTCTTTTCTCAAAGTTTCTTCAAAATGTTTAATTTCTTTTATATTCTCTCTATGGATTGATACATCTTCAAGTGCAACCCTATGCTTAGTGAAATCAACTCTTTCCTCATTTAAAGGGATCCTGATGATTTCTGCTGAAGTATCTTGTGGCTTTCCTGTAGAAGAGTTAAAGGTTTGTTTCTCTATCACGAGCTCTTCACGTTGAATAGGAACAGTAAAAGTCTTTTCAACAGTTACAGTTTCTCTATGAGTCTTCACATCACCTGTCTTCATCCAAGTCTTAGCAATATTAAGCTGTTCTTCTTTAAGTTGTAAAGTTTCAGTATCTATATCTTTATAGGTGGTGTTTTTTGACAGTGTTATCCCGTCATTTTGTGAGGCTTTTCCTTGAGTTGAAATAAATTCAATAAAGTCTCCTGTGAGACCACCCAGAATAACTCCAAGCAATAGCCCTGTAATAAGCTCGTTTAGTGGAATAAATGCAAAGGTAGAGTTTAAAGCTGATATTATTAAAAGTCCTGATCTATCCAAAAAACCAAGTATTATTCCACATAAACCACCAACTATCATACCTACAGTGATTCCATTAGATACTTGTATATTTTGATGGTCAGTTGAAGTTTTCTTTTCCATGCCTTTCCCTCCAGTCCATTTATAAAAATCTATTATGGATGCTCATCTTATGTATTTATAATTCTAAAGATATATAACTTAATAATTTAGGTAAGATTTCTATAAAAGCACCCTCAATTATAAATATAAATGAAGGTGCTTCATGAATTATTGTTGTTGATTGTTTTGATTATCTACTATAACAGGATTTCCTACTTTATTTATAGTAGGTTCTTCATGTTTAAGAGTTTGGTCTATATGCTGAGTTTGTTGTACTTCACGTTTATGCGCAGTGACTTCTCCTGTTACTACTGTGTTTTTAGTTACATCTACTCTTTCTTCACTTACAGGTATTCTAATTGAATCTTGCTCCTTTATAGGAGTATTGCATGTTTGATTGTTTAAAGATTTTCTCTCAATTACGACTTCATCATGTGACACTGGTACATCCATGCATTTATGCTCTTCAACAATCTCTTTACCAAGTTCAACCTCGCCTTTTTGTACTTTGTTTTTTGATACATTGAGTTCTTCTTTACGAAGTTCAACTCTTGCATCATTTTTTCCTTGTTTTGCATTGCCAGCAGCACTGCTTGTGGCTTTGTTTGAGGTATTATCGTCATCTCCAAATAATCCGCTAAATATTCCCATGATAGACACCTCCATAAAATTTTTATATTTGATACGTTAATATATTTTCCTCATAGCATATTTAATATCCTGTTCGAATGTTGGAAAATGAGAAAGAAATAGTCTAAAAAATTGATGGTTGAAGTTTACATATAAATGAAATGCTTGTATAATTATTTACTGTGAGTAAATGGTTTACTACGAGTAAAATATTATTTTTCTATAATTTTGGAGGTGCAATATTGAAAAAACAATATATTCATACTAAGTTTCCTTTGTTTATACTTATGTTAAACCTATTTATAGCTTTATTGGGACAAGGCATGGTGATTCCTATTTTACCGGATTATCTTAAACAATTTAATGCAGCTGGCTCTGCGGCAGGGTATTTGGTTGCTGCATTTGGAGCAGCGCAGTTTCTATTTTCTCCAATTGGTGGGAGGCTTTCAGATAAATATGGAAGAAAAAAACTTATATTAGCAGGTTTGTTTCTTACTGTGATTTCAGATTTTATATTCGCAATTTCACATGTATTATTTGAGTTATATATTGCACGTTTTATTGGTGGAATAGGTCTAGGAATCATGGTTCCATCCGTTCTAGCTTATGTGGCAGATGTAACTACAAAAGAAACTAGAGCAAAAGGAATGGGATATTTGAGTGCGTCTATGAATCTAGGAATGGTGATTGGACCAGGTATAGGTGGTGTTATAGCACAATTTGGAATAAGAATCCCTTATTTTTTTGCAGCGGGATTAGGACTTGTAGCAACCCTATTAACAATTGTGCTGCCAGAAACACTTTCTGTAGAAAAAAGAAATACTTTGAAATTAAAAGAAAAACAGGAGTCAATTGTAAAACAGTTTAAACAATCTGTACATACTCCATATTTTAAGTATCTATTATTAATATTTGTTATGACTTTTGGGTTGGTAAATTATGAAACTGTATATTCATTATATGTGCAACAGAGATACGGCTTTTCAGCTGATAAAATATCTATTTTGATAACTTTAGGGGCTATTATTGGAATTATTACTCAAGTAGTACTAATAGATAAAGCGATTAAGATTTTTGGAGAATATACACTTATAAGGTTTTCACTAGTTATATCAGCTGCAGCATTATTGTTAATGCTTATAAAGGTCAATTTTATATATTTATTAGGAGTTTCTTCAATATTTTTTGCATTTAACTCCTTCTTGAGACCAACGGTAAATACTTTGCTTGCAAATGAAGCAGGTGATCAGCAAGGATTTGTTTCAGGACTTAATACTACCTATACAAGTATAGGAAATGTTATTGGGCCGATACTGGCTGGAAACTTATTTGACAGTCATATAAATTTACCATATACTGTGGGTAGTTTCATACTTATTGGAGCAATGTTTTTGACTAAAAGTAATAAGGAAATTAGTAAAAATGAGGTAGTTAAAAATGAGTGAGTCCTGGCATAAAATCTTAAGAAATAAGAATCGTTTGGAGATAATAACAGCTGGTAGAGAGCTTTTTCTTAAAAATAATTTCATAAATGTAAATATTAAAGATGTTTGTATGAAAGCAGGAGTGAGTAGAGTTACCTTTTACAAACATTTTAAATCAATAGATGATCTAATATTTGAAGTGCAAATAGATATTTTACAATGTATGACTGACACAATATCTGAAGCTAGTACAGTTGGAACTAGTGGATTAGAAAAGCTTAAGAATATGCTTTATTCATGGGTAAACTTTGCGAGAGAAAATAAGGATCAAATGAAGTTTATAACCTTGTTTGATATATATTATGAAGCCTATGATTCAAATGAAGAATTAAAAATTAAATATGAAAACTTTACTAAATTAGAATCTAATAATTTTTTAGATAATATTATACGTAGTGGTATTGAAGATAGGTCTTTTAAAAAAGATATTAATGTCATGAAGACAGGATTTTATATATTTCAAACAATGATGGGAGTATTGCAGAGAGTGAGCTATACCAAAATACCTGTTGATTGCGAAGGTATAACTTCAGATGATATAGTACTATCAATCATAGATATGATTATAAATTCTGTGAAAACTGAGAAAAATACTTAGGATTCTATAACTTTCGTGTAATAAATATAGGAATATATATTTACCTTTTTTTATATATTATTACATTATTATGGTATATAATTATTGAATAAGAAATATAACTGCTATATATTATGTATAAACACATTTATATTGTATAATTTCTGATGATTAGATTATAAATGTTAAATGTACAGATATATTATTTTTAAAACTCTCACAGTTTTCGGTGAGAGAATTTAAAAATAATAAATTTTATTACGAAGTGATATATCCGTAACCATAATTAAAACGAGGAGGACTATATGAATAAAAAGTTATACAAGTCAAATTCTAATCGAATGCTTGCAGGTGTTTGTGGTGGAATAGCTGAATTTTTTGATATCGATGCAACAATTATACGTGTACTATGGGTATTATTTGGATTAGCAGCTGGAAGTGGTATTTTAGCATACATACTTTGTGCATTTATAATTCCAAGTGAATATTAATTAACAAAAAGTCTTTTGAGCTATATGGGTCTCAAAAGGCTTTTCGATTTGAGAGTATATAAGTTAAGGAGAAAAACTAATGAATGATGTAATTGAAAGGATAAGAAAATTCAGAAATGATAGAGAGTGGTCACAATTTCATACTCCTGAAAACTTGGCCAAAGCTATAAACATAGAAGCAGGTGAGCTTTTAGAGCATTTTCTTTGGGATAATAATTATAATAAAGAAGAAGTGTGTGATGAGCTTGCAGATGTACTTGTTTACTGCATACATATGGCAGATGCTTTAGATGTAAATATTGAAGATATAATAAACAAAAAGATGAATAAAAATGAGGAAAAGTACCCGGTTGAGAAGGCGAAAGGTAATAGTAAGAAATATACTGATTTATAAAGAAAGATTATATTTGAGTTGTATTAAATTAAGGTATAGGTTTACAAAATATTTTAATTTGTGTATCAGAGGATTAGCATTGCTTTTTTGTTGAAAAGCAATGTAATGCATGTCCGCAATAGTATAACAACATTTATTTAATACATATGTATAGTGCTTACAATATGTGGCGTATATAGAAGAACTCTGTAATTTAAGTTTTTACAGAGTTCTTGATGTATTAAAAATCATATAAATTATTGTTTACATTTATTAGTGCTAGCAATCGAATTTATGTGGAAGCTTCAATGCTTTCAGGTGCTTTTTTAGTAAAAGATAAATATATTATTGCAAATATAATACATGCTGTTCCAAGCCATTGAAAAATTCCTAAATTAACATGTAACCAAAATACAGATAAAAAAGCAGCAGATAGTGGTTCAATAGAAGAAAGTATGCTTACCTCTATTGGTTTTATATATTTTAAGCTTTCTAAGTAGCAGCAAAAAGCAATAAGTGTACCAAATAGCACCACAAATATAATAGCTAGAATTGAGCTTACGGACCATTGGCCTGTACTAATCCAAGGCTTTTGAACAAAGCTAAAGCCAATTCCTCCAAGGAACATTCCCCAGCCAACTACAGTTATTGAATCATATCTAGCTAGAAGATAAACTGGTTGTAAGGTATAAAATGCAGCTGCAAAAGCTGAAGCTACCCCCCAAAACAATGCTAACTTTGAAATAGATAAGCTACTAACATTACCTTTTGTGATTATTAGAAATGTACCAAGTATTGTTAGACTAATTGCAATGATTTCTCTTGAGCTCGGAGCCTTTTTTGTTCTGATAGTCATATAGAAAATTATTATTACAGGATACAAATACTGAAGTATAGTAGCAGTTGCTGCATTGCCGTGTTTTATTGCAGCAAAATATGTATACTGTACGCCTAACATTCCTATGAGTGCAAAACATATAAGGTTAAAAATCGTAAATTTTGAACTCCAGATCTTTCGGACATTCTTACTACCTCTTAAAGTGGCAAATGCTAATAATACTATCCCGGAGATTAGTAGACGAATAACTACAAGCCATTCCGGACTGAAGCCCTTCTGCTGAAACAAGTATTGGGCAACAGTACCAGATACTCCCCACATCATCGTTGAAAAAATTACAAGCGCAAATCCTTTTATCCTAGGTTGAGATTTCATTATATGTTCACTCCTTGTGTCTTATTAAAAAAAGTTATTTAGAATTTTAATGGTTGTACAAATTATCTATTAAATTTTAAAATTCAATGTTGGACAGTTTAAATTTAAAATTGAAAAAAGTCCTCAAATAATTAGTATACAGAAATATAGTGTGTTACTCAAATAAATGTTTAATATGAGTATTATTATTTTTAAAAGATTATGATTGAAAATAGAGCAGAAAAATTGATTAAGCAAATGGTGTTATCCGTTAAAAGTTTATAATGATAACAGCATTTGCTTGATTTTATTGTTCTTGAAGTGATCCTAAAGGTACTTGTTCTGATCCTGTAGGTTGATTAAGAGGATGTATATAAGCGATTTCTTTTGTATCGTCTATTCTTTCAATATAAATTTGTTCGCCTTTATATGTAACATTAATAATATCAGGTGAAGAAAGAATTTCTTCTGCCCGTCTTCTATCCATATTAAAACCTCCTTTAAAAATAAATTACAAAGGTAGCATTTACTTATGAATGATTAAATATTCTTTAGCATATACAAAAAAACATGTTACTTACCCTAAAGTAAGTAACAAACTTTTAAGTGCATTATTGCAAATGTATGTTCGCTAAATTATTATATAAATATAGGTTTTTTAGAAGTTTTATCTAAGTGTAAACCAAAGATTATTTTGAAAGCTTTATTTTTAGAGATAGTGGTATAGATTATAAAGAAATTAAAATATAATTTATAAAGAAATTTTGTGAGATTGAAGTAGCAGATCTATATTTGTATAAGATAAAAGGAATTTTAAGAACACACTTGGTCAAATAGCAGTAAGTTTTAACATTTAAATAGAAAAGCTTATATAGTAAGTGAAAATATAAGGAGTAAAGTATATGATTAAATTTGAAAATGTATCTAAGTGTTATAATGATGAAAATAAAGCCGTTGATTCTTTAAATCTAACTATCAATGATGGAGAGTTTTTTGTGCTTATCGGGCCAAGTGGGTGCGGTAAAACAACTACACTTAAGATGATTAATCGTTTGATAGATTTAAGTGAAGGAACAATCTATCTAGATGATAAGAAGATTAGTGAATATAATATTCATGAACTTAGGTGGAATATAGGATATGTATTGCAGCAAATTGCACTGTTTCCTCATATGACCATTGAAGAAAATGTAGCAATAGTACCAGAACTTAAAAAATGGGACAAGAAAAAAGTTAAAGATAGGATAACTAATCTTTTAGAAAATGTTGGGCTAGAACCTGAAAAATACCTAAATAGAAAGCCATCAGAGCTTTCCGGTGGTGAACAGCAGAGAGTCGGAGTTGTTCGTGCCTTAGCTGCTGATCCAAATATTATCTTAATGGACGAACCCTTCAGTGCATTAGATCCTATTAGTCGTAAAAGGCTGCAGCAAGATATGGTAAAGCTTAAGAAGAAAATAAATAAAACTATTGTATTTGTAACTCATGATATGCAAGAGGCTTTAGCGCTAGGCGATAGAATTTGTATAATGCAAGAAGGAAAGATAGTTCAATGCGATACGCCAGATGAAATTATTAAAAATCCTAAAAATGATTTTGTAAGGAACTTTTTTAAATCTGGCAATGTATATAAAACATCACTTTTTGAATCAGATTACAGGGTGAAGGATTTCGTAGAAGAAGGTCTATATGACAATATGGAGTATAACGAAGATATTAATTGTATCAATACTGAAGAGTCACTTGAAAACTTATTTTCACTACTTACAAAAGAAAAAATTATTAAAATAGAGCAGAATGGAAAAGTTATAGGGACTTTAAATATGGGACATTTGGTCAAGTTTGTGGCTAATAAGCTTGAAAAGGATGGTGAAGTATAATGAATACATTTTTTTCAACGCTTTTAGAACGAAAAGGGCAGTTAGGTGCAGCATTACTTCAACATATGCAAATTTCATTTATAGCTATATTTATTGCAGTAATCATAGCTGTGCCACTTGGTATATATATAACAAAACATAAGCGTTTTGGTGAGATGACTATACAAATAGCAGCTATTTTTCAGACAATACCTTCTCTTGCTCTGCTCGGAGTTCTTATTCCATTAGTAGGTATTGGCAAGGTTCCTGCAATAATAGCTTTAGTAATTTATGCTATTTTACCTATACTAAGAAATACTTATACTGGAATTAAAGAAATTAATCCTGCTTTAATAGAAGCCGCTGATGCTATGGGGATGAATAGCAGCAGAAAACTTTTTAAAGTTCAAATACCATTGGCGATGCCAGTTATAATGGCAGGTATAAGAACTTCAATGGTAATGATAATTGGAACGGCTACCCTAGCTGCTTTAGTTGGAGCAGGAGGTCTTGGAGATTTGATTCTTCTTGGTATAGACCGTAACAATAATAGTCTTATTCTAATTGGAGCAATTCCAGCGGCCTTACTTGCAATTTTGTTTGATGTAGTGCTACGCTATCTTGAAAAATCCACACTAAAAAAATCAATTGTAGCAGTTGGAGTAGCTATTATTATGACATTAAGTATAATTTTAGTTCCGTATCTAAGCTCACAAAAAAATGAGATTGTAATAGCTGGTAAACTAGGTTCAGAGCCAGAGATTTTGATTAATATGTACAAACTAATGCTTGAAGATGAAACAAATTTACATGTAACATTAAAGCCTGGAATGGGAAAAACTAGCTTCTTATTCAATGCACTGAAATCAGGTGATATTGATATATACCCTGAATTTACAGGGACAGCTCTTGAAACCTTTGTAAAGGAAAATGCAAAAAGCCATGACCCAGAAGAGGTTTATGAGCAGGCACGTGTTGGTATGGAAAATAACTTTAGTATGGAACTTCTAAAACCTATGAAGTACAATAATACTTATGCTATTGCAATATCACCAGAGCTTGCAAAAGAATATAAACTAAATAAGATATCCGATTTAAGAAATATTGAAAAACAGCTTAAGGTAGGATTTACTCTTGAGTTTTCTGATAGAGATGATGGATATAAGGGACTTCAAAAAGTTTATTCAGTAAACTTTAATAATTTAAAAACAATGGAACCCAAATTAAGATATAATGCAATAAAATCAGGAGACATAAATCTTCTAGACGCTTACTCTACTGATAGTGAAATTGTTCAATATAATCTAAAAGTATTAGAAGATGATAAAAAGTTTTTTCCACCATATCAAGGAGCACCACTTATGCTTGAAAGTACTCTTAAGAAATATCCTGAGATAAGCACTGTTCTTAATAAATTATCAGGTAAGATAACGGACGATGAAATGGCTAAAATGAATTATGAAGTAAATGTAGAAGGAAAAACAGCTCAGGAGGTTGCAAAGAATTATCTACAAAATGAAGGATTGCTTAAATAAATTATAATATATGATGATCTTCATAATAGCATCATCATACATTAAATATGGATTGATTTTAAAATAAATACAAAAATCCTGATTTTTCTTTACAATTAAAAGAACCATGAATAAGGAAGTAATATACCTTATTCATGGTTCTTTTTGAGTTTTAAGGAAAATACATAAAAATGGATATAATGTAAGTTTAAATCTTAAATCTACTCACAACTTCAGCAAGCTTATTTGAAATTTGTTTAAGATTATCAGTATTATCTGAAATTACAGTCATTGCGCTCGTTTGCTCTTCCATAGAAGCAGAAACCTCTTCAGAGGCAGCAGCTGACTCTTCAGAAACAGCCATGATCTCTTCAATTGAACTCATTACATGGATCTTATCTTTATCAACTTCAGTAATTTTGCTTATTAATTCATCAATCTGTGTGGTGATTTTCATAGTAGAGTTTCTTATTGTTTCAAAGGATTTTTCAGTTTCTATCATAGATAGATTAGCTTCTTTACTTAAATTTTGAGCATTTCCCATGTTATTGTTTGCTATGCTAATCTCATCCTGTATTTCTTTTATCATATTTGAAATATCTTTAGTTGATATAGAGGTTTGCTCTGCAAGTTTTCTTACCTCTTCAGCTACCACTGCAAAGCCTCGTCCGGATTCACCAGCTCTAGCTGCTTCAATTGCTGCGTTTAATGCTAATAAGTTAATTTGTGCGGCTATAGACTCAATTGTGTTTACGATTTCACCTATGGAATCTGATTTCTCTGAAAGCAAGCTTATATTTTTAAAAGCTTGATCTGCAGAATTACTGCTTTCCCTTAAGTTTGAAGATAATAAATTAGTTGATTTAGCTCCATTGTTTGTTATCCCTTCTGTAGATATTGAATTCAACTTTAATTTTTCAGCACTTGATACAATTGTACTGATTTTATCGGCAAGTCCTCCTAGCTTTTCGACCCCACTAGTAGCATTCTGAGCTTGTACTGTAGAACCTTCAGCAATTTCTACAACAGCCTTTGTAACTGCTTCAATTGATTGTGTAGTTTCTTTTGCTGATTCAGCAACATCACTTGTAAAGTCAACTATTTCTTTAGAGTTATGATTTAATTCACCAACTATACTTCTAAGTTGGTTTCTTAGATCAATAATCGACTTTCCTATAGTACCTATTTCAGTTTTATCTTTAAGTATATATTCGTATCTTTGATTATAAATTAAATTTAAGTTCTTAGTATCGTCTATTAGTTTTGATAAATCTAATATGGGTTTAGCAAGTCTATTTCCAATAATAATTGAGAAACTAACTGATAAAATTATAGCAACTATAATTATAATAGCAAAACACAATATAAGAGAGTTAAGTGGCTTCTTAAATTCATCTGTAGGTACCGCGAAACCAATAGTCCATTTTGAAACTTGTACTTTTGATGAAATAAAGTATTTATTAACTCCATCATAATCTTTTAGTGTTAATAATTTTGTAGAGCTATTTTCGATTATTTTCATGTAATTTCCATTGAAGATATCGCTCAAATTTTTATTCTCTTTTTCAGTTGGTTGAAAGTCCTTGTTAGGATGTAGCATAATATTGTTATTTTGGTCTATTAAAAAAGCATAACTATTATCTATAGGTTTTGCCTTATTTAGAACATCTGTAAGGGTGCCTAAGTTAATATCTGTGCTAAGAACACCTATTACTTCACCGTTAAATGAAATTGGAACTGAAATAGATGCAACTATCTTTTGAGTAGCCTTATCAAAAAAAGGCTCAGTATATGTTAATGCTTTGTTAGCTAAAGCAGTTTTATACCATACTCTTTGTGTTGGATCATAATCAGCTGGTGCAGTCCAACCTGAACCATCAAGCATTTTTTTATCTTTGAACCCCATATATACATCAGTAGTAGATGGGTTTGATTTTAATTTGGACTTTAAATAATCTAAAAGTTCAGCATCATCTAGCTGTTTTCTGCCTTCAATGTTGCTCTTAATCTCATTTAATATTTTTCCTTGTCCATCCATCCAGCCATTTATATACTCAGCATATTTTTCTGCGGAAACTTGCATTTTGCTAGTAGTCTCATTTTCTATGGTATTATAAGCAATTCCATAAATAATAAAACTTGCAGTGAGTAAAATTGCTAAGAAAAGAGAGGAAACTGTAATTGCAATCTTGGTTTTTATACTTCTCATAAAAGCCTCCTTGTTTAAACTAGTATTTTTAATAAATGATAATACCAACTGCTATCAAAGTTTATTTTGAATAGTATCTGTACTACATATTTCGACAAAATGTGCACAAACTTTACTGGATATTCTTACTGTATATGGAGTTGATTTTTAGATAATGTAAAATAGAATTCTTTTTAGGATTAATGGCTAATTTAAAAAATATAGTGTTATTAGTATTTGTTCTAGTAAATTAATTAACAGAAATTAAATAACTATGTTTTTCAAAAATAGAAAATTAACTAGCTCCACATAAAAAAACATTTTGGTATTATTATGATATAATTACAAATAATCAATATATTATAAGAATGAAGGGAAAGCATAATGAAGTTAATATATGGTACATATAATCCATCAAAAATCACCAGTATGAGGAAGATGCTTGATGGAATTGATATCGAAATTACAGGTATTAACAGTGTTGATTTCAAACTAAGGGAATCTGATGAAACTGGAAAGGATCCATTAGCTAATGCTATACAAAAAGCTACTACTTACTATGAGCAACTTAAGAAACCTGTATTTTCATGTGACACTGGATTGTTCTTTGAGGAAGTAGAGGAAGAGGATCAACCTGGTGTATTAGTAAAAAGGATACATGGTGAAGATTTATCTTACAGGGAAATGATTGACTACTATAGTAATTTAGCAGCAAAATACGGAGGAAGACTAACTGCGTATTATAAAAATGGTATATGTTTATATATAGATAGTGATCATATTTATAAGTATGATGGTGAGGATATATGTTCTGAGAAGTTTTATATTATAGACAAGCCTCACAAAAGATATAGAGAAGGATTTCCGTTAGATACTTTATCTGTAGATATAGAAACTATGAAATACTATTATGATTTAGAAGATGAAAAAAGTGAAAGCTTAGGAGTTATTTCTGGATTTAAAGAATTTTTTATTAGAAGTATTGATGATTATTTGAATTCAAAATCATTATAAAATAAACGAATTGAGTGAAGGGGGATTTATGAGAAATTGGAGGAGAGTTGATAAAGGTGACTATTAATTGTTATAAATGAAGGTGGAAAAAATGTTTCTCGAAAGCTTTTGATGGAACTTATAACGGTAAAACTTTTGATGAGGCTGATGTTAAAATTGCTGATTTAACAGACCAACAAAGAAAGTTTCTTGCAGATGACAATTTAAGACACGTACTTGTAACAGCAGTGGATGATGCTAAAACAGCAGCAGTCTGGAATAATAATCTTCAAGCATTTGTTGAAGGACTTGGATTTGGTATACCGGTAAATATAAGCAGTGATCCAAGGCATACAACAACTGCTAATGCTGAGTTCAATGCAGGGGCTGGAGGGGATATCTCTAAATGGCCAGAACCATTAGGATTAGCTGCAACCTTTGATAGTAAAGAAGTTAGCAAGTTTGGAGATATTGCTTCAAAGGAATACAGGGCGCTTGGTATAGCTACTGCTTTATCTCTTCAGGTAGATATTGCAACAGATCATAGATGGATGAGATTTACTGGAACCTTAGGAGAAGATCCTTTTTTAGCTAGAGATTTAGCAGAAGCTTATTGTAATTGATTTCAAAGTTCTGAGGGGAAAAATGAAATAGAAGAGGGATGGGGTTATGAAAGCGTAAATGCTATGGTTAAACATTGGCCAGGTGGAGGAAGCTGTGAAAGTGGTAGAGATGCTCATTTTGCTTTAAGTAAAAGATTTTTTATAAAAATTTATATAATTAAATGTGAAGAGGTTGCAATTCGAGCAACCTTTTCACGTTTTATATGTATTAAACTAATTGTTTTCCAGAATTCTTATTTGATTTAGATTATTAAGTATGTGCATATAAAAGTCAGCCTTTTTTTGGATACTGTAAACAATGGTTTCTAATTGCTGATTCTCAGTCTTTGACTTGTTTACTAAATTTGATAGGTTATTTGAGATTTCTTTTATGCCTTCTAAATTGATGTTTTGAGAATCTTGTACACCTTGAACATTTTTGTATACATTGGATTCTGCATCTATTATCTTATTTAACATTGTAGAGGAGCCTTTAATAAGTTCTGTTGTGTTTTTTATGACTACTGAGCCTTCAGTAGATTTATTGACTAATTGATCCATTGATGAGGTTAGATTGCTAAGTGAAGACATAATATCCTTTGCATTTTTTTGAGTATCTACAGAAAGTTTTTTTATCTCATTAGCAACAACTGTAAAGCCTCTACCTGCTTCGCCAACTCTAGCTGCTTCAATTGCAGCATTTAAAGAAAGCAAATTTGTCTGTTCAGCAATACTTGTTATTATACTTGCAAAGCCTTGTATACTGTTATAGTGAATCTGAATGTCTGAAATTAGCTTTAAAAACTCTTCAAATACATCTGAAACAGTACTAACCTTATGTACCAAGTCACTAAAATCATCTTTTGCATACTCTATTTCCTTTTGAGAATTATCTAAACTTTCAAATACACCATCAACAAGAGATTTTGTTTTATCACTATTTTCAGATAAAACCTGTAGGTATTCGTTTACTTGTTCAGTCTGATCAGTAGTATACTCTGTTCCTTTCAAAAGTTTGTCTAAGCCATATGTCATCGTACCTTCTTCTTTTACAAGCCTATCAACATTTTTCTGTATTTCCGATGTGAGATCAATAACTTCGTTAATGTGTCTAAAGCATTTCTCATCATATATATAGTTATTGCTTACTACGATTTGATCTGTATTAACGTTATTCTGTTTATCTTTAGTAAATAATTTAAACATATCAGTTTTCTCCTTATTTATTGCACTGCTAGTATTACCATAGTTTGATTTGCATGTGCCTTATAAAACTGTTCGCCATAACTTATAAATCCAGTGGTGTTAGGACAGTAAGTTAGGATTTTTTTATCTATATCATTCCATAGATTTTCTTGTTGAAACTTTAAACTTCTTAAAATACAGTTAATCGCAAGTAAAAAAGAAGGTTTAAAGGGAATGCTGCGCAGAGTGCTATTAACTTGTTCAATTGGATCAATTGGTTTTAAAACTTCTACAAAGGTGTTAGGCATAAGCTGACAGTAAAAAGTTATGGACTTATCAGCATTTACTTTCATTGGAGAAGCTATAAAAATCTCATCCTTATATAATTTGCCTAGTGGATTATTCATAAAATAATTAGACAAATCAGATTCTTTGATGTTTAAAGCTCTTGCATACTCTGAACTAGCAGGATTTCTATTAAAAGATTTTACTGTTCTGCTTATAGCATCGGATTCAGTGACCAGCAACCTAATTCCTGTAGGTACATATATATTTTCCTTAACCATATGAATTCGACTTTTCAAATTGAAGAAGACTATTACACTATGAACACGTTTTGGACCTATATAAATTAGGGTTTCTTTAAACTTAAGATTATCGCCTGCACTTCCGCCGATAATTTTGAACTTATCATCCATAAAGTGTAAAGTTGTGATAATGGTTTCTTCCATTCCTGTAAGTCCATCGCAAAGTAAAAGTCCAAATGCATTCTCGTTATTTTTTACTTTATTATAAGAGGATTTTAAATTAGTAATACTTTTGATTGGTGGATATAATATTTCAACTGTCTCTGCATCTGAAAGATTATATTCAAAGCCTGATATTACACCGTTTTTATATCCCTTTATACTATATTCTCCAGCAGTAGAGCAGAGTACTACATTTGAAGAAATCTCTTTAGATAATTCTGCTATTAAGTCAATATTTGAGAATAAAATAAAGCCTTTTCCTTCATTAGATCTTGTATAATTTATTGCTTCGTTAGATGTTTGGAAAAATATAGATTTCATTTATAATAGCTCCTTATGTTGATATGTATATTATTAAGTTGAATTTTCTGAATTATAATAAAAGTATATATTAGAATCTAATTGAAAACAATATTCAATTGCGGAGATATGATATGGAAGTCAAACCATTATAGACATATTTTTCACCGAATTGAAAACGTTACAAATATAGCTATTATAAAATGGTGGTACTTGGATATTATCAACGATTAATCATTTCAATGATTGACGTAATAGTCTAAAATCTATATAATACAGAGTATATTTAAAGTAAAGGGGAATCTATCCGAATGTTAATCATCATCACTGTTCTTAATAAATAGTAGAAATTAAATACTGAAGTTGATTGTACTAAAATGCCTTTTTAGAAGGACTGTTTGCTGTGCTTTTAACTTGATTGTTAAGAACAATGAGTGCATTTTGAACTTTATATGATGGCATATTAGAACTTCGCTTTTAAGCCTATTTGATATGTTGTTTTCGAGGTCGCAAATGAGTACGCTTATTTGCGACCTTTATTTTTCTAATTAGCATAATCTGCTCTAATTTAGTTATTAGCTTATAAAATTACAATGTTTTGAATAAAGCTTGAACTAAAGAGTAGAAAAAGAGAAAAATTCATCATATTCGTTCAAAAAAAGATATAAGTTAAAAGAATTATAAATATCTGATTAGTGATTTTTGATAACAGGAGGATATATCGATGAAGAAACTATATACTTTATATATTTTAATAATTACTCAAGGACTATCATTAATAGGCAGTAGAATGTCAGCCATAGCTGTTGGACTATGGTTATTTCAAGTAAAAGGAAGTACCACTTATTTACTTCTTATACCTTTCTTTAATGAAATAACTGCTGTATTTTTTGGAGGAGTTGCGGGGATTGCAGTTGATAGGTGGAAGAGAAAATATGCAATGATATTTGGAGATTTAGGGCAGGCTGTTGGAACTATACTCCTATTTGTAAGTGCATTTAGCAATAAGCTAAATATATATTTAATATATGCTGCAGTTATAGTTCAAGGTGTTTTTACATTGTTTGAAAGTATCGCAGCTGATGCAGCAACCACAATGATGGTTCCTGAAACTCATAGAGATAGAGTGAATGCTATAAAAGAGATGACTTTCCCTTTGGCTGGAGTAATAGCTCCGGTAGTATCAGGATTTCTTTATGTAATGATAGGCATAAAAGGAATACTGATAATAGATTTTATAACCTTTATTGTGGCTGTTATAGTACTAATATTTGTTAATATACCTGATCCAGAGATTCAAGAAAATCTCATACAAGATAAAGAAAGTTTTGCTAAAGAGCTAGGAATTGGCTTTAAATACTTACTTAATGCTAAGGGATTATTTGGTTTAACAATATATGTTACATTTATAAATTTTATGATAAATGGGCCTCTTGAACTGGTAATACCTTATGTCACTAAGATAAATGGGAGTTCATTTATTTTATCAATAATTTTAGGAGTAATGAACTTAGGTGCCTTTATAGGTGCAGCTATTATTGCAATTCTAAAGTTTAAGTTCACTAGAGTAAACACTATTTTACTTGGAATAAGTATAAGTGCTGTGATGTTCCTAGTGTTCGGTATAGCACGCATGCCACTGCTTTTGGGTGTTTCGCTGTTTATTCTTATGATGCCGCTACCAATAATAAATGCTATGTTTAAGTCTATTATTCAAGTGAAGGTTCCTCCTAGATTGCAAGGAAGAGTATTTGCAGCAGTAGCGCAGATCTCAAATGCAATAGTCCCGATGTCATTTGTTTTAACTGGATTTTTAGTAGATAATATTTTAGAACCAGCTGTAGCTAGTTCAAAATGGAAGGGCATAAGTTTCATTATTGGAAGTAAGCCAGGTTCGGGAATAAGTCTTATACTAGTTTTAACTGGAATAATTATAATGATAGTAAGTTTAATTGTAAACAATATTGCGAGTATTAAATATGTAGAAGAAAGACTTGCTAATTATGAAATCAAAGAGGATGATATATAGTATATAGATATTATCATATGAAAACTTATTGTTTTTAAATTCTCTTACCAGAAGCTGTAAGAGATTTAAAAATAGATTTCGGTTCGAAGTGGTACATCTATATATAACCTTACTACAAGACATAGAAATTTAAGGAGAAATCATATGAACCTATTATTTGACTCAGAGGGAAAAGTTAATTACGATAAAATTAATAAAGAAACAACCGTAAAAGATGTGCTAGAGGCAATTGACATATTCTTAAACAATAATCCGATTCCTTGTGATACTTGCAAAGAAAGCTGCTGTAAAAAAGCTTGGTCTGTAGAAATGGACAATGTGTGTGTAAACAGAATTAGTAATTGGGATGAAAGGTGTGCTTCAGATTATGTTAAAAAGAAGCTTGTTAAAAAGAGAAACTATTATAGAGAGTTTGACCAATATGTATTAGATAAAGAAAAAAATTGTCATTTCATTACTGAGGAAAACTATTGCACAATTTACGAGCAAAGACCAATAATCTGTAGATTGTATATATGTATTGATAAAAGCTACAGATATAATGTAGTTAGAGAACTTATTGGTAGTACTTATTTGAAGGCTTTAATATTTGAAGAAGAAATGAGAACTAGTAAACTTTCAGATGAATTGATTAAACAATATAAAAGAAATCCAGCTGTATTTGCAAAGGGATATGACATATCTTTGAATGATATATTTAATTATTCTGAAGAAGAGGGTTGGCTATATGAAGATGAAAGAGATGAATTATATTAATAACTGTAATTTTAGCAACTTAAAATTACAAAAATTATGGGGTTTATACAAATAAAAACACTTTTATTAGTGATTTAAGGGAAAAATACTTATTCTCACTTGAAAATCTGTATAATATTATATATAATTGATACATAATAACAACATATACAAAAAGCAGTGATTATAAAAGCTACGATTTTTGAATTTCTTCAGAGAGCCGATGGTTGGTGCAAATCGGTGAAAGGATAAATCTTTCCACTTTTGGAGCTGTCGGTGATGAATCGAAAGGCTGGTAACCTTTATATTACTTTCGAGTGGCTGATTTTTTATTATTTCAGCAATTTGGGTGGCAACGCGGAGTACTTCCGTCCCAGTTTTTTATATTTGGGATGGGGGTTTTTTTATTCTTTAGGAAATTATAATTCAATGAGACCTATGGATGAGGATGCGTGGGCTTCAGCGATTTTTTCATTTTCAAAATTTATGTGGCATTACAAATAATAGTCTCTTTAATCATTATTAATAGGTTTAAATTTGAATGTGTTTAGACATTGATTATTATAATGAATATAGTATTTAAAGATAGGATTGTAAATTATCAATTATTATCTTACAATGTAAAAGTAACCATTTAGGTAATTGCTTATATTATTATGCTTATAAAATATTATAAATAGATAAATGTATCAGGAGGGTAAATTATGTTAGATTTAAAATTTGTAAGGGAAAACCCTGAAATAGTAAAACAAAACATAAAAAATAAGTTTCAAGATAATAAGTTAGGTTTAGTTGATGAAGTTATAGCTTTAGATGCTGAACTAAGAAATGCAAAGCAGGAAGCAGATTCTTTACGAGCAAATAGAAATAAGATCTCAAAGAGCATTGGTGGATTAATGGCTCAAGGAAAAAAAGAAGAAGCTGAAGAAATGAAAAAACAAGTTGCTGCAAATTCTGAGCGTTTAGCAGAGCTGGAAGCAAAAGAAGGCGAGCTTGAAAAAAAAGTTAAGGATATAATGATGATAATTCCAAACATCATAGATCCAAGTGTTCCAATAGGCAAGGATGATAGCGAAAATGTAGAAGTTGAACGTTTTGGTGAACCAGTAGTACCTGACTTTGACATTCCATATCACACTGAAATCATGGAAAAACTTAGCGGTATTGATTTGGATAGTGCTAGAAAGGTTGCTGGAAATGGTTTTTACTACCTAATGGGCAATATAGCTAGACTTCATTCTGCAGTTATATCATATGCTAGAGATTTTATGATAAATCGTGGATTTACATATTGCATACCACCTTTCATGATTCGTAGTGAAGTGGTAACTGGAGTTATGAGTTTTGCTGAAATGGATGCAATGATGTACAAAATAGAAGGTGAAGATTTATACCTTATAGGAACAAGTGAACATTCTATGATAGGTAAGTATATAGATACAATACTACCAGAAGCTTCACTTCCTCACACTTTAACTAGTTACTCACCATGCTTCAGAAAAGAAAAAGGAGCTCATGGTATAGAAGAAAGAGGAGTTTATAGAATTCACCAATTTGAAAAACAAGAAATGATTGTTGTATGTAAACCAGAAGAAAGTATGGTTTGGTACAATAAACTATGGAAAGATACAGTAGATTTATTCCGTTCATTAGATATACCAGTAAGAACTTTGGAATGTTGTTCAGGTGATCTCGCTGATCTTAAAGTAAAATCAGTTGATGTAGAAGCTTGGTCTCCAAGACAAAAGAAGTACTTTGAAGTAGGAAGCTGCTCAAACTTAGGAGATGCTCAAGCACGTCGTTTAAAAATACGTGTAGAAGGAAAAGACGGCAAATACTTCGCACATACACTAAATAATACTGTAGTAGCACCTCCAAGAATGTTAATTGCTTTCTTAGAGAACAACTTAAATGAAGATGGATCTATAAATATTCCAGTAGCACTACAACCTTATATGGGTGGAATGTCAGTAATTAAATAATATAAGTAAATAAAGATGTAATAATCTATCATGTCAATGAAATGAATTACAGAGCTTTTAAAAAGCACATTTATTCAAATTACATCTATAGATGCAGCATATTCAATGAAAAGTTTGATGTGCTGCATTTTTTTATATATACAATTACCTTCATTTTACATTTTAATCGGTATTTGTATTGTAAAAATATATTTACATAATATTGGGGGTTGTATTATAATTTGTACAATAATAACTTCTCTAAACAATTGCTTAGTTTAGTATTGTTAGGTTAGCTGAAACTTTGTATAAATACAGAAAAAGTTTAAATGTAGCCAGAGATTTATATTTAATATATTTATAAAAGGGGTAAGGTATGGGAAAGATAAATTTTTCGGAGGTATTTAATATCGATTCCTTTAAAAAGATGTCAGAAAGCCTTTATGAGGCATCCGGAATTCCTGTGGGACTTATTGATGCAGATGGGACAATATATATAAAAGCTGGATGGCAGGATATTTGTACAAAATTTCACAGAATTCATCCAACTACTTGTAGCCGTTGTCTGGCTAGCGATAGGTATATAAATGACCATATAAAAGAAAATAAATACATAGAATACAAATGTTTAAACAATATGTGGGATATAGGAGTGCCTATTATCATATATGGACAACACGTAGCTACAATTTTTATGGGACAGTTTTTTTATAAGGATGAAGAAGTAGATATTGAGTTCTTCAAAAGACAAGCTCATGAATTTAATTTTGATGAGGATGAGTACATTGAAGCACTAAGTAAGGTTCCAAGATGGACAAGGAAAAAGGTTAAGAGTATCATAGATTATTATTTAGGACTTGTAACTACTTTAGCTGAAAGCGGATTAAGACAATTAGATTATGAAAGTTCACAAAAAGAGCTTGCCAAAAACCAAAAATACCTTGATACTATTTTTAATTCAGTAAATGACGCAATATTTATTAATGACTTTAATGGAAACATAGTAGATGCAAATCGTAGAGCTTATTTTATGTTTAACTACTCTGAAGATCAACTGAAAAAAATGAATATAATAGAAATGGTATCCTCAAAGTCTGTGATAACAAAGGAAAAAGTGCTTCAAACCTTTAATAAAGCAACTAACGCTAGACCTATAGTATTGGAGTGTATCTGTAAGACGAAAAATAATGATGAATTTTGGGCTGAATTTAATATTAGTGCAATTAAATTTGAGGATAAAGATGAGATTGTAGTAAGTGTTCGTGATATTACCGATAGGAAGTTGAGTGAACTAGCTTTGCAAGAAGAAGCCTATGAATTAGAAAATTTAAGAACTGAATTCTTTGCAAATATTTCACATGAGTTGAGAACGCCTCTAAACATAATATTTGGTGCGATACAAGTAATAGGAGCAGAAATTGAAAAAGATGAAAATTCTATTAATAAAGCAAAGATAATAAATAACTTAAATGTTGAGAAGCAAAATTGTTTTAGATTATTAAGACTTCTAAATAATTTAATCGACTCTACTAAACTTGATTCAGGGTATTTTGAATTAAATATGGTCAATTGTAATATTGTAAATATTGTTGAAGAAATTACTTTATCGGTAGCAGACTATATAAATAATAATAATCTAGATCTTATTTTCGATACTGAAATAGAAGAAAAGATAATGGCTTGCGATTTAGACAAGATTGAAAGAATAATGCTTAACCTTTTATCAAATGCAGTAAAATTCACACCTGACGGCGGTAAAATTTTTGTAAATATTCTAGATGGCGAAGAATATATAACTATTACAGTAGAGGATACAGGAATAGGTATACCAAGCCAAAAGTTAAATATAATATTTGATAGGTTTAGGCAAGTAGATAAAACATTTATAAGAAGACATGAAGGTAGTGGAATAGGGTTATCTCTAGTAAAATCACTAGTTGAGATGCATAATGGAACTATTTATGCAGAAAGCAAATGTGGTCAGGGGACCAAATTTTCGGTGAAGTTACCAGTTAAAGTGTTAAATGAAGGAAGTTTAAGGAAGTGGAACGAGAATCAAACAAGTACTAAGGAAAATTATGTTGAGAGAATTAAAATTGAGTTTTCGGATATATACAAATAAAGACGTAAGTATAAGTGAGCGCTTATCTTTGGAAGATAGGTGCTTTTTAATTACGTTGAGACTAGAAATAGATAGTGGCGGCAAATAGGTAGGGTACTAAATAAAACCATGTTTATTAAGAGGATTTATATAATAAATAGATTTGAAAAATGATATTAACAATATATGCATGCTGATTCGTAAATAAATGATTATTTAAATAAAAAATATAACAAATTTTATATTAACGTGTTAAGAAAATATAAAAATATACGATTATTTAAATAGATGCATGGATATAATTGTTAAAAGATGAAAGGAATGTATTAAAATGAAAAAGATTGGTATAATTATTTTTAGTTTATGTTTCGTTTTATTGTTTAGTAAAACAGTTTTTGCTGCCACTATAAATGAGGTTGAACCTAATGATTCAACTAGCACAGCACAACTAATTCAAAAGAATAATGAAGATCCATCTAAGGTTGTTACTGGTAACTATGATGGGCAAAATGTAGTAATTGGAAGTATAACAAGTAGCATTGACGAAGATTGGTATAAAGTTTATCTACCAGCAAATAGTAATACTATATTAGGAATAAATAGTACATCACTTAGTGCAACAGGATTCTTTGATATTTACGATGAAAGCCTAAATCTTGTTAAAAGTATCTCTTATCAAAAGAACTCAGCTTATTTTGGTGCAACACCATACTATGTAAATATCACTGTTGCAGGATATTATTATGTTAAGGCGTATTCACCATTAACTACTGGAGAATATAGATTTTTTATAGGTGGATCTGATTATACAGTAAATACCTATACTTATAATGCATCAAGTGCGCTTACATTGACCCCAACTACATCATCAGTACAAGCTGTGTATGATCTTAGAAATGTAACCTCTATTCCAAATAATGCAGTTGTATATTACGTATCTTTACAGGGTACAAAGACTAATTCTGCAACTAATCAAAGCAGAAGTATAAAAGTTTATAGTGATTCTTCGTGGATTACAACTTCTTCATATTCATATGTTGCTAATGTACCTGTAATTAGTAATAAACTTCTAAAAAATCAATGGGCCTTTAAGCTAGATGGAACGGTATCAACCTCAACAGCATATTTTAAGCTTACTCCTCAAATTACATTTAGTTATGTATATGCTGTTTTACCATAATACAAATATAAAAAATAGGTGTTTTTTAACAGTGTTGTTTAAATTAAGTGGTAATGTGTAAGCCCGTTAAGCCATCGGATGGCTAAACACACTTTATTTCAACATGGTGCATCAACAGCATCAAGAATGAAAGTTTATAATAAATAAGTTTTAACTTTATAACTATGCATCTAAAGGGTTCCTTTGTCGAAACTTAAGTTGTACTTGTTCGAAAATCTCGGCTTCTGTGGATTCTCGGGCATGTATAACTTAATAGTTGAGCTAGGAACCCTACAAAGATGTATCAGTTCGAACCGAAATCTATTTTCAAAACGCCTTTGGGTTCTGAGAGGAGAATTTGAAAATATAAGTTTTATACGAAGTGGTACATCAATATCATTTTATAATTGAAGGAGTTGAGTAGCAGTGAAAGTTAATAATTATTCCATATTAAATAGATGGAGAAATTGTAATTCAAATAGTGCAAATTCAAAGCTGATAAAATCCGCTAACAATTTAGTTGAAAAGAAATTAAGTGCTCAGATGAATGATAGTATTAACATTGAAACAAGCAAAAAACTAATAGCCAACATGGAGAAACTTTCTTCTATTGTAGAAATAGATAGGAAGAAAGTTGAACAACTTGTATCAGATAATAATGTTCTAAACTTGAGCAATGGATCATTTTATAAATTACATACAAGTAATGGAACAACGGCTATATTTACTGTTGATGATAACGGGAATGCTTATATGCCTTTTAATGAACTAGGTCTAGATGAGAATTTTACTTTAACCCCCACTGATTATAATGAGATAAGTAAAACTTCCAGGCTTATCTCTAGCCTCTTACAAGATAGTAGTGCTTTCTTAGTTCGTACAGGAGGGTATAGTAATAAAGAAGTTAAAGATATATTAGGCAGTATTGGAATTAAACCAGGTTGGTTTGAGGTTAAATCTAGTTCGCAGGATAATAAGTTTTATTTGGTGGATAATGGACTAGTATATCCGGAGTATCAAGTAGAAGCTGAAAGACGAGCTTTTAATCAGCGTAATTGGTTTAACGATGGTTTTACAACTGATTCAGTGTTCACAATAGAAGGTAAACATTATAAATTAGATAAAAGTGGGCATTTAAATGTTCCTAAAGGTGTGGGATGTATTATGGACAACACTGTAATTAAAAAATAATTATATATTAAATTAAGTAAGGTAGCATAGATATTGCTATCTTTTTTTGTATATAAAAATTCAAGCTATTGTGACTTATATATTTCTTTTATTTTATCTTTTAGTGGATATTGACAAAAACATAACAAAGGCATATTATAAGGATAGTGTAGATACACTAAAATAAGAAGGTGATAATATGGATATAAAAGTTTATGATAAAAAACCATCTAAGTGTAATTGTCTTAATTTACGAAGAGCATCTCAGGCTATAACTGAAGTATATGACGAGTTTCTTGCTCCTAGTGGTTTAAAAATAGGACAGTTTTCGTTGCTTAAACATATAGATGCTTTAGGACCAGTAAGCGTAAGTAATTTGGCAATTAGTATAAGATTGGATAGAACTACTCTTGTGAGAAATCTTAAACCTCTTGAAGAAAGAGGATACATCTATGATATAGCAATAGAAGGAACTAGAAATAGACAACTGAAGTTAACAGATAAAGGAAAAGAAGTTTATAGATCAGCAGAAGTACTTTGGCTAAAAGCTCAAAGTTATTTAGACGATTATTTAGGCAAAGATAACCTTGATGCTTTTACAACATTACTTTCGAAGATTGAGGCATTAGTGCCTTAATTTTTTTAACATACATCGTGTATATGCACGAAAATATAAATTTACTTGTTGGTTATAAAATATTAAAAGTGCGGAGGGGTATTATGGAAAACAAAATAAGAGAAGAAATTAAGAGTTTTTTTAAAGAAAGTAAAGAAAATTGGTTTGAAGAAATTGATGGTTATTATTTTGAAGAGCCAATTATAGGTTTTGCTGATTCTGAAGATGATTTATTTAAAGAATATAAGAACATAATAGGTGAACATCATTACACTCCTAAGGAAATTTTTGAACTAGCCTTTGATGAAGGAAGTTTTAGTGGCGGTACTGTTATTAGTATAGTACTTCCTATAAACGAAAAGACAAGGAAAAGCAACAGGGGATTGCAAGATTGGCCATCAAGAGAGTGGACATTAACGCGTACCTTTGGTGACGAGGTGTTTATTAGAGCGTTGTCTACTCATATGGAGAATTATTTTAAAGATATGGGATATAGAGCTATAGCACCATATCATTCTCAGTGGTTCCAAATCACTGGATCACATAACGGTCCTACCTCAAATTGGTCAGAACGTCATGTGGCTTATGTTTCTGGGTTAGGCACTTTTTCTATAAATGATGCCTTTATTACAGATAAGGGAATTGCAATTAAGTTGATATCTTTAGTAACAGATCTAAAACTCACACCTGATGTGAGGAAATATAAAAACCATACGGAAAATTGCTTGCTATGCAGTAAGGGCATATGTGGAGCATGTATAAAGAGATGTCCTGTAAATGCTATAACAAGAGAAGGGCATGATAAAGTAAAATGTATGAAGTATGTTTATGGTGAGGAATCAAGGAAAAAAGCTGAAGTTATTGGTGCTAGTCCTAAAGCTGGATCAGGGTGTGGACTATGTCAAAGTGGCGTACCTTGTGAGGGAAGAAACCCTATGACAATAAGAAGATAGAAAGTTAAGATAATTAAAAGAGAAAAGAAAAGTTTATAATATTAAGGATTTCACTTAGGTGCTTTTAATATTATTATAGAAATTAAGGTGTTGCTAAAGGGTTCCATTACTAAAACTTAAGTTATGCATGTTCGAAAATTGTGGCTCCTGATTATTTTCGCAGCATGCATAACTTAATAGTTGAAGTTGGAACCCTATATAGGTATCCCAGATTAAAGTTTAAGTTATACAAGGTAGTTTCTGGCATATGCTAACGAACAAATCTCATCCTTTTTCGAATTAAGTTCGATAAAGATATTTTTAATATCTGAAATAAGTTC
>NZ_JAENHN010000043.1 GCF_016595795.1 Clostridium yunnanense
CGGCCGCATATTCTTGGCATATTGTCAAGTGATAATCTGAAAATTAAAAAAAGACCCACACCACGTATTTGTGATGCAAGTCTTTTCTTAACTTAATGACATTGCTTTTGATGCGGGGCTGATTTTTTGCTATTAGCTTAAATATTATGAGCTACACCATGATCATTCATTATATAAATTGCTTTACCGGTAATATCTGAAATTGCTAAAATTTCAAATGCATCCGGAAAACGTTCTTTATGCAGTATTGCAATTATATCTACATACCAAACTGGCTCTTTTGTAATATGAGATACAGTGTCATATAATACTTTTTCAGTTATCAACTCATATTTCACCTCCATATTAGCTATTGATTTTTTAGCAATATCAATAACTTCATCTAATTTAAGTCTTGTTTTCCCTTCAACTTCACTTGGTTTAAAAATAGTCTTTTCCTTCATTATATTTCCCCTTCATTAAAATACTCTAAAATTTTTTCTACATATCCTGTTAATTCACTCCAATTCTCAGGACCTTCCTCCCACCACCTAAAATGACAGCTATTACATATTGAATTAACTCTCAATTCACAGGTTGTCCCATCAAATCCAGTACTTATCTTGTTTGGTATTGGTGAAACTTTAATATTCGAAAGTTGAAAAAACATCTCATCAACAATACTTTTATCAATATATGTTTTTTCTCGTTTTATTGTTGGTATGATTTGACCTTTATTATATTTTGCCTTAAGCGCTACTAAAGGTACATCTAATTTACTACAATCCTCAGCTTTATCCCACACTGATCTTATAACAAAATAGCATTCTGTATTTTCTTGATTTATATTCTTAAATATTTCTAAGCTTACCTTTTCCTCAAATGGCGGTTCGTATATTATTTGAAACATGCTCTCAATAGGTCTTTCTTCAGGAAGATACTTTTGTCTTAGTAATCCAGCCACTTGGTTTTCTAATTGATGAATAATATAATTTTTATCTAGTTCCAAAGTTATCACCTCTATAAAGTAATGAACTATCCCTACTTAATTTTCATCTAGTTCATTTAGTCTTTCTCTCACTGTATGATTTAGATTATGCTATCTTCTTATATTAACGCTATGTTACATTAAATTTTTGATATTGATTCAATCAATACTGGTTGCAAAAATTCTTCTAATTCATTATGAGCAATATAATAATCGTTGTCACGAATGCAATAGAATCTTACAGTAATAGACGGTAAGACATCAGGTTCTGTATCATCATCAATACTCATAATAATATCAAATGAATACAAAGGATATTGGTCTTTCAAAATAGTTTCTATAGATTTAACTCTAATCAATGCAGTTTGCAATAAGTACCTAACATCTTTTGAGCCACTTATATATATTTCATTACAATCCCATTCTAATTGCGTAAGCATTTCCTTAGAATGTTTAATTTTACTATTTTCATTTAGTTTATAGCAATTATCTTCTAAGTAAAAATATGGTTCGTCATTACAATTTAATCCTTGGATTATAGATATACTTACATCATTAGTAATTTGACTGGTTTTAGAAATTTCATTTATATAAATTTCCATTTTCCTATTATATATCATTTTAAATCCCCCTAAAACATATATGATTAAGAATCAAGCCAAAATAGACTCTCTGCCTTTATAATTCACTATCTCATTGTAGACAAAAATAAATGCGCTTATTGTTTTTAACTAGTTTATTGAACGTTCATATTAGTCAATTACTTTAATTATGCTTTGTTTATTCGTATAACCTTATTGATTTTATTTGACCTAACGTTTCGATACACTATGCAATAATACATATAGAATCTATATAATTATACTTTTTTAATTTCTATTCTTTTTACACCTTTTTCAGTTAAAACATCATTAATTCTAGACATCTCATTTTTTGTTCCACTAATTAATTCATTTGACAGTTTGGCATCTATTTCTTTTGTCTGCCCTAATGTAAACCCAAATTGTTTTCTTAGTATATAACTTACTTTTTCAAATTCTTTTCTGTCATGAAGGATAACTTTCCAAATTCCTTCATCCTTAAGAATAGCCTCTTTTATTTCACTTGGTATCTCATCTCTTCCATCTGATTCAACTACACGACCACAGCTTTCGCACTTATATGAGACATACCACCTAAGTATTCCTTCATATAAACTATCGCCAACGCTCGCAGTCACCTTGCTCCCACAATCACATTTTAAATTGATTTTAGCCACCACTACATCCTTTCATTCATTACCTTATATCTTTTTAACGCTCCTTGCTAGAGCATTAATTACACTCTCTATTATAATCTCTTCTTAGATACTTGGCTTTATATCTAAGTATTCATTAAATTTCTATCCATTTGCTTATTATCTTTGTCTTAAACCATTCCTTAGTTTTATAGCTATCTATATTCCTCTGTAAGTTACTTTTATACAGTTTTCTTCCTTGCATCTTATAATATGCCCAGAGCCATAATCCCCGTATATTAGTTTTCCACCGCAACTTGGACAAGGTAATTTAGTTTTCCCATATCTAGCAAAATCCTCATCTACTTTATCAAAATAATCGGTTTCATCATTCATATCATATTTTTCATCTTGTTCCATATCAATATCCATTCAATACACTCCTAGTAGGGCTAATCCCCTTCCTTGATACTAAACCTATCTTTTTAAAAATAGCATTATATTCTTCTGAAGACTCCAGACTTGCTCATTGATTCTAATAATCTTTCTTTTATATATTCTCATTTGCACAAAATACATATCTACTATCCGCTAGTTATTATATATAACCAACCCAAATAGCATTTCTTTTTAATTTTTTATCGCAAACTGGACAATTTACTACTGGCATATTCCACGCAATATTTAGAGCTTCTTGCCTATCTTCCACGGTATCATATAGACTTGGTATAGTTGGATTAGCCATTTTACCCTTCCAACCACAAAATTCACAAGTTACATTTTCAATCTGAACTCTTTGCAATCTATCATTAATATTATACACTATACAGAAAAGCCACCTATACCTTGTAGTTCCAATACTATAACGATAAAATGTCAAACTAAATCCCTTATGTTTCCTTACAAAGCTAGCCATTTTGGAAAGGGATTTTAATAAATTTTCTTCCATTGGGATTCCATCTATTTCATTGTCTCTTTCGAGAATATTCCATAGCTCCATATTAATTAAATATAACTTTTCATCATTCACTAGTTCTATACTTTTAGTTACATATTCTATTTTCATTTGAACCCCTCCGAGCCAAATTCGATTATATATTCACTTTCACCACAATCATTTGATGTCTGTAGGATCAGTTTTGATTTGGCTAAATGCCTCGTACATCTTTGAATGTTCTTCTGCAAATCTTTGACCCCCTACCTGTATTTTATCACTATAAAAAACAATGAACTAGCCTACTCATTTTTCAGCTAGTTCATTTAATTCTTCTCTCACTGCATTATTAATATTATGCAGCTTCTTATAACTTCATTGGCTATATATTTAGGATTCTTGAATATTTTTAATCGCTCTGTTTAATATTCTGTTAGCTTATCTAAATACATGTTCTTAATAAATTTACACAAATTACCACTGTATCTTTTTGAATACACATATTCTAAGGAATCCATACGAATGAATCAAATTTCTCGATAACCTTTTTTGAATGCGTATGCCATTCCACATCCATCAGATGCAAACACAACTAAATCTTTTGATTCATCTGCCATGTTTTCTTCATAAAAATCTACAATATCCTCCAGACTCCATAGGTCAATATAATGTTCTCCTCCTTCCCCACTACCACCATTGTATAACTTTAAAATACTCCTATATTCTTCAGGAAACTTAATTCCTAATTCCTCTTCTACATTGCATATTTGGCTTTCTGCATTTTGTTCATATTCTTTAAAGTTAAAATCATTAAAAATAACTTTATCGAAGTAATTCATAATTATTTATCCAATCCTCATTCTGATTATTTATAATTATATCTATTATTTCATTTATTAACTGCTAAAAATAATGAACCAGCTTACTTAATTTCAGCTGATTCATTTCATCTTTTCACCGCATTATTAATCTTATTAAGTCTGTCCTTTTACTGTTTCAATAATTTTATCAAATTTTAAACACATAAATATTTTATACATATATTTATCTTATTATCTTTCAGTTACCATCTTATATCATATAGAGAAAATTTATTTTTTTTCACCTGTCAATAAAGAAATCTTTTCTTTACCTGAATCAGTAACTATACTTATGTTATTATTTTCTATAAAATACTCGTTAATCACATCTGTAAAACATCTCCAGAAAGTATTCCCTTCTAATGAAAAACACATAACCTCTAATTCAAAAACAGCTATTATTCTATTTGAATTAGTCTCTGATGCAAATTCAAAGAATAATGAATCTGCGCAAATTTTTTTATTCTCATTAGTACTAGTATCTATTATATGAACTTCTTTATTAAATCCAATTAATAGCTTATCACCTACATACTTACACTCTGGTTCTAATCCATGTCCCTCTGTTATAACCCCAACTGTTAATCTTACTACTTCATTTGACTTAACCTGAAATATATATAACCCACCTACTACTTCACTATTTTCACCTAATAATAATTGATTCGAATTACACTTTCGTAGATATTCTATCATTTCTGACTTACTTTCTACATTCAACTTAAAAATTTTCATACTACCCTCCTTTATTTCTTCACAAAGCTTTTCCAATCGGAGCTATATATCTCAACTGTTATTAGTTTATTTCCATCCCATACCGACTGCATCTTTGCTACACCATTTGGTCCTGTTAATAAAGATTCCTTCCTAATTCGTCCGTTATCTTGGATAGCTCCATTAGTTGTATTATTAAATGATTTTTGAAGTTCCTCTTCCATAAGTGCCCTGCCCTCTGAATTGTCAAATATCCCTATTTTATTTAGTTTATTTTCCATATCAAGAGACCTCTCAATATTATGCTTAGTACCAGTTGCATTACCAAACACATATTCTAATTTTCTGCCAATCTCAGCTTCCTCACCAACTTTAGAGATAAGCTTAATATCCTCGCCAATCTTAACTGTATCCTTAGTTAATTTCCCCACTTCTGCAAGATCACCAAAGAATGGTATCGCACAAGCTAAAGATAATCCTGAATATCCCCATTTTCCTTCTAAAGCATACCACACTGCATTTGCTGTATCTGGTACTGCTCCTAAAAATGGTATTAACCCTAAGGTGTCTAAAACGGTATGCCCCACATCACTTGCCATATCTGCACATCTACCAAATGGATCAACCATGGATATTGGGTTTCCATTAGCATAAGCGTAGTTATTAAGAGTTTCTCCATTATTGATTGAGCCTTTTAAGGTGTCAGCATTTATGAATCTCTTAAGTTCTGGTGAGTAGTAACGAGCTCTCATATAGTAGAGTCCGTTGGAATCAGTCATAACACCGTCACGACCATTGTATAAGAAAGAGGTTGTAGCAGTTCCAGTGTGAGTCAAAAGCTCACCATATGCTCCGTAGGTATATCTATCAGTAACTACTTGCTGCATATTGGTTATAGCTGTTGTGCTTCCTCTTAGATCATAATGATATACAAGATAACTAGTTGAATTTTGCTCACCTAAAAGTCCTATTCCATATACATAGTAGGTGCTATTTCCAGTTGAATCTGTGCTTACAAGTAGTCTGCTTAAATCGCTTGAAATACCGTCATATACATAAGTAGTCTTTTTACTGTTTACAGTTTGTGAGATACGGTTATTTAAAGCATCATAAGCATAGGTTGCCCCGCCTGCTTGAGTAAGTCTATTTCCTGAATCATAAACGAAGTTTGTTGAACTTCCCTTAAGAATACCGGTGGTCATGTTTCCATCGAGATCGTAGGATATAGTACTTCCATTATAGGTAATGAGTCTATTATTTTTATCGTAGGTCATTGTGCCGCCGCCAGAGGTTATATTTCCTGCGGCATCATAGGTGTAAGTATAACTTGCTGTAGCTTTACCTGTAGAGTCAACATCGCTTCGGCTCATCACTCTGCCTAGAGCATCATAGGTCATTGTGGAAGTGATCTGTCCATTTGAAGATACTTCCTTTGTAATTTGACCATTTGCATTGTATCCATAAGTGTAACTATTTATTATATTACCAGATTTATCTGTATCTTTCATTGAAGTAAGTCTTCTTGCTGCATCGTAGCCTTCAGTTAATATACTTCCATCTGGTCTTACAGTTTTTATAAGATTTCCACTCTTGTCATAACTATAAGTCGTTACTCTATTTGCCCAGTCTGTAACGGTTGAAAGATGGTTCCCTGCATCATATACATAGCTTACCTTGCTTCCGTTTGGATAGGTAATAGATGACAGATTGCCTACAGCATCATAGCTGTATTGTATCACATTTTTATTTACATCAGTATATTTTACAACTCGATTTAGAGCATCGAACTGACGAGTTATGGTTCCTTGTGCATCAGTAACTGTAAGCACATTACCATTCTTATCATAGGTATAAGAGGTTGTACCTTCAGCATTAGTAAAGCTTTTAATCCTTCCTGCTGCATCATAAGTATAGTCTCTTTTTTGTCCTCTAGCGTTTGTAAGCTCAGATAACAAGTTTAAGGAATTATAAGTGTAGCTTATCTTTCCTCCAGATGGAGTGCTTTCAGAAGTCCTTCTGCCAGAAGTATCATAGGTATAAGCAGTTGTTCCTCCTGCTGGACCTGTAAGAGACGCAGTATTTCCATCAGCAGTGTACTGACAAGTGCTTACTCCATTCATGGCATCAGTAACTGATATAAGTCTTCCACCTGCATCATACTTTGAAACGGTCTTATTGCCCATGGCATCAACCACTTGAGTAAGATTTCCTAGCGAATCATAGGTATTGCTTGTCTTATTTCCCAGCTCATCCACTGAAGATATTAGTAAATTAGCAGCATCATAGGCAAAAGTTTTTGAATTTCCATTGCCATCAGTCTTTTTAACTGTATTTCCATTAGCATCATATAAGGTGCTAGTCACATTTCCAAGTGCATCTGTCTGTCCTGTTAATCTTCCATCTGCATCATAGGTATAAGTTACAGTATGGCTATTGGCATCAGTAGCTGATTTAAGTAGTCCTGCTAAATCATAAGCATACGTAGTCATATTTCCTAGAGCATCTTTTATACTTGTTCTTTTGTTATTTCCATCATAGGTATAGGTAGTTATATTTCCATTAGGGTCTTTTTTTGTGAGCATGTTTCCATAGGAGTCATAGGTGTAAGTTGTCACATCTCCCATTTTATCAGTTTCACTTAAAAGATTACCCTGAAGGTCATAGGTATTTGCAGTTGAGTTACCTAGTGGATCTGTAATAGAACTAAGTCTCCAGTTTGTATCATACTTGTAAGTGTTAAGATTACCTGCAGCATCAGTTTCTGTCTTTAACTTATTGTTAGCATAATAAGTATCAGTGATAGTTCCACCACTTGGTTTTGTTGTGGTTAGAACATTGCCCACTGCATCATAGGTATACTTTGTTATATTACCATTGGCATCAGTCTTACTTGTAACACGGCCACCAACATCATAGGAGGTTGAGGTTATATTTCCTTGAGCATCCTTGACTTGAATTTCTCTATCCTCACCATCATAGGTATAGGTTGTAATTCCACCTTTTTCATCTGTCATAGCTGTAACTTTATTGTTAGCATTATAGACATAGGATCTTTTGTTGCCATTAGCATCTGTCTGAGTTATTAAATTTCCTCTGCTGTCATAGGTATATGAAACTGTTCCTCCATTTGGATCCTTTTTACTTAATAGTTTGCCCTTTTTATCATAGGAATTTGTTATCTTATTTCCTTTTGCATCAGTGGCGGTAGCTACATGTCCAGCACCGTCATAGGTAAAGGTAGTAGCCCCTAACTGTGGATCTGTTGCTGTACCTACTAGTCCACTTTGATAGGTAAAGGTATATTTATGATCACTAATATCTTTTTCTATAGGAAGACCATTAGTATCATAAACGTATTTTGTAATATTTCCACGTGCATCTGTGCTAGTTAAAATTCTGTTATTACTGTCATAGGTATATTGTGTAGTACCACCGTCTGGATTTTTCTGAGACAGCATATTGTTATTTGAATCATATGTGAAGGTTGTCTTTGAACCTACTGCATCTGTTGAGGTTAACAGATTGTTATTGGCATCATAGGTTTTTGTTGTGACATTTCCATTTGCATCAGTTTCAGTTAGTATATTTCCATTGTCATCGTAGGTATATTTTTTCGTATTACCGTTCTGATCTGAGGAAGATAACAACTGTTTATTGCTATTGAAAACATTCTTATAGCTATTTCCATTTCTATCTGTCACAGTGACAATAGTTTGACCACTTACTGAGGTTGTATCATAGCTAAAATATGTGAGCTTGTTTCCTGAGACACCATCATCTTGTGAGGTTATTTTTCCTGAGCTGTCATAAGTATCTGTAAAGTAAACTTCATTATCTCCATCTGTTCCAGTGAGCACATGACCTGCAGAGTCGTATGTGTATTTTTCAGTTTTTCCGTTTTCATCAGTAATTGCTGATAAACACATATTGTTGTCATACTGGAAGCTCACTGTCCTTGTGGCACTATCAGTAATACTACTTATAAAGCCATTGCTGTAATTTGCTGTTATAGCCTTTCCGGAAATAGGCTCAGTGATAACCATAGTTGATGAGTTTGGATAGGTTACATTGGTAACCATACCAAGTTTGTTTTGAACCTTAGTTAATGCACCATATTTATCAAAACCGTATTTTATATTGTTTCCGCAATTTAAAGAATATGTTCCATCAGAATTTACTGTTATACTCCAGTTTTTCTTTCCAGTTGTACTAGTTGTATATACTCCTGCTGTGGAACTTTGTGTAAAAGTCATATATGAAGATGGATAGGTGTAATAATATAAGGACCCATCAGGCTGTTTTTCAATTCTCATCTCATAATTGTTGTGCCAGCCTTTGCCCATAGCACCAGTCGAAAGCTTCGATGAGTTATAGTTTAGTTCAAAGGAGAATTTTTGTGCACCTTGCACTTCTAAGAAACTCTTCTCTATTATATGAGAGCCTGTACTAGAATCTACTGGGTCAGCAACCTTTGTTTCGCTTGGCATTACTGGAACATCTGAATAAACCTGTGGAGTATTGGAGCTTGCAACTACATAACTAACTCCTGGATCATTTCCAGAAAAACTATCTTTATCAATCTCAATCTGTCCTGTACCGCTGCCTATAGTTACTGTAGCAAATTGGTCAAAGGCCCATTGAGTAGGTATCTTATAGCCAAGATTACCGCTAAAGCCAGTGGACATATCACAAACAAAGATATTAGAAGCATAACCTGCACTATATACTCTTGCAGCTACATTTCTTGCGCCATATACACCAATCTTGTAGCCATTGCCATTATGACTTTTAAAATATGAGCTTATAGCTTGGAAGTAAGGTATTACATTGCTTGTAACATCTGAGTCCATAGCATCAAAATCTACAGCGAAGTAAATAGTTGTACCGATAGGTAGCCCAAGGTTTGCAGAGGCATTAATTGCATTTGCCGCATCAGTTGTTCCCTGAGAAGCTGTAAAATACGAAAGATAGGTTCCGCTAGTTTCGTATATTGGGAAGAACTTAAGTCCATTATTAAAGATTATCTTAATTTCGGAAGCTGTCAGTGCTTTACTTATTCCGTTTGCTTTTCCTGTCAAATATCTTCCGATCATATTATATCCATTGTTCTTTAAGGTAGTTGCAGTAGCATTTGTAAGTATAGTTGCACAATCTGCTGCAGTGGCTGACCTATTAGTATCTCCACAACTTGCAAGGGTAGCCTTTATAGTAGGCATATTCGCAATACCTGTTACAGGAAGACGCATTAAGGCTTGGAAGGACTTTACCGCTGAAGTTACGCCACTTCCATACACACCATCAAAAGAACCAGGATCAAAGCCATTACAATACAAGGCATATTCCAAGATCTTTACAAAGTTAGTTCTGGTATCACCTGGCTGAAGGGTTGGACAACTTGAAGTTGTTGTAGGACCAAAAGCACCGTTTGCAGTACTAGTACTAAGTCCCTCTTCTGCCTGAAGAGCATAAATTAAAGCTTTGTTAGTAGCAGCAACATATACTCCATTTGTAGGCAAAAGTCCTGTGTAAGCATTGTATTTATTATTTAAGTTCTGCTGTATCTGTCTTATCTTAGCATCACCATTGTAGGATAGTACAAAAGGGTCTGTATTTAAAAGAGCCTTCATAACCATGGCAGTTACAACGCCATCACAATTTGTAAGGCCAGCATCAGCTTGGAATTGCTTTACTGCATTTTGAGTTTGGGTATAGAAGATTCCTGAAAATCCTCCTGGAGAATATCCTTTGCAATAAAAGCCTCCCTGAAGTATATACTCCATATTAGTTGGAGTTGTTATGTTGTTTGAAGCTCTTATAGTCATTGTCTTAAAAGCTGAAGTTGTGGCAGGACCAAAGGTACCTGTAGGAGTTGCTATGCCTAATTCAATTTGCATTGCAGTAATTAGAGCTTGCTCGACTTCATTTCCTGTTTGACCACTTTCAGTAACTCCATTCGGAAAAACACTCTTGAATTTTGGATTTGAACCATAAGTTTGATTAAGCCACTGCTGAACAGTCAAAACCATTTGGTCAATGCTTGCTGTACTAGCAAATAACTCAGCACTTAATAGGTTTGATCTATCGGCTGAACTACCGCTTGTGCTCTTACTTGTATTAGAGCTTGTCCCACTTTCATTATTGTTTTTATTATCACTAGTCCCTGTGCTGCTGTTTTTACTGTCTTTTGAATTGTTGCTAGTACCATTACTTGCATTACCAGCACTCTTTTCAGAATTATTTGTGGTACTACCTGTAGCATTATTTGTATTACTGCTTGTCCCACTTGTATTAATAGCTTCCTTCTTAGATGCCCCATTCTTTGAAGCATCACCCTTAACCTCCTCTGTTGCAGCAGCTGCCGTCAAGGTCTTTATACCAAATACATCGCTAAGTGAAGTAACCTGAGAAGATAAGAAAGCTACGAGCAATACAACAGCTGTTATTTTCCGCATTTGCTTCATTGTTGCCACCATTCCTTTCATAATCTAAGATATAGATAAAAAACGAAAAATATTTAATCGCTCTATGTAATCGAGACGAACTTCAAACTATAGATGAACCACTTCATAATTGAATCTATATTTTCAAATTCTCCTTTCAGAACCCAGAGGAGTTTTAAAAATAGCTTTCGGATTGAAGTGGTTCATCTTTATTCAAATAGGCATGCCAGCTATGAACAATCTGAAATTCACATCGTTATATGGGGATAATTGATTAACTTATTAGGTTTTGAATCGAGTAAAAGCAAAGTGGTCAGCTATAATACGAAAATCATCTTTATCAAAGTTGAAATACAATTCTAAAAACAATAAACAATAATATTACTTTTTGTATTTATAATGACGTTTTATATTGATCAGAATAACCATTTTAATATTATTCCTGTCTACTTTTCTTGTAAATATAATTTTTCTTTCATTTTTCTACATTTTTTGCAGTTACATCTATTGTAAAACACTTGATTTGTGGGATAGATTTGAAGGTTTTTGATTAAGCTTTCAGCCTGTTAATATAGACATTATCTAGTGTTTCATAGATACAATTTTCGGGTAATGTATAGATATCCAGACTTTGTTTTATAGGATAGAAGACATTGATTTATTAACCATTAGTGGTAGTATATCACTCAGCTGGTTTTTATTTTCAGAAGTTACGCATCCAATTTTCCATAAATAACTACAATTTTAAAGGGTATCTCTAGAGGCTTTTAACTGGATATATAGATGTGCCAATATTAAATTGAAAAAATATGTTTTTTATATTTTTTTATTTTTTCACGTAAAAAAGACTAACACTTTCATTATTGGTGTTAGCCTCTTTTAATATACTTTATATACAATTGCCTATTGTCCTTTTATCCTAATCATCTAGTAATCATCTAGTAACCTTCAATACAATTCCATCCTTAAATCCACCACGTTCCTCTAGCTTTTTATTTCTCGCATCCATTAATTCTTTCTCACTATAGCCTAAATCATCAGCAAGTCCAAAAAGAACTTCCATTACATCTGCTAACTCTTCTAAATTTTTATCTTCTAAATACTCATTGACCTCTTCTTTTAGTTTCTCCTCTAAATATATGTATTTACTTTCCTTTGGTACTATCTCAATCTCACATTCATTCCCCTGCTGCTTTATGATTTCAGGAATTCTATCTCTTACTAATTTGTTATATACCTTCATCTTTATGCACCTTTTCAAATAATCTCAAGCTTTACCCATCTGCCATGGGAATATATTTCATTTCATCCACATCTATTATTATGTAAATTATACCACTAAAGCCTACTGAGATCTTCATTTAAATATATAATCATCTGATTTTTTAATTATAAAATCATATAATTTTATGTTTATTTAATTATAAAATCATATAAATATATAGGAAACATGCGGGTTTTCACAGTTTTAACATACTTATAAAAAATAAAAAGCACATATTCTATGTGAACTGAGCCTATATAAAGATGAACCACTTCGATCCGAAATATATTTTTAAAACTCTCACGGGTTTTGGTGAGAGAATTTAAAAATAATAAATTTTATTACGAAGTGGTACATCCTTAAAGGTGCGGTTCACTACAGATTTGTGCTTATAAGTTCTCTTCCTAATATTTAATTAATTTTTACTCCGTTCTTATCTATCTTAATACCTGGCATGCTTATTCCATTATTGTCTATTTTAATGCCTGGCATACTTATACCATTGTCATCAATTTTTATTCCTGGAGCCTGAATTCCGTCATCATTAATCTTCATATCAGGTGTACTTATGCCTTCATCATCAATCTTAAATTCCGGTCCACTTATTCCATTTGAATCAACATTAATATCCGTTGCAGATATTCCATCATCATTTATCGTGAATCCAGGAACGCTAATCCCATCTTCATCAATGCTTATTCTATCGCCATGAATGCCTGACTGATCAATATTTTTATCACCAATCTTTATCTGATTAACTGAAGCATTCTTAACACTGCTTCTATGACCTAAGAATATGGAATCAATTGTGAAAATCATTAGAATTATTCCTGCAGCAACAAAAAAAACACCTAATGGGTTGAGCGTTCTACCGCTACTATATACAGGGCTTGCCTTAGCAACTTCTTTATCATTTATATACCTCTTATTTGTATCTTTATAGTCACCTATATAGCTACTTGCGATCTCTCTTGGGTCTCCCAGCTCCATGCAAATTTCTTCTTCTGCCTTTCCATTTTCTTTGCCTATCCTAAAATGCTCTTCATAATCATATAATATTTCTTTCCGCTCAGCTTCTGATACTTTATCTAGATATCTTTCCATTTCTATCATAAATTCATATTTTCTCATTCTTTATGCCCCTTTATTATATTATTCACTCCATTTACAAAGCCAACCCATTCCTCTAACAGCTCATCTTTAGTTGCCCTTCCTAGGTCCGTTAATCTATAATACTTTCTTGGAGGTCCTTCTTGTGATTCTTTTAAATAAGTCTCAAAATAGCCTTCGTTATTGAGCCTTCTCAATATTGGATATATAGTTCCATCAGAAATGGCTATATTCTTTGATATCTCATTTACTAGCTCATAGCCATAACGATCTCCTTCAGAAAGTATACATAAAACACATAATTCTAATATGCCTTTTTTCAGTTGAGTATTCATTTAATGTCTTTCTTCCTTTTTTATATGTATGATTTAAGAATAGTATATCACCCAGTACTATTCATTGCAAGATACTGAATAAAAAAGTTATCCTACTATATTCAAATCAATCAGTGTGTCCAACTTTATAATTTAAGTAATTTCCTATATTTATCTGTAAATATAATTAAGTAACTAATTCCTAAATAATAAAAAATAGGATCAAATCCAAGATACACCTCTGAATTTAATCCTTAATATCACTTACCTCTATTTTTTAATTATCCTTTTCTTTTCTAAGCTCTTTTACTAATTCTACAGAAAGACCTGTTTTAACTGCAATAGTTTCGTCATCTAGAACGTCTAGTAAATTTTTTGCTATTTCAATCGCTTTTACATTCTTCCCTTCTTTTAATCCTTCTTTTAATCCTTCTTGCAACCCTTCTTGTAATCCTTCTTGTAACCCTTGTTTTTTAGCTTCTTCCTTCATTTCTTTTAACAAAAATGCATTATTTGCTACCATACGCTCCACCTCCTCCTTATTGGCATCTAGTATATGCTTAGCCGTATTAGCCAGATCCTCTTCTATTGTATTCTCAATCCAATGTTTCAGAACCATTCTTTCTTTATCAGTTAAGTTAGAAAAAAATAACGCTATCGCTTTGATTCTCTCAATAAACTCCTTAGCATCTATCTTTTGATCAAGTAAAAATATTGCTGAAGTGATATTCTTATATTCAATAAGTTGTTCTTTAGTAAATTTATTATTTACATCAAAAACACTATACTTAAAATCTATTATGCTATCTTGAAATAACTCACTGCCATCTATAATATCTTTAAATCTTTGAGGTACATCCCAGATCTTTTTCCCGTTATATAGTACTATTGGAATAACTGCAGGTATCTTAATACTTTTATCTGATGCTTTTTGGTTATCATTTTTAGCATATTCTCTTAATATCTCACTTATATAAAAGAATAATCTAAGTGGCATTCTATAATCTAAACTAGACTGAAATTCCAAAAGTACATAGAATATAACTTTTTTATCTCCAATAGTACCTTCATAAACTATATCTGATTCTTTTTCATCATAATCTGATGATATATATGATTTGTTTACAAGCTTTAACTTATTAGGAGTTAATTCTTTTGCCCATGGTGCCTTAAGCATTCCTTGCACCAAATCTACGAAAACTTCTTTATTTGAATACAAGTCTTTGTAGCTTTTATCGTGTATGTTATTTAGATCTTTTCTCAAATTTTTCTCCTGAAATTTTGACATATATACTATCTATATTATACCCTAATTTATTATCTTAATCTACACTAAATCCTGCAATTGCAGTACTTTCACGTATTGCTTCTTAACCTCGAAATTAAATTTCACCTATACTTCAATCCCCTCAGCCACTCTCAATAACTCTTCTTTCCTTAAAGCATTAAGGCAATCTAAATATTCCTTCAGCTTTCTTTGCCATTCTTTTTCGCTTTCTGTTCCGTACTCATCATCAAAGGCTTTGCTAGTTGATGTAGCTTTAATTAATAGTGCTATTTCGAAATCCTTTAAAGCTTTAAATACTTCTATAAATTCATCCTCAAATATACAGTCAGCTCCAAGTACATCCACTAAATCCTTTAGACTGTGAATTTCATCGTTTATAATTGCTATTTTTTCTTCAACTCTATGGCAGGCTCTTATTTCTTCAGTAATCTGTCTAAATGAGCTATTACTTAAACTTTCTCCATCCTCATATTTAAGAAGATTTTCTTCTGATTTCTTCAAAGTAATAAATACACTTTCTAGCTTATCAATCTTAATAGCATTTTCTATTCGAGGTATGATATCCAAAACACTTTCATTTATATATTCAATAAGAACTTCATCATCAATACAAAGATTATTGCACAATTTTTCTGTAGCCTTAAATATTAACTTTTCCAGTATTTCTTTAGGCAAATCTTTCAACATGCTATAGATGTATACCCTGTCTCCTTCACTTATATCTAAGGATTTACCGATTTTCCCCGTAAGGATACACCCTATATAATTAGTTAAAATAAGCTGAAAGATATTGAACAACATGTGAGAATATTCCTTGTTAAAGCCTTTAAGCAAAGCTCCAATCTCTTCTGAATCAAATAGTGAACAGAACTTATTTTCAAGGATTACTCTATTTAAATATTCTTCTAAATACTCAACTCCTACTAAATTACCTACGTCAACAGCAAGAGGATAATCTATAGATCCTGGATTTCCATGGCTTTCAAATCTAGTGTCATATTCTTTGAAAAACGGAGGAATTCCATAATCAATAGTATCTGTATAAGCAAGAGTTTCTACCTTCAGTCTAGTTTCGTATACAGTATTTAATAGACTTTTGCATAATTCAACCTTAGCTTTCAGTATCTTTTCTCCTTCTGTAAATAATTGTTTAAGTTTTGTATTTTTAATCAGTTCTATATTGTCCTTTATTGTTGGCTGCTCTTTTAAACATAGTCCAAGAGTATAGCAAAGGGACAATATGATCTGTTCAGCCACTTCTTCTCTTACTGAAGAACTTTCATCTCTTGTGTAATAAGTAACTATTTCTGTAAGAAGCTCAAACATTTGAAGCTGGATGATTTCAAGTTCTCTTATACTTAGCAAATTATTTGAATGCGCTATCTGAAGCAGCGATTGAAAATAATGTTCTTTGCTTATCAAGCCTTTTAAGGACTCTTCCTTACTTATAATAAAGTTTTCCATTATTCTTCATATCCTTCCTCATCCATATAATCATCCATAAACTCTTCCTCTTCCATATCTTCTTTTAAGTAATCATTTGCTCCGTACTTTACGTTGTGAACCAATTGATATAAGTATCTGTATCTAAGTAAATCTAGATCTCCTTGACATTTTTCATTAAAACAATCCTTCATAAATTCAATAAGATCGTCATCACTTATCTCTTCCAAGGTTTCATTTTTAAAATAATAAAAGGCATCCACAAGATCAGTAATGGTTTCAACATAGTTGTGTTGGTGAATAAATGGCGAATCACAAAAGGCAGTGATAATCTTTTTGATTAATCCTCCTCCAAATTCTACCCTTCCATTGCTGCTTAAAGCGGTGTTTCTTGTTTCTAAGATAGCTTTTATATCATTTTCTGAAAGCTTTAGACCGTATTCTAAAGTCTCTTCGTTAATCTGTTGAATTTCCGATAAGGTCTGCTTAGTTAAAATAGAATTTTTCATAAACATTAAACTTTTTTCCACAAATTAACCTCCTAAACTTTTTTCAAAATTTCTATTGACTTTTATTTTTATATATGTTATGATAATTATATATAGGTAATTTAAATTCTATAATGTATAATTTTATCATTGTGCTTGTTGTAAGTCAATGGTATTTTTTTATGCGCTTTTTTAAACTTCTTTATATAGATGTTTTCTTAAAAATATCTACTCAATTATCTCCTAGTTATATTTTTTCTATAGTATATTCCTATAAATTCCGTGAAATAAACAATCTATTCTTTTATAATGCTAATCCACAATTATAATTAAAATATTATCAGTGTTATGGCTAAAAATATAAAATATCTCTTTATGTATTAAAGGAGGCGTAAAAAGTGGAATCACTGGAAAGGTATATATTTCAACTTGAAAATGATTTATTAAAAAAAAGAAAATATATAAAGATTTTCATAACTTAACGTTATTGACGATAAACTTCTTCATATTTGAAATTATCCGAATAAAGCTTCATGTATAACCGAAATCTTTATTCGGATTTTAAGTATTTAAGTAATTTATTTGCTAAGAGAGAGATATACCGCTTAGATGTTCTATTAAACTGCTAACTATAGTCCAACCTTCTCAAGCGCCTGCTTAATATCTTCAATGATATCTTCAGTATCTTCAATGCCGACACTAAATCTAAAGAAGCCCCCATGAAATTCCTCTGGATAAAGATATTGACGCTCATCATCTTCTCCTAAAAATACTATAAGACTTTCATCATGACCTAAGGATACTGCCGAAGTTATGACTTTAAGATGACTTACAAAACGGTTATGAGTATCATGGTCTGCTTTAAGGCCAAAAGCCATTACTCCAGAGAAACCATTCTTCATCTGTTTCTTAGCTATGCTATGCCCTGGGTGACTTTCAAGACCTGGATAAGCAACAAAGCGTATAGCCTCATGACTTTCTAAGAATTTAGCTATCTTAAGTGCACTTTCATTATGCTGCCTCATGCGAAGGGGAAGTGTTACAGCTCCTCTCATAATCATCCATGCATTAAAGGGGCTAAGCACACCTCCATTATTGATCATAGCTTCTGATTTTATTTTATCGATAAGCTCTTTTGAACCAATAACAGCTCCCCCCATTGCATCTCCATGTCCATTAATATATTTAGTCAAGCTTTCTACGGAAAGGTCTGCTCCAAGTTCAAGCGGTCTTTGATTGTACGGAGAAGCAAAGGTGTTATCAACAGAAAGCAAAGCACCTACACTATGAGCTATCTTTGCTAGCTCTTCAATATCACTTATTTTTAAAGTAGGGTTTGCTGGAGTTTCTATATGAATTAATTTAGTGTTAGGCCTTATAGCCTTTTTAACCACCTCTAAGTCTGAGGTGTCTACAATTGTTGTCTCAATATTATATTTCTTAGGTAATAATTCGTTAAGCAAACGATAAACAGCTATATAAGTCACATTTGAGAAAACAACATGATCACCAGTCTGAAGCAAAGAGAAGAAAATCCCTGATAACGCTGCAACACCTGAAGCTAAAGCTACACAGTCTTCCCCGCCTTCTAATACAGATAACTTTTCTTGTAAATACTGCTGATTTGAACCTCCATTTCGAGTATAAAGAGCTTTTCCAGCACCACTCCAATTTAACTCTGCAGGATCATAAGGCAATTCATAACTATTAGCCATTGTAAGTGGTCTTTTTATAGCCCCAGTATCCTTGTCCACATCATTCCCAGCATGCACTGCCCTTGTCAAAAATCCATATTCATTTCCATACTTTCTTTCACTCATTATTTATGCCCCCTTGTTTTTAATAAATCTTATTGCTTTATATGATTATCCAACTACATTACTAGTGTACATATTGTATAGAGTTTCTAGCACATACTAAAATTCATAAGTGCAGTATTTTCGAACAAGTAGAAATTAAGCTTCAATATTGGAACTATTTACCCTAGCACAATAATTTAAGTTGAATCCTATAAAACGCCCCACGTTTTACATACTAAATCTATTTGATTACTTTGCTATATATGCTAATACTTTCTTTACAACTTGTCAATAAAAGGTATTTATTATAGGAAAAGATTCTTAGATTTACAGCTGTAATTCTCTAATCAATGAATACAAATCCATACTTTGTTAAAAGCTAATTATGTGCTTTCGAATAAAGTTTAAATACACCAAGAACCATTCACCTTTGAAATTTAGCTATATAAATATTAAAAATGAAATCGAAAGCCCATACTTGAAATATAATATTGAAAAGGATGTGTTTTTATGGCATTACTCGGAAACCCTTTTATTGCAAATGTCCCAAGAAAAATGACTGCTGAGGAATTAGTTCAAGCACTTAGAGTTGATATAGCAGGAGAACTTGAAGCCATTATTGGTTACGAGGCTCACGCAATGGCTACAGATGATGAAAGAGCCAAAAAAGTTTTCTATAGTATTGCAGATGAAGAAAGAAGACATGTTGGAGAGTTACAAGAGCTATTATACATACTAAGCCCTAAAGAAGCTGAAAACACTGAAAAAGGCAGAAAAAAAATCCAAGACCAACAAGCTAGTAATTTTCAATCTCCGCTAGAATAATCGATGTCACATCGCTATCATTTATGAATAACAAAGCCATAATTGAAGCTTTGTTAAAAATCTTCATAAAACAACCCAAGACTATGATAACTCCCTTATAGTAGATAGTTTTATTTTCTTAACTTTCTACTTTATTGGCCCATTCATCGTCTTGGGTTTATTGTTACAAAATTATTATTTAAATAGATTCATATATCATGCTACATTTATGAGCTTTATTGAAATCAAGCGTTACGAAGGAGATGCTATATGATTTACCTACTAGTAATAATTATTTTACTTCACATCAACAGTAAACTTTAAATCCTCTCTTACATCATACATTTTTTCTAAATCTATTGCCGATATTGTATACTTCTTATCTTTGTTTAATAGTTCTAATTCGGCTACAAATTTGTTATCTCCCAAATCCTTTACACTATCTTTTCCTAAATAATATTCTTTTCCATTGTCATCTTTTATCTCTAAGCTATACGGCTGTAAGGCTGGAAGAAGGTTAGTGCACTCGTAATAAACTAAAGTTTTATCTCGAAGTAATTCAACTTTATTTATCTTATATTCTCCATACTTTCCTTCTGATAAAACTGTAGTTCCATTTATGTTTAAACTACTTTTCTTAGTATCTAGCTGATAAGATCCACTATTATTCTTCAATGTATCCTTATATGCTTTTGTTGATACTATTGGAATAAACGTTATAGCTTTAGTATCATCGTATACATTTTTAAAATTATATTGCCAGTACATCTTATTAGCATCTGCAGATCCAAATCCTTCTGACCCTTTCTCTAATAAACTTCTTCCTTTATCGTCAAATATAATATATCTAGCTGACTCCCCTACCTCACCATTATCTGATTCAGTTCTTAAAACTGTATTCATAGGAGTGAAAATCACTTCATTTATTTTCAAGTTTGGTACTAACTTTGATAAATCTATAGAAGTTTTCACTGATTTTTGTTTACCTTTTATTTCACCTAAAGAGACCTTAAATTTAAAATCCCATTGTCCTTTTGTACCATCAGAAAATTCCTTTATATTTAAATCCATTATAAAATTATCTGGAATAACCACATCTCCACCTAGAATAAACTTTCTTTGTTCTTCTGGTAAATAATCATTTGATACGTGAAAACTATCTACTCCAACATAAGTATTTTTATTTACAAGCTTTCCTGTACCACCTGAACCAAAGCTTGTGACCTTTCCATTGATTTTAAATTCTTTATCAAGCATATGTGGAGAATTCTTAATCTCTTTTTCGCTTTCAACAGTGTAGGCAATACTTAGATCTATTCCATCATAAGCTATACTATTTATTGTAACAGTTGTACCGTTTGAAGTTTTTGATAAGTTTAAATCCGAGCTATACTTAACATATTCTTTATCAATAATGTTTTTATCACTTAAAAACTGAAATACTGAGTTTACCACTGGAATATTACGTGCATATGCTGGAAAAGCAGCACTCAAACCTGTAAAAGCCACTATGGTAACTGCTGCAGCTACTGCTGATCTTTTAGCTAATCTTTTATTTTTCTTTCGCTTCGGTAAATCATTAATTGTCTGTTTAATCTTAAGATTTAAGTCCTCTGGTAATCTTAAAGCTTCGCTACTTGCCTTTTCCTTTAATATATCATCAATTAATAAATCATTATTCATGTCCATTACCTACCTTTCCTTAAGCATTTCATAAAGTTTAGTTCTTGCTCTTGAAAGCCTTGATTTAACTGTTCCCTCAGGGATACTTAGTAGCTTTGCTATATCTTTTTGCGCAATATCTTCAAAATAAAATAGAATAGTTGCTACTTTTAGATCTTCTTCTAATAAATTAACTGCATTAGTAAGCTCAATATTACTATAGTCATCTGCAATAGCCATATCTGTACTTACTTCATCAATAGGAACTACCTTTTTTCTTTTTCTTAGTATGGTATTACATTCATTTATTAGAATTTTTATAAGCCAAGTTTTGAAAAATTGATCCTTTTTTAAGTAAACTATGCCTTCATATGCTTTTATTATTGTATTTTGCATTACGTCTTCTATATCCTGTTTTTCTTTAAGCATGCTCAGTGCTATTCTATATAAAGTCACTTTATTATTTTCAATTATTCTGCTAAAGGCTTCTTTATCACCTTTTTTAGCAAGTTTTACGTCTAGTTCTGAACTATTGGTATTATTAATTGTCGAGATAAATTCCAAGTTATCTCCTCCTTACTGCGTTCTAAAAGTCTTAGCTAAGAACTCTTACATACATTAGATAAACTACTTAACTGAAAGGTTCACGGAATTTTTTTTATTTCATAAGTTTATTTTAATTACTTTAATTAACTTTAAGTGTACTTATTTGTCCAGTATTACTAAGTAACCTTTTAATCTATGGATATCCGCTGAAAATCCTCCTATCCAGAACTTTACAACATATATGACCTAAATTTTAATACTTGAATCCTATACATTTATTCTATAAAACACCATTAATTCCTTTGAGATAGAATAACCTGTTAGCTATGTTCTTCTGCAGGTTTAAAAATAAAAAATGCCTAGCGGATTTTCTCCAGCTAGACACCATAAATACAGCAAGCATATAAAACTTATTAATTACTCAATTTAATATTTGTTTCAACAGATAATCCAGTTCTATCTAATAAAACTAAGTGATACTTTAGTTAACTATTAATGGTAATAGATTATAAAAGATAGATTCTACTTGTAACCGGTTTATCAATAATACATTAAGAATATTTTAAATTAAGGCGCTATTAAAACACTGCATTGAGATTAATGATATACTTTTCTAATGCTTTCCCTACTCCATCCTCATCATTTGTTAAAGTCACATCATTTGCATGTTTCTTTACATACTCCGGAGCATTTCCCATAGCTACTCCTACCCCTGCATATTCTAGCATGTCTACATCATTATAATTATCCCCCATAGCTATTATCTCAGCTTTGTTAATGCCAAATTCCTTTTGAAGACAGTTAATTGCAGATGTTTTTGATGCTTTAATCGGCATAATTTCTAAATACGTTGGTTTTGAAGGATATATGTTAAGTTCCACAGCCTTAATATTTTCTTTTAATATATCTATTTCTTCAGGGCTTGCCATACATAAAATCTTATTAGGACCTGTCCCATCATTTTTCCATACTTTAATTATCTCTTTAAAACCTATAATTTTCGGAGTAATATTTGTTATTTCACTTTCTTGTTTAGCCCAATAATCCATCTCTTCTATATACCACTCGTCATCTTTATATAAGCTAATATGAATATTGTGTTCACTAGCTAATTTATATATCTTCTCAAGCTCTACGGCATCTATAAATTCTTGCGAAAGCACTTTGCCTTTTTTGTCTAAAATCAATGCTCCACTATAGCAAATAATTGGTGCTTCTATTTCAAGTTCTTTCTGTAAAAACTTTATTCCCTTAGGCATTCTAGCAGAAACTAATATCACAGGTATATTCTCTTTATTTGCAACTATATTGATTGCAGCTTTTACTTTTTCAGTAATTTTGTGATTAGAATTTAACAAGGTTCCATCAATATCTAAACATACCATTCTAAAATTATTCATAAACCCATCCCCCTAAAATATCTTATTTTCATGTATAATTCCTAAACAATAATTAGTTGAATACCACAGTCTTCAATAATCTTTGCAAAGGCAGAAGGTGGCATTTTATCAGTAATTATAATATCTATCTGATCCCAACTTACACCTTTGTAATAACTTAAGCGCTTAAATTTCTCATATTCAGCAAGTACAATTACTGTATCAGCTTTTCTTATAGCTGCTTGCTTTATAACAGCGTCTTCTTCATCCACATAATATATCCCATCTTCTGTTATTGATGCGGCACCTAAGAATGCAACATCAAACCTTAATCCATCGATATAATTTACCCAATCAGCTTTATAAAAAAATCTATTTTTATTATTAAGAAGTCCTCCAATAGAACTAACTGATATATCTTCCTTTTCAGAAAGTATTTCAATATTATCTAGCGAATGAGTAAGTACCCAGATAGGTTTGTTTATTTCTTTTGACAAAAAACTTATTGTTGTAGAAACATCAAAGAAATAATGCTTATGTTCCTCAATAAAGTCTAAGGCTCTTTTGGCAATATTTATTTTTTCTTCTGAATAAGCTTCAATTCTTTCTCTATACTCTTTAATTGTGTTCTTTAAAATTGGTAAGCTTATTCCTCCATGAGTACGAATTGCTGTCCCATTGTCTATAAGCTTCAAGATATCACGACGCGCAGTATCTCTTGAAACAGTAAACATTTCACAAATATCGTGAATAGACATTGTGTTATGCTCGTTTAAATATTCTAATATCTTTAAAAGTCTTTCTTCTTGATACATTATTAAACCACCTATCTTTTTAAAACTCTTTATGTTTTTTACTTTAAAATCTGAATTTAATCCTATAACTTTAAGCATGCATAAACTACTAGTTTACCTAGCAATTCTATAAGTATCAATCTTTTGACGATAAACTTATACACCTATATATTTACCGATGCAACCGCCTCTACCACTATTATAAGTATTTTTAAGTAATTAATCAATATATTTAAGCATTCGTAAGCACTTATCTTTTTTTCTACACAAACTAAAAAACTATCCAAATCGAATAATGCTGGATTTTTAATTTATGATACCCCTACTCTGCTATAAAAACTCACTTATATTATGTATTAAATAAATGTTGGTGAAATATCAGACTTTTAAGGACAAGCATATTTAAATTAATTTTTATTAATTCTTCTATGTATGGCGCTCTCTACTATAAATAAAAAAACGCCTATATTGTGTATTAAATAAATGTTGGTGCTATATCAAACTTTTTAAAAAAACATATATAATATTTATAGAGAGGGGTGGTAGTTTGAATAAAGAAAATATTATAGGTTTAATTATCTTAGTTGCTTTTTACGGAAGTTATTTTACAAAGGCATTTCTTCAAAGTAGAAATGGAATTAGGACAGATAGAATGGGCAAAGGTTCCAAGCCCCAAAAAACTTTTATAATCGAAGTATTTCTAAAAGTTTACACAATTCTTTTAGCACTAACTCAAATAATAAGTATTATATTTACAAACAAACTCTTTTTAATATTAAAAAATAACCAAATAAGATACATCGGATTTTTTATTTCTTTATTAGGAGTTGTTATATTTATCACTGCAATGATCACAATGCGTGATAGTTGGAGAGCTGGAGTTGATACTACCCAAAAGACAACTATAGTTAAAAGCGGAATTTACAAATACAGCAGAAACCCTGCATTTCTTGGATTTGACTTGTTTTATATCGGCATTGCAATGTCATTCTCAAATATAATTAACATACTATTTACTTGTTTCACCATCTTGATCTTTCATCTTCAGATACTAGAAGAAGAAAAGTTTCTCCCTACAATTTTTGGTAAGGAGTATCTGGATTATAAAAACACAACAAGACGTTACCTTGGAACTAAAAGCAGATAAAGAATTATACGACAATTGAGATGGATAGATTTAGTAACCGAAAAATTTATACTTTCATAAACAGTAAAAAACCTTATCTTAGTTACTTAAAAATACTAAAATAAGGTTTTTTAATTCTTAAATATAATTTAACTATTCTAAATACGACATATCGCTTAATCGTCTTATAATGTGTTTTCCATCTTGATTCTCAGTCATAAAGGAAACTCCACCTGCCATACCAAATAAATCGCATTTATTTAGCATCTCAATATCCAAACCAAGCCACATAGCATTAAAGATACTTAAGGTATCACCATGTGAAACTATGATTATATTTTCATTTTTATCTGTTAATATATTTCTATAAAAATCTAACAATCTGTTCCATACATCTCTACGCGATTCTGCATCATGGAACATCCTATCATCCACTGTTCTTTCTTCACACTGAATGTTGTCCCTTAGCCATTGCACTGACTTACCTACTGCTACACCCAAATTTCGTTCTCTTAATACTTCCGTAAAAATAGGGGTTATACCTAAGTGCTTAGAAACTATTTCTGCAGTATTCTTAGCACGTAATAAATCCGATGAATACATTGTATATTCTTTTCCTTGCAGTTCTTTTGCTAACTTTGCACCTATTTTATCTGCTTGAATTTTCCCAAGGTCTGATAAATCCCAATCTGTCCATGAGCCAACCATCCCGTTTGTATGATGATTTGATTGCGTATGCTGAATTGTAATGATGTTTTTCATATGATATCCCTCAATTCTACGCTAATATGTGATTCTTTTATGTGTTTTTATAGAATAATGTCTGTATAATTAAACTTATATTTTCAAAAGTTCTGCACAAAACCTAGCAGATTTTTCAAGTGAATAGATAGTCTTAATGGCGTTGCAACCAAGTCTCTTGCGAACTATATATCGGTTTAAGTGACTACAATCTTTCAATGAAGAAAAAGAAATTGTAAAAAGCAATTTTTTGGTGCATAGCAATTCAAATTTTGTTAAGATTAATCTAGCAAGTTTAAAGGCAAAATTACCTATACCAGTATAGTATTTAATTAAACTGTACATCGGAGGGGACGTATTATGGATAAAGATAAGAAGAAAGAACTTATGAGAAAATATGCTCAAGAGCAGAAAAATTCTTTTGAAAACTCGCTTCCATTTGACAAGACTATGTTTGAACAACTATTTGGTTATATTGATGAAATGTTGGATCAAGATGGATGTGACGATACTTTAAAGTACACTACAAAGTTTCTCAATGACAACAACCTGCCTGTAGAAAAATCTTTAGATTGGTTGAATGAAAATGGTGTTTACTGTGACTGCGAAGTTTTAGCAAATATTGAAGATAAGATATCAGAATTATAGGACCTAGACCTCGGTGAAACATACTAAAAAAACATTAAGGTAGGGTAATACCTTCCCTTAAAAACATATAATATCTATATTTTCTTAAAACAAAACCAATATTTAAATTGAGACACTACTACTATTAAAATTTTCAATCATGCTTGTCCATATACATTCTGATATTTTACCAACATTTATTTAATACATCTCTTCAGTGTTTTCTACTAATATAACTAACAGCTCCCATAAAGACTACTTCATAAAAGCATCCTTCCATTCGTCTTGTTCTACCATATCTTCAGATTGAACTGATTCTAAAATTTCTTCATCTAACTTCACCTTATTTATGTACTGACTATAAGAATCACAGGAATGCCTAGCATCACAATGTCTACACACAGCAGTTCCAAATGGAGCCTTCTGCCCTTTTTTAATTTCCTTCAGCCTGTCCAGAGTAGGTGCTTTAAATTCCCCATCTTCAATTTTATCTACAGTTTCACCAAAGCATCTTATCTGTTTTTCTACCTCATTACTGTCAATATCAAGCTCAACAACAGGATTCCAATCTTCAACTATGTCTACTGCTATTTCATCGCCAATGGTGGTTGCTTGTCTAAGCTTCGTTGGCAGGGCAGTGGCTATTACTGCCATTTTATCTATTTCTGTACCCTTGAGGTTTTTCCACATATGAGCGTACACATTCAGCTGTCCTTTATATACATCCTTATCATTCTCAACTTCTTCTGAATTATGAGTTTTTATATCATACATTGTTATCTCATCATCTTTTTCAACTATATCTACAATACCTTCCATTGTATATTTTTTACCCTTTGGAGTTACTTGCTCTGGCAGTATCAGCTTAACCTCTGCTTCTGTCATATTCTTCGCTACACTTCCTAGTTTCTCATAATATAACTTGACCTGCTGCCATGCAAACTCTTTCATATTTAGGGTTATGGAGCGTCCAGTTTCGTATTTTAATTCTTCGTAATTATCCTCAAATATCTCTCTCAATTTCTTTATATCCATACTATATCCCTCATCCCACTTTACATATGTTTAAGCTATCATATACAGATATGTTTATTATTCTTAAACTTGACTCTCAGTATATCTTTTAAAATTATCTAAAATTGCTTGCCAGCCATTTTTCTGCATCTCGATTGAATTAGTGTCCTCAGCTTCAAAGGTTTCATTTATTTCTGTGTTATCACCATGATCCATAAAGGTTATTTGAACTTTTCTTTCATCTCCTAAAGTATAAGCTAGAACTTCATGTGGTTTAACTTCATCATAAATTCCCCAAAAATCAAATCCCATACTACCATCTTTAGCTTCCATTCTATTAATAAATTTACCCCCAACTCTTAAATCATTTTCTGCTGTAGGAGTATGCCAATCTTCAGATGCATAGCTCCACTTTTTTATATGCTCTGGCTCTGTCCAGCATTTCCATACCTTTTCTACAGGTGCATTGACCGTTGTCATTATATTTATTGTTTTATTGTTTTTCATATTTAATTTCCTCCTCAAATATAAGTCTTTATCTTAATTTTATTCCTTATTTTTTTGTATCTACCTTTAAGCCCATTATGTTCATGTAATGCTGACTTACCATATTGTTATCTTTATTTGATGTATTGATACTAGGCTTAGACTTTTCATTACCTTGCCTCATTATTCTTAGTATCTTCTAGTTTCATTATCATATGCTTCGCATTTCAATATAGTAATTATGGATGTCCTCTAGGGTCTTGTGAACTAAGTTTCCGAAGAATGCTACAGTAGTTCTTGCAGGAACAAAATTGTATTTTTTGTAAATCATATATTTACGAGGGCAGTCATTATAGGCTAAATAATCACCTGTATAAGAATAAACCTTTGCAACACTCTCATCTTTCTTTTTAGCTTTAGGCATAGAATCCACATCTAGACTTTCAATTAAAGGCATTCTTGCATTTGCAATATCATCCTTAAAATATGGGTGCATTCTCTGACCTAAGCCTCTAAAATTAGGTATTATGAGCAAAATCTCGGCTCTGGATAAAGCTACATAATAAGATCTCAGCCTATCAAAATGAGCTATTTTATTTAATGGTTCATACTCTCCATTTAGATAAGGCCTTACTAAAGCCTCTAATTTATTTTCATTATTCATAACTGGTGGTACTGCTCCTAAGATAACCACTGGAAACTCTAAACCTTTTGCTTGATGTATAGTTAAAAATGAAACTCTTCCTTTTGGTATCGGTTCATCTTTAATCTCATAATCCCCTTCTTCTCTTTTATATAAAGCTCCTAGATAGGAAGTTATAAATACTCTTACGAAGGTATCTTCATAAAGTGCTTGTCCAGTAATTAATCCAAAGTTATGTTCAATAAAAAAGTGAAGATAATTAGTTATATTGGATAAATTATAAATTGGACCTTCATCTGTACCATTTTCAGCATCATCAAAAATATTTTTAAATCTTTCAAAGCCACATAGCTGATAAAATAAATCTAATAGATTCCAATCTAAAGAATTAATCCTAGTAATAAGCCATCTATAATTTAGATTTGTACCTTCATTGATTTTCTTTTCTATTATCTTACCTAAGGATTTTTTATTAAGTTCCTTTTGACCTGTTTCTGATAACTTATCCTTTAACGAGTCTTTTAAATGTGCATAACTTTTTCTACTTATTTGATCATCTAAAGAAATATTATAGTTTTCCATATACCTATGTATTTCAACATAATCGTTTTTTAAGTTGTCTAGTTCAAAGATTGTCTTATCGATAAAGCATTGAAGTTCATAATCCTCAGCTATTATATCCTCTGCTGAAAATAAACATTGCTGAATCCAATCACTAAACTCCTTATGCTTTCCAACATTAAATCTCTCATCTATTTCTGGTGTTCCAAATAAATAGAATATTAACCCAAACATGTCCACCGGTTCTGGATTATCAAAAAATCTGCCTGCACGAGGTGCATAAACTTCTATACCTATATTTTCAAAAGCATCTCTTAATTTAGATGCATTTTTATTTCCTTTTAGATACGTAAATAACACCGCAACCTCTGATGGGTCTGATATCACGTTTTTATCTAGCATTTCTTTCACTTTTAAGGCAATTTCTCTATACACTTTCTCAGGAGCTTCACCTACAGTTGTTACTACTGAGATTCCAGAATCTTTGCTTTGTGCTACTATATCTTTATCTATATTTCTATAGTATCTGCCGTTTAGCTCTTCATTTGCCCAGTTTTCTTTTTCTATAAAATTCGTGTAATAATCCACTATATTCTTTCTAGATCTATAATTTATATTCAGCTTAATCTTCTTTGGTTCAACACCTAGATGATCTTTACACCTAATATCAAACTGAACAAAATTTTCAACCGTTGCACCTCTAAATCTATAAAGAGACTGATCATCATCACCTACAACGCAAATATTCTTAAATCTATTAGCAAGCTTAAAAAATATCTTTTCTTGAATGCTATTAGTATCTTGATACTCATCTATAATTACGTGTTTAAAAACCTTTTCACTATTATAGCTTTCACACAAAACCTTATATCCAAATTGCTGAAGCAGTGATAAATCAATAGTTTGCCTCGGCTCATTTTTGAGGCTTTCAAGATAAAATTTATAAAGTTTTCCAAGCATTGAAAGTGTTTCATCGCCTTCTGGATTATTTATAACTTTATCAATCTCTATACATTCTTCTGAAAATCTATTAAATAGCGATATTAAAGAATTCACAATGGCATTCTTAGAAATAGACCTTGCCCCTAAGTATTCCTTTATTTCTTCCTTGTATGTATCTGAAAGCCCAAATACCTTTTCAGCCCTACCTAAAAATTTATTGCTGCTTACATAAAAATATTGATCTATTTCCTGCATGATAACAGGAAGTTTTTTCTTCAAATCATTTTTAAATCTTTTATCCAATATAAATCTTTGACATAAGGAATGTACCGTACCTACATACATATTAGATATATCATAATGTTTTTTTGTTTCCGCTGTGGCAAGAGCTAGTAGTGAAGTTAGTCCTGCTTTAAGCTGCTCCGCTGCTTTTTCTGTAAAGGTACTTAAAAATATTTCTTCTGGTTTTATATCATGAAATACTATTAGATTTACACATCTCCATAGCAGTACTCTAGTCTTACCTGAACCAGGACCTGCCACTATATATAACGAACCATCAATATTCTTTATGGCCTCTTCTTGAGCTTTATTAGGGTTAAATCCACTTTTAACAAATAAATCCTCTATTCTAATAACACTCACCCTCTCATCCCTATATTGTGTATTATTTTACCATATAATATCTTATCTGACATCAGATTTCTACATAGCGATTTCTGAAGTTTCTTTATTAATATTCTTAGTGAGCACCTTCTTAAATTGAATTGTAAATAGAGTCACAGTAGTTGAAACTGCCATAAAATCAGCTACCGGTTCAGCAAGAAATACAGCAAATACCTTATTGTCAAAAAAGTTTGGTAGTATAAATATCAGTGGTATTAAAAGAATTATCTTACGAAGTATCGCAAGAAAAAGAGAAGATTTTGCTTGTCCAAGTGCTATAAAGGTTTGTTGACAGGCAGTTTGTGCGCTCATAAGAAAGGCTGCTGCCATATAAATTCTTATTGCCCACACAGTAACTTTAGAAAGCTCAACATCTGTGCTAAAAATAGATACAAAAACCTCTGGGAACACCATCATAAATATCCAAAATACCAAGGCAAAGCTTACTGAATAAAGTATAAGTAGTTTAAAGGTATTCCTTACACGATCATTATTTTTAGCTCCGTAGTTATAACTCATGATTGGCTGTGCTCCCTGCCCTAGTCCATTTAAAGGTAGATTTAAAATCTGCATTAAACTGGACATAATAGTCATTGCACCTACTGCCATATCTCCTCCGTACTTTTGAAGTGAGGAATTAAAAGCAATATTCAAAAGGCTTTCTGTACTTTGCATTACAAAAGGTGCACTTCCGAGCATTAGTACTGGAATTATAATAGTTTTTCTAAGGTGCATATTTTTTCTACGTATTCTAAGCTTGCTTTTAGGTCCAAATAAGAACTTTAGTGTCCATATGGCAGAGCAGGCTTGAGCTATTACATTTGCAGCAGCTGCACCTTGTACTCCCATATTAAGTCCAAATATAAAAATCGGATCCAATATAAGACTTACTACTGCTCCAATAGTAACTGTAAGCATGCTAATCTTAGCAAAGCCTTGAGTTGATATAAAAGTATTTAAACCTAAAGATATTTGTACAAATATTGTCCCAAGTATATAGATATTTAGGAAGCTTAGTGCATAAGGAAGTGTTTCAGCACTTGCACCAAACATTAATAATAGCTTTTTCCCAAATATAAAGAAAAGTACTGTTAATATGATAGAAATTCCTATTAAGGCTACAAAGCAGTTTCCTAAGATTTGCTCTGCTTCTTCCTGTTTGTTTTGTCCCATTTTTATAGAAGCCCTCGGAGCCCCACCTACACCAATTAATGCACTGAAGGCTGAAATAATCATTATTATGGGAAAGGTTATTCCTACCCCTGTTAAAGCATTTGCCCCAACACCTGGGATATGTCCTATATAAATACGATCAACTATGTTATATAACATATTGACTAATTGAGCTGTAATTGCAGGTATAGCTAAACTAATTAGTAATTTACCTACTCTTTCTTTTCCTAATTTGTTAACTTCACTTTTATGCTCCATTTAATACTCCTTAATATTAAAGACTTAACTATACCTTCTATTTTAATACTAAGAATGGTAAATTGTACATAATAAAAGGTAAGCTCATTAAAGCATCGGATGAATAAGCAATTAATTTAATCACCACGCTTTAACAGAGCCTACAATTTAAATACACTGTAAAAACTATTTTACTAAATTAAATGTCCACACACTATTATCCTTATAGAAGTTTATACCTTGATTTCTCATTCTTTCTTCTTGGCTCTTTAACCTTTTTTTATACTCCACCCAATTTCTTTCTGCTTTAGGTGTCCATCCTATTTCGGCATATCCTAAAAGTCTTGGATATATCATATAATCCATAGCTTGCTCATTAGGAATATTTTCTGTCCATAGTGGTGCTTCTATGCCCAAAACTAAATTCTTTGGAGCAAAATCAGTAGGATCCCATGTATATGCAGTTTCTACTGGAATATATCCTGCCCAGTTTAAACCATATGGTGTAGTCTCATCATATTTCATATCTAGATAAGCTTTTTTTGCTATTGAAGTGATAATCTTCATATTCTTTTGCCTAGCGGCATTATTGGAATCTTGCCAATTTTGAAGTACCACACTTGAATCTATTGAAGGAGAGGTATCGATTGGATCCCAGCCTATTGGAGTTTTTCCGTATTTCTTAACTATATCAGCTACTCTTCCTACAAAATAATCATAGTCTTCCTTTTTAGTACTTAAAGCCTCATCTCCACCTATATGAATATATTTTGAAGGTGATATTTCAGAAACTTCTCTAAACACATCATCAATAAAAGCATAGGTCTTCTCATCACGAGTCATAAAAGAGCTAAAACCCACCTTTGTGCCTGTATACAAAGGCTTCTTTTTACCATCTGGATTTAAGAATCCATAGGAAGCTAAGGCCGCATTACTGTGACCAGGCATATCAAATTCTGGAACTATCTCTACGTATCTATCAGCCGCATATCTTACTATATCCTTAAATTGCTCCTGGGTGTAAAATCCACCAGGTCCGCCACCTACCTTTGTACTTCCTCCTATGGTAGTTAAGTCTGGCCATTTCTTTATTTCTAAACGCCAGCCTTGATCATCACTTAGATGTAGATGAACCCTATTTATCTTATATTGTGCTGCATGATCTATTTGACGTTTTATTTCATCCACAGTAAAAAAGTGCCTAACAACATCAAGCATTAATCCTCTATGACTATATTCGGGCTTATCTTCTATTGTTGAAACTGGAATACTCCACTCTACCCCTGAAACCAAGGCATTTTTCTCAATGGTTGGAGGCAATAACTGCCTTAGGGTTTGAATAGCTCTTGAGATTCCTTCTGGTTTGAAAGCTGTTATCTTTACACCTTCTGCAGTAGTTAATATGCTATATCCTTCATCTCCCTTATCTGCTTGTGCTCCAACAGTAGTTAAATAAATGCTTTGTGCTGGAACTTTCATGTTATCTGCTTTAATAACTTTTAATTCAAAACCAGTTGAAGCTGTGAGCTTTGCTCTTAAAAATTCTGCTACTCTACTGATTTCAGCTGTCTCATTTTCATTATTTCCTTTTACATAGATTGCAGTATTGTTTGTAAGCACAAATTTACCATTACCTTTTTGATAACTTAAAGGTTTTGGAATTATATTATTACTGCTCGGTGGTAAATCCTTTGCTTTTACCTCATCTTTTTTTACATAAGTCATCGTTGAAAAAATCATTACTACAATCAACAATAGTAGTCTAATAGACTTAGACTTACTTTGTTTATCATATGTACGCTTCATTTGTTCACCATCCTTATTCATTTTAACTTTAGGTTATTTTTAAGCATATTCATTGAAATTAACCATAATTGTAAAGAAACTTTATTTAATGGTAACTTCTCTAAAAAGTTCATTATTAGCTTATAACATAATTGAAAAATTAATACTGCACATTATTTGGAAAATTCTATACTTATCCACAATTTTAATTGAATTACAAATTTCTAAAGAATAAAAAAAATCAGATTTTAATTGATTAAATCTGATAACAAGATATTTATTAAATTAAGATACAGGTCACTTAAGTGCAACCTAATTTAAATATATTTAAGTACATTTTTATCTACATAACTAATTGGATTATAATTTCCTAAAGAATTTAAAAGAATATCCTTTTGTAACTAATATTTTTATTGTATATAACATTGAGCAGTGGTTATTCTTTTAGATAAACTTGCTGATTTGAAGAAGTTTTATCTAGGATTGTTACCTTTAAAGAAGAGTTATTTCGTACCTCGTTAAGAAATAAAATACCTAAGTTAAGACGGGTTGATTTATCTAATCTCTTCCATACATATCCCTTAAATAGATCTTTCACTATAAATTCTTCTCCTGATTTGAGATTAGACACTTCTGCTGTAACTGTACTTAATAATGGATTCATAAAGTCACTCCTTATTACGATTTTAAATGTAAAGGTAAACATCTCTGCTTATTACAATGTATACAGAAATATTATTACTGCTAAAAAGTTTTTAGTACTCTACATTTTTTACTTTGTTAATATAAGTAACTATATGAGGCCTTATATAGTTTTATTCCTTTCTTTCTATTTAAGAAAAAAGTCATATTCAATTTATATTTATAAAATTACACCTTGCCTTACTTATAATTACAATTTAAACTATATAGTGTAATTATGAATATTAAACGTTGAAAGGAGAAAATTATGAGCAATCCACTATACGTAATAAACGTCGAAGCGGCAATTTATAGAGAGGATAAGTATTTGATTATAAAAAGAAGTGAAAAAGAAGAACATGCCCTAGGAGTTTTATCTTTAGTTGGCGGTAAAGTCGACGGAAGAACATCTGAAAATAATGTTTTAGAGAATTCTGTGAAAAGAGAAATTTTAGAAGAAGTTGGAGTTGAAGTTTCAAATAGCCTTCACTATATAGAAAGCAATTCTTTCATATCTGATAAGGGTTATATCGTAGTAAACATAGGCTTTCTATGTAAATATGAATCAGGAGAAGCTAGATGTGTATCTGAAGATGAAGTCAGCGAAGTTCACTGGATGGGTTATGATGAAATATTATCGAATCCTAAGGCACCTAGTTGGTTAAAGTCAAGCCTTAAAAAAGCAGAGAGCGTTAGGTTAATAGTAGAAAATTTTTAAACTCAGGTACTGTTAAAGCCATGTTTAAATATAACCTAAACTTAATCTTAAAATTTATATTTTTTAGCATTGGAGAATAGCTATGTCACATATAAAGAAATTTTCTCAGGCCCACACATACATTTTTTCATTTATTACAGCATTAACAGCTATAGCTCTTTTATATGTATGTAACTTTTTTCTGTCTACATCCAACGGTAGATTGGACTATAATTTAAACGGAATAATCACTTATATAGTACCTTTAATCTTTGTTTTTATAATTTATATATCTGCCGTAAATATTAAATCCCATAGTTTTGATAAAAAAGGTATCTTTAAAGGATTTTTCCTTGGTTGGCCTTTTATGTGTTTAGGCCTATATAATATTATTGGATTATTTTTTAGTACCACTCCCCTATCTTCCCCTGAGGTAAAGAAAGTATTTTTCTTCACCATAATAATGTTTTTAGTCGGAACTTTTGAAGAATTTCTCTGCCGAGGAATTATACTAAATTCCCTATTAAACAAACTAAACTCTACCAAAGCAGGACTAATAAAAGCAGTAATATTATCTTCATTTATTTTTGGCTTAGGACACTTAGTAAATCTTATCGTGTCCCCAAATCTTCTAATAAGCACTTTATCTCAAATAATTTATACTACTTTGCATGGAATCTTGTTTGCAGCCATATATCTTAGATGTAAAAATATATGGTCAGTTGTTTTTCTACATGCTGTATATGATTGGTTAGTTAAGGCATCAGGAATCTTTCATACAGTTAGCGCTTCTGGCACTCCAGTTGATATTTCCTTTCTAACAGGATTAATCAATATTTTATTTGCTATTCCTTTTGCTTTAGTTGGCCTATTCTTACTTAGAAAAGTTATGATAGCAGATATAGATAAATCTGTACTAACCACAAAATCAATGTAATAGTGATGTTTGAGTAATTGTTCTATATACACCCATTACTACACTTTTTTACTCAAAAGCAAAGAGTTCAGTAAGCAACCCTTGACTGAACTCTTTTATATTGTTCATAAATATTTCTATATACTGCTTTTAATCCTGGAATATTACAAAATCATATTAATTCTTTGAGAATACTCATTAAATCATAGTATGATAAAACATTTAATTTCAACAGGGTGCTTATCACGCCTAATTTTATATACAACTCTTAAATTACCAGATGTTTATAGTTTATATCTCAGTAATAACTGGTAAAATCGTAGGTTTTCTCTTCATTTTTCTATATATAAAACCATCTATTTCTCGTCTAATAGTATTTTTGATTTCTGACCATTGCATTACATTGTTACTTAGACATTTTTCTATGCCTTCAGTTGCTATTTGTCTAATCTCTTTAATTAATTTCTCTGAGTCTCTAACATATACGAAACCTCTTGTAACTATGTCTGGTCCTGAAATTATTGATTTACTTTCTTTATCTATAACTACAACTACGGTTATAATACCATCTTCCCCTAGATTTTTTCTGTCACGAAGTACAACATTACCAACATCTCCTACGCCAGATCCATCTATAAGAATTCTTCCCGCAATTACCTTACCAGCTTTATGAGCTTTCTTTCTAGATACTTCTAAAACATCTCCTATCTCTAATAAGAATATGTTTTCTTTTTCCATTCCAATGCTTTCTGCAATTTCACCATGTCTTTTTAAATGTCTATACTCACCATGCACAGGCATAAAGAACTTTGGCTTTAACAATGTATGAACAAGTTTAATTTCTTCTTCACAAGCATGCCCTGATACATGTATATCTTCTATGTCTTTATAAACTACATTAGCACCCTTTTTTGTTAAATCATTTATAACATTAGAAACAGCCTTTTGATTTCCTGGTATAGGTGTTGCTGAGATAATAACCATATCTCCTTTTTCTATCTGAATGCTCTTATGAGTTCCAAGTGCTATTCTTGTAAGTGCAGACATTGGTTCACCTTGGCTACCAGTAGTGATTATTGTAATTCTATCATTTGCATACTTTTTAATATCATTTAATTCTATAAATACACCATCTGGTATGGACAAATATCCAAGTTCCATAGCAACTTTACATATTTTCTCCATACTTCTTCCGCTTAAAGCGATCTTCCTATTATGCTTTACAGAAGCATTAGCAATTTGCTGTACTCTATGGATATTTGATGCAAAGGTTGCTACTATTATTCTGCCATCTGCTTTTAGGAAAAGATTCTCTAAAGCTTCACCAACAGTTCTTTCTGACATTGTATAACCCTTACGAGTAGCATTAGTACTATCTGCCATTAGAAGCAGAACACCTTTTTTACCTAATTGTGCATATCTATTTAAATCTATGGTTTCCCCATCAATTGGTGTAAAGTCAATTTTAAAATCTCCAGTATGAACAATTATACCTACAGGTGTGTGCAACGCAATAGATACACTGTCTGCTATACTGTGATTTGTTCTTATAAATTCAACCTTAAAATTGTTGCCTATGTCTACTATATCCCCAGGCTTCATCATATTTAAACTACAGTCATTAAGAATCTTGTGTTCTTCAAGCTTACTTTCAATTAACCCTAAAGTTAACTTTGTTCCATATACAGGAACGTTTAGTTGTTTTAAAACATAAGGTAAAGCTCCAATATGATCTTCATGACCATGAGTTATAAAAAATCCTTTTACTTTATCCTTGTTTTTCTGCAAATAGGCTATGTCTGGAATTATTAGATCAATTCCAAGAAGTTCTTCATCAGGGAACGCCAATCCACAGTCTATTATTACTATCTCGTCTTCGTATTCGAAAACAGTTAGATTTTTACCTATCTCTCCTAGTCCACCTAAAGGTATAACCTTCATTCTACTTCTGTTTTTAATTTTATTTATCATATTTTCTCCTAACTTGTAACTAAAGGTATAGAGAATAGCCAGCACGCTTTAATTAGTTATTACTGTGCATCTACTTTTTCCAGTCTAAACTTAAGGAAATTCTGGAAAGCAATAAATTCTCCTTCTTTATTTTTTACTCTAGTAAAGATTATTTTTTTCTTATAATAAAATATAATTTCCCTAATACTTATCTAAATTATAATTTTTAAAAGAATAAAAAATAGAACCTAGTTACTACTAAATTTTTAATATCACTATAATTTTTTGATTCCGATCATCAATATTACCTATTAAAATTTTTCATCTCTAAAGCTATTTTGTCTAAGGAATTTATATCTATGTATCACTTCATATAGATTCATAATTTTAAAATTTCTGCTTAAAAATCAGTAGAATTTTTAAATCTTTTTCGTATGGAAGTGGTGCAACTTTAATAATTTCGCAAAGATTGAAAATAAGCTCAAATTATCCGCACGTTAAAGTTTCTTGTATAAATATTTTTTGCATTTATAAAAAAACTTGAATAAATATAAATCTGGAATAAATTTTAATCAACTTATATTCATTCATCTTCTTTTATAAGCATCTATTTATTATATTTCCCTTTTTTCATTAAAAATATCTAGTTTCTCTAAAATCGTTCTCAATGTGATATTATCACGATTATCCACATTCAGTCAAATTTTATTAATTATAATCTTATAAATTTAAAGAAAATTCTATTTTACAACTAATACCAGGGTAAATTGAATAACTTAAATGTACATGCATAATCACCAACATTTATTTAATACATAACATAAGTGCGTTATTAAACACATTCTATATCCAACTTTATTTCAACACGCTGTTTACAAATAAAACATAAATGCTTTATACTTTTCCATACAATTAAAGTCCCATACAAGATGCAACTTAATCTGCATCTTATATGAGCTTTTCTCAATATCATAATTCACTTGGCTCTACATGGATCATTGCCTCTGTGATATTAAAATCATTTTTTAATTTCTTTTCTATCTCTTCAGTAATGCTATGCGCCTCTACTACATTTAAATCAGCATTAACACCTACAGTAGCATCTATAAGAATGTTATTGCCAAGAACACGAGCTCTAATTAATTTCACTTTTTCAACTCCAGAAACCAATTTTATGTTCTCAGTTATACTATCCAATTCTTCTTTACTAAAACCATCAGCAAGATTATTAGAAGATTCTCTAAATATATCCCAACCAGTTTTAATGATTAGTATACCAACAATAACTGCAGCAAGTGGGTCAATCCATGGCAATCCAAACTGCGATGCTATGATTCCAATTGCTGTTCCAATACTCACCCAAGCATCAGAAAGATTGTCCTTAGCTGCAGCCATAAGACCAGCACTGTTTATTTTAACTGCAATTTTCTTATTATATCTATACACAACATATATGACCCCAGCGCATAAAACAGCCACTACAGCTGATATCAAATCTGGCGCCTTAGCTTTGAAATGTATAATTGATTGAATAGCATTATAAAGTACATTTAATCCCACTGCTATCATAATCAAGGAAGCAACAAGAGAGGCTATGGTTTCTGCCCTAAAATGTCCATAAGAGTGTTCTTCATCTGCTGGTTTTCTTGATATTTGAAGACCGATTAACACAGCAACTGAAGCTATTATATCAGTTGTATTATTGATTCCATCTGCAGATAGTGCTTCTGAACCTGATATATAACCAATTCCTACTTTAGCTAGAGACAGTGCAATATATGCAAGAATACTTATTCTAGCTCCTCGCTCTGCCAGTTTTAGATTATTAAACCTTTCATCCATCAACTTCACTCCTTGATTATTATATATGGATATACTACTTCGTAATAAAACTTATTATTGAACTTATGAATTCACAAAATAGATTTCTGATTGAAATGGTTCATCTTTATCTCTCGTTCATTTACAACTTCATACTCTTCAATTTTTATAATCTTTCACACGTATCTGTACTAAATATGAAAGTTTTATTTCGAATAAATATATAAGTATTCTTAGTATTCCTAAAAATAAAGAAATATATAAAGTTAAAGACTTTCAACACAACAAACATACACCGTGTAGAAATCTTTTTTGATGCAAAAATATATAACATAAAAAAGCCGCTGAAGCGACCTTCTTCAGTGATTTTTTTTGCGCATCTGCTTTTCCGAATGTATATTAGAAAAATTCGTCAGGCGATATAATTTTATTTTTTTACTGTTTACCCTAAATAGCTGTTCTAACCATTTGATATTGATAGGTTTAGTTAACAAAAATTTTATGATTTCCTAGACAGTAAAAAAAGACCTTTAACACAATGAATTCATTGTGTTAAAAGTCTCACTTAACTAAAATTAGTTACGATACAACCAGACCGATGGTCAGTGTGTTGACTGTATCACCTCTTTCAAGGCAGTTACTCCCTTTTAACTATACTTCTTTAATTTGATAAAAAAATCATATTATATTCTATTCGCTTTTGTCAATTGATATTCCAATTTTATGTAAATAGCAGATTTATATTAAAACTTATTTTATCCTCTATAATATTGATATAATTTCAATTAATCACATTTATCAACTGATGAAACATTAGTGATATTACTAATCAGCTACATATATGTTTATTGAATATACTAAAATTATAGTTTTTAAAGAACTTGCTACTTAGCTTACCACTTTTAAAAAAATAATTTTCTATAAAAATTTAAAAATCTATCGCTTTCTCTCACTTTATCAAACAAAGCATCTTGAAAATAATCTGTAAAATTTATTCCTATATTTTGAGCTAATTCTAAATTATTATAGAAAGCTTCATATTCGTAGTTTATCAGATCAATTGCCGCTAGTATAATATAAAAGTCACCGTTATTTGAATCAAGTTCAATTGCTTTCCTTATATTTTCTTCAGCAGCCTTAATGTTTCCTATCTTTATTTGTATAAATGCATAATTTTTGTACGCAGCCGCAAAGCTTTCATTTAGCTCTATAACTTTTAATACATCACCCAATGCGTTCTCGTAATCTTTTAGCAAAACATAAGCAAAGGCTCTATCATTAATGGATTCACAGGATTCAGGCTTAAGTGAAATTGCTTTTGAAAAATACTCTATAGCTTCACCATATCCTCTAACCTTTAAATATATAAATCCCATATTTTTAAAATACAAGTATTCTTTATCATTCATACTAATTGCTTTCTTGTAGTCCTCTAAGGCTTTCATGAAGTTCTTAATTCCAATGTATGCTTCCCCTCTACCACCATAAGCTGAAGGTAAGTAATCTTCCGAAAGATTCATATTTATGCTTTCAGAAAAATCACTAATTGCTTTATCAAAATCTTTATTTTGTAGATATGAATACGCTCTTAGATAATATGCTAGTGGATTAATGTTATCTATTTCTATTATTTTAGATGTATTCAAAATAACATTATTAAAATCATTTAATTTAAGATGTATACTGCTTTTTAAGTAGTAAGTGCCAATATCAGTATCTTCTATTTCAATTGCTCTATCAAATTCAGCCAGCGCCATATCATATTGACCACTTTCTAAAAATTCATTTCCAAGCTTAATAAATGTGTTATATTGATCTTCTTTAGAATTTAATATGTTTTTGAAGTTTAGCGCAAATATAGCTAAAACCCCCAATAATAGTATGATTATGATATACATCTTTTACTCCAATCCTCTTGTTTTCCATCCTCTCGATCGAGGATAATCTTATGTTTATTTGTAATTAGAAAGATTCTTTAGCCTTAAAAATCCATAAACTTTTTTAGCATCATTTTGTTTAGCCTGTCCATAATAAAGTCTTAGCGAAGATAAAAGGCCCTATATTTAGCATCAATAAATTTTGAATTTTAGTATTATAATCATAATGATGCATACTTTTCCAGCTTTATATTTATAATAACATATTTAACTACAACAGTTCATTATTAAGTTTGTACTTTTAGATTAATGTTTTATATGTTCAATATTTTTTTAGATTTCTATTTAGAGACCATGCCCTAATATCTTATTTTACATAAGCTAAAAAACTCTTATAAACCACAACTTCAGTTTATAAGAGTTTTTTGATAAGTCAAAAATATTATGGTGCAGGTCAGTAATGCGCTAACAAAAATCCTTATTAAAGATTTCAAGACTATAGGATTTGTTTTCGTATAAGTTTTATACATTATTTTCTTGATGTTTAATAGCATTTTACGTAAAATAAGTGTATAATATTGTTAAAAATAGTTATTTTTATACATATATCTGCCTAGATAAATTTAATATTCTCAATCCTATAATTTAAGGAGTGGTAAAGTGAGAGGTTCTATAGTAATAGCAAGTATAGGAATTTTAACTTTTATATTATCTTATATCATTTATAAATATGAAAAGGTTGAATTGTTGGCTGGTATAGAAAAATCAAAAGTAAGAGACCTCCATGGGTTAGCAAAGTTTGCAGGAAAGATAGTAGCACTTATGGCAGCTGGAATCTTATTATTAGCTATTGCAGGAAGCATAACGTCAAGTGTGATTCCCGGGAGAGTGTTCATAGTATATATTATTAGTTTATTATTTTTTTACTTTTTCAGACTAGGGAAATACTTATAAAATAGATAACAAAAGACAACTCTTTCCGAGGTTGCCTTTTGTTGGTTGTTAAAATAAACATGTATTTTAAACATATTCTTAAATTTATATTTAATTTAAACTAGCTCCTAATACATAAATAAAAAAGGTAAGTTTTTTAATTCTAAATTTTAACTCTATCTTATAAATCCATGTTATTTAAGATATCTCTTAAATCCTTCATTTCCTCTTTAGAGAAGGTCACACCTTTACCCATCTTCTTATGTTCTGAGTCCCACTCTCGAATGTCATACTTGGCTTCTTTATCGTTCCAGCTAATTAGATTTACTTCTTTCTTCCATCCTTTAGATGATTCTGAAAGAGTTCCTAAACTTTCTTTTATTTCAAATTTAATATCTGCCATTCAACTTTCCTCCTATAATTTCCTTTAATAATTTTCTATAGATAAACTACTTCACATTAGAATTTATCCAAATAAAGATTCGTAGAACCATCGAAATCTTTATTTGGAGTCTAATGATCGAAGTAGTTTATCAGTTCAGCGGAATAGATAATCCAGTTCTATCTAATAAAACTAAGTTATACTTCTGTTAACTATTAATGATAATAGGATTATCAAATATAGATTCTATTCGAAACTGGTTTATCTATAGTAAATCCTTATACTTTGAATCTATCAATCACTTAACTTTTGCTATATCTATAGAATTCCAACTTCGACCATAAAGTTATACATGTCAGATAATCCCCATAAGCCACAACTTTCCAGAAAGTATAGAGCCTTTATAGAATCCTATTTCAACTATTAAGTTATGTAAGCCTATAATCCTAATATTAAGATTATTGACACAATGCGTCAACTTTTTTCATATTTATGCTTGTAATGTACACTAGTGAAGCCTATGGATATTAATGGTATAATATACACATAGTAACATTACAAATTAAAAAACTATTATCATTTATAAGTATTTACTTGATTACTATGTCTAACTGCAATAAAAACTTTATACTTTACAGTAAAAAATCAAGGTGGTGTCCTAAATGAACAAATCAAGCAAAGTAAATTTTGCTAAGGAGCAACTAGGAAGCTTATGGAATTGCTCTCCGAATTTATTTAATCAAAATGACAATGTATTCATTGAGTCTAATGACACATTTTTCAATATAATTACCTTTGGGAAAAATGCTGTTATAAAAGCAGATCCACTTATTTATGAATGGTGTGTAGAAAACTTTTCAAAAACACCTGCACGTTTCATTATAGACAGAGAAAACCTATTTGCTATTGAAGCTAAATTACGAGAGTTTGGAAAAATGCTTGGAGGCGAACAAGTTAGATACTTATATGTAGATAGCAATAAATTTATCTATAAGCCTTGTGATTATGAATATAAACTATTTGATAAAGATAATATAAGAGACTTGTATGCAAACAAAGATTTTAGCAACGCATTAAACTTTAAAAATGATGTTATAGCCTTTGGCGCATATAAAGAAAATCAGCTTGTTGCTTTAGCTGGCGCTGATGATACTATGGGTAAGCTATGGCAAATCGGCATAGATACTCTTCCAGAACATCGTAATAAAGGTCTCGCTGCATACCTTGTAAAAACTCTAGCTGACGAAATAGAAAAGTGTGGTATGATGCCATTTTATACTACTTGGAGCCCTAATATCGCTTCAACCACTGTTGCATTAAATACAGGATTTTTTCCTATTTGGGTTAGCTATGTTGCACAAGATATTTTATAACTTAATAAATGAACGAACCGAAGAAATGTACTAAGGTTGAAAAAATAATTCACTAATACGCCCTTCATTTTAATAAATATCTATAACTAAAATAATTATTTAGAGAGGTGAATTTGTATTGGAAAATAAAAAATTATTATCACTCTCAATTATTCTGCTTTCTTTAGGCATAGTATTTGGTTCAGTTTTTATAGGTTATTCATCATCAAAATCTGCAAAACCTCAAATCTTAAATCCTCCTTCAGTTGAGAGTAATGTTTTAAACTTATCACAAACAGCAAAATATCTTAATATGTCTGAAGGAGAAATTCAAGGAATAATTAACATAGAAAAAGCTGCATTAGACCAATCAAAAATCTTTACTGGTATGATGTTCCCTTATTTCACAGTGAATAATAAGAAGTATTTCTATAAAACTGAAATAGATGAATGGCTGAAAGATGTTTCAAAAAATCACAGAGAATATGACACAAAAAAAGGATTGATGCTTCAGTAAAGAACCGAATACAGAAAGTGGTTTATGGAATTATAGAATTTCTGAAATAGGACTATTAAAATACCAATAAACTTGAATCAACTATAACTTTAACAAATATAAAACAAAACCTACTGCTATAGATTTTTTCTTTAACAGTAGGTTTTAACACTATATTATTTATTAATTTCTTTTGTAAATATCCACTTCTTTTCTTTCATATCTCTTCCTTTAACTACAACATTGTTTCCCTTAACTTCAATATATAAACCTTTAATATAAGGTAAGTTTTTTCTACCTCCTTGACTATTTGCATCAGGTATTATAGTATAATAAACCGCTCCAGTGTGTATCATAGTAAAGGGTTGATTAACTACTACACTACTTTCAACTAAATCTCTATGTGTATGTGAAGTAAACAATATTGCTTCAGGATATTTCGAAAGTATTTCTCTGATTTGTTTACTTTTATTAACAGAGGTCCAGTTTTTATTTCCACTATCTAAAGGTTGATGCAAGAATACAAATATAGGCTTTCCCTTTTGATAATCTTCACCAATTTTTTCTTTGAACCAATTTAATTGTTCATCAGATATGTAAGCTGAAACTGAGTCTATTGTTTTAGAATTCCCGTCCTCAGAACCTAGAGATATAAAATGATAGTTTTTAACCCAGGTATCATGATATACCTTTTTCTCTCCTGAAAACTCAAGATATCTATTTATAAAGGTTTGAACTTGTTCTGGTGAGTTAACTTTTATATTGTAATCAAAAAACTCATGATTACCTATATTCTTAATAATCGTTTTAGGCATCAAGTTCTTATTTTCAATTAATGCTTTTTTCATTGAGGCATATTGAGTTTCTAACCCTTGCCCCACTGTATCTCCGTTCAAAACTAACGCATCCATGTTAGAATTTATTGTATTTAAATCATCAATTGCCCCTTTAAAATGTTCAATATCATCATGAACATCTCCAAGCACAGAAAAAGCAAGATCTGCATTAGAAGCTGGTGCTACGGTAGCTTTTTCAGTATGTTTATTTCCGTTTATATAGATTGCAGCTATTACACCAGTAATAATTAATAAAATTGCAACAATAATTATTTTACTCTTCTTCATTTTAATCACCTCTCCTAAATGCATAATATATTGTGAAACAAAGTTTAACATTGATGTGGTGGTACTTATTATCTTTCACATTATTATAATAAATTATAAGCGGTTTCTTTATTAAGTTAAATATATTATATAAAAACTAACTCGGTGATTAAAATTACTGGTTGGAATGATCTTCTCTATCAATGTTCCAACCCTTCAACAAACTCTATTACTTCTTTGCTGTTACCTCTAAATATTATATTTCTATTAGCTTTATCTAAGGAGTGTTTATACATTGGATCATAGTAGTTAGTTAAAAATAATTCTATCCAATTTCTGTGTTTATCTATATCATTGGTATCTTTTTGTGCTTTAAAAGCAAGTTTAAGCTCATCAACTATTACCTTCATTCTATCTCCACCAAGCTTACTCTTAACTCTCTCCATACTAGCTACCATGTCATCTAACCATGCTTCTAAGCCTAAATCTCTATCTTTCAGCGTTTCAATATGCTGTCTTTGATCGTTTATAACATACTCTTCTAATATGTTATAAACTCTTTCTTCTACAGTAGCATCCAAGAATATTACAGCTCCACTTTGAAAATAATTATAAAAATCTTTGGGGATAAAACTCTTCCCGATGTTTTTACTTTCATCTTCTAAAATCATATGTTTAAAATTCTTAGCTCCATGTTTTATTACGCTATAAGCCAAATTGTTTTCAAAATTTATTTGTGTTGGTTGTGGCGTCACAAAATGCCCAAAGGTAGAGCCTCTATGATGTGCAATCCCCTCTAAATCAATAGAATTCTTAAGCTTGTTTAATAATATAGTTTTACCTGAACCTGTATAACCAGTTAAAACTAAAGGTCTTGTTTTAAGGTTTTCTGGCTCTAAGGCATCTATTAGATAATTACGAAAAGCCTTATATCCACCGTCAAGCTTTACTATATCTTGACCTGTTGCTTCATACACCCAATTCTGAGCTATGGTTGAACGCGATCCCCCTCTAAAGCAATAAATCATGGTATTTGGATCTTCCTTAAATTCTTTTACCCATGAGGATACTCTATCCTCCTTTATGCTTCCAGATACAAGCTTATAACCTAATTTAGTTGCCTCATCATTACCTTTTTCTTTATAACATATACCTATGATATGCCTTTCTTCATTAGATAATATAGGTAAATTTATCGAGTTTAACATTGCTCCTTTTTCATATTCAATTGGAGCTCTCACATCTATTAATTTTGTATCCTTCAATACTATATTTTTAAAATCATTTGTTACACTTAATTTCATCATTTTTGTTCCTTCTGTTTTGTCTTTTTAATGTTTTTCTGATAATTATAAATTATATATTACTGTAGAAAATTATACAAATTCCGTATTTTATGGCAAAACTCCTATCTTTAAATTCTGTAAACAAAGCCATAAAAATGTTTAAACCTAGCTCTTCTTTAAGTTAGACATGTTCTCAGCTCAAAATTGCAGATTTAAACTATTGAAACTATTCTTTTTCATTTATAATGATTAGTATAGACTCATTTTTGATTATGGACATATCTTTGAAATTTTATAATAATTAAAGCTATTCAATTGATATAAATTACTGGAGGTTAATATAATGGACAATAACATAAAACTAACTTCACTTACTAAAACTTCAGGTTGTGCTGCTAAGATAGGACCTAGTGTTTTAGATTCTGTTCTTAAAAACTTACCTAAATTCGAAGATTCAAACCTATTGGTAGGCTTTGATAAAAAAGATGATGCCCTTGTATATAAGGTATCTGATGATAAAGTAGTAATACAAACCGTTGATTTCTTCCCACCGATGGTAGATGATCCTTATACTTTTGGACAAATAGCAGCTGCAAATGCCTTAAGTGATATATACGCTATGGGCGGAAATCCAGCTATTGCAATGAATTTATTATGCTTTCCATCTTGCTTAGATCCATCAATAATGCACGATATCTTAGCTGGAGGCTATAGTAAGGTTCAAGAAGCTGGTGCAATTATCGCTGGAGGACATACAATTGCAGACCCTACCCCTAAGTACGGACTTTGCGTTACCGGCTTTGCTCATCCAGGTGAAATACTTACAAATAGCAACGCTAAAACTGGCGATGTACTTGTTTTAACTAAGCCACTTGGTATTGGCATTTTAAACACCGCTGCAAAAGCTGAACTTCTAACTTCTGCCGAGATAAAAGAAGTTACTAAAATAATGATTGAATTAAATAAGTACGCTAAAGAAGCCTTTGCAAATTTGAAGGTGAATTCATGCACTGATATTACAGGCTTTAGCTTAATTGGTCATGGATATGAAATGGCTAGCGGAAGCGATAAAACTATTGAAATCTTTAGTGATAAGGTGCCAATACTTCCAAAGGCTTTAGAATATGCAAGCATGGGAATTATCCCAGAAGGAATGTACAACAACCAGGATTACTTAAAAGATATATTTAAAACTGAAAGCACTATTTCTCAGAAAATGAATGATGTGCTGCTTGATCCTCAAACTTCTGGAGGACTTCTACTCTCTATGCCAGAAAAAGATGCTAAGGAATACTTATCTAGAATGGAATTCTATACCCCATGGGCTAGAATTATAGGTCATGTAACTGATAAAAAAGACTATTCTATTGTTGTGAAATAAAACAAAGGCATGTTTAATTACAATTGATTCATTTTTGAGGTGAATGCTATAGTAGTTATCACATCAAATAGCATGTATTTAAAGATGAACCACTTCGATCCGAAATCTATTTTTAAAACTCTCACGGGTTTTGGTGAGAGAATTTAAAAATAATAAGTTTTATTACGAAGTGGTTCATCTATAACAATAAAGTAAGCAGAAGTTTTAACACAATCTTCTGCTTACTTTATAACTTAAAACAAAATTGAAAGTTTTCTACTTCACTTAATTCTGCTTATGAGAAAGCTTTGAATTAATCTCACCACAAGCAAAGGTTGCTATAATTATACTTGAAAACAATAAGTAGCTGAATTGTGAATTAGTTTATTAATCCCGTCCTTATGGTATGGCATCAACTTGTTTGCTGTGGAAATATCTACCCACTTAATCTCAGAAATTTCATCTGGATTTTCAATATTAATTGCCCCTCCAATAATTTCAGTTCTAAAAGTTATAAATATTGCATGTTCATTATTTTCTTGAAAAAAACACTCATTAATAGCAACTATATCCTGAATTTTAACTAAAAGACCTGTTTCTTCTTTAACTTCTCTTATCACTGCTTGTTCTAAAGTTTCATTTTCTTCTACTGCACCTCCTGGCATAGACCAGGAATCATGATTGTCTCTATTACATACCAGTAACACTTGTTCAGTATCCTCATTATATAATAAAGCGTATACAACATTGACCCTCTTCACTTATATCACTTCCTCATGAATAATATCTTATATTGCTGTATGTATCGTATTTTTAGTATATATACAACCATAGAAATATTATAACATATATTCCACATACTTACTTAAAAGTGATTTTTACCATATCTTTAATAAGCCAGTTCCAAATGAAATGTAAATTAAAAAAGTAACTTCCCCTTTCTAAGTCAAACGAAAGTCACTTTTTCAATTTACAATATTTTTATAACAGATTCTTTTAATATAGATAATCCAGTTCTATCTAATAAAACTAAGAGATACTTCTATTAACTATTAATGTAATATGATTATCAAATATAAATTCTATTTGGAACTGGTTTATCTATAGATGAACCACTTCATATTAGAGTTTATATTTTCAAATTCTCCTCTCAGAACCCAGAGGAGTTTTGAAAATAGATTTCGGATTGAAGTAGTTCATCTTTATATGTTATTCAAGTTGTTCATTATTTATTTTCTCAATATACCGTTCTATCTTTTTTATTACATTTGGAATCTTAGCAATTTTCGCTGCTTGATTAAAATATTGCAGCGCTTCAGCTTTTTCATTTTTCTTATAATGATAAATTCCAGAATATACATATAAATTAGCATTAAAAGTATTATTATTTTCTTCTTTAAGAAGATTTCTTAGGTTCTGTATTCCCCTCTCAAGATCTCCATCAAGTATATCTAGTTCTACCCTTCTAAATTGTAAAACTAAATATAAGGATTTTTCTGTTTTTCCCTCCTGATGTTTTAACAAAGCTTTTTCAATAATTTCAATATTACTTCTTGCCTCTTCAAATTTGCCTTGCTCTATAAATACACTAACTAGATTGCTTAAAATAATAATATAGAAAGTATTTCCTTTTTCCTGAGCTTTGCTGATATCAATATTTGAGAGAAGTTCTTCAAGTATTAATCTAGCCTCCTCATATCTTCCGCAATTAATAAGTGCAGTTGTCTTTTGATACTGGTAAAACTTAACTTTATTCATCCATCCATCTCTATTAAGTGATGCTTTTATTCCCTTGTCTATAGTTAATAAGATTTGTTTATCTATAGTTTCAACATATTTCTCTAAATCTTTATCGAATAACCTTGTTAATTCTTTGTTAGATAGAAGCTTTGCTTTATTTTTTTTCTTATTCCATTCACTGGCCCAGTATCTACTTGGAAGTAAAACAGTAGCATCAGTTTTTTCTGGATATACAAGTGCGGGAAATACTTGAAAATCAATATATCTATTCGGTAGATGCTCCCTATGCAACACAAAGGTTGTAAAATACACTTCCTTTCCAAAGGTAATCTTTTCTGGTACCTTAACATTAAAAAGTGTTACCATTTCATCATCTAAAATATCAGAAAACCTTTGGAGCTCTTCATCTTCACATTTATCACCTTTTATTTTGAAAAGTTTGGCTGCAATTTCCTTTAACTTATCTGGATTTTCCTCAAAATATAAGTCTTCTGAATAAACCATTGCAGCTGGACTATTATCAATTCCTAGCTTAAATAAAAGTTGATTAGCTTGTACCAAACTAGCTAAAACTATCTTACCTTCTCTCTTCAATATTCCTTGTTCCTTATATATAACTTCATATCTATTGTCATTTAAATTAATCATCCATTTTGGCTTTAAAAAAATATTATAATCATCAAATATAAAAGATATTTTTCTTCTTTCCTTGTTAAAGATATCTCTAGTTTCTTTCATAAACTCAACCATTTATTAGTCTCCCTTAATAACTTTTGAAATTTAAACTAAATATTCAAAAATATTATATCACACAACAAATTTATACCACATTAATTTATGTTATTTTTTTACTTTAATGTATAAATTGTTTTACAAAACAGTATCAGTTATAATAATTATTATAATAATTAGCCAATTTTTTAGCTTTATTAATTCAAGAGATTTTAAAGCATTAATTATTATTTTAGTATAAGCGAGATGTAATTTAAATCATGAAAAAGGGGTTTTAAAATTGAAATCATTTGGTATAGATTTAGGTACAACAAACAGTTTAGCAGCATATTGGGAAGATGGCCGTGCAAAATTAATTCCAAACAGTCTTGGCTTAAACCTTACGCCTTCAGTTGTAAGTGTTGATGACAATGGAGAAGTATATGTTGGTCAAATAGCTAAGGAACGTATAATAACCCATCCAACTTCTACTGCTTCTAACTTCAAAAGATTTATGGGAACAGAAAAGATATATAATTTAGGAAAATACACCTTTACACCAGAGGAACTTTCTGCCTTTGTAATTAAATCCTTAAAGGCTGATGCAGAAGCTTTTTTTGGCTGCGAGGTTACTGATGCAGTAATTAGTGTGCCAGCTTATTTTAATGATGCCCAAAGAAAAGCAACTAAAAGAGCTGCTGAGTTCGCTGGATTAAATGTTGAAAGACTAATCAGTGAACCAACTGCTGCAGCAATCTCCTACGGCCTTCACCTAGAGGATGCAGAAGCCAAATTCCTTGTATTTGACCTTGGAGGAGGCACCTTTGACGTTTCTATTCTTGAAATGTTTGAAAATGTTATGGAGGTAAAATCAATTGCTGGAGACAACTTTCTAGGTGGGGAAGACTTTACGGAACTTTTAATATCCTATTTCGTTAAAAGCTGTGATATTGATATAGAAAATCTTGACCTTAAGCTTCGCTCAATAATAAGTAAGCAAGCGGAAAACTGCAAGTATCAGCTTACTCATGAGCATGTAGGAAAAATGAGTATTACCATAAATAATAAAAACTATGAAACTACAATTGATCGTGTAGAATTTGAAAAACTAGTTACTCCACTGCTACTTAGGCTACGTCATCCAATAGAAAGAGCCTTAAGGGATGCAGCTCTAACACCAAAAGAGATAGAAGCAGTTATCCTTATTGGAGGAGCAACTAGAATGCCTGTTGTAAAATCGGTAGTTTCAAAAATGTTTAGTAAACTACCCTATTCAAATATAAACCCAGATGAAGCAGTTGCCTTAGGCGCAGCTATACAGGTTGCCTTAAAAGAAAGAAATGAGTCTTTAAGTGAAGTTATTCTTACTGATGTATGTCCATATTCTCTTGGGACAAACGTAGCAAAAAGTATGGGCAACGGCAGACATGAATCAGGTTATTTTTTGCCTATAATCGAAAGAAACACTCCAATCCCTGTAAGCAGAGCTGAAATTCTTCAAACTATAGCTGATAATCAAACATCAATTAGCCTTCAAATATATCAAGGAGAAAGTAGAAGGGTTGAACACAATATCAAAATTGGAGAGTTAAACATCAAGGTCCCTCCATCTCCTGCTGGAGAACAAATGATAGATGTACGATATACCTATGATATTAATGGAATTTTAGAGGTAGAAGTTGTAGTACTTAAAACCGGTGTAAAAAATAGAATGATTATAGAAAAATCTCCTGGCAGTATGACTAAAAAGGAAATAGAAGAAAGCTTTAAAAAGCTAAAGGATATAAAAATCCATCCCCGTGACAGAGCAGAGAATAAGCTTTTACTAGCAAGAGGTGAACGTATCTATGAAGAGTCCCTAGGAGAAATCCGTGAGTATATTTCCTCAGTTCTTGCTAATTTTGAAAGTGTGTTATTCAAACAGAACCATAAGGAAGTTAAGATAGCAGCAGAAAAACTAAAAAATATACTTGATGAAATTGAAAGGCGGTTTTAGATTTTTATGGAGCCTTGGAGCATTTTAGATATCGATCCTACTGAAGATACCTCAGTTATAAAGAAAGCATATGCTAAAAAACTTAAAATTCACCATCCAGAAGATGATCCTACAGGTTATCAAAAATTGCGTGAAGCCTACGATACTGCTCTTAAATATGCAAAGAGATTAATTAAGAAGGAAGAAAGTGAATCTTTTAATATAAGAGAATCACCTATATCTTTGGAGGAAAACTACTCACCCACTCATCTGGAGCTAATCAACTCACAGGCTTCAAGTGTACCAAGTATTGAGGAACAAAATGCTAAATTTATAGAACAAATTGAGAGTTTGTATAATGACTTTTTTTCAAGGATTAATATTGATAATTGGAAGAATCTTCTGAGCAATGATATTTTTTGGATTATCGCTAACAAAAGAACTATAAGTAGACTGACCATTAATTTTCTTTCTGAGCACCATCATCTTCCTCAAGATATTTGGATACTTTTAGAAAACAATTTTAATTGGTGTAGTGAAAAAAATACAACTTACCAACCATATCATGATGACTTTATCTCATATATTGAAAGGCAAATAAGTAGTCCAAACCCTTTAAATTACTTTTTTTCAGAAGCCTTTAAAGATGTTGATTATGAACAATTTCTTCAATTAAGAGAAATAGCGCAAACTAGCCTTTTAGAAGATAATTTTTCTGATGCAAAGGAATATATAGAAGCTGCAAAAAATATTTATACGGAAGATCCTGATTTATTTCGCTTAGAAGGTGAAATGAATCTGCGCTCCGGAAATCTAGAGGGAGCTATAGCTTCATTTAATAAAGCACTAAGCCTTAACCCCGAGGATTATAATTCAATATTATACCGCGCCACTGCTTATTATGAGGCAAAACAAATAGAAGCAGCTCTTGAAGATTATAAACATATTTATTCTAAAACACCTGAAAAAAACGAAATATTTCTTTTTATTGCAAATAACTATTTTAAACTAGGTGATTTATTCAAAGCGAAGGCTTGGGTTTTAAAGTCCTTAAAGCTAGACCACTCTAACAATGAAGCCAAGTTATTATATGCTCAGTTACAAGTAAAGCTTAGGAAAAAGCTCACTATGGAGCTAGAAAAAGACCCATCAAATCAGGTACTTAAAGATAAGCTTGAGGCTATAAATTCTGAGATACATAAAACAGACATGAAAAACACCTCCAAAGCTAACAAAACACGCAATCCAGTTAATAAAATCACTTTTATTAAAGACTTAATTAAAATCATACTAGCTTTGATGGCCCTAATTTTTTTCATAGGTTTGACAATTGCATCAAAGGTTGGAATTGTATTATTGCCATTCTTTATCATCAAGGGGTTAACGTCAAAAAAGAATAAGTAGAATTAATTTTATGAATGTACCACTTCATATCTAAGAAGGAATGTACAACAACCAGGATTACTTAAAAGATATATTTAAAACTGAAAGCACTATTTCTCAGAAAATGAATGATGTGCTGCTTGATCCTCAAACTTCTGGAGGACTATTGCTTTCTATGCCAGAGAAAGATGCTAAGGAATACTTGTCTAGAATTGAATTCTATACCCCATGGGCTAGAATTATAGGTCATGTAACTGATAAAAAGGATTACTCAATTATTATAAAATAAGACTGTCAAATTCAGCCTTGTTTTGCTAGATATCATAAATAACAACTTATTAACACTATTAGAAGTATTAAGAGATAATAATAAAAGGTATGCTTAATTTTGCATACCTTTAACTTTTTACTCCACCACATCTATAATTAACTTTTTACAAGCTTTGCAATAATGCGCTTCTATTCTATTTAAATCTTCGTAGTTTCTTATTACTACACCGCTAGCAAAGGCATTAAAAAATACTCCCTTATCCTTTGATTCATCAATCCATTTTAGTGCACCACCATGGGGATATATAAACCCCTTTTTGGCCTCTTCATGACAATACGGACACTCCATGTCATACCATCCCTTCCCTCATTCAAAGGTAAAAATATGAGCAGTGAAAGCTTATATTGCTGTACCACTACTCATTAAAACCATCTTATTAAATTACAAAGTTATAATGTTATCACCTTTCCAGCTGACTTCATAACTTCAACAATTGCATACATATTGCTTACCTGTCCTACAGAAACTTTTTCTTTAAGTCCATAGAAATCTAGGCAAGCTCCACAAATTAAAAGTTCAACTCCTGCCTCTTCTAGTTTCTTTAAATGCTCTGCTGCTTGATCATTTAAAGTTGGAACCTTTACTCCATCATTCATAAATAATATTGCCTTTGGATAATCCTCTGACTCTGATACTGTGTAGAAAAACATCTTCATTAAAGATTGACCAAGATCTTCATTTCCTATTCCGATTGTGCTTTTATTTACAAATACACACCAATCTCCAAGAGGTTTTCTGTTTTCTACTTTTGCAATTATCTCTTCGCATTCCTCACAGCCATTAGAAAACTTTACATTAAAATCACCATTAGCTTCTTCAACACTAACTTCAAAACCTTGGCTGTTCGCAAACTTTCTAAGGTTTTCTACCGCTATTTTATTATCAACTTGAACTGTAAAGAACTTTCCACCTTGCTCAATTTCTTTCTTTGCCATCATTACAGGCATAGGACAGTTTTTTCCTCTTGCATCTATGTTTTTACTCATCTTAATCACCTTTCAGGAAAATTATTTCTACATTAATTATACACTATAATGTCTTTTAACTTAAATCCATATAGCTACATTATAATTATACTTACACAAAAAAAATTATAAGTTAATGTAACCTCTGCTGTGTTTATGGTATAATTCATGCTAGAAGTTTTTTAAAGTTAAAAAGTAAAAATCTTAACTTCTTAAGTTCTTAAGAATTTGTGCTTATACTGCTAGCTTATGCGCTGTTTATAGGAAAACCTACCGATTCGATTTTAAAATAAAAAAGATTTATTCTATTTTCTAAGTTAACTTAATCTTCGTAGTCTACTAAATATACTATAATTAGTTTTTCTTTGAGAAATTTTATATGTCAACAGTAGTAATATTATAGAAATCCCCATATATATCATCTTTACTTTTAAAAGTCCACCTTTTCCATAATCATAATATTGATAAATATGTCCCAGTATTCCATTTGTTTGAGTGATTTTACATCTCCATAAGGCTTCTTCTATTAAGTAATATGCAGTGATTAACGATGTACTTATAGCTATGTCTTTTGATACAAATAAAATAAAAAGACTTAAAGAAATTATAAACATATTAGTTACAAACGAATATAATAACACTTCCTGAACAGGCAACAATATAGTATTACTTGGGAGTAGTTTCTTATATAAAAAATAAATATTTAAAAATGAAATTATATATAAACATAAATAAACTGTTAAAATAGAAATTAGTTTTCTTACCATAAGCTTATTTGTTTTACTACCACCAACAGCTAAAGCTATATCCTCCATGCTATTATTAAAATCTATGCCTAAAGTAAAAAATATAAGTATTATAAATAAGATTAGTAGATATACATCGCAATACATATACAACTCACTTGGAACCTTATTACTAATTGGAGCTTCACTAATAGCTTTCGAAACTTTAATAAATCTTTGTGGGATTATTCTTATGATTACATTAGTCATAAGAATAATTGAAACTATTATATACAACAAATTTGTGACAAGCATATTATTTTGGATTTTCAAATAAAATTTAATCATATTTATAGTCCACTATCTTTCATTAATACTACTATGAATGATATATGCGTCTTGTAAACTTATACTTGCCTTAACTGAGTTATCTGTTAGTGGTTCTTGACTAATATACTTAATATGATACTTGTCGCCTTGATGTATTGTTCTTATAATTTTTCCCTTTTCCATAACTTTAGATAGATTATTCGAATCCATATCGGCTTCCCATGCTATTTCTTCTACTTCACTTATAAACTGTTCTTTTGTTCCCTTATATATAACATTTCCAGCTTTTATAACAATTAGATAATTACAATAGAATTCTATGTCTTCAACTATATGTGTCGTCACCAAGACTATTCTATTTTTACTTATTACAGGGAATAGCTCTCTTATTACATTTCTTTGTTCAGGATCAAGTCCAACTGTAGGTTCATCTACTACAATCAGCTTTGGATTGCCGATTAACACTTGAGCAAAGCCTAGTTTTTGCTTCATCCCTCCAGAATATTGCTTAAATCTTCTATCTACATATCCCTTCATATCTAATTTTTCAATAATCTCATCAACATGGCTTTTAATTTTATTTTTATCCCAATCGAGTTTCAGGCTAGCTACTACCTCAAGAAACTCTCTCCCCGTCAAATTTCCATAAGCAGAAAAATCTTGCGGAAGATATCCCATAGATTTTCTTACGTCTTTTAGATCTTTTTTATAATCTAAATCATTCAAAAAGATATTACCTTCCTGAATTTCAAAGAGTGTTGTTATAAGTTTCATTGCGGTACTTTTTCCTGCTCCATTAGGTCCTAATACTCCAACTAACCCTTCTCCAACTTCAAACGAAATATTCTTTAAAGCTTCTACATTACCATATTTATGACTTAAATTACTTACTGTTAGGCGTATCATCCTTATCACCTCTTTTAATAGCGTGACGCATGTACAAATGCGCCTTCATACGGTTTGTCCATTTTTGTTAATCCAGGAATAAACGGAGATAAAACGATTTTTCTTGTAGGATCCTTTGTTCTATTTAAATAATTGATTAATTCATCACACTTTTTATCACTTTTAATATACTCTTCATTGCCAATAACTAAGTAATCTTTATATTTTCTATCTTTTATATTGCCACTTATTAAAAATATGTCCCTATCTTTTCCAGTAAAAGCAACTCCATCTTGATTACTTTCTTGGTCTAAATTTGTATAAATTTTGTTTTTACTTGCATATTTTATATTAACTTTATAATCTTTTGTTTCATCGTCATTTAATTTTGGATACCATTCTAGAACATCTGCTAAAAATAATGAATTATTCCTTGCAAAAAACAAGTTTTCTCCATTGAGCCAATGTGTATTTATCTCTCCTTCATATGATATCTTCATATTCAAAGTTTCACCACTTCTATATTCCTTTGATAGTTTAACGATAAAACTATTATTAGTTCTTTCAAACTCTAAACTTTTACCATCCAACTCCAACTTAGATATTTTTAATGATTTATATAACCCTATTTCTACGGAACTTATACTCTTATTTCTAACCTTAATTTCCATTTCACAACTATTTTTTATATTATTATTTATATCAATATTCATATTATATTTATCAATGTAATAACCACAGTCATTTTTACTAAAGTACGTTACTTCTCTACTATTGTTATTAGCCTCTACATATTCAGAATCTTGTCTATTTGTTATATCGTACATATTAGGCTTCATAGCGTTTATGCTAACCCCTAAATAGGCACAAAGTATACTAACTATAATTACACTTCCAATTTGTAATCTTATATGTCCACGTTCATTCTTTCTATTGCAAATACACATATATGAAACTAATATTAAAATCAAACTTATTCCTAACCAGAAAACATTATGATAAAGATAACTTTTGTCATAGCTAATTACATCAAATATACCTGGAAATGTTCTTATATCAACCAATGGAAAAATTGCATTTTCTAATTTATAAAAATTACATAAAAATCCAAAGGTCAAAATTACTACTATATATCCAATTATATTGTTAACATATTTACTTATAACTTGTCCTATAAATAACCCAATAGAACTGCAAACTATTAAAAAGATAACTGTGTTTACGATATAACCTAAACTCTCATATAATATGTAACCTAATGACGCCCTACTAATAATACAAAAAAAAGTCAATACTGCAATATTACATAAAAGCAAAACTGCATCAATTATACCAACTGTTATAATCTTACTAATTATAATTTCCTTACGGGAAATATCAACACTTTCAAAAACTTCGTTTGAACTTTGTCCAATGGTGATAATAAGTAATAACAACGGAATCATTATGAAATTTAATGGTAACCAAGAAACTTTAATTAATCCTACTACAGATAAAAATGTATTGCCTGATAACTTCATACTATCTATTATTTGTTGAATACCAAATAGATATAATGCACCAATAACCCAAATAAGTTTTCCACGTCTTAAATTGATAATTTCATATTTTGCAAGTGCCTTAATTTTCCTCAATTTTTCCACCTGTCTTTCCAAGTTTAAGGAAACCATTACAGTTGGTTTCCTTGAGTTTAAACAAATTAGTTAATATTAATAACTTTTTCTTATTCATTACTATCATTCTTTTACTATAATTATTTTCACTTTGGTACCATAAACCATAAGTAACTTATTTTGTCTTCGAGCTTGTACTATAAATATAACATATTTCTTATCCAAAAAAACATTTTAATACCATTTTTTACAATGACTATGCAAAAATTAACCATTTTGTAATTTGATTCATGCTGAATTTTATTTATACATCAAATTTTATACATTTCAGTATACTCATCGTTCATTATATGAAATTATATAGCAATTTAATTAGTAAAAGTAACAAATCCTCTTTTTTACTAAATGTAATAAATTTATATTCTCCGTACCTATTAAACGGTTAAATCATTAAATAATATCAACACAAATGGCGTAACCAATAAAAAATATATTAATAGAAATAAAAAAAGCCGCTGAAGCGACCTTATTCAACTTTACCAAACACGAAACTCACTATAAGTATAATGAAAACTACTAGAGTAATCTTTGTGTATAGATAATCCTTTTCCTTTATAAAAACAAGGATAGACACAGCAACGCGGAATACTGGGGTTAAAATCAGTATTATCATCCCTGCCATAATAACTGCGTATGGTTTAAGTTCTAGTAACCCACTAAATATTTCGGTTAAGGTAGTTGGAAAATATCCCTCTGCATATCCGCTTACACCAGTAATTAAAAACATCATTAATCCAGCAAATATCACAATTGCACTTAGCACTACACCAAATCTTAAAAATCCACTAATTATAACTTCCATCTCATCTACTTTCGAATTCTTTTCCATATTATAAGCATTAACCTCCTTGTCTTCTACATTCCAAAACCTTTTACTATCATTTGTATAGAAACATACCCAAGGACAGGTATAAATATCAGCCTTATTGTCTTACTTTTTAGGTTTTGCATTATTTTTGTACCTATTGTAGCTCCAACCAATACCCCTAAAGCTACTGGTGCAGCTATCTTAGGATCAATATCTCCTCTAATCAGATATACCCCAGCACTTGCGGCTGCAGTTACTCCAATCATAAAATTGCTTGTTGCACTTGACACCTTCAAGGGTAACTTCATGAATAAATCCATAGCCATTACTTTAAATATACCGCTGCCAATTCCAAGCAGTCCTGAAATTACACCAGCTACATACATCATACCAAAACCACCATACACCCCTGCTACCTTATAGCTTATGTCCTTGTTTAATGCCTTATCATGATACTCCCCATTAAGCCTTAATTTTACAGCCATTGGATGAGTAATTACATCTTCAGGCAACTCTTGTCCTTTCTTTTTGAGCATAGCTAAAGTAGAATAAAGCAAAAGTACTCCAAAAACTACATATAGATACTTAGGTTCAACAAATCCGCTAATAAAAGCACCAGTTATTGCACCTATAGTAGTAGCTATCTCTAAAAACATACCTATCCTTATATTAGTAATTTTATCTCTTACATATGCGACAGCTGCTCCACTTGAAGTTGCTATTACTGAAACAATGCTTGCTCCAATTGCATACTTTATATCTATTCCAAACATCAACGTTAGTACTGGGGTTATTATAATTCCCCCACCAAGTCCTAGGATCGAACCAAATATCCCTGCTAATATAGAGATAAGAAGTATTTTAATTACTATTAACAACATACTAATACCTCCATGTTAAAATTATTTACTGCATTATATACCCGTAATTAAATACATAAATATGAGCAATACGACGATTGTAAGGCTCCACCACCGCTAAAATGAAAAAGCTGAAGCTCTTTAGATTTCATCACTTCACTTCCTCAAACTATTTTTTAAGGTTTCATCAAATGCTAGATAAGCAGCGCCTATAGCTATAGATTTGTTTTCAAAAAATCCACCTCTACAAAATTCAATAGAATTACTGTTAGCTGAATAGCACTTTTTCAATGCCACACTTTTACTACTCTCATAAAAAAGTTTTGAATGCTCCACTAGAGGTCCACTAAGTATTATCATTTGAGGAGCCAATATCTTAATAAAATTTGCAAGCCCTGTGCCAAAATATATAGCTGCATCAGCTATAATATTCTTTGCCGTCTCATCTCCAATGTCTGCAAGATTACAGATATCAATATAATCAACTTCTTCAATAGTCTTTTCAAGCTTGGTCATCTTACCCTTTTTAACTTCATTTATAAATTTTTCTGTGATTCTTGATATAGAAGTATAACTCTCAACACAGCCATAATTTCCGCAGGTGCAGAGTTCACCACCAATCTCCACTGTCATATGTCCAAATGCATCCTCACTATTGTTTATGGTTCTTACAATATTTACATTTGAAATTACCGCAGATCTTACCCCTACACCACAATGAATATATAATAAACTGTGTTTTCCCTTGCCAACTCCAAAGTTATACTCCCCAATTAAAGCAGTATTTGCTCCATTATCTATAAAAACAGGTAAGCCTAAATCTTCTGCTATTGCTTTTTTTAATTCATTATTTTTATTAGCTTCTTCTTTTTCATGGATTTGAACTACCACACCCATCCCTATTCCAATTACATTAGAAACAGAAATATTTGCTTTTGAAAGTAAGTTTTTAATATTTTCTATTACTATTTTTTCTTGTTCCTCGGCAGAATAATCTCCGAAGATTGTTGCTTCCTCTAATATAACCATCTTCAAATTTGTAACAATTATTTGTATATAAGTTCTTGAAATGTCCACCCCTATAACATAATGCCTATTATCATTAACCTCAAACAATGAAGGCTTTCTACCACCAGTTGATTCCTCAGCCAAAATCTCAGTTATAAGCATACTTTCACATAGAAATTCCAATTCACGATTCAAGGTACTTTTTTTCAATTTGGTCACATCTTCTAACTTACTTTTAGTTATAGGTCCATTTCTTTGTATGATTTTTAGTAGTTCAACACTTCTAATATCTAAATTATTTAAGGCATTATAACCACTCATTATTTACTCGCCCCCTTTACTATATTATAATACTTTTTTTCATTTTGGAAATAAGTTTTTAAACAATTTCCTATTATAGTTAGATTTATCTATGAATATAGTTTTCTGAAAGTTGACCTTTACGCCTACTTTTACAATAAAAGATAAATTCCCCAATTCATAGCACTAGTATTATGCTATAAATCAGGGAATCTAAAAACCTATTTATTCACTATTTCATTTAAGCTTTCAAATGTATGCTCAATTATTTCAGCGCAGCTAACACCATTCTTCTTTAATTCTTTACAGGTCTCTACTCCATATTTTTCTCTTACTTCTTTCATTAATTGATTTGTAAGAGCTCTCGCCTCATTTTGCTCTGTATTACTTTCTCTGCCTTTTAAAGATCCTATAATAACAGCAGCTGCTCCAACAGCTCCACAAACACTTCCTATTGTAAAACCTGTTCCCATACCACTTCCAAGACCAACAGGAATATTAGTATTATTTTTCTCATTGTAAGCCTTTATAACAGCTTCTCCACATGTAAATCCTTGTTTATGATATTCTGATGCTTTATTCATATTAATTCCTCCTAATTATAATATTCTAATTTTAAACTTAATATATTTTTAGCTAAAGTTAGATTCCAACTTTTTCATCTTCAAGAAACTTAATAAACTCACTTATATATTAGGATATTCTTATGTACTTATGTTATATTTATTTTTATAACCTGTCAATATTGATTTGACATATAAATAGGCTTCCAACTTCATCTATTAAGTCATGCATGCCTGAAAATCCCCAGAAGCCGCGATTTTCGAACAAGTATAACTTAAGTTTTCGTAATAATACTTATTATTTTTAAATTCTCTCACCAAAACCCGTGTGAGTTTTAAAAATAAAGAAGGGTTGTTGCACCAAATAATTGCTGCAACAGCCCTTCTTTATTTAAACACCAGATAATAGTCCCTTTAATCCTCTGGTTGATATTAAACATACTTCTCCACTGACCATATGAACTTCCCTATTCTTTTTGTCTATCTTCTCAATCTTTGCTTTATTAACTATAAAAGAAGTATGGCATCTATAAAAGTTATCATCTTTTAATTTATCTTCCAATTCCTTCATTTTCCCATAAAACTCAATCTGCCTGTCCACACAATGAACGATTACCTTATGAATAGAAGGGGATGTCTCAAAGAAAAGAATATTATTATAATCTATATTTATAATCATATCATCAGACTTAATACTAAACACTTTATTAATACCAGCCTTATGTGAGTATTTTTCATGAGCATTTTTTATACACTCATGAATTCTTTCCTTGATATTTTTATAATTATCTTTGATAATAAAGTCCATTGCTTCAACTTTATATACAAAGGTTAAAAAGCTCATCTCAGCATGAGTAGTTACAAATATTATAAATCCTCTAGGGTCAATTTTCCTTATCTTTTCTGCAAGTTCTATACCATTTATATCTGAATGAAGATCGATATCTAAGAAATAAATTCCTGATATAGTTCCTCCACTTATATATTCAATCAATTCATTTGGAGATGAAGTTGCAAGTGCTAGTTCCATATCAAAGTTTTCAATTAGAAGTACATTACTAACTATTTTTTTATAATTCATTAATTGTTCCTTATTATCTTCACATATAAAAACCTTTAACATCTAAATCATCTCCTATATCTTTAAAGTTTGAGTAAATACACCTTCAACTATTTTTGTCTCGATAGTTGATTTACTGTAGTTACTTAATATTTCCTTTAGGTTTGACAGACCTATTCCTCTATTTTCACCTTTAGTACTAAACCCTTTTTTGAAGATTTTATGAATTGGTGCTACATTCTCCGATACAGAGTTAGAAACTATAAGTACCACATAATCTCCACTATTTATTAATGCAATTGCTATCTGTTTCTCAACGCTCTCCTGTGCAGCATCTATTGCATTGTCCAATAAAATCCCAAGAATTCTACACATAGAAATTATATTAATATTTATTTTATTAATAGGTTCCAATACTTCCACTCTAGTTTTTATATTTAACTTTTGGGCTTTAATTAACTTTGATGCAATTAACCCCTTCATCTCAATAATTTTTACATTTTTTAAAATACCTATATTATCATTTCTTTTTTCAAAAGCTTCATTGAGTCCAAGTATATCTTTTTCAAAGTATTCCCTAAGTCCATCTATATTGTTATTATCTATATATCCTGTTAAAGATGCTAAAATATTTGTATAATCATGCCTAAATTTTCTCATCTCTGAATATAAAGATTCTATATTTTCGGTATACTCTTTTAAATTTTTAAATTCATTTTCTCTACTTTCGATTTCTAATTTTCTTGTAATACTTTCCTTCATTGTCTTATATATAAATATTAACATTCCAAAATATAAAAAATATAATAATAGATTAAGTGCCATCTGTTCATTTGATGACCCATTACCTCTATTAAACACAATGTAATTAACATAAAAAATAACTATGGTTAGCAAAAGAGCCAACGCCATAAATATATACTCTTTATTCGTTTTAGATAGATCTAGTTTGTCCATATTATTTTTTAAAACTTTTCTAAGTATTATTGCGATAATTAAACTGATAATAGTACCAAGAAATAGTAAAAGACTGTAGGTTAGAAATGAACTTCTAGCATTGTTTACATCAATATTCAAAATTTCATAACAAATTATCAATTGAATGATATTAGCAAAAAAACAAGTTAATAGAGTGCTCAGTGTTATGAATAGCGCATGTATCTTTTTCATGTTTTGACTTAAAAAAATAAATATAATAACGCTTACACCAATTATAATGATGCTTTGAAACTTAGTAACTAGTAGGCAACTTAATAAATAGCTACAGATATACATATAAACATAGTTTTTTATAGGAATCTTATAGTAATTTACTGTATATAGAATAATTGTTATCATCATTATGTCTTCTAACATCAAAACATATTCCACACTATCACCCCATTATAATTCTAGCAGTTAATTACATGTAAGTCAATTTTTATTAAATTTGTAGCATTTTTTATTTTACATATTAATAATACATACATTTCTTCTAATTTATAGTTTCTTTTTTCACTGTAAAGCTAAACACTCAAAGAACATAATATACTTGATATATAAGGTGGTGATAAAAATAAATACTATAAGTTCTTATATACTCTCAGTTATCTTAAAAAATACCACTTGTAACGAAATCGAAAGATTAAAAGTAAAACTAGGAATTGATATACTACTTTTAAACATTCCAAAAATCTTAATATTATATATAATATCTGCTTATCTTGGAATGCTTCAATATACTATTATAATTTCTATTGTTTTTGGAGTATTACGTTCTACTTCTTTTGGAACACATGCTAATAGTAGTATCAAATGTTTCTTCGTCACAGCGTTTATTTATATAGGAGAGGTTTATATTGCAAATCTTTTTATATTTACCAGATTCAGCTATCTTTTACTATTAATATTTATGGCTATTTTCTTCTATAAATACGCTCCTGCAGATACAGAAAAACATCCACTATTAAACGCTAAATTAAGAAAAAAATTAAAACTGAAGACGATTTTTATTCTACTGATTTTACTTATTATTGGATTAATAACAAATAGTTTTTATTTTAGAAGCCTAATTATACTAGCAACACTCAGTCAATTGATTTTAATTTTGCCCTTGACATATAAATTATTAAATAGGAGGTACAATAATTATGCAAATTACAATATCTAGAAAAAGGTCTATTGTGGAGGTTTTAAAATCTTATCTAATAAAAATTTCAAATACCAATGCAGATACTTGTTTAGCAATAATATTTGATGAACCTGAAATACCTGAAGCATTGCTTTTAGAGTATTCAAAAGCTAATAACTAGAATCTTAAATCTTACAAAAGTTCCACTGATTTTTAGTATATTTATTTCTAATTATGCTATAAAAAAGTAGCAAAAGAGTGATTTTCTTTTGCTACTTTTTGTGTATCTGCCTTTTACAATTTATATATATAAATTAAATATTTAAATCATATTGTCTTAAGAATTTTATACTTTCCAAATCTACTAAAATAATAATAGCTACTGGACTTTCCCAGTAGCTATTATTATTGGTTAACTATTTTAAGTTTATATGTGTCTAGTTTAAGTGATCCTTGCCTTCTGAATTTTAGATATCTTTTTCTTACAAGCTCATCGTTGCTTTCTTTTAGTAATTCCAATAATTTATTATAAATTCTATTCTTAACATTATTCACCGTTTCGTCTGGAGCGGTATGAGCTCCATTTATTGGTTCAAAAATTATATCATCAATTATGCCTATATCCAGAAGTTTATCTGAAGTTAAATTTAAATGCTCGCTAGCTTCTTTAGCCTTACTGGCATCTTTAAAAAGTATTGATGCACATCCCTCTGGTGATATAACTGAATATATTGCATTTTCTAACATAAAAATATAATCTCCTACCCCTGTTGCTAACGCTCCACCACTACCTCCTTCTCCAATAACTACTGAGATGATAGGCGCTTTAATTGAGCTGTAGGTTTTAATACAATTGGCAATAGCCTCACTTTGTCCTCTTTCTTCTGCATCAATCCCACAATCTGCTCCCGGAGTATCTATTAAACATATAATAGGTCTATTAAACTTTTCAGCCTCTTTGACAAGTCTCTGAACTTTTCTATATCCCTCTGGTTTTGCCATTCCAAAGTTCCTTAATACATTTTCAGATATATTTTTCCCTTTAGCATTACAGATAATTGTTACAGGGATATTATTCAAAAATCCTATTCCGCATACAATTGCTTTGTCATCACCAAACTGTCTATCCCCATGAAGTTCAATAAAATCTGTTATCATCCCATCTATATAATCCTTGAAGTTTGGCCTTTTATTATTTCTTGCAAGCTTCACCACATCCCAGGCAGAAAGCAAACTCTTTCTCTTGAAATAATTTTTATATATGTCAATGGCCACCTCAGTTAGATTACTATCTAAAGCTTTTCTTTCATGTATTGTAAGAATCTTATGTAGAATATCTTTCATCTCTCGTCTATCACTTAAGATATCAACCAATCCCTTTTCAAAAAGAAACTCAGCCTTTTGAAAATTTTCAGGTAAAACTGTATTTGTAGTCTTCTTTATTACTCTTTTTCCTGCAAAACCTATATTGGCGTCTTTCTCTGCTATTATGATATCCCCAATACTTGCAAAGCTTGCGCTGACTCCTCCCATTGTCGGGTCTGTCAAAACTGTTATATATAGCAACCCACTTTTATGATGAAGTTCAATTGCTGAAACAACTCTTGCCATTTGATAAAGAGATAGCATACCTTCTTGCATTCTAGCACCACCAGAGGCAGTAAAGATAACTATTGGCAGTTTTTCTTCTGTGGCTTCCTCAATCATCCTAACTAACTTTTCACCGACCACAGTTCCCATAGATCCCATCATAAATCTATAATCCATAATACCAAAACAAGTCTCTATACCACTGATACACCCTTTACCAGTAATAACAGCTTCTTTTACCTCAAGTTGCTGGGAAAGACTTATTAATTTTTCACTGTATCCTGGAAAATCCAATATATCTTCGCTTACTAAATTTTCATCGAACAAGGTATAATCCTCATCAAAAATCAATTTTAACCTGTCAGCACTATTCATACGTAAATGTGCATTACACTTAGGACAAATAGATAAATCCTCTTCTAAAGTAGCTTTATCAATTTCTTCATTACAGCTACTGCACTTAATAGACTTACTGGAAGGCTTTCTCTTGGAACTAATTCTAAGGTTTAGCCGTTCAATTTCACTGTTAATGTCCTCCATCGGACATTGTATCATCGGTATATTCATTTTTTTACATGTTTTCTTCAACTTTTCAATGAGTTCAGTATGTTCATTATAATAATATATATAATCTACATTATATAATTGTGCAGCAGTAAGCATATTTGGATTATTAATTATATCTTCGTTTGTACTTTCTAATGAAACGCATACTGAGAAATCCGATAACTCAACATATTTCTTTGATTTATCTTTAATTGAGTATACTACTACTGTTTCTATATTAAATTTTTTAAAAGCATTAATTACTTCAGTTACTTCTTCATTAATGTTAGCGATCAATACTCTCTTACTCATACCAAATCACCTATTCCATCTATATATTAAATTCAAATTATTTTCATATTTTATTTTCTTATACATTGAACATTTCTATTTTGTTTTATATACTTACATATATGGTAATAATACCAAATTAACCCTATTATAAAGTAAAGGTGCATTATTATGAGTTTCTCTTTCGAAAAACCCTCTATTAGATATTTTTCATTTTTTAATAAAAAAACACTGATAAATGCTTCATTATGTCTCTGGGTTGTACCAGAGGATATAGATATTGATTATTTTAAATCAACTCTTTCAAAAACCGAGCAAGATATTTTAAGTACTATAAAAGGATACAATAAAGTAAGAAACTTTATTTTAGGTCGCTATTTAAGTAAGATAGCCATCTCAGACTTTCTATCTAAAGATGATTTTGATATGATTTCTGTTTCTAAAGGAATATTTAATAATCCATTGGTGGATTCTCCCTATAGTAATGTTAGGATATCACTTGCTCATACTTCGAAGCTCTTTATTGCATTAGCCTCAGGAAGTGAAGGTCTCCTTGGAATAGATGCAGAAAAGATTAATGAAACTAGAGCTTTAAATATTAACACAGTATTAAATTTCCCTAAAAACACAGATATTGATATAGATGAAACCACTGAAGCCTTCATTAAATGGACTTCCATGGAATCAATAGGAAAAGCCTTAGGAGTTGGAATTGGTTTACCTTTTTCATTTTATAAACCTAAATCCCATACCTATATAGGAGATAGCATAGAGAGTACGTTTTTTTATATGCATCAATTTAAATGCCACTCTTTTAAGTTTATAGATCACATTATAACTATTGCATATCCATCAAACTTAACCCTTAAAGAGCTCGAGCTTCATAATTGTTTAGAATCTCAGTAACAGCATTTTTTGAGGAATAGAAAGCCCCATATACTCCAAAAGTCGGCCCCCAGTTTCCAGCAACATAAAAGTTTTTAAACATACATTTAGGTCCAATTATATTAGAATTTATAACTTCATTTATTCCTCTTTTCCATCCAAAGACGGATCCGTTTCTATTGAAGGTTTTTGCTTCAATATCCTCATTTGTAGCTACAGTAGTAACCACTTGGTCTACTGTTATACTAGGAAAATATCTATCAACCATATTATATAGCTTGCTTTGCAGATCTTCCCTTGAAGCCTTAATAAGTTCACTATTTGTAAGAATTGTCATAAGCATATGATCTTGATTTTTAGGACATAAACTTCTATCTACTACTGTTGGAAATGAGAACATTGATATGGTGTTGTTATATTTTGTGCTACTATAAAGCAAACTTTCATCCCATTTTCTAACATCAAAGCTAGGAAGCATTATATAATCATTTAATGACCTTTTCTTTTCAAAGGATAGAAAAAGTCTTATTGGTGAGTATCCGATTTCTAAGGAATTTATTTTATCATGAAATCTATTATTTTTAACCTTTGTACAAACAAGTTTATATATATTACCTATATCACTTGTTACGATTAGATTTTGCAGCCTTACTACATTTGTACAATCTTCAGATAGGCATTCTACAGACTGAACTATACCATTTTCTATATCGATCTTATTAACTAATGCTCCTTTTAGGATTGTAGCCTTAGGATTCTTTTTAACGTAATCTTCTAATATATGGACAAGTGTATTCATAGAACCTTTAACATTGTATGCACCACTTCCATAGGTTGCAAGCAAGCTTACCATTGTAAAAGCAGATCCACTTGAGGTGATTCCACCATAACCTGGTCCAAGTGCACACAGATATGCAGCGATCTTCATATCTTCAAAATATCTAGCTAATAAATCATAGAAGCTTATCCTGCTCCAAGCTTGAAAATATTTTAATACTTTTATGGAGTTGTTTACTGTTAATGCTTCTTTAAAATATTCTATTTCACTAAAAAACCTTAGAATATTATTTTTCTCTAGTGGAAAATTAGAAATTAATTCATCTTTAAGTTTGTTTAATCTAAAAGGAACTAATATTTCTTCAGCTTCTACTTTGCCTATTAGTGGATTATTCTCAATAAATAATTCCTCAGAGTACAAGGATAATTCCTTTAAAATATTAGAAACAATTTCGCCTTCACCAAGTCCTCCCAAGTGGTGGGCACCACCTTGAAGAATATGACCATTTTCAATTTTATTATAAATACATCCTCCAAGATGATTTTCCTTTTCAATAAGACACACTTCGTATCCGTATTTTGACAAAAGAGCTGCAGACACTAATCCTGCAATACCACCACCTATAATAGCGACTTGACAGTTTATTTCTCTAATCATATTTCCTCCTAAAACAAAGTATATTCCTATATATTTTTAACTTACCAGTCCACCATCAACAACTAACGTTTGTCCTGTTATATAACTTGAATCATTTGATGCTAAAAAAGAAACTACATTTGCTATTTCCTTAGGCTCACCTAACCTTTTTAATGGAACTTGCTTTGTAAATTCATCCCTCATCTTTTCATTAACCTTAGCTAACATATCTGTTTTAATATATCCTGGAGCAACAGCATTAACTCTTATTCCCTTTGCTGCAACTTCCTTTGAAAGCGATTTAGTAAAACCTATTATTGCAGATTTAGTTGCACAATAATTAGTTTGTCCTGCAATACCAGTAACTCCAGCAACAGAAGTTATATTAATTATTGAACCTTTTTTCGATCTAATCATGCTAGGAAGTACTATTTTGCAAATCAAATAAATACTGCTAAGATTTGTATTAATAACCTTATCCCACTTTTCTTCAGGCATTAGCATCAAGTAAGCATCTGCTGTTACCCCAGCGTTATTAACTAATACATCAATTGAAGGAAAATCATTAAAAATTTCATTAAAGGTAGCTTTAATTGAGCTTCTATCTGTGTTATCAACCTTATATGCCTTTACCCTATTTCCATTCTCCTCTAATTCATTAACTAACTCTAAAGCTAAATCCTTAGAAGAATTATAAGTAAATGCAACATCGTACCCTAGATATGAAAGACTTCTAACAATCTCTCTTCCTATACCTTTAGCACCACCAGTTACGACAGCGATCTTATTATTTAATACCTCATCATTCATTATTGATATCCCCCTTGTCTACAGCTTTTAATAAAATGCTTGTTGTGTTGCCACTAACATCATATCCATTTACAATTGCATATCTAATAGTTTTATTAATTTGGGAATTATCTTTACTTAGCAAGCTTGGCACTGCTTGCTGCTTTAAACATAACGCAGCAATTACCGTATTAATGGTTAGGGACGCACCTAAAGTTTCTCCTACTACTCGTTTAGGTGAAATTTGAAGCACTTCTTTAGAAAATATCTTTTTAATTGCAATAGCTTCTGCCTCATCGCTTTTCCTTATTCCGCTTTTAGCATTTACAATAAGTTCTACATCCTCAGCTTTTATATTTTCAGCTTTCAGCAAACTTTCCATGTTAGATGCAAAGACATCACTATCAAATTCTATGTTTCCTAACACTGCAGGATGCGCCCCCATATTTTTATCCGAATACCCTATTATTTCACAAAAGATTTCTTCCTTTAATTCCTGATATTCTTCACTCTTTTCATCCAATGATTCCATTAATATTGTGGCTGCACCTTCAGATATTCTAAAGCCTTCATTTATATAAGTATTTGTACTGGAGATCTCCTCAAAGGATTGAAAAAGTTCTCTGCAGTACTCTTCAATACCACCTGTAAATATCCCGTCAGCCAAACCATCTCTAATAAGCTCATATGAATAACCAATATTATTACTGCCTAGCAAAATTGTACTTGGTCCCTTTAATTGATTGATCATACATACATTTCCAACACAGGCGTTAGATACTGTACTTGAAAAAACTGTTGGACTGGCAAAATCTGCATTACCCTTTATTACACTTTCTCCAAATTTTATGTTTGTTGATAAAGGGCCATATCCAGTATTAAATATTGTGCCAGTTTTGTCTCTATCAAGCTTACTTTTTCTATCATCTCTTTTATCTGCAATTATCTTAGTAGAGTAAACTGCCATATACGCATATCTACTCATCCTTCGAACCTCCGGTTTGCTAATAATTAATGGAATTTTTATGGGCAATGTATACTCACTTATATCATCTATTGAACTCTTATTTAGATTGCTCCATAACTCCTCTAAAGTAACCCCAACATTTGATATAATGCCCATACCAGTTATAAATATTTTTTTCAACTTCCTAACCTCCTAATTATTTCTTTGAAAAAAATAAGTTATCTCAGCTTCGGCAACCTTTTTCTTATTTACCCTTGCAACTGCTTTGACCTTTGCAAAGTTTCCAAATAGATTTTCTAAGTATCCTTCAACAACCACTGTGTCACCAGGAACAACTTTTTCTATAAATTTAGCATTATTTATTTTGCTTAAATAAGATATAAACTTTTCTCCCTTTTGCTCATCATAAAATATAAATCCACATATTTGTGCCATGGCTTCAATTAATAGTACCCCTGGAAAAACAGGCTCATCTGGAAAATGTCCTAAGATCCATGGCTCATTAAAAGATACGTTTTTAATGCCAACAACTCTTTTTTGATATTCAACTTCAAAAATGTCATCTACAAATAAGAATGGATATCTATGAGGTAAAACATTTAAAATTACTTCTCTATCCATTAATTTCACTCCTCAAATTCCACAATATCATTTAGTCTTTCAGATAATATTTTGGGTATATTTAAACAAATCCTGTTATTTTCGTCCAAAAACATATGAACGGTTTTTCCTACTGCACAGATTCTGTTAATTCTAAGATTTATTGCTTTATACTCAAAAGTTATCTTTGCGCTTTTGCCCAATAAAAACTTTAAGTCTATTTTAACTACATCATCGTAAATTACTGATTCCTTAAACCTACAATTACATTCCACTATAGGAAATTTTAACTTCTTCCCATTTAGTAAATCTTCATCAAACTTTAATACTTCTTTGGAAAATTCAAATCTAGCCTCTTCAAACCATTTAAAATAACTACTATGGTGCATCACCCCATATGAGTCAGTATCACTAAACCTCGGTTTAATAACATACTCATATTCTAAAATCAGCATAACTATCCATTTTCCAAACTTACATTATTTTGATATCTTCCAATAACTATGCTAGACGTATTTCCTGCGAAAGCAAAAGAGTTTGATAGAATAATATTTAAATCTTCACATTTTGTAGCTCTTTTAATTAAATTGAAATCTTCGTATCCTTCTTGATGATCCCTTAGCGTTTCAGTTGCAGGTATAAAGCCCTTCTCTAATGCAATTAAGCAAGATGCAAGTTCAATACTTCCAGCTGCTCCAAGACAATGTCCTACCATAGACTTAATTGAGGATATTGGAACTTTTTTCGCCTTGTCCCCAAGTAATAATTCTATTGCCTTTAATTCCATTTCATCGTTTGCCTTAGTTGCGGTTCCATGGGCATTGATATAGTCTACATCTTTTGGAGATACTTTTGCTCTCTTTAAAGCTTCACTCATTGAAGTATATGCCCCAACTCCTGTAGGGTTTGGACTTGTTATATGATAAGCTTCATTATTTATACTGTATCCTAATATCTCAGCATATATCTTTGCACCTCTTTTAATAGCGTTATCTAAACTTTCAAGTATAAAAAAGGCGCTTCCCTCACCAATTACTATTCCATCATGATTTTTATCAAATGGTTTACATCCTGTTGGGCTTAAAGATTTTAATGCATGAAACCCAGTACAGGCAAACTCAGTTAAAGGATCTGCGCCTCCAGTAACCATTACATCTACTTTACCTTTTGAAATCAAATCATATGCAACACCAACACCTGCAGTACCTGCAGCACAAGCAGACATTGTTGTATAGCAAGGTCCCTTAACTTTAGTTTCTTGCAATATTGAATATAAAAAGGTTGGGATCTTAACTAACCATTCGGGGTTACCTTTATATCCACACGACTTTTCATTAAGATATTTCATCATCCTTTCGTTTCCTGCAAGAGATGTTGAAACAGATAAACCACACCTACCATCGAGCCTCATAATATATTCACTATCTATTCCTGCATGAGTAAGAGCTTCCCTTAATGCCTTTTTTGCTATTTGAACAGTTCTTTCTTCATCATCAATCTTTTCCACTTTTTTTAATTCAAAATTAACTTGACCACCCAATTGAGTTCTCATTTTGCTCATATCAAATATAGATACTTCTTTTAATCCGGAGATGCCTTCATATAATGCTTCTGCAAATTCTTCTCTGCTATCTCCATTAGATGTCACAACTCCGTAGCCTGTTATTACCACCCTGTTCATGATATTACCTACCCTAAATTGTTTGATCTAATAAAGTCAGCTATAGTCCTTATACTTTTAAAAATTTCCATATCATCATCACTAACCTTTACACCGAACTCTTCATTTAATCCAACAACTAATTCTAATGCATCTACAGAATCTAGTCCTAATCCTTCATCTTCATTATCATATGATGCAAATATCGGTGCATCAAAATCTACAGTTTCAACCTCAATTTCATCTAACGATAATCTTGATATAATCATATCCCTTACCTTTGCTTCTAAATTCAATTCACTCATTTTAAAATCCCCCTATCAAATATTTTATAATTAATAAAATTTATAATTTCACTGTTGATCCATGGAAAATAATACTTGCTCTGCAACTTTACAATAATACTTATCACCAATACGTTTTCCTACATAATTCAAGAAATCTGATCTTACCTTTAATCCTCCAAGCTTAGATAAATTAGCAGGTATTAAATTGTTATTCTCTTCAATAATCCAAGTAAGTTCAACATTTCCTTCATGATATCCAACTATACCTTCCTTAATAAGCTTATCAGCCTGATTTATAAAATACTCTTGTGTCAAAGTATCATCCTCTAAGCTTTTAGTTAACATTTCTATAAATTCTTCTTCCTTTAGAGCTATTTCAAAAAATATATCAATAAAATTAAGCTGCCTCTTTAAGTCTTCATAGCTTCCATTTCTAAGCTTCCAAATAACATTACAAATCCACTTTAGGTCTTCAGAATTACTATATGGCTTAAAGAGCTTAAGGATATTATACTTCTCATTAATAATAGCTTCGTACGAATATATAAACCCTTCTTTAAGTCTTAAAATACTTTTGTTATCCAAATTTTTTAATGATTTTAATATAGATGTATTAAACACAGAATTTCTTATAATTTCATTTGCTATATCCTTAGATTTTGTATAATAAAAATCTAAAGCTATACAATCATCATTGGAAGAGTTGTTTACCATAATAATTTCATTCTTTACTCCATTAACTGTTCCAAGAGAAACATAATTCAAATTGAAAAAATATACTATAATAAGTAGCTGACCAATTACATAATAATCTGCTTTATCTAATATTAAAGGGTTTTCAACCTTTTTTCGTTTAGTGTAAAGCTTTAAAATCAATCGTTCTTCTTCCTTCAAATAATTAGGATTTATTATTTTCTGTACTTTTTCTATAGTGTTATATAGTTTTCTTATCTGTGACATATATCCTAACTCCTTTCAAGAAAGTATGATAAAACCTTATGTTTATATACTGATCATCTTAATTTATTAAAGGCTGCGGCTTAACCACAGCCTTTTTTACTGCATAGGAAAGCTTAAAACTTTTACGTCAGCTAAACCTATAGTTTCAATTATTTTACAATACCTTTATTGATACACAGTAAAACCAAAATCTATTGTCTTTCAAAGTTTTACTAAGCACAACATCCTGCTGTTCCTACGAATACTGGTGTAGCAACTTCTTCTATTTCTTCAACTTCTGTGAAATCTAATTCCTCAACCTCTAATTCAGCAACCTTCTTGTTTAAATCTTTTTCCATTTTAATAATCCTCCTTTTAATTTTTATTTTAATTTGATAAGTTTTTTAATAAATTTCTATTATGCACAACATCCAGCTGTTCCTACAAATACTGGTGTAGCAACTTCTTCTATTTCTTCAACTTCTGTGAAGTCTAATTCCTCAACCTCTAATTCAGCAACCTTCTTGTTTAAATCCTTTTCCATTTTAATAATCCTCCTTTTAATTTTTATTTTAATTTGATAAGTTTTTTAATAAATTTCTATTATGCACAACATCCAGCTGTTCCTACAAATACTGGTGTAGCAACTTCTTCGATTTCTTCAACTTCTGTGAAGTCTAATTCCTCAACTTCTAATTCAACAACCTTCTTGTTTAAATCCTTTTCCATTTTAATAATCCCCCTTTAATTTTTTTATTTTAATTTGATAAGTTTTGGTAAGTTTTTATAAAATTTCCTTATGAACAGCAGCCAGATGTACCTACAAATACTGGTGTAGCAACTTCTTCGATTTCTTCAACCTCTGTGAAGTCTAATTCCTCAACTTCTAATTCAGCAACTTTCTTGTTTAAATCCTTTTCCATTTTGCTCCCCCCCTTTACTAAAATTTAAAAACTATATATGAATTTAATAGTTTACATATAAAGACTTATGTTTAAATATTTGATACTTTTTGGCTAAAGTAGCCCAAATCATCTAATATGTTTTCAAAGCTTTTGATTTCTATTTTCTGCAATGCTTTTAAGTAGGCTAATAACTTATCCACTTTTTCTTCTGTAATATCTATATAAAGTTGCATAAGAAGTCTACCAATATTTCTCCATATCTTACCTGACTGCTCAAAATCTTTAATATACTTGTCGCCATCAAAGTCAACTAAAGTAGCATTAAGATCTTTTAAGGTATCGATAAACTCTCCTCTATAGAAAGTATCTGTGCCAGATAAAATCAGATTTCTCAAATATATGATTTGAACCTTATAATATTTGAGAAGTGCATTATAATTTTTATAATTGCCCTTGCTTTGAACAACTTCTTTTAACTTTGAAAAATGCTTTATCAGGTTTGTGTAAGCGATATCTCCCCTCACACCTGGAAACTTTTCATAATCCTTGTAATCGTATAGAATGTTACTTAAATTATCTATAACTAAATTTTTTAGTGGCATATTGATATAGTGATTTATAGATCTATTGCTTATAAAATCTTCCTTTAACACCTTATAAACAACATAGTCTCCTATAAGATCATTTTTATATTCATTAAGCTTCAAAAGCTCTGTAGTATAAATCCATTCAAATTTTCCATTTTCCTTATCCATAGGTTCAAAAAACAGTTTATTTTCTTCTTTTGAGTAGCTATAAATCATTTCAAAGGAGCACCCTAGAAAACTCTTATCTGCATTTGCAAACTCATAAGTATTTAGCATGGTTGCCATTAATGGCAAGATATAAAAATACCTATCAAAATCTTTATCCCCTTGAAGAAAATCACTGATCTGTACCTTTTCATGAATGATATTAAAATAATCAAAATAATTCTCAGTTCTTAACCTTTCACAGCCACCAGATAAGATATAAAACTGTAAGTTACCAACATCATAGGCATAGAGTGAATTTGATATTCCCCCTAAGATGTTAAACACCTCACTATTTTTTATATCTGGTTTTACTTCTTTAAACATTGTAAGTGCTGTTCTAAATCTACATTCTCTATATAAAATTGTAATCACCTCTATTCTTAGATTGAGCTTCATTTCTATATTGCAGCCATTTTTATGTTATTTCTGAACTTTTTCATACTTATACCCATATAAGTAATAACCACTATACCTGCAATTATTAGAGCTATTTTCATGGAAATCAAGCTACTTATAATGAACCATACAAATAGATAAATACTACTTATCCTGAAAAATGTACCTACAAGCAAATATAGATTTCCTAGAAGATTTTCCTTATTAAATAAGAAGTCTCTTAACGATATTTGCCGATTAAATAATGCACCTAATTTTCTTAAAATCTTAACTTTAAATGTAGTCGTATTAGAAATTTCAGTAAGAACATAATAGAAATCTGTATTATTAATTATTGATAAATTATCAGTAATCATAAATAAATTAACTATTATAAACACTCCGAATATCCAATGCTTATATATTGAAACTAATGCAAATGATACATTTATCATCATCAAATTAGCTATAAACCCACCTAAATAAATCAATATCTTTTTTTGTTTCTCAAGTGCAATAATATTTTTATATTTTACAAAAACTACAGGTTGAAATCCTAATAAAAGATACAAGCTTACAGACCTTACTAAAACTCCAAATAAATTAGCAAATAATATATGAGCTGATTCATGAATTAATATACTAAGTAACATAACTATAATTATTGAAGCTATACTTATAGGGTTTAACATATTGAACTTACTATATTCCCCCATAAAATCTTTTATTATATTGGAATATATCATGGATTCAGCATTCTTAAGAAATATTGGAATATTAGCTAAAAGCATAACTAGTAATAAAGCTACCAAAATCTTGCTTCTATTATATTTTTCAAATTGAATTTCCTTAACCTTATGCCCTATAAGCTCTGTTTCTAAAGTACTTTTTCTTACAGGAGTATTTCCTTTTTCATAAACCAAGCTATATTTCTTTAGAAAATCTATAGTTTTTTCATAACTATTTCCCTTAAATATCTTTTTAACATCTACTTCACCGTTTAAATTTTCAGATTTAATAAATTTAGTTATTTTCTCTGAGATCTCTAAGATTTCACTTGATACCTTAAGATAGACTCCCAGTATATCACTTACAATATAGTGATTGCCGTTTGTATTTGAAGTAAAGGTTAAATCCTCTATAACAGAATATTTCTCCATGATAACTACCTAAGACTGGAAGGAGTAGTATATAGTTTTACATACTTCCTTAAGTTCTTTTTTATCTCCCTCACTAAGCCTAGATAAAATCTTTAAGTTTTCTTCTATGATTGCTCTTTGGAAGACGCATCTTTCTTTTAGTACTGAGTTTTCCTTTCCGTTGGTCAATAACTGTAAACCCTTGCACCATATAGTACACAGATTTCTACCAATACAATTTTGGCATTCTTCATTATTAACCCTATTACAGGTATTGTTGTTTGCTTCATATCTAGAAAAACCATTTACAACATCACCGAGCTTATACTTTTCATCATTACAATACATCTGACAAGGATAAACACTTCCATCAGTATCAACTAAAACCATCTTTTCTCCTGCTGCACAACCTCTAGCTATTTGTTTATTTACTATAAATAGCATAGGAGTTATAAATATGGCAGCTGACTTCGAAGTATTTCCCTTATAATATTCATCAAAATAATAGTGAACAAATTCTCTTGCCATACTATCTAACTTTTCATAATCCTCTTCACTAGATATAGCAAACCCTTCAATATCTGTTGTCACGGGACAAACTGTAATATCTGTATTGGTTATTTCGTTTAGTGAATCCATCCATTCCTTAATGCAACCTTTTTTATAGTTATCTAAGTGATTTTTATTAAGGGTCATTTGCATTTTATACGGAATTCCTCTTTCTATTAACTTTAGAGTTGTCTCATAAACCCTATCATAAGCACTATAATTAGATTTTGCTTTAGTGGTTCTACCAAGATCATTTAATGCTTTTGGTCCATCGAGACTTAAGCCTAATTCAATATTGTGCTCCACACAAAAGTCCATTACTTCATCTGTTAGTAACACCGAATTAGTACTAAGACAGATTCTAGGTATTGGAATATTGTTCTCATTAAAAGCTTTCTCCATATATGGAATTACTTCCTTAATGTTTTTATAATCTATTAAAGGTTCTCCACCAAAGAAACTTATTGTATCAATGCCTTCTTTATAATTTTCTAACAAGTAATTTGTTAGATCCTCATATATCCCTCTTGATATGGTTTTAGGTTTTATATTATTACAGCCGTACTCCCCTTCACCTGCAAAACAATATTTGCAACCAAGATTACAAGTTCTTGAAGACATAAGGTTAAGTGAAATCTTCTTTTTACCAGCTGCGCCCTTCATTTCCTTAATGTTATTTTCTCTGGATACATCTATAACCTTGTACAAATCCTCGTCTGTATACTGCGAATTCGATTTATTGATCCTAAAAACTTTATTTGAATTTACATGATATAAGACATCATATTCTTTTTCTTCTACAATAAAGAAATCTCTCATTTTTAGTACCTCTCTCTCTTCTTATTTTGAAATATCAATTACCCTAGTAGCATATTCTGTAACCTTTAAGTCATGGGTTACCAGCATAACACTTATAGATCTTTTTATAGATATTTCTTTAAGTAATTTCATAAAATTTGTTGTATTATCTCTATCTAAACTTCCTGTTGGCTCATCAGCTAAAATTATAGACGGATTCAAGATTAATGCTCTTGCGATAGCTACCCTTTGTTGTTCTCCACCGGAAAGCTCTAATATATTTGCATTTGCTTTACTTTCCAGATTCAATTCCTTCAAAAGATTAATTGCTTCTTCCTTATAACTATCTAACTTCTTTTTTAGTAGATTTACTGGTAATAGGATATTATCCATAACATTTAAAAATGGAATCAAGTTATAATTTTGAAATATATATCCTATCTTCGATAATTTAAAGCTTTCCACATCTTTGGCTTTTAAATTGTTTATATTAACTCCATCAAGTAAGATCTCTCCGCTGCTTGGAACATTTATTCCTCCAACTATATTTAGAAGAGTACTTTTACCACTTCCAGAGGATCCTATTATAGCTACAATTTCACCCTTATCTATAGTCAAATTAAAGTCTTTTAATATATAATTTTTTGCATCATATGAATGACTAATACCTTTCAACTCTATACTCATTACTATTCCTCCTTACCAACTAGCTTTAAAGTCTTACCATTTGTTGTGAATATACTTAAAATTAAAATACTTACTATAGTTATTAATTGAGTAACCAATATAACTGTCATCAAGAATTGATTAGGAATATATATATCTACTCTTACGCCATAAGAAGCTAAGGTAAACATAGGCAGCCCTTTAATTAAGATACCTCCAATGATTATTCCAAGTAATGAACCTAGTATCACAGTTACAATGCCTTCAATAATACTCATTAAAATCACTTTAGATTTTCTAAGGCCTAGGGTTATAAATGCACCGTTATATCTGCTCTTTTCTTCTACAGACATTAAAAACATATTTATGATTAAGAAAACACTTATTGCTAAATACACATATAGAAAGGTTTTGACCATCTCTGTCCCATTTAGAATTCCTGCTTTATATTCTTGAATTAGAGTATCTCTTTCTATAACCTCTGGCTTTGATGCACCTAACTTCGATAGTTGATTTTTAACAACTGCTTCATCGCCCTTTACATAAAACACATTTGATATATTAACTGTGTTAAACATGGCTTCACTTAAAGTGTCTTTAGATACATAAATTTCAGAAAGATTATACGTATATATGCTGCCTACTATTTTAATCTTTAAGGTTTTGTCTAAGACCTTAGCTTGTATTACATCTCCAATCTTAAAACCGTTATTTATTCTTAAAAGTTCTGGAATTATACAAGGTAACTCCGTTCCATCCTTCTTTAATTCTGAAATGCTTCCATTAGCAAAATCTAAGTTCTCATACTTTAAATAATCCTCATTAATTCCTGCAATCAAAACTTTTTTATTGTTTTTATTAAGCTCTCCATTTAATGTTAAACCATTAAAAATCTTATCTTTATTTATTGTAAAATCCTGAACTGGATTTTCTACCTGTATTAATGAATCAAACTTCATATTTTCTGACGAATACTGTACTCCACTGCTTCTCAAAGAATGATACAAAGTAAACATCATAACAATCAAAGCTATGGATAGTGCAATATTTTTAGTGAGGGATATAATCTTTTTAAAGTTAAAGAGTACCTGCTTTAAAGAAATACTTAAATGTGGAATCTTCAAAAGATCAAACAATACTCTCAATATACTAATGATTAGGAATAAAACCGGATTTATCAATATTCCAATACCGATAAACATTGTTATAACAGTAATCTCTTGATGTGTCATAAATAGTGATGTAACTATAAAGATTATCCCTACTATTGCTTGAAGCATATAATTTGCTTTCTTTTTTTTCTTATTTTTAATTTTTGGAGTAAGTTCCTTAAAGACTTTTTTAAATTGAATTGATCCGATAGTAACAAAAATAAAATTACTTATTACAAAGAATATTGCCACCATCCCTAAGTTCATTGATGTTTTCATATTATAATAATTTAAGAATGTATTTGTAATAACTAGTCCAACAAAGAAGCTGATGATGCTAATTATTAAACCTAGAATGATGAGTTCTCCTTTGTACATTCTTCTTATTTTCTTTTTGCTGGCTCCTAAAGTTTTTAAGATATACAGCTCATTTTTTCTCATCTTGTAAAAAATATGAATAACAACAGAAATACTCATATACACACATACAATGAATACTGCTACAAAAGCTACCATCAAAACTATAAAACTATTGTCATCTGAAGCTACATCTTCTTTCATTAAATGACCGAGCACCTGTAATATAAAATATATAAAGCTAAAACCAACGGTACTTAACAACGCCACAATCGAATATTTCTTTTTATTAAACTTTAAACTATCTAGTGCAAATGAAATCATAAAAACCTCCTCCTATTTACTTTATTAGCCTCTCTGTTAATTTCTTTTGCCTCACTTCCATGATTTAATGATACAACCCTTTCCCACTAATTAATTGAACTAGTAAAAAATGAATATTTAATTGTAAAAAACTCAATAGAACTCAAAATTTTACACATTTTTTATGGCATTATTGTATAAATTTTGAAACTGTGTAGATAATATAGCTATATTTACTTGGAGGTATTGTATTATTGAAAAAATTAATTAATTCTTTTTTACTATTTACTGTTATTTTTACTTTAGTAACCCTAGTTAGTTCATCCTGGCAGCTATTAAACGGTGCAACAAGTGATACAAATGGACACATCTTAATTAGAGCTATATTCACTTTCATCGGGGTTTGTTTTTATGGAATCTTTAGATATTTAAATATAAAAAACTCATGGCTAAAATTATTTGTTCAGTACGTAACTTCGATTATATGTATCTTTCTCACAGTTTGGTGTATCGGCTTTATCGGTGAGCTGTCTAAAAATGCATATAGAGATGCTTTTCTAAACTGGACTTTTATTTTCTTATCAGTAGTTATTGTCCAATTTATTATTAAGACATTAAGACATATAAAAAGAGCATCTAGTCCTAATGAAACATAAATCCTCATATATTTTTATACTTTGATGTAATTATGTTTATATTAAAAATAGATATAGACTTTTATATGTCCTATAAAATACTGCAAAAGAAGCTTCGTAGCGTGACTATTTAACTAAAGAAATAGCCTTAAGCTTAATTGCGGTAAATAAAAAATACCCTATAGAGTAGATACTTTTTGAAAAGTCTACCTTATGGGGTATTTTTTTTGTGAGTATGATTATAATCTCTTTAAAGCCAAAGGTCTAACCTATGGTATTACTTCCTACTACTTATATCCAAGAGACTTTAGCCAATTTGTAACCTCTTCAGGCATAGCACCACCATTCACAGCAATTCCAGGTAAAAGAGTAGCTTTTGAGCATTCTTTTGCTATATCATTTTCAATTTGGCAAAATCCACCTCCTCCATGAGTACAAAACGGAATTATCTTTTTCCCTTTAAAATCATGGCTTCTTAGAAAACTCAAAACTGGCGGAGCTATGGTTTTAAACCAGTTAGGTGAACCAATAAATATCGTGTCATAAGCTGCTATTGAATCATTTGCAGATATGAGCTTTGGGCAAAATCCTCTAGAGATTTGATTTCTTACCTCTTTAGCGGCTGTATTATAATCAAAAGAATAATTTTTTTCAGGAATTAATTCTCTTAAGTCACCCTCAGTCTGCACTGCAATTTCTAATGCTAAATTTTCTGTATTTTTAAAAAGCGAATAATATACAATAAGTGTCTTGTTCATATGTTTTATTTCCTTTCTTAAATTTCAATTTGTCCGTTGTTTAAAATAATTTATAACATATTAAATTATAAATAACATAATCAAGTCTTCCATGAATACCCTATAACTTCACATTACGAATTTCATATTACACTATGACCAAAGGTCATAGTCAAGTGAATTTTATTATGGTAAAAATTATGTGGCATAAGCATACAGAGTATTATATAATACAAAAATGAGGAAACTAGATAGATAAATAAAGCACTGAGCTTTGGATAAAATTTTACCTATCTTAAATTATTCTTGAAGGATTAAAGGATTTTAGAAATGAAAACACAATTTTTCACAGTTAAAGATATCGTAAGGATAACAGGTGTAACTGCAAGAACCTTACACTTCTACGATAAAATAAATTTATTAAGACCAACCCGTTTAGAGGATAATGGCTACAGATCTTATAGCAGAGAAGACATAGAAAGACTTCAAACCATTTTATTTTTAAAAGAAATGGATTTATCTTTAAAAGAAATAGCAGATATTATGAAGCTATCAAAAGAAGAACAAAGACAAATCTTAAAGCTGCATCATCAAACCTTATTAGCAAAACAGAATCGTCTAGTTACAGTTATTAATGCATTAGAGGATTATGTATCAGGAGCTGACATATTCAATTTGAATATCTTTAATAACTCGCCAATTTTACCATTACAAGAACAATATAAAAATGAAGCCAAAGTGGTATATGGTGAAACCAAAAAATACAAGGAATATGAGAAAAACCTAGAAAAGCTATCTGCCGAGGAAAAAGAAAAGCTATCATATGAATTTGCATCCAATATGGAAAAAGTATTCAAAAAGCTATCAAACCAAATTCATAACCAGCCTTCCTCTGACGAGGTTCAGAAATTAATCGCAGAATGGAAAAGTTACCTAGAACAAACTATGACATGTGATACAGAAATATTGAAATGTATTGCTATTAACTATAAATCAGATAAGAGATGGAAAAACTATTTTGCACAATTCACTGATGAAGATTTGAGTGACTTTGTTTATAATGCAATTATGTATTATTGTAATGCTAGGGGTTAGCGATAAGGCATGCTTTTTCTTTGTTTTTAAAGTTCTTTATAGAATTAAATATAAGTATTTTAAAGATACCGCATACTCATTTTAATAATGCGGTATCTTTATGTGAAATATTAAGAAAAATATGAATGATACATATAAAAAGGGGACATGTTTACATGGAAGCACTATTTCAAATCATATATCCAGTGATATATTTTATTGGACCTATTACATTAATTATCACTCTGTATATTCTTTATAAATTAATAAGAAAAATCGATAATATGCTTAATGGCAAGCTTAGCAGAATATATGCTAGCTGGAGAAATATGAGCAAAGCAAAAAAGAGGGTTTGCTATTTATTTCTAGGTGCATTATTAGTTGGATACCTCTGTTATGATATGATTTACTTGCCAAATAAGAATTACAAGTTTGCTATATATGAGGTCCAATCTATGGGAGGAAACACTTTAGAAGGCACCACACTTAGTTACAAGCCTTTTCTCACAGAAGATGATATAAAATCATACGACTGGAATAATCATACCTTTGAACTAAAAAAACATATTAGGAACTATTCAAATGAAGCAAAAAAACTTGGATATAATAACAGAGCTTTTGTACTAGTAGTTAATGGAGAGAAAATATATATAGGTGGTTTCTACAAAGGTGGTCCTAATATATATTTAACTTTGGATAATAAAAAAGGATCTTTATTCTACACAGGAGCTGAAGGCTATGATACAAGATCAGATGAGCGTATATACAAGGTTCTCAAGGCCTGCGGTAAACTATAGCGTTAATAATATATAATATTTCATGCATTTATAAACTCTATTTCGGCCATAAATTCACCACACTTTTTCACTCAATTATAATAAAAAAGAAAACACCTGCTATTTTAAAATAACAAGTGTTCTTATAATTTTAATATTCCTATAAAACGCGCAATTAATTTCAATAAATTGCATTTTAACTATATCAGTATACTTATTTGGTGAGGTTACATACGAAAGTCTCCTCACCTTTTGTCGTCGTTATTATTACTTTTTCATTTTAACCGTTGTAGTTGTTCCCATAGCTTAAGCTTCGTAGCTTAATTCGCCATTTTGGTATGTAATTTTTTTAGTATCATCATTGGAAGCCATCAAAGAACTTTTAGTTTTAGTATGGTCATTTTTTGAAGTCCAAGAATATGGTTCGTCAGCTGTTGTTGGAGCTTCAAAAGAACCAGCCCAATAAAGTGATTTTGTATTACCTTTATCACTTACCCAGTAAATTTCAATGGTATCACCGCTTATTGTTGCAGTTTGATAACTGTCGGCAGATTTGCTATTGTCTTGTTTCCAATCACCCTTCAAATCAGGTATTTCCTTTTTAGCGGTAGTACTAGCAGTGCTAGTGCTTGTAGATTTGGAGCTTGAGCTACACCCAGTAAATACTGTTAATAGCAGAGCCACGCAAATACTAATTGTCCCCAGTTTCTTCATTTTCATTTACATCATCCTCCTGTTTCTTAGTACAGTCTTAAAGACATACCACTCCTAACCGAAATCTATTTTTAAAACTCTCACGGCTTTTGGTTAGAGAATTTAATAATAATAAATTTCAATATGAGTGGTACATCTATATAACTTAATCCATAAGTCACCATACCATTTTCATCATCTTCACCAAAGCCACATTTAATATTTTTATACCCATAATGTGGACATGTTATGCAGGTGTTACTATTATATCCACATTTCCAAAGAAATGTCAAACTCCATCCTGTTAATAATTGTAACAGCCAATACAATCATATATTAGTGATCCTACTCTACTTTTCTGTTCACAAGTCACCCACCTTTTACCACTTTTTCATAACCTTGAGTCTATTTATTGTACTGCGTACAGGTTTGTTTTTTTTAATCTGATATAATATAAATAAGAAAAGCTTAGTCTTAATTTTTTAAGTGATGTATCACTTGTCTAAGGCTATTTTTATAGCCCAAGATACCGGATCATAATCATTAGTTTACTTACAAAATATGTTATAATAAAATTCAGAATAACTTTGTCTATTACACAAATAGTAAATTATCACTCTGGTAAAAAAATGCTTTATGGGAGGATTAATACATGAGTGGAAATATAAATGTTCATGGGTATCTTGATACGGTAAATGCACCGTGGGGAAAATTGTTTTATAAGTTAGTATGGCATAACATAGACTGCGAAGGTAAGAGAATACTTGATTTTGGAAGTGGATTTGGGATTACTGCTGACTATTTTGCAAAGAACAATGATGTAACTGCAATTGAACCGAATGAGGAAATGATTAAACATAGATTTTGTAATAATGAGTATAGCCAAATTGTTGGTGGGATAGATGAGCTTAGGAAATTACCAAGCAAGTCCTATGATGTGATTATATGTCACAATGTTTTTGAATATTTGGATAACAGAGCAGAGTTGCTTTGTGAGTTCAGCCGTGTGTTAAAGCTCGATGGATTTGCATCCATTGTTAAGCACAATAAAGCGGGTAAAATAATGCAAAAAGCAGTGTTTGAGTATAAAATTAACGAGGCATTAGAATTAATTAATAATGGAAATGCTGTATCGGAAAACTTTGGAACAATAAACGAATACGATAATTATGAGTTAGAAAAGTACTGTGAAGGTTCATTTAAAATATATAAAATATACGGTGTGCGAATGTTTTTTGGTTTGCAAAGAAATGAACTAAAAAATGAATCTGATTGGATTTCAAGCATGTATAATCTTGAATGTACAACAGAGGAAATACCTGAATTTAGAAATATCGCATTTTTTCATCATGTTATTCTTAAGCGTACAACGTAATATTCCAATTGGTATTATCGAGATTAAAATTTAAAAACAGAAAAAATTAGGTGTATTTTTAAGGAAGATTATTTTTTCGAGGCAACCAGAAATGATAAGTATGACCATTGTATTTCGTTTAATAAATGTGAAGGAAATGTTCAAGTATCGTTAAAAACACCAACAAATAAACAAAACATTGAACATTTTATAATAAAAGCATTTATATTTTAATAATTTAATTCTATGAGGTGAAAAATGCAACTAGATGAATATTCAATGATTTTCTCTAAAATATTATATTCAACATTCCCTGAATTTGAACAATACCAACAGATTAGAGAATATTCTGGACTTAATGAGGCTTACTTAATAATAGAAATACCCTCCCCTTCAAATAATGACAACGTTTTGTGGATATCAACCTGTGATGAAGAAATAACAGTTGGATTTGATTGGTATCATACGCATTTTGGTTATTCAGAAACAGATGAAGAGGATTTTAAAATAGCAATTGACCATATAAGAGATATAGTGGAAGAAAAAATAGCTATTGTAATTGTAAAGAAGAATGATTCATGGGTGAGAAGCTCTATTATCACAGATAAGGATTTGCCATTACTTAATGAAGATGAGACAATAGATATAAAATCATGGAATGGAACATATTTTAATTAAGATATGTTGCCAATTAGTACGTACATTATGAAAAAATTATAAAGAAAGGATAAATTAAAAGTGAGAGAATTAGATAAAAAAATAGATTTAAAAAAATTATCACCTATTATACTTCTAATTACTATGACTCTTTTTTTATCTATTGAAAATAGAAAGTTAAAAGGCCTTGCTTTGTTAATTGGAACAATTATATTTATTTTTGCTAGTAGGTATCCTAATAAAAGAAGTAAGTCGTAACTTTCTTATTTAACGTCAAATAACTAAAAAACTAGTAATTAATTAAAACACTTCATTATTCAAAATTAAATTTCACTTCGTAATTCAAGAAAAATATGCCCCATACATAAAAAAGCAACCTGATCTGAACCACTTAATCTCCTCGATAAAGTGCATTCACTCTCAGGTTGCTTTCCCTCTCTACCCCACCTTATAATCATCAACATTCTTAGTTATAATCTGAGCTCCAGACTTCTGAATAAGTTTGCCGCCAGAACTATAGAAGGCATCTTTGCTTATTATGACATCCATAGCCTTTGATATTTCTTCAGCTGTTAACTTATCCTTAATACCTTTTGAGATAGATTGATTTTATCTCCGCTTTCATTCTTAAAGGTAAGAACTATAGATAAACCAGTTCCAAATAGAATCTATATTTGATAATCCTATTACCATTTATAGTTATCAGAATTATTATTTAGTTTTATTACATAGAACTGGATTATCTATTCCTCTGAACTGATAAACTACTTCAGTCATTAAACTCCAAATAAAGCTTTCGATGGTTCTACGAAGCTTTATTTGGATAAATTCTAATATGAAGTAGTTTATCTATAAGTACTTTGTTACCAATTATCTTCACCCCTTTCCTTAAAATTTGATGTTCTTTGTTTATTGGAGGATGTGAAAAATATAGCTATTCTTTTTCTTCTTATTAAACCTTTAGTCAGCTTGCCCAAATTCATCTTCAAAGCTAAAGCTGTTTATGACCTTTGTTGTCTTTGCAGTATAGTCTTCAGCAAGTTCATCAAGCTTGTGGCAGATATACTTTAGGGAACAGCCTTCACAATCTTTTATCACCTCATTTTCTAACAGTGAGCAGCCAAGCTCCTGCCCGTAGGTTGAGTTTCTTATCGCTAATGCTATCTGCATTTTATCAAGGCTTCCGCCCTCTTCTGAATTAATTAATAACGAATCCTTAACCATAAAACTATTCCTCTCTTTCACAATTAATAAAGCATTTTCATTCTTCTAATTAAGATATATGCCTCTAAGCGTGATTTTTAGGGTTTATTTATATAAATATAAAATCAAAAATTCATATAGTCATAAAATCATTTAATTATAAAATCAAAAAATTAAAAAATTAAAAATTTATGTAAATATATAGTATTCATGCGGGTTTGCACAGTCTTTTCACTATTTCAAACTAATTTCCCCCCTTAAATTTATACAGCTGAGGCATATAAGAATTTATAGATAGATTAGTCTCAAATATTTAAAGACCAGACCAACTAAAATATAATTCAGCAATATTATCACGAAGTGATACATAATTTAGAAAAAAATTTGGAGGACATACAAATGGCTAGAAGAAAATCAAAAGCTTTCACTATAGACAAGGATGATTTGGCTTATGAAGAAGAGATGGACATGAATGGCTTTATAGAAACAGAGATAGTAGGTACTCCAGTTGCTACCTTTAGTTTTTGTGAAGAAACTTCTGCTGCTCCATTAATTAATGAAGCTCCTTCTTCTATAAGTGAAGACAAAGCTAATAACAAAATCGTGTTAAATCTCACAAATAACAACCAGGATAAAAACATTGCCAAAAAGTCCAATCTTAAAAATTCTCTTATTGATAACAGAACCCTTAAGTCTCAACCTAACGGCATAACCCCTCCTATTGATGGAGAGGCTTTCACAATAACTCGTAGTTTTAAGTTTAGAGTATCTACGGCAAGGCTTCTAAATGAAATTAAAGCAGCACATCCTGATCCTAATGCTTATCTCAGCACTATAATTGATGCAGCAGTAAAAAAATATCATGAATATATCTTCAAAGAAGGTGGTAATTTCCTTTAATTTTTCACTAGCGGCATATATCCCTTATGAAAGGTGGTGATTTAAATATGGAGGTTACTGATTTAGTAAATGTAATTGCCAACACTGGATTTCCAGTTGCTATAAGTGCGTATCTACTTATAAGGCTTGAGAAACAAATTGTTGGGTTAACGTCTTCAATCAATAAACTCAATACTATAATCTCAACTAAACTTGGTGTGGTTATTGATTATTCAAATGAAAACAAAAGTGCTTAAAAACATTAATCAAAAAATCTATAACTACTCTACAGAAAAAAAATATTATAATTTCCCAAAACTTTTTCACTTCGGCATATATCTTAAGTGAAAGCAAAAAAACTTAAAGCTTTTGCTTTACAACTAAACTTTAAAAGGAGGAAAACATTATGGCAGTAAACAAAGTTTTAGACTCAACTTCATTTGCAATAGAAGTTGAAAGTGGCACAGACAAGCTAGGTGCAAAAATCTACAGAAAGAAGTCTTTCTCAGGAGTTAAGAAATCAGCGACACCTGAAAATGTATACGCTGTAGCTGAAGCAATCAAAAATGTCTTAAGTGCTGACACCAGAGACTACTACTTAAATGAAGCATCAAAAATAGTAAATGCATAGCAGAAATCTTAACCACCAAATTTAATTGAAAGAAAGGAGAAAAATCATGGAATATACTCTAACATTAACCTTCGTCAATGCTGCTGGGGACAAGTCAAACCTAACCATATCAGGTGCTAAAGCTGGTGTAAGCAAAGATGAAGTAAATAGTCTTATGGACACCATCATAGCTAAGGATATATTTGAAAATAAAGGTGCTTCTTTAGTTTCAAAGTATGGCGCTCAGATTACTCAGAGACAGACTACTAAGTTTGATCTTTAATCAGAAGTTTCATAAAAGGTTTAGCTAACTTAAGAGAACGTCAATCACAATTATATTTAAGAAAAAATTACCCCCTGTCAAGTAGACAGGGGATAATCTATTTTAAGGCTCCGTAAAACTAAGTTTTGTAAGAATATTGAACTGTCATTTAAATAAACAATACGCCTTTAACATTCAATATTGCTGCTAAGAAATAATATCAGAATCCTCGAATAATCTTAAATCATATAGAATTACTTAATACTAAATGATATAATTACAAGTAATTTCATTAGAATGAAGGATATAACAAATTATATATAATGGAGAGTTGATTATGAATAAAGACATAAAAATGAATTATATATCTTTAGCTATGGCTATTTTTTTTACTTTTATTATGGGACTTATATACTTCTTACTTAGGAAATCAATGATTTTTCCATTAAAGGTAGTTTATACAGTTCTTGCATTAGTTTCTTTTGTATTAATAGTATTTAATATTATTATGATAATAAGAAAGTCAAACATAAAATAATAGGCGAAATTGCTCATCTATCTTTATCTTATTCCTTTTCATTAAATAATCACCTCACTTTTCTTAAAATTATGTTCTTAAGTATTCTTGCTTTGTATCTTTTCAGCAGAATAGATATTCAAATTGTGTAAACTTGGCCTTACAATTATATTGAGGTTTTTAATTTACGGGAAATTTAGATAGAATGCTAAGACTTAGAAGAAGTGAGCTTAACCTTAGCCTTAGAGACGCAGCAAAACTTATCGGAATAAGTCATTCATATTTAAGTACGCTTGAAAAAGGAGTTGATCCAAGAAATGGTTCTCCAGTTAAGCCTACTCCTGAAACATTCAAGCTTATAAGCACTGCTTACGATGTTTCCTATGACTTTGTCACCTGAAAATTGGTCTGAGTTGACTTTCTTTATTAAAGAAATGTTATCTATTTCTAAAAGAATTAACTAGGAGGTAAAGTATGATTTTAATAATTGCTTCACTAATAACAGGATATATAGGTCTTAATATAGGCGGGATGATCGGTGGTGAAATATTTATGTATTTATTTGGACTCGTAGGAGTTTTAAGCCCTGCTTTATTCGTTTTAGAGGACATATATAGAGAAGTTAGAAAGTCAAATAATACGTAGTCAACCATGTTAATACACTTCAAAAATCTTAATCTGCTTATTTCTAAAGCACCCCTGTTTTGATTAACAATTTCATTACCTTAAATAAGATTGTTAATATGAGTCAATCCTACTTTTCAAAAATTAGACAATCTATTATCAAATAACCAAAAACGCCTAGAAGGATTTCTCTATCTAGGCGGACGCTTAAATTTATTTATTTATTTATGATTCTTATTTAATTAACTTTGGATTTTTATAACACCAAATTTTTTATCAAATCATTATAGACAGAACTGCCATCAAGAGTATTTCCGTAGGTGTCTACCCATCCTGGCATATATCCACTGCGGCTTGCTACTATCTGTGATCCAATATTAGTTACAGAAGCTGAATAAAAAGGAACAACTCCTAGCTCCATTATATCCACTGTTAGATTAGCCACTAGTGCTGCTCCGATACCACCTCTTCGATATTCAGGCTTCACATCCACACCTACTTCCCATAAGCTGTTTGTTTCTGCACTGGCACCTGCCACTCCAATAATTTCATTATCTTTTTTTGCAAGGAAGATAATATCTGCTCTGGTATGTGCATTATCATCAAATGACAGTGAATTATCAAAACCTTTGATATACTTAAGTTTCTGAATATCGCTACCTTTAAGTAGTTCATAAGAATAATCCTTAGGAAGTGGTAGCCTCTGAACCTTTTTTACATCCGGAATAAAGTGGATTGTCTGACCATAAATAAAAGGAAACTCAAATATCTCATCACGGTTTTTATCTGTTAATGCTTCCTTGACCTTTAAATGCAAAGCTTCAGAAGTACATATAACTACGCATTTGTTATATGTCATAATTTTAATATATGGTAGCTCACTCCTACTATTTATGGTAAAAAAATTCTGTTCTTTTTCCAGCTCTGCCACTTTACAAAAAAATTGTTCTGCCAAATATGTCTTAATTGTCATATCAATAAATGATTTTTCCATTAGTATTAACCCTTTCTTAACATAAAAAATCTGCTAAAATATCTGTACTTCTATATAAAATATAATTTCCTAAAGAATAAATTAATTTACAGGACAAATTACTATTTTTAGTATACTAAAAATTTTTCTCTATTTTTCTACTATTATAACATATTTTTCAAGTGACATATTGTGTATGATTCCATAGTAAAATTCAAAATTTAAACTTTTAGAGGTTTTAACTTAAGTTTTAAGACAAATGAAAAAGCAATCTTCGAAGATTGCTTTTAGTTTGTCTCACAAGAAAAGTTCGGCCTAATTTGTATTATTTTTTTCCAAACACTTTTTAGGGTCAAGTTTTATCAATTCCCATTTTTCATTTACATTTTTCTTATATTGTGCTATTTCTATATCTGTATCATTAGTTAATTGGAAAAATTCTATTAGATAATCATTTCCATCTGTGCCTTTAAAATAAATTCTTTTTACAAATCCATCTTGCTGCGCTTTATACCTCTCCTTAACTAACTTACACCATTCACCATATTTAATATCTACTACAAACTCTGCATCATAGCTCCATCCATGATAAGGTGCACATAAATAATTTTCACCATAAAACTCTAAATCCGATATTTTATATTGGTTTCCTTCTTTCATAATATATACATATCCATAATAGTAGGCAAAATAGGCTACATCCTTTTCTGAGCCTTCTATAGTTTCAATTTCTACAAAGTATTTCATGCTATTTGGATGTTTTTCATCTGTAGGAATTCTTTTTAGTTTTATTAAGTTTATATGGAGTATATTCTCAAAGGATTTAAGATACTGATTGTAACTCAATCTTTTCTGATATTCAGATGATAAAAACTTATAGGCAACAGGATAAGGCCCCCTTGCATAACCTAAGGTGCCGCACCCTGCACCTTTCCCATCTTCAGGGTTTGCAGCCTGCCTAAGGATACTAAAATAATTAATAATTGTATCTTCAGGAGTTTTTAGAAGATCCTCTGGTAAAGTATCATAAGTACCATCAAAGAAGTCCCATTTAAAACTTCTATTATTGATAATAGGACGATTTGATGGACGGAAATACTTTTCAACATTTGTCTGCTCATCCCTAGTCCCTCTTCTATCAATTTCAATAAGTTGTAGATTAAACTGCCCTCCCATAATCATTTTGATATTCTGTTTCAATTAATCACATCCTAATTTAATGAACTTTATACTATAGTATATTTCATAAAAACTTGAAATAGATGTGTTCCTACCTTTAATGGGTGTAATACGGAAATTCAGTATTACAAAAAGTAACTAAGGTAGAGACTTCATACTTTAGCCTTTCATTGCAGATTTTGACTGCTGTAATACCCATCCAATGTTGACCTTACCTATAGGATGTGAGATTGAACTAAATGCTACTGAAAAGAAAGTATCAATTATACAAGATTGGTCTAAATAACAGTAAATTTCATAATTTTCTAAATTCACGAGATAAGGGAACTTTTTGCAAGTTCCCTTTAAATATGATATATTATCAACACTATTCTTTAACATAACCTAAAATATAAACTTGAAGGTTATTTATTTCTTCCTTACTGCAATCCAAATTTCACTATATTTGCTTTCAGTTCCTTTATCATGTTCAGTAAAGGATATTGAAGGAGCCTTTACTAGCTCATATTCTGATGAAGGTAGCCACTCTGAATATATTTGTGCCCAAGTACTTTGAAGGGTCATTGGAAATAGTCCTTCATTTGGGAATATAGCCCATGTCAATGCAGGAACATTAATTTCTTCTAAATCCTCAAACTTATTAGTTTTTTCTGAAACAAACCCTATCATATGGGCTAATTCGCCCTTTTCTTCCAATACTCCATCATCAAAATCGTATGAAGCATTTACCACTCTATGAGGGTACATATCCTTGAACTCATGCATTTCAGCCCTTTGCTGCTCTGTAATACTCTTAGCAAGTTCTAAAATAACATTATTCACCCCTTCAAATTGTATTGGAACTCTTTTGCTCACTCCAATAATATTAAATGCTTTTTTCTCTTCGATTCTAAATTCCATAGAAACTCCTCCTCTAATATTTAAATAAAATGAGAACTTAGGAAAAGATTTTTGTACTTTGGTTTTAATAACTTCTGAAGGTAGAATCCCTGTCCATGCTTTAAAGGCCCTAGTAAATCCATCTACTGACTGATATCCATATTTAAAGGCTACATCAGTTACCTTTTCTCCATTTATCAGATCAACATTAGCATTTGCTAGTCTTCGGTTTTTGATATATTCACTTAAAGACATGCCTGAAATATAAGAAAACATTTTACGAAAATGATACTCAGATGCCCTAGCAATTTGAGCTATTTTTTCTACTTCAATATCCTCAGTCAAATTATCCTCTATATACTCCATTACCTTATTAAATTCCTGTAACATTCTTTTCCTCACCTCTGCTTTTATAATAAATATTTTTAGATATTTCTACTCGATATTTTCTGTACTACTTTTATCGTATCAATGATAAAGCATAACCTCTATCTCTTTAGTTACTATTTATCTAATGCAAATTCAACAGCAGCTATAGCGTGTATTGTTGTGGTGTCAAAAACCGGAACACTAACATCTTCCTGTTTTATCAATAAAGGTATTTCTGTACAACCTAATACTATTCCTTCTGCACCATTCAGTAATAAGCTATTAATTACTTTTTTATATTTTTCTTTTGACTCCTCACTTATTATTCCTTTGCATAGTTCCTTATAAATAACTTCATGAATAACCTCTCTATCAGCTTCATTTGGAACAACTACCTCAATGTTAAACTTATCCTCTAATACTTTTTTATAAAAATCCTGTTCCATAGTAAATTTAGTTCCAAGTAATCCAACTTTTTTTAAACCCTTTTCAACTATTTTTTTACCTGTTACCTCAGCTATATGTAAAACTTTTATTCCAGCCTTATTTTCTATATCATCTGCCATCTTATGCATTGTATTCGTACATATTAAGATAAAATCAGCACCAGCCTTCTTAAGCTCTTTAGAAATATTAACCATAATATCACTTAATTCTTCCCATCTTCCTTGATGTTGTAATAATTCTATTTCTTCAAAATCTACAGAATACATTATACATTTAGAAGAGTGAAGACCTCCTAATTTTGATTTAACGGTTTCATTGATAATTTTATAATATTCAAGCGATGACTCCCAGCTCATTCCACCTATTAGCCCAATTGTTTTCAATTAAAACATCCCCTTTTTAATTTAATTAATTCTGTCCATTCACAATCTTCTCTATACACTCACCTATGATGGAGATATTGTTATATTTCTGCACCATATTATAATATTTAATCCTCTGTTTTGGATATAATGCTAACAAAAAATAAACAGTGTGTCAAAACAATAATATAGACCGTGTTCATTTTTAGCGATATACTTTAAAAATTCAATGATGGGGTATAGAAGATAATATTTCCCTTCAATTAACTATATAATTCTCCAGGTAAATTAGTTTAATATGCTATAATTACAAGTAATAAGGTCTCAGTAGTAAAGAAATATTTATTTGTTAGGAGAGATTAGATTCGATGGGATTATTTGATATTATAAAAAAAAGTACAAAAGAAAAGAAGGTTTTAGATAACTCTGCTATGTTATCAAATGCATTGCATGTCTTTCAGTTAAAAGATGTTGATATAGATGAAGAATTATTAAAAATAGCAGGTCACTCACAAGAAGTTGCGGAACAACTTTACTGGTTTTTCCCTTCAATATTATTTAATACTATGTTCCCTGAGGTAAAAAATGTAAATGCTGAGGTTTACAAAGTAGTTTATAGTAATGGGGAAGAAAAGGATTTCTTATATGCTGATAACAAATTATATAAGCAAATAAGTATCTATCTAAAATCAATCTATACAACTCTTGACCGAGATAGTATACTAAACATTTTAGCTCATAGTTCTGAATTTAATGCCGTTAATAACGCACTAAATGATGGCTCGAAGATTGAAGATTTAGTTGTCTGTACAGTATTTATGTCTAATGTATAGATAATCCAGTTCTATCTATTAAAACCAAGTTATGCTTCTATAAATTATTAATGGTAATTGGATTGTAGAAGATACATTCTACTTGGAACTGGTTCAGCTTTATAAAGAGTTTCCTTATTTCATATCCTTAAATAATCTTGGAGCTGTTTAATAAATTTCATGTAATTTACTTATGGTATGGTTCACCACAACAGGTATAACGTAGACTTATTTAATACAAAGTAACGGATTTAAACAAATGAATTATGGCACTCATAATGTTGAGTGCCATAATCTCGATAGTTACTAGCTATTCGTATATTAATTTCCTGCAGGATGATAGCAGTGCCGAACAACACCTGAAGAAAATCTTTTAGTATTAATAAGCTTTAGATCTAATGTCTGCTTTATATCACTAAACAGAGGTTTTCCCTGTCCTAAAATGACAGGATGAATAGACAATCTATATTCATCAACAAGCCCTAGGTTTAAAAAGGTGGTTATAAGACTTGCCCCTCCATAAAGCCAAATTTCTTTACCTGGCTCACTCTTTATTTTTTTCACTTCTTCCATTATGTTGCAACTTATTAGCTTCGCCCCTGGATACTCATTAGTAGATGTTTTTGAAAACACATATTTTTTCTTACTATGAACTAACTTCCAAATTTCTTTTTCAGCATCTGATATTCCATCTGCTGGAACATATTGTCCCCATAGTTCATAGCTTCTGCGTCCATATAAAATTGTATCAATATCATTTAGGAAATCACTAAACCCCATGTCAGGATCCATAATACACCAATCTACTTCACCATTTGGTCCCTCGATGAATCCATCTAATGTCACCGCTAAATCTAAAATTATTCTTCTATTATTTCCATTATTCAACATGACATTCAGCCTCCACTAAAAATGTTTTTTATTTTATCTACCTTTTATCATCCTCTTCTTCAAGCAAGACTCTTATAGTATCAATAAAATCTAAAGATATCAAGTAATTATCTTTATGATTTATTTAGGTTATGATATTATCCTGAAAACTATTAATTTTATTAAAGCTAGTCATAGAGCCACTTCAACAATACTTGAAGACTGCTTACGTTTAAGCTGTAAATATAGGCATCAAAATATTATCTATAATATCCTTAGCACTTTCTTCTGTGATCATACCATGTTGTATAATCTCGTTGATAATAAGGAGCGACGGTAGATTTAAGGCTTTTTCAGAAATAGTATCTATAGAAAGCGAAATCTCATTGCGCTGACTAGCCCTGGTTATAATAGTCTCAATGGATTTACGAATAGCATTTTCATTATTTATACCGTTAAATAAATCGTGAGCTACAGCATTGGAAAACATATCTGAAATCAAGTCTCGCAGGTCATCAGGTTTTATGAGCTGAAAAATTGGATTTAAGCTTTTAAATAGCGCTATTAAGTCTTCCTTCAATGAAACATGATCTCCTATCTCAAAACTTATGGATGGTGAATGCCTGCTTATAGCAGCAAAAATAAGATAACATTTTTGTGGCCAGCGCCTATAAATGGCATTTTTATTGGTCTTTGAAGCACTAGCTACATCATCCATAGTCAATTTACCATATCCCTTTTCTTGAAACAGTAACCAAGCCTCATCTAAAATAGCATTTTCCAGCGTAACGCCTCGGCGTCTACTAACATTATCGTTCACTTTGTTTTCCTCCTATTTTTGGTCAACATAATTCCACCATAATATAGTACCATAAACTCCAATCAAAACTATAATAGAAATTGACATTCTGCTGACTAAGGTAATTAGCTGAGGATTACTTAAATATATTCCTGGAATCGCCCATGGAATATATGGGCCTACAGACTTTGATCCAAAAACAACAGCCATAATTAGAGCCACAAAAGAAATACTAACAGGCGCAAGTACACCACGTACCATGCTCGCAATGAATGGGAATAGGAAGCTTAGACCTATATTATAAAAGGTTGCGATGACCAATCGTTTTACAATATTTCCAACCAAATATGCATTAAAATCTGATAAATTAAAACAATACCCTAACACAAAAGTCACCATGAGCGCTATAACAGTTATAGCTACAAAGGTCAATTCTATAGCTAAAAACTTTGCAGTAACTAAACTTGTACGGGGAATTGGCAAGGCTAATAGATCTTTATAAGTTTGATCCTCATATTCCCTTCCAAATACCCAAGTGCTTAAAATACTGAAGCCTATAAGCCCAATTACAGTTGAATACATAAAAAAACTACCACTTAAAAATGCTTCCCAGGTTTTATCCTGCATATGAATGAATATTAAAAAAGTATAGAAGGTCAAAATATAGATTGGAATATGACCTTTCATTATTTTATAAAGTTCTATTTTAATCATTGACCATAGCTGTTTCATAAGTATGCATCTCCTTAATTGTTTTAAGAAAGAATTCTTCTAAGTTTTCCTTTACAGGCTGAAAAATCATAGGATTTAATTTCTGTTGCTCTAATTGATGCAATAAATCAGAATACTTATTAATTGGTACACCTGAAACAAGTATTTCTGACTCACTTACTGAAGTACACTGCAAATGTTTTGTAGTAAGGTAATCAGTAAGGTTTTTAACCGACTCGTCCACTTTTATATATAATTTGGATTGCCTGCATCCTTCAAATTCAGAAAAACTTAATTCCCTAAGTAAGCGTCCACTAGCCAGTATCCCGATACGATCAACCAGTTTTTCCATCTCATCTAGTAGATGGCTTGAAATAAAAATAGTAGTTCCGTTTTTAGCCATTGTTAATAAAGATTGTCGTACAGTCACAAGTCCCTCTGGATCTAGCCCGTTTGTGGGCTCGTCTAGCAAAAGAATCTTTGGTTTATGAATAAGTGCCTTTGCAAGTCCAACTTTTTGATTGTTTCCTAAGGAAAGATCTTTTACCTTAACCTTTAGGTATGTATCTAACAAAAGCTGCTGTGATATGTCATCAATTCGTCTCTTAATTTCCGAATTAGGGATGAGTCTTTGCTTTGCATATAATATGAGATTTTCTTCAACAGTAAAGTTTGGATAAGCATGTGGTGTTTCAATCAAGTACCCCACCTGATTCCAAAACTCAGAAGAAAGCTTTGAAATTGATTTTCCTGAATAATAAATTTCGCCTGATGTAGGTCGAATCATTTTTAGCAGCATGCGCATTGTTGTTGTCTTTCCAGCACCGTTTAACCCTAAAAAGCCGTATATTTCACCTTCATTAGCTGTCAGGTTAACATTAGAAACACTGTTTTTTAAGCCATAACACTTTGTTAAATCTTTAGTTTGAATTATTGCCAAATGTAACTACCCCACTTTCATGCTCTATATATAAGGTACGCTCGTACCTTATGTGAAGAGTATAGCACTGGATTTTTAAATATGCAACATGAATTTATTATTTTATGTCCTAAGGAAATATGTTGTTTATATTTATGCATGTCTTTAGAATGTCACAAAAAGGTGCTGTTGCAAAAATAAAATAGTTAGTTTTGCAACAGCACCTTCTATATTGTAATATATACTCACTATCATTACAGAAAAATCTACTTCGGATTATTCCAGAAAAGAGAAGATGCGATAACATAGAAGGTGCTACCTAATTTATTTTAGGTGGCGCATTTTTGTTTATGACTTAAGTATGAGGTTGTCTTTAAAAAGATATAGATGTTATTATTAATAAGTAATGAGAATGACCTTAGGATGGTGATGACAATGGTTTTTGGGGAGAAGAATATATCCCTTATTCTTTAGTCTATCATGAAAAGGTTATAGCCAATGTTTTTGCTAACTTAATAGATTTTGATATAGATGGTACAAAGAAACATTATGCTCAGATTGGCACAGTTATGACAGACCAAGATTATCGTGGTCAGGGATTAAGTCGTTATCTAGTATTTTAACTTATAAGAAAAGGAGAAAAAATATGGATTATAATATTATAGCTAAAGAAATTCTTACATCATACTCTATTTCCGCTCCGGTAATTCAATTTATCAGACATAATGAAAATATTACTTTTAAAATAACTGATGGAGTAAACAATAAGAATTATTTACTGCGTATACATAAACCTAGCACTGAAGGTCTATTTGGGCTACAACATACATTGGAAGGTATAAAATCTGAAATTAAGATTCTACAAGAACTTAACCATAAAGGCTTACTTTATGCACAGAAGCCTATATCCAATAATCTCGGAGAGCATATAACTGAATACAAATTGGATAATTTTAACCATCCTTGTTATGCCACAATTTTAGAGTGGATTGAGGGTTGTACTCTCACTCTTAAGGAGGATAATATTAAGGAAATCACTTTTACACTTGGACAGAATCTTGCATTATTTCATAAATGTTTAAAAGATTTTAAACCGTCAAAAGACTTCATAAGACCAATATATGACGTTGATAGAATTGATACTGCTATTGAGGAACTAAAATATTGTGTTGAAGTTAATCTATTTAGTATGGAGCATTATGACATTATTAAAAGAGTGTTGATTTTAGTTAAGAATCAAATTAATGAGCTCAATTTAAGAGAAGATACATTCGGTATCATTCATGCAGACTTACAGCTGGGAAATATCGTAGTTAACAATGATAACCCATGTTTAATAGATTTAGGATTTTGTGGATTTGGATACTATTTATTCGATTTAGGCAGTGCTGCAACTATTTTCCCTAGTGAATTAAGACAAACCTTTTTACAAGGGTATTCATCTAAAGCTTCTTTTTCTTTTGAGGACCTAAAATATATAGAAGGACAAATATTTATGGATACTTTCATAAGTTATGTTTTATTTATGAGAGATAATGAGAGGAATTCCTGGATTAAAACTAGTGCATTAAAAATATGTGATACTCTTTGCAGAGATTTCTTAGAAGGCACGGAAGTATTCTATTCACTCTAATAACAAAAGTTTACACCTTCACACTTAACTTAATTAAAGTCTAACAAAACCCCACGGCAATATTTTTATATTAGCATGGGGTTAATTTTTATTTTTTATAAACCTACATCATTTGTAAGTTTAACAATATCAATTAATAACAAGCAACATCTAATTTTGGTAAAAGCCTCCGTTACTTATGATAGTCGAGTAGAGAAAGCCCTCACGGACATCCGTACGTGCCCAATTAAGGCATACGGCTCTTCATATCATTTTACAGAACTTGCTATCTATATACATTTACATAGATTTTAGGTTTTGGTAAGGAATTGTATTTCAAATACATTTTGAATTTTTCTAAATCAAAACTTCGCCTTTGGCTTCTACGGTTCAGCCACTTAAAAAGTGCTTTCTTTATTTCTAGGCAGAACTGACCTATCATATATGAGTTGTCTGTAATTCCATAGTAGTGATAATGTCCCATAAGCTTTTGTTTTGTTAAATTAAATATCTCTCCTATACCAAATTTATTCCTTACGGACTTAATCCATTGCTTAAACTCTTTAACTTTTACTCTAAATTTCTTTTTGCTTGTTTTCCTCTTTACTCTAAAGTATCCTCTTTTACTCTTTGCACAATAATGTGTAAAACCAAGAAAATCAAATGTTTCGGCATTATTAAAACCCATCCGTTTCCTTGTTTCTACTGCAAATCTACCAAATAATATTAGTTTTGATTTAGTCTTTTCAACCTCAAGATTAAACTTATTTAACCTGTCCACTAATAATCTGCAGAATTGTCTCGCTTCGCTTTCGTACTGAAAGCAGCAAACAAAATCATCTGCATATCTCGTTATTTCAGCTTGACCTTTAAAATCTCTTTTGATTATTTTCTCAAACCATAAATCTAAAGAGTAATACAAATATATGTTAGCTAGTGTTGGAGACACTATTGACCCTTGAGGTGTTCCAATTTCTGTTTCCATTAGAACACCATTATCCATCAATCCAGCTTTAAGGAACTTTTTAACAAGTCTTATTATATTGGAGTCACCTATTCTTACTTCTAATAATTTAATCATCCAATCATGATTTACATTGTTGAAAAATCCCTTAATATCAGCATCAACTACATAATTTATTCTCCCATTTTCAATTACCTTATTCAGTGCTTTTATGGCACTATGGCAATTTCTTTTAGGTCTAAATCCATACGAGAAATCCTTAAAGTCAGCTTCATATATAGATTGTAATATTTTATTTAAAGCCATTTGTACTAGCTTATCCTCATAAGAAGGAATGCCTAAAGGTCTAGTTTTCCCTTCTTCTTTGGGTATAAAAACTCGCTTTACAGCTTGCGGTTTATAACTTTGATTTTTCAATATTGCAACTAAATTTTCTATGTTATTATCTAGTTCTTTAGAATATTCTTGTTTTGTTACATCATCTATACCTGTAGCTTTATTTCCTAACAATTGCTTATGACATTTCAAAAGCATTTCTTTATTGATATAGTGGTATAATGATGTAAATTTTTCTTTTGGATTTAGTCTAGCAATTTCTGCTATCTTAAGTAATTTTGTTTCCATTAATTCATCTACTCCTGCGCGTAGTTAATGTTTCCTTAGTTAAGACAATAATATGTAATCTCCTTCCCTCCTTTGGCGTTACCCACTATCATTGGTACTATGAGATTATCCGACTCCCTATCAACCTTTTAATATCCTCCCTTTTTATCGGTTATTTATTATACTCTCTTTTTTTTGAAAGTTGATAGGGTCTCCTGAGTTGCTGTGTAATCATTGTATAGCATGCTTGGCTCTTTGACCCCGAGGAAGTTGTAGTAAACTCGTCTTTATCGCTTACTATAATATTGCTTTCCAGAGAACCGACACCGTCAGCCTTCCCAAATTAATACTTATTACGAGGCTCATTCACATTCAAGCCTACTACCTAACTGTCAACGCTTAAAATAAATAGTTACCTATTTATCTCCATGACTCGCTACTGAATGATTTGACTATATCTTTTCAGAGTGGGTTTTCACCACTTAAATTACACAACCTTGCTCAGCCGCACCGGTTCACTGTAGCCATTATAACGGCGTCATAACAAAAGAATTAGGTACTAAGCTTAGTCCCTTAATATCGTTTACTCTTTATGTGCATAATTTTATTATTTAGGTAATTAAGTTATTTTTAAAGCGATAGCTCATAATATAATTAAACATTTCTTTACCTGATTCATAATTACTTACACTATACTTCTCAATAAATCCTTTTTCCAAGTCATTTAATGCTTTTGAAAAATTCAAATCAACTTCTACTAGACTATTTGCTTTTGCATGATTATCCTTATTTAATTGACTCATAAAAGCTTCAATAAATAAATCTATAACTTTATTTTTTATTTTTCCACTTAAGGAATATCCTTTTGTAAAATTATAAACATCTTCTAACACTTTTTTCCTTACTTTGTACTCGTTATATTCATTACTTGTTAAATCTTTTTTAAAGATATTATATTCATATATTCTATTTCCGTCATCATCTAGTTCATCATACATTTCTTCTATAATATCTCTGAACATTCGACTCTTTGAATTTTTCTTTATTTTTGAAACTTCTTCAGTTTCTTCTTTTTTATTCTCATCTAAACCAATATTTGTTCCTTCTGTATCATCAATTATTTCAAAATAATAAAGATACACTGTCTTTCCTAAAAAACTAGTGATCATATTTATTAACGTAGATTCAATTACTTCTTTATTTTTCGGGAATAATTCTAGAAAATCTTCATTATCTTTTGTAACGACATCATTATATGCACTATAGAACAAATGACTCCATATATGGTTAAACGTCCTAGAAAAACCAAGTTGTTCTTGATCTCTAATTCTTATAAAGTTTGCAGTAGCAGTTGCATTATGAACATTGTTATAATCCCAATAATATACAGATGCTTTTTGAAATATTCTTAGTATCATCCTTTCAATTTTAAGCCTATTTTTATTTAAAATGTCTTCGGTATCATTAGCATCAACAATTCCTAAACTACTATATTCCTTTCGAATTATTGATACTAACATCTTGCGAATATAAGAATAATTATTGTCATAGTAACCAAAATTTGACTCAACCAACTCTTTAATCCCACAATATGGTACAAAATTATTTTTTAATACTAAGTATAAGTTATTTTTTCTTGAGTTACTACCTTTTATATTACTGATTAATTCTGCTTCTCCCTTATCAGATAAAATATACTGAATAGCTTTAGGACAATCATTTATATTTGATTTATTCCAATCAAGTTGTTGTATCTTACTGGTATCACTTTTATAATAAATATCAATTCCTGTAAAAATACAATAAAAAGGCGATTGTGGTATTACTTCAAACACAATAGGAAGAATATTTCTAAGCTCATCAGGTTTTCCAGAATCTAATTTTTTTAAATACAAGATATTGAAATCTTCAAATCTTATATTCTCAGCACGTTCATAACTTGCTATGTTATTCTGTAAAACTTCTTTAATATTACTACTTCGTTCAACATGATCAAGTCCACATGTGTCTAAAAGTGTAATTTTGCCTATTTTAAGTTCACTTAATAATAATGCATATTCATTAGATATTCTATCTTTTATTTTTATTGAATTAACAAAACCAGTTAACGATCTACCATTGCTAACTTGCAAAAAATAAGTGAGTTTTTGTAATCCTTCACTTTCAATATCCTCTAGACTTATATCACAATAAATTATTCGTCTACCATTAATATTTTTTTCAGTAATAATATAATTATTTTTTATTTTTTCAAAAACCATCTCATATACAAAATTATATATGTCTTCAATAGTTCTCTCTAAAACTTCTAGTGTATTGATTTTAATACCTGTGAAATTTTCTATAACTCTATCAAATATAACATTTTCATTTATATTGTCCGAAAACAGATAACTTACTTCTGATATATCAAAAAATCCTTCAGCTCTAAATAATATGTCTAAAAAGTTTTTATCTAAAAAATCAAAATTCGGAAATCTATCATAGCTATCCTTCTGTAAAATATCAAAAACTTCCACTTGGAAGTTATCAAATGAATATTTATCATTGCAATATTTAAATAATACTTCTATTACCTCCTTATTTATATCTCTTTCATATGAATCCCATGCAACAACTAATCTTTTTTTAAATAAATCAAATAAACCTTCATCATCTATTTTTTGTTTGGAGTTAATAATATCTTCTTTATAAGAGCTTTTTAAACTTTCAATTTTAGTTCTATCGCAAAAATATTTAACATTATCAATTCCTACATTTTTTAAGAAATATTTAATTGTTGCCAGATATATATCTGCCATTTTGACTTTAATATTAATATCCTCACCTTGCGGTAAAAAAATGTTCTCTATACTTTTCAATATATCTCCGGACGACTGCAACGGACAAGCTTTTAAAAAATAATAAAAATCTTTTATGTAATTTGATGTATCTATAATGTAATCTTTTTCTGTTAAATTAAAAATTTTCATATAAACATATAACATTACCTTATCATAATTTAAAGTTTTTATACTATTTAGATATTCTTTTCTTGATAAAAATCTTACCGTTATTGTGGGATTATCGCAAAAAATACTATACTCGTATATTATATTGGTCCTTGTCGTTTGACCGTCATTAGTCACCTGTAGTTTATCACTACTATACGCAAAATCTTTTGCAAACGATGATTTACCCGCACCACTGCTCCCTACTAAAAGTAATGAGGGATTATTCTGATATTTTTTTATTTTATCTTCTGTTCCATATATCCATTCTATAGTATATGAACTGTCACTCTCTTTTTTATATAATATACAGCTTGTTTCTCTTAATCGCTCAATAATATGTTTAATTTTTATGTAGTAAACCAATTTAAATGGATTTTCACCACAATCTATATTAGAAACCGATTGATTCATTCCGACTAAATAAAACTTTTCACCTCTTTCAACATATACTGGACTCCCTGAGAAACCTTCCATAAGTTTTAAATCCTTTTTATTATTATACCAATGATAATCATCAGTAATTTGATATATTCCCATTTTATTATTTTCAGGAAAAATTTCTTTTGCAATCCCTTCTAATTGTACCTTTTGGTTTATACTATCTTCAATCATTACACCAGGATATCCTTCCATATAAAGTATATCTCTATTTTTTAGTTCTTCGTCTAGTATTTGATTTTCTATTGATATATGCACCCTATTATTAATAAAAACCAATAAAGCAGCAACATCATTATAATTTTTATTATCAAACTGTATGTTGTGAACTAAAACTTTCTTTATATCCTGATCAATTATTCTACTTCCATTAGCATCATATATTTTCAGTAAAATCTCTGATTTTATGTTATAGTTTTTATAATTTATACCTTCAAATTTAGATAAAACATGTGAATTTGTAAATATAATATAGCTTTGATAATTTTCTGTATAGTATAAATTGTCATTATTATATCTACAAGGATATAGCACTCCTGTTCCAGAATCTTCCTCCGTTTTTATATATACTATATTTGCTTTCAATCTATTCACCACCTAACATATCAATTTCTTCGCTGTTTATAACATTGCCATCAATTTTCAAATTGATTTTTGAATATATTTTAACATTATTGCCATAAACTTTATTCAATTCTTCTATAATCATTTCATCTGGGTGCTCTTTATCCCAATTTTCTTTACCAGTTATAATAAATTTTTTACAATGCATTTTAAACGACCATTCAATTATGTTTTCATTATTTTTACTTGCTCCATGGTGTGGTATCTTAATCAAATTTATATTTTCTAAATTCTTTATGTTCCCTACAATAGGCTGAACCTCTTTCCAATATGTATCCCCTAGAAACAAAACACTCGAACCACCAAATTCTAACAAAAATGAGATTGAATTCTTATTAACCAAACTTTTGTTTGGTGATGTCTTAATTTTATTTTTTATATCTTTATAATCTTTTATAACTGCTTCTATACCTGCTTTATCTGGTGAAATAAATGTCAAATAAGCATTTTTGTCCCTATTAGTCAATATAGTTGTTGCTATACACCTCTCACTAATATTTAATATTTTAAGCAGACAATGTTTTTTTTCATATGTTTCCTTATAACTTTGAATAACAAGCCTGCCTTCAATTAAATCTTCAAATTTTTTTGCTTGGCTATAACTTATTCTATCTCTGGTAATATAATTATATATGAGTGTAGTATCTAATAACTTATTAAGTTTATGTGTTGAATATTCTTGAAACAAACTTAATATTCCTCCAATATGATCATTGTCTACATGTGTAACTATTATATAATCAAGCTTACTCAATTTTTCTATCTCTTTTTTCATACTTAGAAAACTAGTACTACTTTTCCCTTCTCTATTGCCATCTACCAAAATGTTACAACTATTACCATCACTATTTTCGAGCAAAATTAAAAAGCAATCCGCTTGTTCTACACTTAAATTTTTAATTTTAAATTGTAACATATCATTCTCCTTATTTACCTTCGTACTATGATGATTACTACAAATTAGAAAGACAAACTTAAAGTAAAGACCCTCTTATAATACCAATAGCATTTTTTATATCATTATCAATCTGTTTCTTTTCTCAAGATCTAAGAGAAGCTTCTTCCAATTTTGAATTTTTACGTCAATATCTTTCATGGTATTAATCTCCTTTTCATATAATCTATATTCATCATAAAACTACCCTTTTTATGATTAGTTTTTGCTTGAATTCCTTCAATAAATTATACACTTCATTATTACATTTTTCTACAAACCGTAACACTTTTATTTCCATTATTTTGAGTATTCGTTCCTTACTATTTCATATTGATAAGCTACATAATTGTAATGTAGTTACAAAAAATGTAATTTCAACGAATTCTTTAGTGATAATCTTTTAAGTTCAATATTTTATCTTTGCAATATTATTCTACCATGCAATAAGGACACCATTTCTCGAGATCTTTGGAACACTGTGCAGAACATGTATAGTGTTAAGGAAGGTAAACCTAAACGTTCCTTCGCTGGTAGCTATCCACTCACTGGGCTGTTGCGATGCCCAGAATGTGGACAATGCATGGTTGCCGAACGTGTATCCAGAACTCGAAAGGATGGAACCAAGTATGTTGTTCGTTACTACTACTGTGGAACATAGCAAAATAAAGGCAGCAGTATTTTCTATTCCAATGGAGTAAGAGCTGATAAAGTAGAGGAAATTATCTTTAGCAAGCTGAATAAAGTAATCTGTAACGACACTGTTTTAAAAGATTTAGTCGAAAAAATCGATTCCAGCAGACGCAATAAGAGCAGGCAGTTAAGCGAGGAGCTTACGCGCATCCTCAAGAAGCTCCTCACCAACAAGCTCAATGAAATTGCGGCTGAAATAGAAGCACACGAAGAACGTAAGCATAGTCTCGAATCAACGTTGTCATCCAATGATGATTCACCACTAACCTTTGCCTTCATCAAAGACGTTCTGAAGAGTTATAGAACCATTCTGATGAGCAAGGCACCTGAACAACAAAAGATGCTCTTACAGCTTGTCATAAAGGAAATTACGATAACCAGCGATAAGAACATCAAATCATTGAACCTTAAGTTTGATGATCAAATCATCAAATACATTACAGAGCAAGGAGATTTGCCTTTTGACGTAGGCGATCCTCAATTATTTTTGTCCAGTTCAAAACCTTATAACTATATCCAGTTTTCAGTTGCAATATGAAGACTATAGAATCATTAAGGCCTTTCCTCTATGTCACTGTTAATTTCTTACAAGTGACGCCGCTATTTAGGGTTCGTTTCACCGTAATTAATCCTAAACCCAGTTTAAATAATTCCTTTCATTGATCTTATAATAGTCCCACTGATTTTCCTTCATATTAACATGACTCTCATCCTTAAAGGATACACCTTCTTCTAATAAGAGAAATCGTTGTTCCTTCCACCCTGGTGCTAGCCTTCCAGCATGATTTACCACACGATGACATGGATATCTCCCATAATATTCAGCATAGCTAAGAACCTTTCCCACCAGTCGTGCATTTTTATCTCTGCCAATAAGTCTTGCAATTTGTCCATAGGTGGCTACTTTCCCTTCCGGTATTTCTTCCACAACGGAAAGTATTTCATAAATTAATCGTTCATTCATAATCTTTTCCATATATTCACCTGTGCTGTGCTTTCTAACTTGGAATTATTGTTATATCTTTACACCACATTATAATACTTAATCTCCTGTTGTGGTATAAATATAAATTCATTCTCTTTATCTTTTAGCATTAAGGTAATTTTTTCCTGAAAATTGATATAGTATTATTTATAATACCCAACTGAGATTATTAAAATTAAATATAAAAAATACAGGAGGAATAATCATGAATTGTCCAATATGTAGTAACGAAATGAAATTGGGAAAGATACGTGCAAGAGCAGGTGGAGGGTTGTTTTGGTTGCCTAATTATGAAGAAGTAAAATATACTGTTAGCAATAATATAATTGAAAAACATAGTGGAATTGTAATAGTTGATTCTAACGAAATTAAAGTAAGTCATCCAGCACATGTTTGTGCAAAGTGTAGAAAGATAATAATGGACTATTAAACAATATCTACTATTTAAATCAAACTTAAAATAATGGATTCCTATTATTAATCAACTAATAAGAATCCATTTTAAACTACATAATATATTTATAACTTTTCTATATTGTTAACCTGAACACTAAGCATTATTTTTACTGCCATGTAAGCTCTAAAGGATTTCTATCTACCAGTCTTTTAAAGCTATATAGTGGATATCCTATCAATAATGCACCGGTTACTACTCTATCCTTAGGGATATTTAGCATGCTCAAAAGAGGTTCATATTCTTCCATAGCACAATATTCAAATAGCCCTGACCAGCAGCTTCCTAAACCTAATGTTTGAGCATATAATTGCACATATGCTAATGAAAAGTGTGTATTGTCACGACCAAGCTCCTTTTGATCTCTTTTTGCAGTTGCTATAACTAAACATGGCGCATCTCTTAATATAGTATCTTTGTTATCTTTACGATATTGAGATATAGTTGAGATTGTATTCTGCACCCAAGGTGATTTCTTTAGCTGACCATTTTCTAAAGACTGTTCTGTCCAGTCGGCTATAACTGAAGAAATCTCATGCAAAGTACTCTTATCATCAATAACATGATATGCTATTCCTTGAGAATTCCAGGCTGTAGGTGCGAACCTTGCTATATCTAAAAGCTTATGAACTTTATCACGAGATACAACTTTTTTCTGAAAAGAACGAATTGATCTTCTTGCCCTTAGAAAAGTCTCGGCAGTATCTGAATCAATTAGCTTCTCTTCTTTTATTTGTACCTGATTTTCTAAAGGAGTCCTTATGTTATCTAAAGCACCATTTGGACAAACAGCCACACAATGACCACATTCAATACAAAGATCCTTATCAAATATTGGTCCTGCATCACTCATAGCTAAGGTTCCTCTACAGATCTTTACGCACAGCCCACATTTAGTACACTTTTCAGAATCAACTTTGATAAAATCAACATTATTCATCTAATTATCCTCTTAATACAAATTGTTTTTAAATTATAAACTTTGAACAAGTAAAATTTCTAATTTACTCACTAATCCATTTACTACAGTGAAATGAAAATCAAAAAATAAAGGATCAGGAAGTCCAGTCTTATCAAAGTCACCATCCACTTTTGCCGTAACAACAGTTGTAGAATCTTCATTAAAAGCCTTTATAACTTCTGCTTTTAGTTTAGCATCAAAATGACTCTTTTCCCCCCAAGCCTCAATTTTTTCTAGTCCAACTAACTCCTCACCATCATCCAATACTACGGCATCTTCAGCAAAAATCGAAATAAATTTCTTTGGATCTTGATTATTAGTTGCTTCGAAATAGGTTTCAATAGGTTGTTGTAATTTTACATTCATTTGTATATCTCCTTTATATCTTCATATTTTAATGACTATTTTTTATTATTTATATTTTTACTATAACAAGAATAACTTGACCACAGTACGTCAACTTATAACAATTAAAATCAACAGAATCCTTTTCCGATTACTTAATTCATAAACAAAAAATGAGCCAATATGATAAGGACCATAATAGCTCATTTTTACATAGGCATTATTATTTTTTGTTAATCATATCCGTAAGTTTTACTTCTGGATGATGATACCTGCCACGGTTTTGTGTTTTATTCTTAACGTTGATGGCTTTCTTAGGACACCATTGAATGCAAGCCATACACTGCTCGCAGTGATGCTGAAATACCGGTTTACCCTGTTCCATTTTTATATTTTCAACTGGACAAACCTTACTGCAGGTTGCGCAACTGTTGCAAGCTTCGCTTACATTGAAGGCTTTATCCCTTTTTGAAAGCCACTTTATAAATGGCCCATGAAGTATTGACATTGAAATTTTTTTAATAGGAGGCTTTATAGCGAAACCTTGAATATCCTTAACAACCAGCTTTGTTGCCTCACTTTGTGCCTTTGCTTTACTATCAACATTGTCCCCCATGGCATACAACCCAACATAATTAGAAAAACATCTAATTGGTGCACCGTAGCTCAGTTTGCCACCCTTACCCTCAAGGATTTTACTTATGTTGGTCAAACCGCCAGCTTGCCCGCTTCCACTTGTACAAACAGCAAAAATAAAGCTGTCTTTATTTACAGAAAGATCAAGTGCTTTTATAAACCTCTCAACCACTCCCGGCATACCGCCGGCGTAAATAGGATACACAAAGCCAATTCGCTGATATGTATCACTTAACTTGTACGATTTCCCCATTGAAATTAGCTCGCAGTCTTCTATTGCCTCAGCGATATCTTTTGCCACTTTGAGACTGTTTCCTGTACCAGAAAAATAGAACATGATATTCTTTGCCATTTTAAATCCCCCTTGAGTATCTATATTTTTTCAAACATTGATTTGTACAGGCTCTCAGTGGACAAATGCCACACCTATTACATTTTTTTAATAAACCTGTACTAAATCTCTATTATTGTTGCTCATTTTGCATTAAGCACAAACCCTCGTTACTAGTTTCATTTTTTATAATTTGTAACTTGTAATGTCGATTTTATCATATTTTATTTTACTTTACAACATATCAAGTATGTAACTTGGCATAAATTTATCGTCTATTTTCAAAAATAAATAAATATGGCATTTGATGGCTGCGTGATGGAAAAGCGTGTTATAAATATTCTTTCATTTCAGATTGACCAAGCTTTTATGAAATCTAAAATTTTATAAAAAAATAAGATAGCTTCAAGTTAAATGCTTTCTAAAAAAACATCTCACTCAAAGTCTATCTTACGATAAAAATCAATTTACTTTATTCTATTTATCTCTTCCTCAGTTAGTCCTGTTGCTGAAATTATTTGATTCAATGGAATTTTCATGTTTAACAAGTTTTTAGCTATTTCTATTGCTTTTCTTTCTTCCGCTGAACTAATCATATTAGCTCTTTCATGAAGAGATCTTTCTCTCTCATAATAGATTCTCATAGCCTCTTCATCACTACTTAAGTACTCGATTTTCTGTTCAGCTTTTTTTATTGCTGTATCCAAACTCATCAACTCCTTTAATGTAGCTTCTGATATATCTTTTTCTAAAAACATTAGCCATCTTTCTATATCATTTTCTCTATAATCTTTAATTTCCTTATTTCTAAATTTAGGTAGTTCTAAGAAATGTATTTCTACAACATCTGTTAGCATGTATTCTTTCTCTATATCTTCCCAAAGATGGAATGAAGATTGATAACTATTTGTACCTAAAAACTCGAAATCTAAAATATTTATAGTTATGACCTTTTCAAGATTTGCATAATCTTCACCTTGTTTTATATTCTCAAGATACATCTTCCCCCAATAAAATAATGTTCTTTTATCCATATTACCTTGATTTGTTAGCTGAACCTCTATGTCTACATGCTCACCCTTTAGAGTCTTTGCTCTTACGTCAATTATTCCAGTTTTATCTAAAATGATATCTTTTGTTAGTTGCTTATTATCTATAATCTCTATTTCTACTATAGGTTCATTTTTGGTTCTCTTTAAAACAGCATTTATAAAAGATATTAAAATATCTTCATTGCCTTTTTCACCAAAAACCTTCTTAAATATAAAGTCATTAAGTGGTTTTACTCTTCTCATATATATTTACCTCATCATTTTTATCTTTAGTTAAATTATTATCTTCTATTAACTTCATTATAACATTAATTGAGATTTTATTTAATCCAAACTTGAAATGTAAATTTCATGAACAGGTATAGAGGTTTAATAATAATTTATATAGTAAGTGAAATTTTAGGAGGAAAAGATGAAAACAAGTATAGTTATATTAACTTATAATAAGCTTGAATATACAAAACAGTGTATAGAAAGCATTAGAGAATTTACAGAGAAGGATTCCTATGAATTAATAGTTGTAGATAATAATTCAACTGACGAAACACCTAAGTGGTTAAAAGAACAAGAGGACATAATAGCAATTCTTAATGAAGATAATAAGGGGTTTCCAAAAGGTTGCAATCAAGGGATAGATCTAGCGACAGGAGATAATATATTGCTTCTTAATAATGATACGGTAGTTACAAAAAATTGGCTTGAAAATTTAACTACTGCTTTATATAGTGATGAAAGTGTAGGGGCAGTTGGTCCTGTTACTAATAACTGCTCTAATGCTCAAAGCATAGCTGTACCTTATAATAACTTAGAAGAAATGAAAGTATTTGCGGAAGAATATAATAAATCAAATAGTGAAAATTGGGAGCATAGACTTATATTAATAGGTTTTTGTTTACTTGTAAAAAAAGAAGTTGTAGATAAGATAGGTCTCCTTGATGAAAGGTTTTCACCAGGAAATTATGAAGATGATGACTATTGCTTTAGAATTACTGATGCAGGATACAAACTGATTTTATGTAAAGATACCTTTATCCATCACTATGGAAGTGTAAGCTTCGGTGCAGATGCACTTGCCTTTAATAATTTAATGTTTACTAATGGGGCTAAATTCAAAGATAAATGGGGCTTTGATATAGGATATTCCTGTTTGGTTAGAGGGGATATTTTAAGCTTAATGGATTCACCAAAGGACAAGGCCATAAATGTATTAGAGGTTGGATGTGCTTGCGGTGCTACATTAATAAGAGTTAAAGATATGTATAAAAATGCTAATATATATGGAGTCGAGTATAATTTAAATGCTGCAAAAATAGCTGGAAAAAACGCAAAAATACTAGGGTATAATATAGAAACTGATAAAATAGACTGTGAAGAGGAATTTTTTGATTATATTATATTTGGAGATGTACTAGAGCACTTGCATGATCCATCTAAGGTACTCTTAGATTTAAAGAAGTTTCTAAAAAAGGATGGATTTATATTAGCCAGTATACCGAATGTTATGCATTATAGTGTTATAAGAGGACTTTTAAATGGAAACTGGACTTACGAAGATGCTGGATTACTAGATAGAACACATTTAAGATTCTTCACTTATAATGAAATCAGAAGAATGCTTATTAATACAGGCTATATTGATAAATATTGTCTAAAGGTATTTATCGGAAAAGGACCTCAAGATGATGAATTTATTAATAAAATATCAGAGTTAGTTGATGATAGCTTAAAGTGGCAATTAGATGCCTATCAATATATTTTCAAAGCTCAAAGAATAAACTAAAAGATAATGAAAATGTGCTACCTAAACAATTCGGTAGCACATTTCCTTTAAATAATCTTCATATATACTTGCAACAGATGCTTATAGTAAATAAAATAAAGTATTATATTATAACCTCTATGTCTTCTATATCTTCTACTTCCTGTAAGCCATGAATCTCCATTCCATTCCGTACCTTTATATTTGATGAATTTTTGTTATCATTAACAAAAACTCTCCCTTTTTCAAACATACCTTTTATTTTTCTCCTCCATATAATTTATTTTTAGGATTTGCAAAGGCCATTTCACTGTAATTTTAAATAATAATGCAATAGCCTTTGCTATGCATTAAAAATATCTATCATCATAAAAAATTCCTCCAATCTTTTTTCTAAATATATTTTATCAGCTCTAAATACAGCATAAAACCTCATTCTTATTTACTAAATAAAAATGAGGCAATATAAGTAAACAAACAAAAACCCTCAGGATTACTCCAGAGGGTTATATTTACGATTAAATATTCAATTAATCAATTCTACCTTACTGAATCTTCTTAAAATATGTGACAAGGACTTGCTTTATCATAGTAAGTCCTATTACTGAACTTATATGTAAAGGAAGAATAAAGCATACAGATTTAGAAAGGCTCTTTGCAGGTAGAATTGAGGATGAAGCCATTCTTATACCGACTCCCATAAGAGTTATATTCAGTTCGCCCAAAATGTAGGCGTAGAACTCCAACAAATTAAGCGTAGTAAACATAAAGAAGGCATATATCATATACAACATATTAACGCCTTCCATATCAAATTAAAGGATTTTAGGATTAGAGAAGCAATCTATGTATAATATATGTAAAATATTTGAAATTACAGCTCTATATGTTATATAATAAAGTAAATAGAAAATTGTAGATTTTTATGGCATATTGGTAAGAAATGTGAAGCGAAGAAAGTTTATATAATATGCATGATGAGGAGGATTTTTATGAAGAACCCATATGAAATATGCCCCACTTTTGAAACAGAAAGTTTTATTTTAAGACTCGTTTCAGAAGAAGATTCCGAAGGTCTACTTAAATGTTATTCTGATAGTAAGGCACAAAAAATTTTTAACTCTGATAAGTGTACAGGTGATTTTTGTATTTACACAATTGAAGATATGTTACAATGTACTAAAGCTTGGCTTTGTGCATATTCTCAACAAGAATTTATACGCTTTGCAATTATAGATAAATCACTATCTAAAGCTATTGGAACAATAGAAATGTTTGGTTATGTTGGTAAATATAAAATTAAAACGGGAATACTCCGAGTTGATGTTTGTTCTGAATACGAAAATGCAGATTACTTAAACGAAATATTTAGTGTTTGTAACGAGAACTTTTTTGATTTGTTTGAGGTTGATATGATTGCAACTAAGGCAATACCTCAAGCTGTTGAAAGGCGGAATACATTATTAAAAATTGGCTTCTGTGAAGGCAATGCATATGAAGGAGAGCACTATTTTTTGCGTTCAAAATAAACATAATCTACAGTAAACTTAATACATAGTATTCTTAAAATGTGCATTAAGGGAACTCTTAACAAGTTCCCTTAAAAAATTGCATATTATCAGCATATTCTGTTTCTGGTGCATTAAGCATAGAACATATATATGCACTCTCCCAATCATCATATCCATCAAAAATAAACGCAAGTATTTCTTTCTTCATTTTTATGAAAGAGAAGATTTAGAAAATGAGTGCTATAAAACTTTGTTCAAGTGCATTTTTTATTACAATTGTGACAATCATAGTTTTATAGCTTATACAACAAATGCTATTAAACATAATATTAATAATTTGATTAAACTAGCATGTGAAAGGCTAATTTCAGAGGGAAATAAAACTTTAATGATGGATCACATATTTGTAATTCATCATACTCACTATCTGTCTCTTTAAGTTCCTCCACAACGGTTCCATCTATTATAAATCCCATTCTTTTAAATAATGCAATCGTCTTGGTATTATCTGCTCTTACACGTAAATAAAGGGTATGAATATCATTGACCTCACACCAATCACTAGCATTTTCAACTAATTTAGTCCCTATCCCCTTATTTATATACTTGTGTAGCCATTTTATTGTCTTCTTCGTCTAATTTTAATAGCAATTTTAAATATTTTTCAGCGTCAGATTTTTCAATTTCTCTTATCCTCATTCTCTTCCCCACTTCTCTTAAAATTTCACTTTTAAGTCCATTATGATAGATAAACATTTCCTTATATAAATACTATATCTCACAATTCTTTCATTTTACTCTACAAATTTCTTAAATTTTTCTTTCAGTTTTACAAATCTAAGACTTCTTAATGAAAATTTCAAGGTTGATCAATTTACTCTTAGCTTCTGTCCTATCACAATTAGATTAGCATCTTTTATATTATTCAGTTGAACTAATTTACTTATAGTAGTTCCATAGCTTTTAGCAATTTCAGATAAGGTATCCCCTTTCACTACTGTATAATAATTAGTTTGCTCAGAATAATTACTATTCTCCGATGCATTAAGCTCAAAAGCCTTACAAATCCCTTTAAATATTGCCTCCGCCATGGTTTCTGGGTTATAATTATTCATATCAACAGCACTATCACAAAAAGCACATTCTATAAGTATTGCAGGCATATTTGTGTTCTTTAACACAAACAAATCATTTCTTGCCTTAACTCCCCTATTTGTAAAACCCAACTTTGAGATTTCAGGAAGAATAATTTTAGCGACACCTTCAGCTTGTCCACCTGGAATACATAAAATCTCAGATCCATGAGCTCCAGTACATAAATTATGATGAATGGAAATAAAGAAATCAGCATTGTTATTATTGGCTGCTTGAACCCTTTGATTTAAAGAGTCATAAAGACTAGTTGCACTTCTTGGAGTGCAGTTAATAACAGTGAGACCTGCAGCTCTGCATCTTTCTATAAGCTTTATTCCTACTTCATAATTAAGCTCATTTTCTGTCCTTAAACCTACTGCTCCCCCGTCAAATTGAACATTGTGGCCTGTATCTATTGCTAGTTTTGATATTTTCATAAATATCTACCTCCTTTTCCTTAGATATATGCCGACCGGCATATATTTTAGTTAAGAGGTGATATTTTATGAATTATAAATATGTTGAAAATCTAGTATTACTTTGTAAGAGTGATAATGAAGCAGCTAAAGAAAATTTAATTTCAGAGTTTGACCCCTTAATATTAAATCTATGTAAGAAATCCTTTGTAAGCGGATATGAATTTGAAGATATAAAAAATGAGTGCTATAAAGCTTTATTTAACTGTATAAAACTTTATGAACCTAATAAGCATAGATTCGTAGCCTATGCAACAAACGCTATACAAAACTCAGTTAAATGTCTTATAAGAAAATCCGTAAGAAGACAGCAAACTGATGGAGCTAAGGTAGTAACCTTTGACGCTACCCTTGAAAGTGTAACTTGCTATGATATGAATTTTGTTGAGGATATTATCTATCAAAAGCAAGTGAAATCACAGATAAATTCTGTTATTAATACCTTAACTGAAGAAGAAAAAGACCTTGTAAGATATGTTTTCTATAAAGGTTATTCTATGAAGAAATACTCTGATTTTAGTAAGATTCCATATTATAAGGTGTTTGAAATGAAAACTAGTATACTGGCTAAGTTGAAGAGTGATTTGAAGATAGACAAGCAATGTGTCTTCTTGAATTGATTGATGTTTACATTTTAATTTCCTATATGCTAAAATATTATTATCCGTTATGGATATACCTCCTTTGAAATGTTAGTGGTCGGCAAACTTACTAATGTTTTGGAAGGAGGTATTTTTTGATTATGTCTATGAGCCTTTTTAAGCCATAAGGCTAGCCTAGGATATTCATTCTTTCTACTTATATACAAGAGACTTTAGGCAATTTGTAACCTCTTCAGGCATAGTAGCACCATTCACAGCAATACCAGGAATAATGATGGATTTTATGCATTCTTTTGCTATATCATTTTCAATTTGACAAAATCCTACGCCTCCATGAGTACAAAATGGAATTACTTTTTTCCCAGTAAAATCATGTCTTCTTAGAAAACTCAAAACTGGTGGAGCTATAGTTTTAAACCAGTTAGGTGAACCAATAAATATTGTGTCATAATCTGATATTGAATCATTCCCATATATGAGCTTTGGACAAAATTCTCTAGAGATTTGATTTCTTACTTCTTTAGCTGCAGTTATTGATTCATTAGAGGATTATGTATCGGAAACTGACATATCCAATAACTTGCTGATTTTACCATTACAAGAACAATATAAAAATGATGCCAAAGTAGTATATGGTGAAACAGAAAAACACAAAGAATATGAGAAAGACTATCTTATGAATTTGCATCTAATATGGAAAAGCTATCTGAAACAAACTATGACTTATGATACAGAAATTTTGAAATGTATTGCTATTAAGTATAAATTAGATAAAAGATGGAAGAACTATTTCGCACAATTAAGTGATGAAGATTTTAGTGACTTCGTTTATCAGGCTATTATGTATTATTGTAACGCTATTGGATGTTTATAAAGCATTATTTTAATATCTTTTTAAAGTTTGTAATAGCCATATTCAGTATGATTTTTTAATATAGTTGGAGGTCAATTTGATAAATGTGCTATCTTTTTTATCTGTCTATAAATGGATTGGTTCATGTTAATAAGTATTGTAGTAAGATTCTATAGGAATGTTTCTTTTATTTTCTTTATATATGTATAGGATTGGTCTCTTAATAGCTGGTTATGCAAGTGATTTTCATAAGTGAGTGGAATCCATATAAGATCTAATTTTTTTTATTATATGAATTTTATTGAGGATATTATTTATGAAAGTAGGTGAAATCACAGATAAACTCAGTTATTAATATTTTAACTGAATAAGGAAAAGACCTTGTGAGATATGTTTTATATAAAGGTTATTCTATGAAAAACGGCCTGCCTTATTATAATGTGGTGAATATGAACACTAATAATCTGACTAATTAAAGATTTATTTAAAAATAGACAATCAATGTATATTTTTAAATTGAGTTATATTTAAAGTTCAATTTGGTATGTTATAGTCTATTATTCTTTATGGATATACATCCTTTAAAATGTTAGTGGTATGTAAAGCGGCTAGTGTTTTGTAATGAGGTATTTTATTTCTGATTATTCCTATAAGTTTATAGAACCATTGGTATAGCCTATGGTATTAATTTTAAAAATGTTCTTACTTTATTTCACTGTAAGAACACCTATTATAATAATTAAACTATTTGCTTTCTTTATTTAGTAAATAAAGCGCCATATTCATTTTATATACATGTTTGAAGTGTGGCGCGATATTTATGGTTAATTAAATCATAATTTTTATTATTACTTAAATTCATGATACCAATCTTAGAAGTTTCGCATTCATAATTTTCAATGTTATCAGTTAGTCTATTTGATAGACACTAATCAATCATTGATATCTGTTCCCCTACAAGTTTCTTATAACTTAATTTATCTAAATCAACTTGAGACTTTAATTTCTTAACAACTACAGTTTGAGTACCAGTATCATTTACTTCTGTATCTAAATAATACTTAACATCAAATAGCGGTAATAGGTTGCTAGGCATGCCATATCCTAGGCAAAGTATTTGAAAATTATTTTCATCCAGAAGCTTTGTTATAGGCTCCCATATATAAGAAGCTGCCATTCCTGAAAAAGGAGCATCAAGCATAACAAACTTTCTACTTTGGTCCCCTATATGGGGATTATAAAGCTTTTTAATAAAAGAAATCAGACAAATAAATATATTGTATGCCATACCGTTAGATTGACCAGTTGAGCCTATTACTTCCGCCCAAGAAATAGACTTACTATTGCGTTCAATAGCATCAACCTTATAAATCTTAACATCACAACTATTTATATTATCTACAAATTGAGAAAACAAATCCTTTAGTTTCAGCCTATTTGCTAAATAGCTAAGTCTCTCTGATTCTTCTATATCTTGAAGTCCATTAACTAAATGGTTTATATATGATTTCATTCTAGCTTTCCTAATTAATTCATCAGCAGGTTTCACTATAACTTCAATCATTGAGGTCGCTTTACCATTAATATTTATTTTAGAAAGATGTGTAAGATTCAATAACTCGCCATAAACTTGCTCACACTTTTGAAGAAGTTGATTAATGAAAACTTTCTCGTCTTCTTTAAGTTCATTAATGATAGTAATTATTCTTTTCTTTTCCTCATCTATACTTCTTATATACCCATGCTCACCTTGAAGTCTATCTATAATAAGTGTACATTCATCTTTGCTAACTGGTGTGCTTTGCCTTAAGTTCTCCAAATCTTCCTTGAAATGCACTAACTCAGAATCCATAAGATTTTTTATAATCCTATCCAAGGCGCTTTCATAATTAATCTTAGTGCTTTTTAAAGAAGAAAGTGCTATATTTACTTCTCCTTCTATTGTTTCTATAATTATTAAACTTTGGTTATAGTCTTCTACCTCAATACTTTCAAATTGAATACCATTTCTGTCAACTACTCTATTAAGTATATTGTCATACTCCATTAAAACCGTAACATTTTTTTCTAATGCATCTTTTGTATCATTAAACTCTTTTATAGAAATTTGTGCTTTAGAAATTTCAACTTCTATTGATTTTAAGACTAAATCAATTCTATCTAATCGATCTTTAATATTAGTATCTGATAATTTCATTTCTTCATAGGTCATTCCATTATATTTGCTTTTAAAATTATTACACATATTATTTATTGTGCCTTTTAAATTATCAAATTCGGATTTAAGTTTTCTTTCAATTAGAATTAAATTACTAAGTTCATTCTTCTTATCCTTAATATATTTTCCCAGCTCCTCTAAATACTCATTATAATCTCCAGTAAATAGTTCAGCATTATTAAAATATTCTATATTATATTTTATACCAGTCTTATTCTTATTTTGTAATCCTATCTCCACAATTGCATCCTCAATTGATTTATTCAGTTCTTCAATAGCATTTTGGAGCATTTGTAAACCACTAATACTTCCCTCTACATTTTTTCTGTATATCTCAAATTTGCTCTTAATTTCAGATAAAGGTAAATCCTCTTCAAAAATAGTAATTTCTTTTGTAGGTGAAAAATAAAGTTCTCTCAATTCCTTACCAACCTCAATATAACCTTTATTTAAACCATTAACTCTAATTGTTATCTCAGGTATTACTTTATCAATCTCTTCAGCCTCAATTTTCTTTTGAGAAACATCCAACTTAATTTCATCTAATATAGATTTGTTTATTGATGCTTCAGTATCTATATTCATTCTTTCTTTAGTTAACTTTTCTAAGTATTCATACTCTGCAAGTTCCTCTTTTAAATCTTTAATACTGTGCTCTAACTTAGACTTAACCTGTTTAATCATAGCTATGGTAGCTTCAGTCGCTTCTATATCATTTTCAAGTATATCGCTACTCTCTTTAGCCTTATCAACTATATCAACAATATTATTTATTTCCATTTCTATTTTCTTTGTTATTTGCTCTTTTTGATTAATTTCTACTTTACTGTACTTAATTTCAAAATTCATGCAGCTATTATAATCATTTTCTATACTTTTTAACTCATTATTAAGCCTTAGTTGTTCTATAGTAAGCGTTTCAACTTCCCTTTTTAGCTTAAGCAATTGCCTTTCATTAAACTCCTCATCTAGAAAACATTCCTTATCTCTTACTGTAAAAGCTAAGTTATCTAGATTTACAGATCCTATTCCTTGAAGTACTTCAGAATTAATAATAGGAACTACTTCATCATTAAACTTACGTCTTAAAGATGCATCATTTATTAGTTTATTAAAGTCATACTTATCAACTATTATGCCATAAGGTATAAATTCTGTAATTTCAAATAAAATCTTTCTTTCCTCTAATGTTTTGTTTTCTAAGTAGCTGCTTCCTAAAACAGCTGATTTGTAACTAGATGATATAATATTAAATTGTTGTCTTGCAGAATCTGATAGAGTCACTACAGTTTTATTTTCTAAATCTCTGATAGTCGTATTTAATCCTATAATTTGTTCACTAATTTCCCTTATTCTATCTTTTATCGTATTACTTATGTCTTTTAGGTATTTAGAAATAGTAATTTCATGTTGCCAAGTATATTTTCCCCTAATTAAATCATATTCAGTGTAATCAGTATAATATTGATTTATTTCTTCAAAAATTTCTTTTAACCTTGACCTCTTATTTTTCATATCTTGTTCTAGTAATTTAATTTGGTTGTTTTGTTCAGTAATTGTAGCTTTGATTTTTACTACGTTCTCCTTATAATCTATTAACTCCTCTTCTTTTTTATTAAGCAAAACAGTATTATTATTTAATTCTTTTAAGATATCTTCTTTCAGTAGATGAAATATTCCTTTTTTAGTATCATTAATTTTTTTATCTATCTTATTAAGTTTTTCTGAATTTAACTTATCTAAATTATCAAGATTTGATATATTTGCTTCCAATACTGCAATATCTTTAATCAAGTTTATACTTTTTTTATTCAATTTATTAAGTTTTTCTTTTTCAATATTATATAGTTCACTTTTTCTATTTAATTCATCATTTAAAGTCTTTTTATAGTAGCAGCCCCAATAATTATAGTCACTCATTATCAATTCTTTATCCTTAGCCAAAGCACTTATTGATTCTTCCTTTACCTTCACTTTTTCTTTTAAGGCTAAATAAGTTCTATAAATTTTTTCACATTCATACCTAAGTTTTTTATCTTCAATTTCTTTTATGCTTTCTTCTTTATTTTTGTAAGCATTTAGAGCTACAAGATGTTCTTTCTCAGAAATTTGCAAGTTAAGTTTGACTTTCTTAATTTCGTAGCCATCCTTTTCCCTATTAAGTTCATAAACTTCATTGTTTTTATCTGACAATAATCTTGTTGCATTTGCTATATCTATAGAAACCTTACTTTTATTTTCTTCATTCAAGTCCTTATTATATGAAACAATCTTCTTATATTTACTTAAAGTATATATCACTTTATCTTTCTCATTATACGAATGGAACAGACTTTCAATCTTAGGTACAATATTGACAAGTTCATTTTGGACAAATTGATACTTATCCATTAAAGCTTCCTTCATTTGGAGTTCCCTTAAAGTTTTCCTTAAAGTAATCAAAGTATTTGCTCTTGACTCGCTGCTTTCAAAATCATCCGAATTTCTTAGTTGATAACTTTTTTCAATAATAGGTATCAAACTTGTTAATATGAAGTCCTTCCCTTTAGGAAATGGTTTTAAATAATTTGCTGAGTTTCCTTCATATTTGTTTATTTCTATCATTTCTTCAAATTCGCTTTTATTAATATTAAGCTTCGCCAATTCTTCATGATGTCGCCAATTTGTATCATTAATAATTACAGCATAATCCATAGTACCTTTAGTTTGTAAGTTCTTTAATTTTGCTTCCAAAGCATTCTTTGATATAAATTTTTTATTGCCGTTCTCATCTACCCTAGATAAAGGAAAATTCTCTATATCAAATTCATTTGGCATATTATAAAGGCATATGTATCTAAACATATCGAAGTTTTTATTTGATTTATTATTTCTTTCATCAAAAGGTTTGTTTTCATTTTCTTTTGCATAAGTACATATACCTACCATAGCATATTTATAAGCACTCCCCTTGTCTAAGCGAAACTCCATAATGCTATGGAATACTTTATTTTTATTTTGTTTGTTAAACAAAACATTAATACTTTTCTTTTCGTCAAATTTTGAATTTGGCAATATAGGTTGATTGATACACTGCATATAGAATGTTTTACCTACCCCATTTATTAAATCCATATATGTATTTTTACCGCCTAATCTTATTAAAAAATCATCATAATAATTATTTCCATCATTATATTTAATGTTGCATATTCTTATCCTATTTACATCAGACATAATCCTTCTCCCTTACATATCACCTTTTGCAAAATCTACAAGGATGTTTTTAACATCCTTTCTATCAAAGAAATCTGCTATTAAAGCTTTAAATTTATCAGTGGGGGCAAAGCTTCTCTCTTGTTTATTTTGAAATAAAATACTCTCCCCTACGAGAAAAGCTAAGGTTCTATTTACAAAAGAATATTTATAATTACTTTTTCGAGAACTATCCAAGGTAATCTCTGAAGAGTTAACAGGTGTTTCATCCATGTCAAGCCATTTCTCACGTATTGCATGTAAGGAACTTTCTTCATATGTTATTTCCTCAGACTTCTTAACTGTAATAGCTCTAACCATAGTATCTACCCTTTTTACCACTTCTGTATTAGTTATATAATCTTTGTAAGTGGCATAAGCTGTCTCTTTATAAAACATAGTAATAATGGTATACATTATGAAATAAACAAGATAAATCTCATTATTACTGTCTACTTTAAGCAAGACCTTAAGTTCATCATTTTTATAGCCAAAATATTGATTATTTACCCCTGGTGTAATATACAATCCTCTATTATACTCAATCAAGTTTAGATCGTAAGTTAGTATTATTTTTTGCACAAGACTTTGCACAACAGTATCTATAATATAGTTACTATACAAATACTTTTCTTTATCCTCTAATAATTCATTGTGCTTTAAAAGATACGCAGCTATCTCTTGTGCTTTATCAAAATCTGAATCTTGTATCATTATAAAATCCCCCTCTAAATCAGCATATAGCCAAAATTTGTTATTTCTATACCATTAAAACTTGCGTATTCACTCTGCAAAGATTTGCATACAAACTTTCTGCTCTTAAATACCTCAAGTTCACTATATTTATAAACTAGAGTTTTAAATATCGCCTCGTTATCTAAAATGTCCCAAGAACCTTTTTCAATATCTTTAAGACTATATTCCTTATGCCCTACTCCTGCCCCTTTAACTCTACTTAAAGTTAATACAAATGATGTAAAGTCTCCATTATATAGTACTTCTTCACCATATTTTTGAGATAAACTATCCATAAAAAAGTTTAAGTCTATGTTTTTATACTCAGCTACTAAGGTTAAAAGCTCCTTTAAAAAAATAAAGTTATTATTTATTATCCTGTTATCTATAATGTTATCTAATTTAATATATTCAACAGCTTCTCCTTTCTCCGAGTCCACTTCTTCTTCATCTTCTTTTTTAGGTTTACGCCAGAGGAAGAGATCATTTATTTTTTCAGTAGAAAATGTCCTGTTTATTTTAGGACTAAATAAAACACTGCAAGCCATAGATATGTTAATCGCTGTATCTTCTTTTATTGATTTATCTAAAAGATTCATAAAATTCAGATTTTCTCTTAGAATATTTCTCCTCCTTTGAGTAAGTATTTCATCTGCCTTATTTCTTAAGTCCACTACAGAACCTAATAATTTTGAATGAAGATCAACTGACTTGTTTAATTCAATTTTCATATTAGTAACAAATTCTCTAAGTTTAATTTCCTTTTCTGAAATTTGTTCCTTGTCTATTTTTTGAAGATACTCTTTCTCCATTCGGTTTAAAGAACTAATTGTATCCTTGAAAAGCTGTTTCTCTTCTTCTAATCTGCCCCTAACATTTTTTGTATAATTATCATATCCATCAAATGAGTAATAGGATAATTCCTCCAGTATTTCTGCTTTTCTTTTAATTTCTTTTCTTATTTCTATATTCAAATTAGATAAAGCATTTATAGCTGAGTCAAAATCCCCATTATCTACAAGTTTCCTAAGAATTAGTAATGTAATCGTAATTTTGCTTTCTTCACCAAATTCTTTTGTTTGAAGAAAGAAATCAATACCCTCACTGCTTATCTTGTAGAGGTTCTTTTCTATTATCTTATTATACGATCTTCCAATGTACCTTATCTTCTTCTCAACCTCTTGCTTTCTAATTACGTCATAGTAACTATATGTAAATGGACCACCACCGTTTTGTAATTTATTTAGCATATATCTAGTTAATTCTTCTTTATCATCTTCCTTTAAAATATCTCCATAATAGTCTTCTATTATATTATTAATAAAGTTTTGTATTTCAGAGAAAGTTAAACCCTTATCTTTTAATAATCCTTCATATAGAAGATAAGATAGTATTGCCATAGTCAAAATCCCTAAATCATATCTATTGTTGTACCTTTTCGACTTGAATATTTCAAAAAAAGGAAGATATTTAGCAATATTATTCAATCTAACTGGTAAATCTTCTTTTATGTTATTGAACATTTTCACACTATCCATAGCTGTTTGTTTCCTCTCAATACTTCTATGTTGAGAGCTTCTTGAGGTATAAATAATTTTTCTTTAAGTACCTGATAAAAAATTTTTTTCTTTTCTTCAGTAAGCTCTTTAATATCCTTCTCTAGCAATTTGTACTCCACTGAATTTTGACTTGACATATTTCTAAATCCTTGCTTTATTCCGATATCTATTAAAAAATCATAACACTGTAGGTATAGATTAATATTTAATTGATTAAACTTTTCCTTAAAATTTAGATATATGCGTAATCCCTCTGAATCTAAATCACCGAAATACAAAATCATGTCATTTTCATTTATACCATAGAAGGAAAAGTCATAATTCTTGTTTGTTATTCCATACCCTCCACCAAATATAATCATGTCTATCGCAGGCATTAATCCTTCCGACATAATAATCTTATGGAAAGTCCAATATGTATCTAGATTTTCGATGATGAGTATTTTCCTTACTTTTTTACTATAGAAACTAGGTGACGGAAAACATAACAAAGGTGATGGATTTTCCATACATTTTAAATCGTCATAACTAAGTTTAGTTCTTCTCATAATTCCTGAATCCTGAAGTAATTTCTCATCGTTAAAAATACTTTGACTTCTTTCTTTTACACTAAGCCATTCTCTAGAGTCATTTTCTCTTAGGAATTTGTCAAGTTTAATCAACATTTCCCTATCCTTTCTTAAAACTGCTACATTTCGCTGATATGAATATTTGTATATACTACTGTGAAGATTATGCACAAATATTTTCTCTTCCTCTGTCAGTATTTGCTTACCGTCTATTACTCTCTCATAGCTTAAAAATAGTGGTTTAAGCGGATTTGCATTAAGCTTTCTCCCCTTTGAAATTAATATTTTTTCTTCTTCTAAATATTTAATAATATTGTAAAATTCATCATAATTAACAGTTTTAAACTTTTTCATCTGAACGGCATCTCCATTAGAAATAACCCCATATAATTCATCTAAGCTTAACCGTTTCTTCTTTATGCTGTTTACTCTATTTTCGTATATTTTCATATTACACCTTCCTTACATGAATATAATATCACCAACACAGTAATCCATATTTAGTTATTTGTTAATTGTGGAACTATTTAAGTCACATTTATATATTATATACTTAATTATAACCACGTCTGTCCAATTTTACAAGTAATAATAAAAAAATACAAAAAAATACACAGGAATAATATTCCTGTGATACCCATATATTTTTTTAAATAATTTTCAACATTTTTTCTAACTCTTCTTTTATTTGATTTTTTAAATTCTCTGGCTCTAAAACAGTGACAGAAGTTCTCATAGATAAAATCCATCTAATGATATCTGTCTTTCCACTCATTTGTCCTTCAAATATTATAGTCTCCTCGTCAACCCATTTAATCACTTGATTTTCAGCATATAATCCTTCACTAACAGATCTAGAAAAGGGCTTTTTAATTAATAGCTTTAAATTATAATCTTCATCATGAAATAATCCTAAGTGGTTTTTCATAAATTCCTTAATACTAAAGGAAGTAGGTAAATCAAATTTCTCATTCAACATTTCTACTTGAGTTATCCTTATAAGCTTAAAGGTCAGTTCCTTATTTCTATTTTCACAGTAAGCTACAAGATACTTTAAATTGTTCCTTGTTATAAGTCCATAAGGATGAATAATCCTTTCCTTTTCACCAGAAGAAATCGAATTATATTTGATTTTTAATTTTTTCTTAGAAATACATGCTGCTTGTAACGTTAATTCAAATCTATTTTCATTGTCTAAATTTACCGATTTAGGTTTTATAACAATATTATCTGAATAATCGTCCAATTGATTATATCTTTCATTTATAACTTTTATTTTATCATTCAAACTTTCGAGCTGATATTTAAAATCAAAGTTGTTTGCTTCCTTAAGATATGTGGTTGCTATTTGCAAAGAAATAGCTTCTTCAGAACTTAGATTAAGATTCAATAAATAATCATATCCAATTAATTCATATCCCCCAGTTGGACCTGGAATAGATTCTATATTTACATTAGCCTCAGCTAAATCATCCATGTATTTCCTAATCATTCTTTCACTAACACCTAAATTATCAGCAAGTTCTTTTGTTTTCATTCGCTTTTTACTTTTTAATAAAATAAGTAACCTGAGCAAATTTGAAAATTTACTCATTTGATGTTCCCCCTCTTCGTTCATAATAACAAACATTAAATTTATTTTTATATTATCATACTCAGCACAATAAAACACTAGTTTCTTATTATCACTTTAAATAATAATTGTAATCGTTTTTCTTATTCTAAACTTAGCAAGCTCTATTACTCTAAGAGTTTTATCATCATTCAACTACCTACTATATTTCGTTTACTCTTTTACTAACTTTAAACTAGACTATATGAATCTCAATTTTTAACCTAGCAATAATACAATAAAGCCTTATTTAAAAGCTTTTACTATCTCTTTAAATTATCATACCTCTATTTTTTCTAGGTAGTAGCAAATAACGCTACAGCAATTTATATAGAGAACCACCATTAATAAAAATGTAAGCGCCACAATTAAAACTATAAGATACCAATAAAAAACAAAAATAACTAGGCTTATTAATTTTAAAACCCAGTTATTTCAATAACTACGATACTCTTAACAGAAATCAATCTATGACGAATTGATTAGTTAATAAAGCCAATATATGCTTGTATGTTTTTCAGACTCTTATTATAATACAATTGTTTGCATATAATTCTCTTACCTTATATACTACTTATGCTGGAAATCTCCTACTGAATTAATGTTGTATTCCATAGAAGAACATATCCTCGAATTTAATATATAATGTCCTCATTTGTATTACTTTTAACCATCATACCGTATCAATACGACGCTGTATTTTTACTCTTTTCTATTACTTCCGCTGCAGTTCCATAAGATTCATATAACTTCTCCCTCTTTAATTTTAATTTATCTAATAAGAATCTATGTCTCATTTCAAACTCATTAATTACTTCTGACCACGTTTTAACATATATTTCATAATTGTTTGCTTTAAATACTAAAGATCTCTTGCCATGACTTTTAGCATTCTCTATATATCTTTCTATCCAACCTTTTGAACTAAGCTTATTTCCTATTAATATGAAAACCCATTGTTGATTTCTATCATTGAACTGCTCAACACTTGTTATAACATCCATATACTCTATAACTTGATCCAACTGCTCTTTCCCTAATCTTACCCATGGCGCCTTCAATTCTACAACTATATTTGAAATAGTATCAGTATGAACATTTTGCCTTACCATACATATATCCATTTCTTTATTTTTTGACTCATGATCAATCTTTATATTAGAATCATTCTTAGTAAGTATCTTATTATAACTTTTTAAAACTTTTTCAAATTTATCTTCTGCAGCTGCTGCAAGAGCATATTCTTCACCGAAAATCCAATAATGATTTTCAATAAATTTCTGAAGATGGTCCCTCTCATTTGCTTTCAATTCTTCATTGAATATTAGTTCTTGTAATTGGTTTATAGCCTTAACTCTATCTTCTATCAACTTTATCGTTTTGGTTATTGAACTTAAGCTAGATCTATTTAACACATGTGCAAATTCTTCTCTTTCGTTTGGATCTAACTCTACAATTTGCTCTAATATAGTAAACAAATTATCTTTTTCTCCACTATCCATTATTAAATTTAGAAGATGCGCTAATGTTTTCTTCTGTGTAGTATTTAAATTTGAAAATATTCGTGGTTCAACTTGATATAATCCAGCTATTAAGCATGTAAGTTCTTCTTTCTGAACCATTTCCCACTTATTTCCAACATTGAATTTAGGTAATGCATCATCTTTCTCAAAACTCTGTACTACTTTTACTGACGATTCATGTAAAAATGGTTTTCTTTTCTCTTTTAAGAACTCATTTAATTTTTCAATAAGTGATTGATATACATCATCATGAATATTTTTATCTAGAAAACTAATTTGCATCTTATCATCATTCTTGCTTCTCGTAAAATTATCAAAGTACGAACTTTTTATATACATACTATGATAAAATGAATCTCCTTTTTTATTAAATTTTGTAGTTTCTTTATAAGCCTCATTATTATTACTATCTAAGAAATAAAAGTATGAAAACTCACTTACAGGTTTATCTGACCATCTAATATAATCAACCTCAAACAAATTGTCTTCTATGCTCAATGTATCTAAGCTTTCTTCATCCGCAACTAAATCATTAAATTCTATTTCTTTATTATTCAAGATTATCTTATAATTATTTTTATCATTTAGTTTAAGAAACCATGCAAACTCTTGAGTTATGTGCTTTCTTAAATTTTCAATATCCATTGCTACTATTATATTACTAAATTCTACACGAGTTCCAGTATCCCCATATTCTAATTCAGTTGGATTACTTGCTATATATTCTGACAAATTACTACTATCTACCACTATATCGTACATTTCAAAGCTATTAGCTGCCTTTATATATATCGTATTCCATAAAGCACTTTTCGAAAAATTAAAAAATGTTAGCCTTCCTACTCCATTTTTCCCGTGAATATCAGAAGATTTTCTATGTATACTTCTTTCAAGAGCTTTTTGTGACTGAAAAAAAGGAGTGAATTTGTTATTTAGACTGTTATAGTCTATACCAACTCCATTATCTTGTATACTCATCCAACTTATACTATTAAATTCATTTGTTTTACAGTTTATATTTATTGTGGTAGAATCGGCATCAAACCCATTCCATATATATTCATTAATCGACTCATATGGTTTATATTTTGATAACGCTTTTTTTATACCATCACTAGTTATTTGTACATTTTTCATATATCCACCTATTAAATAAAATAATTTATTTTTAAATTCCAATTACATATATCTAAAATATACCATAAAATATAAAAAAAACCTAGAAAGATTTCTCTCTCTAGGCTACAAATACTGGTTCTGGCATACTTACGTTTTGATTGAACAACATTCTGAGCACTTAATTTATTTTTTAAACTTACTCCATCTATTCCAATTATTTATTGAAAAAGAACTAGGGCAATTTTTTCTTGAATCATCATAGTGCCTTACAACTTTATATATGTATATTAAACTGAGACATAAAATACTTTACTAATTAAATAGTATTCTTTTCATTTATATCTGTTATTTTGCTATTTACCCTACACATTTCACCCAATAGCGAGTTATGATTACCGATTCCATATTATACTGATTCAAGTCGTCCCCCTCTATTCCACACCCATTTGATTGATAATGTATCAGCTATGTTTGTAGTTGTATCTCCCTCAACCAATAATAAGCACGTGCTCCCTCTACAATACGTCCTCTGTCTGTAAGACTAAAACAACGTGCAGAAACAAAAGTTGCTGCTCGTAATGCCTCTATAGGCGTAAATCCAGCTTTTACAAGTAACTGAAGTTCATGATGAACACTTGCACCATGTACCAGCCCTCCAAGTGTAGATACTAGCATTGAAACCTGTGCCAACTAAAATATCTACACCTGCATTACGAAGCTCCATTACATTATTGAAGCTATCCACCATAGTTCCTTATTGATAGGTATTGAAACTTGAATTCAATTTTTTTATCCATTCTTCACTTAGTTTTGAACCAACACGTGGATCATTTGCAAACTCAGAAGGAATTCTTCATATTAATAGAAGAAATAGAATAGTAATTAGCTACTGTTAGTTTAATAAATGAACTGATTAATAAGTTAAATGGTGAGTATAGAATAGTTAATACATATAACTGCAAAATAAAACCATGTATTGATTGTAGATTCTGTTGGAAAAATGAAGGTTGTTGTATTGATGACGAAATGCAGGAAATTTATAAGTGTATACAGGAATGTGATAATATTTTAATTGCATCTCCTATTTATTTTTCTGAATTAACAGGAGCATTGTTGAGTGTTGGAAGCAGGCTTCAAACTTATTTTTGTGGAAAATTCTTTCGTAAAGAGATTCCAATCAAAAAGCCTAAAAGAAGTGCTGTTATTGTTGGTGGTGGAGGTGATGGAAGCGTACATAGACCATATGAAAAAGCATGTAATTTGCTTCATCATATGAATTCACATGATGTATTCCCGCTTGTGTATACTCATAATACAAATAACAATCCAACAATTACAGATATCAATGCTATAAGAGGGATAAACGGTATTGCAAAGTTTTTTAATGAGATAAGAGAATAATTTTTTATAGAAAATAGCTCGTAAAATTCCAATTTATAATTTAATAAACCGAATTTATAAAATAAAAAATATATAGGTTTATTTTTTATAAAAACTTGATATAGTATAGATAAGAAAAGCTTAGTGCGCTAACACTACGCAAGTCTTAGAACATTTATTTTGTTTTAGGGCTATTGGATTAAATTAATTGAAATTAATTAAGAAAAAGTGCTAATCTTGTGAGGACAATGTCATTAAGTTAAGAAAAGACTTGCATCACAAATACGTGGTGTGGGTCTTTTTTTAATTTTCAGATTATCACTTGACAATATGCCAAGAATATGCGGCCGCTTTCGCTACCAATCCTTTTAA
>NZ_JAENHN010000044.1 GCF_016595795.1 Clostridium yunnanense
TTCGAAAAAGGATGAGATTTGTTCGTTAGCATATGCCAGAAACTACCTTGTATAACTTAAACTTTAATCTGGGATACCTATAAAGGGTTCCTATATCGAAACTTAATTTATACTTGTTCGAAAATCTCGGCTTCTGGAGATTTTCGAGCATGTATAAATTAATAGTTGAGCTAGGAACCATATAACACCTAGCTGAGCTATTAAGTTATACATTACAAGCATTATAAATTATGTTCCTCTATAACTTAACTAATCACAAGTCAACTATTCTGATCTTGTTAAATTTATGTTATAAGAAGAACCTTTAAATAAAATTATAGCATATATTAAATAATTTACTAATATGTTCATATCACAATTTAAATTATATAAATTTCATCGAAATCTACTGTATAACTCATAAAAAGCTTCTAATACCATTGAAATCTCTAGGTTCAGCCGTATTATATTTTTATACTGTACAGTAAAAAAACATTTTACAAATTACAGACAACTTAAATAGTCCATAATTTATAAAATGCTCTTATAAATTTCAGTAAACCTATTGATATTTTCTAAGAAATTTTTTAGATATATTGATTATTACGTCAAATTTATCTGTGTTGTTTACTATATGATCTAACAATTCTTCATGACTTGGTTCTTTATATCTATGTGATATTCTGTTTCTCACTAATCTAGATTTTTCAAGGAAAAGATATGTTCTTTCATCAAACACATCACTTTTTCTCAAAAGTTTAAAACTATCACTTAAGGAAATACCTATCTTGAACCTTCTTACCTCTCTTAGAGCAATGGAACAAAAATCTTCTAGTATTGTATGAAACCCTACAAATAGCTGTCTAAGGCTGGATTTTGCCAATTTATTTATAAGCTCATCATCTTTATATTTTTCCAGTACCTCTAAACATTCGTTTATATCAGCTTTGCATTCTTCTAAATCTTCTATTATTTTTACAAGTCTCTCATCATTCATGATAATACATCCAATCTCCTAAAGTATATAAAGTTTTCATTTTCTCTATAGGTTCTATCAACTTCATCACAAATATGCTCAAACATCTTTCCATTATCCTTTGTAAATAATATCTTTCCATAATTCAAAATATTTATTTTAACAAATAAATCCAATTTATCACTTCTGAGGTCAACAACATCAATTGGTCTATTTAATAAGTTTTCTAAGAATAATTCCAAATCCAAAATGGCATCAAGTGTTATCTTTTCCTCACTTAGCACTGCAATATCCACATCAGATATCTCATTAAACTCTCCATGATTTAAGCTTCCAAATATAATAACATTAGCTATATTCAATTGGTTTATAAAATCATATACTTCTTTAGAATTAAGCTTATCAAGAGCCAATTGCCTCTCTTCATTATCCAAATTTAACACCAACCTTTAGATTAATTAAATCTTAAAGTAATAAATATTTATAACTTAATACTATTATATCCTAAACTTTGATTGTCTACCTAGCATTAATATTATATCCAAATCTTTGTTAAAATAAAAGTGAAGCAATACGTTATAAAACTTCTCCTTCATCTTTTAGAAATACTCTTGCTGAAAACAGCAGTAAAAATGATAAAATATACAAGATAGTAGCAAAAGATGTTGCCATTTTTATATCTGTCTGCATGTATGTATAAACTTGAAGTGGAATTGTTCTAGTCTCATTCAATATATTACCAGCAAACATTAGTGTGGCACCAAACTCACCTATAGACCTTATGAAACTTAATATTAGGCCTGAAATTATAGCTCTTTTTAGCATAGGTATTATAACTCTAAATATGGTCTCAACTCTTCCAGCCCCTAAAACATAAGTAACTTCAAAGATTTCTTTTGGTATATCATTAATTGAATTAGTAAGTACCTTCACATAAAAAGCAGAAGACACGAAAAACTGTGCTAAAATTACAGCACTAGGAGTAAATACTATATTTATTCCCACTTGATCTAATAAGCTACCTATTAAACCATTGCTTCCAAAAGTTAAAAGTAGCGCGATTCCCACAGCAGCAGGAGGTAAAACTATAGGAAGTTCTATTAATATACTTAGGAGCTTTGATAAATTGTTATTTTTTATAGATTTCAAATAGAAGGCTATAGCTGTGCCAAAAACAAAAGTCATAAGTAAAGATATACTAGAGGTATACAGTGTAAGAATTATACTTGATATATTATCTTTTTCATAAAGCGTAGCTACTATATTATCTATACCTGAATATTTAATCATAGCTGCTATAGGAAGCATAATAATCGTCAAGTACATACATATAATGACTCCAATAGGCAAAACCAATAGCTTGCTTAATATACTGTTTTTAGTTCTATTCTTTGTTATTGAACTCTTCTTATTGTATAAACTATCTTGCAACATAAATCTCCTATATGATTATCTTTATTTGCGTATATCAAAGCCATGTTTTTTTAATATGTCTTTCCCTTTTCCCTCAGTTATGTATGTGATAAACTCTTCAGCTTCTAGTTTATTTTTTGAAGCTTTTAATCTCATTATTGGATATTGAACCTTAAGATTATTAAACTCACTTATTTCTACTATATCAACTTTATCTTTATTAGCTTCATTTATATCAGTCTTATATACAACTCCCGCATCAGCTTCGCCTAGTACAACCTTCGCTAAAACGTCCTTAACATTTAGCTCATTACTTTTAATGTTTGCTTTTATAGCATAATACGTATTGTCATCGATAAACTTTTTCTGTTTTTGTTCTTCTAGTACCTTATAAAAATAACTTCCAACTGGCACAGTTTTATCCCCAATTACAAGTTTCAAATCATCTTTTGATAAATCCTTAAAATTACCAACGGATATTTTACTAGTTTTGCTTCTACATATTACAAGCTTATTTTCTGAAAATATCTTGCTTTCCTCAACCTTATCAGCTTTCTTTAGCTCATCCATGTAGCTTGTATTTGCAGATGCAAATATATCTGCTGGACTACCTTGATTTATAGACTGAACTAGAGCTTGGCTACCAGCAAAATTAAATACTACGTCAATTTTCTTATCCTCTTTAAACTCTTTTCCTATGTCGTTGAAACTTTCTGTAAGACTAGCAGCTGCGAAAACCATTATCTTTTTATCATTATTCCTAGATATATCTTTAGGCTCCTTAGAACACCCAAACATACCACTTGTTACTACTACTAAAGCAGCTAAAGCTGCAACTAGTTTTGACTTTTTTATCATACTACCTTCTCCTGCTATATATACATATATATAAACTACTTCATATTAAAATTTATCCAAATAAAGATTCGTCGAAGCACCGAAATCTATTTTTAAAACTCTCACGATTTCTGGTGAAAGACTTTAAAATAATAAGTTTTATTACGAAGTAACACATACATTAATTATTTCAATTGTGTCTCCAGGTCTTATAACTCCACTTTTTATTATTCTCGTAAATATGCCTTCAGTTGGCATTATACATTTGCCTACTTTATTCTTGATAGCACATCCATTATGGCACTCTTTACCTATTTGTGTTACCTCTTGAATGGTTTCCCCTATCTTAAGTCTTGTTCCTATAGGTAGTTTGTGCAATACTATCCCTTCAGTCGTGATATTTTCTGCAAACTTTCCTGGTGTCAAATCCGAAACTCCAAAAGCTATCATCTTATCTATACTTTCTTCTGCAAGAAGACTTACTTGTCTATGCCATTTCCCCGCATGTCCATCTCCTTCTAATCCATGTTCTTCTTTAAAGAAACCTTCGTTTATTGGTGTCTTAATAACACCTTTTATTTCACTTATGTTAATAGATATCACCTTAGCCATATAGTACTTACTCCTTTAAGCATTTATTTTCTTATGTAATCTCCACTTTTGCCGCCGGTTTTCTTCAGTAGTTTTATATCGGTTATTATCATATCCTTATCAACAGCCTTACACATATCATATATAGTAAGAGCTGCAATATTAACAGCAGTTAAAGCTTCCATTTCCACACCAGTTTTTCCTATAGTACTTACTGTTGCCTCTATATATATTTCCTCTTCTTTAACCTCAAACTTTATGTCAGAACCAGTTAAAAGTATATTGTGACACATAGGGATAAGCTCCCAGGTTTTTTTAGCTCCCATAATTCCGCCTATTTGAGATACAGCAAGTACGTCGCCTTTCTTTATAAGACCTTCTTTTATGAGCTTTATAGTTTCTTTTTTCATTTTTATTGTGGCTCTTGCAACAGCAACTCTTTTTGTATCTTCTTTTTCTGAAACATTAACCATATGAGCTCTTCCTTCTTCATTAAAATGCGAAAACTCCATAATTATCCTCCTATAGCAGTCATTTCTCTTTCTATATACTCTCCATCCTCAAGGCCATGTTCTTTAGGTTTATGTTTTACAATATTATATAAAACTTCAGTTATATCTTTTCCGTCTCTTATTAAACCTTTAATATCTATTTCATTATTAGAATGAAGACATGCCTTTAGCTTTCCATCTGAAGTAAGTCTTATTCTATTACAATTACTGCAGAACTTACAGGAAATTGGGTTAATTAGTCCAATATTCCCTTTTCCTTCAGGAAGTCTATAATATTTTGCAGGCGAAGATATATCCTTTGACTTTATTTGAATAAGTTCCGGAACTTTTTTAAGCACAGTTTCATTGCTTAAATATCTATTAAGAGACCATTGTTTTACTTGTCCAATAGGCATAAGCTCTATAAATCTCACATCAATTTCCTCATCCTTAGTTAAATTGACAAAGTCTACTATCTCATCCTCATTAAAATCTTTAATAAGAACAACATTCAACTTTATAGGCGTAAGGTTAACTTTTTTAGCTTCACTTATACCCTCAAGTACATCTTTAAGCGTTCCTCCTTTTGTTATTGTTTTGTATTTTTCATCATTTAAAGTATCTAAACTTATATTAACTCTTGTAAGACCAGCTTCCTTTAAGGCTTTGGCATGCTTTTTTAAAAGAGTACCATTAGTGGTCATGGCTATCTCATCAATACCATTAAGCTTAGACAGCCTTTTAATAAGTGTTACTATATCAGTCCTGACTAAAGGCTCTCCACCAGTTATTCTAATCTTATTTACCCCTAAAGAAACAAATTTCTTTACTATTTCTTCAATTTCTTCAAATCTTAATATTTCATCATGGCAGGCTTTCTTTATTCCTTTTTCAGGCATACAGTACTTACACCTTAAATTACATAAATCCGTTACTGAAATTCTTAAGTAATTTATATTACGACCATATGAATCTATCATTTGTATTCCCTCCATGAAAAATCTAAAAGTATTTTTAAGTTTTAAATCTATATTTAGATACTTAAGTGCTTAGCAAAACGCTTAAAATTCTATTAGCTAAAATTAACCCATTGATTAGCTGAAGGTTGATAGAAGCTTCAAATTTTATTTAGAATTGTTATATCTAAAGATATACCTCTCTAAATCCTCTTTTGTATTTAGGTTCATAAACATTTCAAAGTTACAGTCAAAACTTTTTACTTCTTCTTCTTCAATATATAATGTATCAGATGCTCTTATTAGCTGTTTAAGTGCTCTTTTATCAGCTTTTATCATTTGCTCTACTTCTTGAAGCAATGACTTTGAATAAAAAGCATTAAAAGGTTCCATATAAGTTTCTCTTTCAACTATACAGCACTGCTTCGGTTCCTTTATTAATCTATCTTTCATAAATTCTATAAAGTCAAGATTAATTATAGGCATATCGCAAGCAATAAAATATACATATTCACCTTTTGCAGCCTTCAGCCCTTCATAGATGCCAGATATTGGCCCCATATCTTTTACTTCATCGGAAATTATTTTATATGGGCTATCCTTATAAAGCTCAGGCTTGTTGCTTATTATTATTATTTCTTCAAAGCTAGTATAAAGCTTTTCTGACATTACATCAATGAGCTGTTTATCTTCAAATTTTAAAAACTGTTTATCAAAACCCATCCTAGTGCTTTTACCACCAGCTAAAATAACCGCAGTTTTAAAAAGATTAAACTTTTCTAATTTATCGTAATACATATTTTTCAATTTCTTTAAACCATCATAGCTAAAGTGTTAGCACTGCTTTTTCTTTTTTCTTGTATTTCTTTCTCTAAATTATCAGGTTTCACTAATTTAAGAGCCGCAGTTGGGCAAACCTCAATGCATGCAGGTCCATTTTCTCTACCTAAACATAAGTCACATTTATTAGCTACAATCTTTTCCTTTAACTCAAAACTTCCACTTACATCTGCCTTAAGTCCAGTTTGAAGTACTCTTTGTCCATTTTTCTGATCTGATATCATATCTATAGCGCCGAATGGACATGCAATTAAACAGCTTTTGCAACCTATGCAAGTATCCTTATTTATAATAACAGCTCCATCCTTATTTACTATAGAACCATTTGGACAAGAATTAGCACAAGGAGCATTTTCGCAATGTCTACACTGCACTGGAGCACTTACCTCAGCCGTCTTAATAACCCTTAAACATGGATTAAAATTAACATCATCTTTCTTAGCTGTAAATATATTTTCTTCTGAATGTGCAACAACGCAAGCAATCTCGCAAGTTCTGCACCCTATACATCTTTGTGGATTTGCCATAACAAAATTATTCATAACTAACACTCCTCTCTCTTTCTTGACGAATATCTTGTATGTAGTAAATGATGAGACTTTTTACCAAGAGGCTCTTTCAAAAATTCTTCATATAGCTTCTTAATATAAGGATTCTCATGAGATTTCCTTATATTAAGCTCTGAGTCATGTCTATATAATGATTTTTTTCTCTCGCCGATTGCATTTTTCTTTAACTTATCCAGTAGTATTTTAGGTTGGCCACCCCCACTTACACATCCTTCTGGGCAAGTCATTACTTCTACAAAATGATAATCGCATTGTCCTGTCTTTACGCTCTCTAGAACCTCTTTTGCATTTTTAAGCCCTGAAACTACAGCAACCTTTAACTCTAATTCTCCTACCTTTACATTAGCTTCTCTTATGCCTTCCCCACCTCTTATGAAATTCATCTCAAGCTTTGGAACAGACTCTTTGGTTAAAAGTTCATATCCAGTTCTAAGAGCCGCTTCCATAACTCCTCCAGTAGTACCAAATATATTTCCGGCTCCTGTGTACACTCCAAGTGGTGAGTCAAACTCTCTATCTTCTAGATTTCTGAAATCTATATTTTCTTCTTTTATAAGCTGAGCAAGTTCTCTAGTGGTTATTACAATATCAACATCTTTGTATCCACTTGAATTCATCTCTTCTCTGTCGCATTCAAACTGCTTGCATGTGCAAGGCATTACTGCAACACTTAAAATTTTACTTGAATCAATATTATCTACTTTAGCACCATAAGTCTTAATGATTGCTCCAGCCATTTGTTGTGGAGACTTACAACTTGATAGATGTTTTAACAATTCAGGGTATTCTTGTTCTGCATATTTAACCCAAGCTGGGCAACAGGAAGTAAACATTGGTAGATTTTTATTTTCTGAAATCCTTTTTATAAGTTCACTACCTTCTTCCATGATTGTAAGATCAGCCCCAAAATTCGTATCATATACTCTATCAAAGCTTAGAAGCTTTAGAGCCGCAGATAGTTTTCCAGGAGTTAAGCTTCCAAAGCTAAATCCAAACTCTTCTGCAAGTGATACTCTAACTGCTGGCGCACATTGAACAATCTTATATAAATCTTTATCTTTTAATAATTTTTTAAGTTTAGCTACTTGTCCAACATTATATACCGCAAATAAAGGTTCCTTAATGCTATTAAGCATATTTCTACTTTTCTTTTTGTCCTCAAGTATTTGTTCTCCATATATAAATTCAGATGCGTAAGAACTACATATTTGTATGCATTGACCACAGCTTACACATATTTCATTATCTATAACTTGTGGACTTCCAAAAGCACCTTTTATAGCACCAACTGGGCAAACTTCTGCACATCTTCTGCAGCCAGTACATAATTGCTCATCTATATTAATTTTACTGATCGACATACACACATTTCCTTTCCAATAAATCAATAGAACTGCATTAAAGCCTTGAAACACCTATATATTTATATAATTATTAAAATTTATAATTATATAATGATATGATTTTATAAATTTAAAACTGAAGCGATATTTTTCTCTTGTTTTTCTTTCTCTGCGTCAAATATCCTTAGTGCATTTTTAGGACACGCCTCCACACAAGCTGGATTACCAATATCTTTACAAAGATCACATTTATATGCAGTAGACAATTCTTTGAATTGTTTTGAAGCCTTACCTGCTTGTTTCATCCTTGTATAGATTTTTTCACCTGCACTATACTTTGGTAGTATATCAATTGCCCCGAAAGGACACGCAACTGAACAACTTTTGCATCCAACACATTTGTTTTCGTTTATTGTTATAATATTTTCCTCCTGTACTATTGCGCCAATAGGGCAAACATTGGCACAAGGAGCATTCTCGCATTGTCTACATTGTACAGGTGCTTTATATCTTCCATTATCTACAACATGAAGTCTTGCTATAATTGGCATATTGATATTACCAACAGTTATTAAAGTATTATCTGCATTATTATGTGCGACAAAACAAGCAACTTCACAAGCTTTGCAGCCTATACACTTTTTACTATCTGCAACCACAAAAGCATTAACCTTTGAACTCATATTAATCCGACCTTTCTACCTAAATATAAATCTTCCTTGTATTGTTTCCCCGGCTTTCATTTCTGTATATTCTTCTGGAACGATTAATACCCCATTAGCTTTACTTATAGTTGTAAGCTTATTTGAACTTTGTGATCCAATCTTATAAGCATAATATTTATCATTTTCCTTAACTATCTTTACATATAGAAGTTTTACTCTGCCTTTTCTTACTTTAAAATCCTCACCTAATATAACAGAAATTTCTTCCTTCATATATTCTTGCTTACCTAAAACCTTCTTACAGGCAGGTTCAATGAATTGTTCAAAGGTAGTTATGGCTGATAGCGGATTACCTGGGAGACTAAAAAATAACTTATCATTAAACACGGCAAAGCTTATAGGCTTTCCAGGTTTTATTGCAACAGAGTCGAACTTTATATCTGCACCTATTTCCTTTAATATTGTTTCAACAAAGTCATAATCCCCAGCTGAAGCTCCACCAGAAGTTATTACTATATCAGTTCTCAGCAGTGCTTCCTCTATAACTTTCTTAAGCACATCTTTATCATCTTTTACTATACCAAAAGAAACTACTTCAAGACCTAAACTTCTTATCATTGAAGTTATAGCATATTCATTACTATTTCTTATCTTTCCTTTGCCTATGGCATCATCTATATCTACAAGTTCATCGCCAGTTATTATAAGCCCTACAACAGGAGGTTTATAAGTCTCAACTGTTCTATAACCTAAGGATGCAAAAAGACCTATTTCAGCTGGTCTTATTTCAGTTCCCTTTTTTAAAACTATATCACCAGGCTGAATTTCTTCACCAAACTTTATCACATGATTATCTTTTTTTACTTCATTATATAAGTACACTGTATCGTCTTTTGCTTGTACCTTCTCCACTTCTATAACACAATCAGCTTCTAAAGGTATTGGTGCCCCAGTCATTATCTTGAAAGCTTCACCTCTGTTTATACTTTCAGTACACCACTGTCCAGCCTTTATTACTCCCTTTACCTTAAATCCTCTTGGATTTTCTGCAGTTATTCCTTCAGTATCACTACTTCTTACAGCATATCCATCCATGGCAGATTTATCAAAAGGAGGAAGACTGTCCTTCGACAATATGTCCTCAGCTAACACCAGACCATTACATAAAAGTATTTCTCTCTTTTCTTTTCCTATTGGCTTAGCTTCTTCAGATATTATTCTTAATGCATCACTTACACTGATCATCTTAACTATCCTTTCATAACTAATTCTTAAATACTAACATCTTCTCTCTTAAGCTGTTGTATTCATCTATTAAATTCTTTTCAGCTTGTTTTTGATCCTCTATTCTATCTACTCTTACAGCACAATACTTAAATTCTGGTGTCTTTGAAATAGGATCTAAAGCATCTATGGTAAGTTCGTTGCAAGCACCTATCCACCATTGATATGTCATGAAGGTTGCCCCCTTCTTAACCCTTTCAGTTACATCTGCTCTAGACATTACAGAACCTCTTCTTGAAGTAACTTTAACCAACTCACCAGGATTTATTCCTAGTTCTTTAGCGTCTTCCACACTTATTTGTATAAAACCAGGTTCATCTGCTAGATTTTGAAGTGCACGACAGTTTCCAGTCATTGTTCTAACTGAATAGTGACCAACTTCTCTTACTGTTGAAAGAGTAAGTGGAAACTCATCATCTACTTTTTCAAGTGGAGCTCTCCATTCGCAAGCAAAAAGCTTACCTTTTCCATTTGCAGTTGAGAAAACATTATTCTCATATAAATAAGAAGTACCCTTATGATTTTCTCTAGGACAAGGCCATCTTACTATTCCTTGCTCTTCCATCTTATTATAACTAGCTCCAGCAAATTTAGGACATAGAGCTCTCATCTCATCCCAAATTTCTTCAGTATTATTATAATTCATTGGGTAACCCATTGCAGTGGATATCATAGCTATTATCTGCCAATCAGTCTTTACATCTCCTTTAGGTTCTACAGCTTTTCTTATCCTTTGGAAACCTCTGTCAGCAGAAGAATAGACACCATCATGTTCTCCCCAAGAAGTAGCTGGTAGTACCACATCAGCATGAAGTGCAGTTTTATTCATAAATATATCTTGTACTATTACAAATTCAATCTTATCTAATGCTTCCCTAAGTTCTGCCGAATTAGGATCACTTTGCACTGGATCTTCTCCAAATATATAATAGGCTTTTATCTTTTCTTCATGCAATACTAGATGAGGAACTTCAGTTAAATGATATCCTATTTCACTAGGAAGCTTAACTCCCCAAGCCTTTTCAAACTTTTCTCTGGCTTTCTTATCTGTAACTTCTTGATATCCTGGAAATACATTTGGCAGAACCCCCATATCACAAGTACCTTGAACATTATTTTGTCCACGCACTGGCCCTATTCCAACATTAGGTCTCGCAAAGTTACCTGTAAGAAGTGCTATTGAAGCCAATCCTTTTACTACGTCTACTGCTTGAGAAAACTGGCAAACTCCCATTCCATAAAGAATAGTTGCATTCTTAGCCTTTGCATATTCTCTCATAGCCTTTCTTATATCGTCTGCTTTAATGCCAGTTATTGTTTCTGCGTATTCTGGTGTATATTTTTCAACAGAAGCTTTATATTCTTCGAAACCTTCAACGTATTTAGCGACATATTCTTTATTATATAAATTTTCATTGATAAGCACATTTCCAAAAGCATTTACAAGAGCCATGTTTGAACCTCCTTTTATAGGAAGCCATAAATCAGCTAGTCTTGCTGTTTCAGTCTTTCTCGGATCTGTGACTATTACCTTTGCACCTTTTTCTTTAGCCTTAATTATTCGTCTTGCAACTATTGGGTGAGTCTCTGGAGGGTTATAGCCAAAGATGAAAACTAAATCTGTATTTTCAATCTCAGGAATTGAGTTAGACATCGCTCCATCTCCTAGCGAATATCTAAGTCCTGCAACAGATGGTCCATGACATACCCTAGCACAATGGTCTATGTTATTAGTACCCACTGCTGCTCTCATAAATTTTTGCATAACATAGTTAGCTTCATTTCCTGGACCTCTTGCTGAGCCTGTTCCCATAATTGCATCTGAACCATACTTTTCTTTTATTCTCATAAGATTTTCAGCAGTAAATCTTACAGCTTCATCCCAGGAAACTTCTTCTAATACACCATTTTTTCTAATCATAGGTTTCTTTAATCTTGAGGTCAAAAGCTTAGGATCATTTAAGAAATCCCATCCATAAAGACCTTTCAGACATAAATTTCCCTCATTGTTATCACCATTTGCTGGTTCAGCTCTTACTATTTCCCCATTCTTTACAACTAAATAAAGTTGACAGCCGCTTCCACAGTAAGGGCATACCGTTAAAACTTTTTCTTCCATAATAGACTACACTCCTCTTAATTTATAAATAAAAAAACCAGTACAAAACCTGAAGCTAATACGCAACAAGTTAGTACTGGTTTATCTAAAAGCTAAAATATAAATAATTTTCTTTTATATCTTTCTTTCCAATCAAACCATGCTATATTAAATTAATTGTTATAACTACTGTTCTATTATCATTCTCTAAATTAAGTACTTTCCAACTATATCTGAAATCCCTCTTAAAAAGTTCTTTTGCTTCTTCGTTAAAGGTTTTCTCTAAATGAGGTTTCATAATCTCCCAATAACTTCTTACAAGACTTATCGCGCCTTCATTTACTAAAATCTCTGAAAGATTAGACAGTATTCCTTTAATGTCCACCACTATGGTATCAGCATCCAATATTTTTACCTTTACGTATTCTGGACCTTTACCTCTATAATGTTTTATGATTTTTACCGCTAGTTTTTTAACATTTTCTTGTAAATCCACATTAGTGGCACACATTTAAGCACCTCTATCTATAATCAGTTGATAAATAATTATTACTAGTTTATTTTACTATCATTATAAATGCCAGTCAACTTGTACGCATTTATTATATTAAGATTTTCCAATTATATTGAGTAAAATAATCACATTATGTCGAATATGATATTCTTTTCTTTCTATTTCTTAAGATTGTTCACTTTCTCATAATAATATATATTATTTCATTGAGTTATAACTGGTGACTTCATCAACTTATAACTTATCCTGTAAGTTTACTTTCTTTACAAAAGTATTTAATGTAGTATAATTAAGGAGTTTTATTGGGTATAAACTATATTTTAGTAATATAGTTTTTATATTTTAAGCTGCTTACTGGAGGAGATATTATGATAAAAACTGCAATTTTAACTATAAGTGATAAAGGATCAAGAAATGAGAGAATCGATACTACAGGTCCAGCGATAAAAGATCTCTTAGATAAAGATTATTACTCGATTGAATACTATAAGATTATTCCAGATGAAATAGATATTATAAAGAAAGAGCTTACATACTTATGTGATGAAATGAAAGTAAATTTAATATTAACTAATGGCGGTACAGGTTTCTCACAAAGAGATGTTACTCCTGAAGCCACTTTGCAAGTTATAGAAAAGCAGGTTCCTGGTATTGCTGAAGCAATGAGAGCCGCTTCATTAAAGATAACACCTAAAGCTATGCTTTCTAGAGCCGTAAGTGGTATAAGAAAATATTCCTTAATAGTTAACTTGCCTGGAAGTCCAAAAGGTGCTGTAGAAAACTTGGAAGTTATTTTACCTGCCCTTCCACATGGAATACAGATACTTACTGGCGAGGCTTCTGAGTGCGCAAGATAAATTTGAACGTTAATAAGAAAAGGGCTAATTACAAATATAGATTGTAACTAGCTCCCTTCCATAAGTTCCAGCATATCATCTGTATTAGATGAAAATTTATCTGCTCCAGTTGTGTTCCACAATTCAGGGTTGTTCTTAAAAGCGCCTCCTCCTATTATAATCTTAGGGGCACTGTCCTTAAACTCCTGCTTGATTGCTTGTATCATGAATTTTGCAGACTCAATATGATATTCCATTGTAACTGATATAGCTACCAAGCTTGGTTTTTCTGTAACTATGGCTTTTATAAGACTTCCCACTGGAACATTCGATCCTAAATAAACTGTATTCCATCCTTCCATTTCAAGCATATCTAAAACCATTTTCAAGCCAATATTATGCTGTTCTGGACCGGCAGTAACTCCTATCACAGAATGTGATTTATACTTCTTCCTTTTTTCTCTAGCTTTTACTTCTCTCATCACATCTAAAGTAACCTCTGAAATAAAATGTTCTTGCCAAACATCTATTTTACCTGATTCCCAAAGGCTGCCCACTTCCTTCAAAGCCTTTTCAAAAATTCCAAAATAAATAAACCCCATAGGTATTTGCTGCTCATAACACATTAAAATCAATTCTCTAGCTGATTTACTGTTTCCTTCTAGTAGATAACCTAGATACTCTTTATAAAAATTATCTTTGTTTTCAATATGAACTTCATGGATTTTGTCTTTATCAATCTCATCTTTTGATTTCAATTCCTTTTCTTCTCTGCCAAGTAAATAATCTATACTAACTTCAAATACATTTGATATCTTTTGAAGCATTTCTGCATCTGGAACTCTAATGCCATTCTCATAATTTGCTATGGTAGTCTGAGCAACTCCTAATAATTCAGCAAGTTGCTTTTGAGTATACTTATTTATCTTTCTTAAGTCCTTTATATTTAGCGAAATTAGATTTTTCATTATTTTCACCCCCAAAGAAATTTTAACACACTTCGTAATAATTATATATATTTTATATTGATTTATTTCGTTATGTGGTATATGATTATATTATAAATTAGTTAATAATTATTATCAAGTAATATATATTAAGCGGATATTAAATTTAGGAGGTAAAAAAATTGAAATTAGCATTTAAAATCGCAGTAAGATTTTTAAAATCAACTAAAGGTCAAACAGCCTTAATCGCACTTGGTATCGCAGTGGGAGTGTCAGTTCAAATTTTTATCGGTTCTTTAATACAGGGACTTCAAAAGAGTTTAGTAAATAAAACTATAGGTAATTCCTCTCAGATTACCATAAGCTCAAAATCATCTGATAAATTAATAGATAATTACGACGCTATTGTAGATAAAGTAAATAAATCTGACGATAGAATAAAAAATCTTTCTATAGTATCAGATGCCCCCGCACTAATTAAAAATGATTCAAAAACATATTCTGTCCTACTCAGAGGTATGAATATTAACGATTCGGATAAGATCTATAATATTAAAAGTAGTGTTTATGAAGGAACTATTCCTAAAAATGAGCTTGAAATATTAGTTGGAAAAGATTTAAGAGATGAATTAAATCTGAATATAAATGATAAAGTGGACGTTATTACAAACTCAGGCAAGCTTAAAACTCTAACCGTAACTGGATTCTATGACTTAAAAATATCAACAATCAATAAAGCATGGTTAGTAACAGATATAGCTACTATAAAAAACCTCTTCTCTACTGGAAATAAAATAACCGGTATTGAGATGCAAGTAACGGACGTATTCAAAGCAGATGAAATAGCTTCGAATGTATCATCAAAACTAGATAATAATATTGTAAAGGTAGATAACTGGAAAGTGCAAAATGCATCCCTTTTAAGTGGATTAAACGGACAAAGTGTATCAAGCTATATGATCCAAGTATTCGTTATGATTTCTGTAGTTCTTGGAATTGCCAGCGTGTTAGTTGTAACTGTGGTTCAAAAATCTAAACAAATCGGTATCTTAAAAGCGATGGGAATTAGAGATATGCAATCTAGTTTAATATTCTTATTTGAGGGCTTTTTACTTGGAATCATGGGAGCAATTCTTGGAGTTATCTTAGGCTTAGGTTTAAGCTATATGTTTACTAAATTTGCTGTAAACCCTGATGGAACTCCAGTTGTAGAACTATATATCAGCTATAAATTTATAGGTATTTCAGCACTGATAGCTTTACTTGCTTCTACCCTTGCAGCATTGATTCCGGCAAGAGGATCATCAAAATTAAATCCAATAGAGGTGATTAGAAATGCATAATGTGATTCAATTGAAAAATATAAATAAAATCTACGGTTCCGTTATAAAGACTCAGGTCTTAAATGATATTAATATATCCTTTGAAGCAGGAACCTTTAACTCAATAATCGGTGCTTCTGGAAGCGGTAAAAGTACTCTGCTCAATATAATGGGAACTCTAGACAAACCTACTAGCGGAGAGATTTATATAAATGGTATGCGAACCGATAATATGAAGAAAAATGAACTGGCTTCTCTAAGAAATAAAACCATTGGATTCATATTTCAATTTCACTACTTGCTTCCTGAATTTACTGCTCTAGAAAATGTGCTTATGCCTTATATGATTGGAAACTCAAAACCATCAAAGGAAATTAGAGAGAAAGCTGATGAACTTTTAGAATTAGTTGGGCTTACTAAGGTAAAGAACAACTTAGCTACAAATATGTCTGGAGGTCAACAGCAAAGAACTGCTATAGCAAGAGCATTAATAAACAACCCTAAAATAGTTTTAGCTGATGAACCCACCGGAAATTTAGATTCTGAATCAACAGAAAGTATCTATACTCTTTTAAGAGACATAAATGACAAACTAAATACTACTTTCATAGTTATAACTCATGACAATAGAATTGCTGAAAAAGCGGATAGAATCATTGAGGTTAAAGATGGAAGAATTGTTATGGATACTAACAAAAAAGATACCGTAATTGGCCTTTAATCCTGATCTCATAAATATATAATTTTAAAGGAGAAGATAATAATTCTTCTCCTTTTTACTGTTTAAAAACGTAAAGTTCTTGATGTTAATTTAATTTGGTTCTAAAATAACACCGAAATATCAAAACATCGTTTATTAAAAAACTTTATCATAAAATATTATTATTAGTTAATGTATGGTAAAATATTATGGTCATTATATTGATATTCCACTTCACCTTAGAATGTTTTAAGTTCCCTCAAAACCCAGAGGTGTTTTTAGAATAATCGTCATCTTGAAGTGATACATACTTTACAAAGGAGTGGTTTCTTAGTGGATTCACGTAAAAACAGCATTATCACAGCATTAATGGTAGCAATGTTTTTAGGCGCTGTTGAAGGTACTGTTGTAACTACAGCGGTTCCATCAATAGTAAAAAGCTTAAATGGTTTTGAACTTATAAGTTGGGTATTCTCTGCGTATATGCTTACTTCAGCTATATCTACCCCAGTTTATGGGAAGCTATCTGATTTATATGGAAGAAAGCTACTGCTTTCAATTGCTATATCTATATTCTTAATAGGTAGTTTCTTGTGCGGATTTTCAACTAATATGTATTTACTGATATTTTTTAGAGCCTTACAAGGACTTGGTGCTGGTGGTATCTTTACAATAAGTTATACTATTGTAGGAGATGTATTTACCCTTGAAGAAAGAGCAAAGGTTCAAGGGTGGTTAAGCTCTGTATGGGGAATAGCAAGTTTAGTTGGACCTTTCCTCGGAGGATTCTTCATTGATTATTTAAGCTGGCATTGGATATTCTTTATTAATATTCCTTTTGGAATACTATGTATATTTTTACTACAGAAGAACTTACAAGAATCTTTCGAGAAAAGAAGTCATAAAATCGACTATCTAGGAATAATAACTCTTTCCTTGGCAATTTTGTTTATATTGCTTAGTATATTATTTGTTGAAAAAAGCCATAGTTTCTTTTCTACTAATATAATTGTTTGTCTTATAATATCAATATTAATGCTGATATTATTTTATACGGTTGAAAAGAAAGCAGAGGAACCAATAATACCTTTTGAAATATTCACTAAAACAAATACTGTGACAAATATAATAGGTTTCTTAGCTTCTGCTGTGCTTATAGGTTGCGATGTATATATGCCAATATATATACAGAACATACTTGGAAAAAGTGCAACAATTTCTGGGCTTTCTCTCGCACCAATGTCTATTTCCTGGTTAGTTGCTGCAGTTGTTTTAGGAAAAGCTATTACAAGATATGGAGAAAGAACCACAACCATATTCTCTTTCCTAATTTTAACAATAGGATCAGTACTTCTAGCTACTCTCGGCGAAAGCTCACCATTATTTCTTTCAATGGCTTATACCTTTATATTAGGGGCAGGTTTTGGAGGGGCTTTTACAATAATTACAATAATAGTACAAACCTCTGTAGACTTTAATATGAGGGGAGCTGCTACTGCTTCAAACACTTTACTTCGCACCTTAGGTCAGACTATAGGAGTTAGTGTTTTTGGAAGTATGTTCAATCTTAGCATAATAAATTATTTTAATAAAATCGGAATAAACAATGTAGATCCTAACAATCTTTATACTTCTGCTGAAGGAAAAATCAAGTATACTGTGGATAGTATACTCAATTCGCAAATAAGTGGAATAAAGAGCATCTTCCTTGTACTAGTAGTTATATCTGTAATTTGCTTAGTACTTTCCTTTATACTTCCAAATAAACTAAAAGAAAGTGCTGATACCATTTAAACTTAAAATCTATTTAATTAATAAGCAAAAAGAGAGTATACTTGAAAAATAAGTTTACTCTCTTTTTTGCTTTAATAGTAACTACCCTTTAAAAATAAATTCCTTGTGAAGCACCCATGTATTATTCTCCCACTTGTAAATAGATACATTGTCAAAGCTACTTTCAAATTTACAAGATATTTCTGAAACATAATCCCATATATATTGATATATTGGTTTTATATTTTTGGATGCTACAGTTATATGAAAGGCTTTTTCTTTTCCCTCATTTTCTTTGAAATTTATAAAATTAAATGATTGTAAAACATCAATTACTTTATCATGTATCTCTTTTCCCTCATTTGTCAGTTTCATGCTCATATATACAACTCTATTATCAAAATGATCAAATCCATCTATAGTTAACGGAGTAACTTTACTTTGTTCGCATAGAGTACTTAGCTGATATTCTAGTTCCTTTATGCTACCCTCATACTCAAATGGCGCTTTTATAGTAAAGTGAGCAGGTAACTTAGAAGATTTTGCTTTGAACTTATTAAACACTTCTTTTCTTAAATTATTATTAAAATCTCCTGCTTTTCCTTTAATTACTGAAACAATAACATATCTCATAAAACCATCTCCTTATAATATCCATATATTATTCCCACGTTAGTTATCAAATATAAGAAAACTATTTCAAATTATATTTACTCTATACAAAAAACTATAATCTCTTTGTTCTAGATACTACATTTATATTTTGAAAATTTTATAGATAAATATTTATTAAATCAGCTATTAAAAAATAAAACCAAAGATTTAAACAACTTTCTTTATGTTATCATCACAACCTAAATTTCTATGTAGGAGTCTTAGTACTTTCTAGCTTTTCTTCTATGATATATTAATAACTTTATTTTTATAAAACTGAAAATTTTATTCCATATTTATTTAATAAGTCATCAATCTATATTTTTCATTATCTTTTCCCTAATACTATTTGATGTTGTTGATATTTTATATATTGTTCCTCAAGTTTTCAATAACTTAACAGGAATAGTTTCGCTTCAAAAACAAAGAATATTAGTGGAGGTGATTTGATATGCAACAAGCTAACGGCAAGAAAAAATTAGGTGATAAAAAAGCTTATCTAAATAAACACAAGAACTCAGAACCAAATCCTGTAAATACAAACGGAGATAAAGACATGAGCGAACCAGTAAGAGGCTTACCTCAAAGATAATTTTGGACATGTATAATTTGTAAGTTTAAATGAGATAAATATGGAGGTGTATATGTCATGCAAAGTACAAATCATATAAATAAACCAGTTCATAAAGATCACGGTAAAGGTAAAAATTACAATCCAAATCCAGTAAAGATAGTCTGGAATAAGGATGCGAAGAAACCAGTTAGGCATTCACCTGAAGAATATCTTTAAACTTAATTTACACTATAATTAATTAGAAAACCTATACTAAAAGGAAGGATGTAAACAAGGACTTTCATATAGTCTTAAGTTTTACATAATGGTGGCTAATTATGACTCAAAAATTAGGAAAAAATAATAGAACCGGCGAAAAATCTTATTATAGAAATAAAAATAATAAATCTGCAGCTAATCCAGTAAATGCTGAATTTAATGAAAATACAAGTATGCCTGTAAAGCACCTTCCAAAGCAGTAGCACGAAAGAAAGCTAACGTATATAATTTCATAAATTTAAGTAGCTATTTATGAAGTGCACCCCAAATATTAGACAAAACTAATATTTGGAGGTGCATTTTTATTTATATTATTTAATCCACCTTTACTAATTTTAATTTATGTTAAAAAACCTTTGAGGTTAAGTTGTTATATAAATTCTATTTGTATAAACTATGTATTAGTATTAAGTGACCTTTCAGACTTAAGTTGTAAGATTACCCATTAATTTATATTTATGATATAATTATCTGTGAAATTATTTTTTAGGAGGTATTATGAGTAAAATCTTTTTCGTTCGCCATGCACTTCCAGACTTTAACGTACATGACGATTTAATAAGACCTTTAACTGAAGATGGATTAAAATCAACTCTTAAGGTAAGCGATTTTCTACAAGATAAAGATATTACCAAAGCATACTGTAGCCCTTATAAAAGATCTATCGACACCATCTTAGATTTTACAAACAAAAATGGTTTAGAGATATCGATAATTGATGATCTAAGAGAAAGAAAGATTAGTAATTCTTGGATTGAAGATTTCCATACCTTTGCTCGTAATCAATGGGAGGATTTTAACTTTAAGTTAGCAGAGGGTGAAAGTCTTAAGGAAGTTCAAAATAGAAATGTCCAAGCTTTACATAGTATACTAGAAAAGCATCAAAAGGAAAACATCGTGATTGGAACTCATGGAACTGCTCTTGGTACAATTATTAATTATTATGACAAAAACTTCGATTATAACGGCTTTTTAAGAATAATAGATCTAATGCCATTTATAGTTTGTATGGAATTTGAAGGAACAAATTTAGTAAGCATTGAAGAGATTATATTATAAAAATTATACATATCAAGATAAATAAATGGACCTACAGAGAAGTCTCATAACTCTGTAGGTCTTTGATTTAAGGTTGAACACTCTATTTCTTAAAGCTCTTTCGCAGTTTTAATAACATTCTCTACTGTAAATCCAAATTCTTTGAAAAGTATATCTCCAGGCGCTGATGCTCCAAAGGTATCAATCGAAACAACTTTACCATCTAATCCAACATATTTATGCCATCCAAATGATGATGCTGCTTCAACTGCCACTCTCTTTCTTACAGACCTCGGCATTAACTTCTCTTTATAATCTTCTCCTTGAGCCTCAAAAACTTCTAAAGATGGTATTGAAATTACTCTTGCATCAATTCCTTCTTCCTTAAGCTTTGATTGAGCTTCGTATATTAACTCAACTTCTGAGCCCGTTGCCATAAGAAGCATATCTGGAACTTCTTTTTCACTATCTTTTAATATATAAGCCCCCTTTAAAGCTTCTGTTGACGTTTCATTATATAGAGGAAGATTTTGTCTTGATAGTACTATTGAAGTAGGACCATCCTTTCTCTTTAATGCATGTAACCATGCAGCAGCGGTTTCTTTTGAATCAGCTGGTCTAAACACATGCATATTAGGTATGCTTCTAAGCATTGCTAATTGCTCAATTGGTTCGTGTGTTGGCCCATCCTCACCTACTCCAATACTATCATGAGTCAATACATAAACTACTGGAATCTTCATAAGCGCTGATAATCTCATCGAAGCCTTCATATAGTCACTGAATACAAAGAAAGTTGAAACGTAAGGTACAAGCCCTCCATGAACTGCAATACCATTAGCTATAGCTGACATTGCATGTTCTCTTACTCCGAAGTGAAGATTTCTTCCACTTCTATCTTCCTTAGAGAAATCTCCTTTTCCTTTCATATAAGTTTTGGTAGAAGGTGCAAGATCTGCGGAACCACCAATTAGGTTAGGTACTAAATCCATTAATCTATTTATAACTTTTTCTGAAGATACTCTTGTAGCAAGCTTACCTTCAAAACTCCAATATTCTTCATTTGAGAGTAAATCCGCTTTAACTTCTCCACTATTCCAAAGCTCCCATTCACTAGCAAGTTCTGGATATTCCTTCTTGTAGCTTTCGAAAAGTTTGTTCCACTCTTCTTCTGCTTTAGTTCCTTTTTCTATGGTTTCACACAAATGTTCTCTAACTTCCTTTGGAACATGGAACTCTTCTTCATAACTCCATCCTAAGAATTCCTTAGCTTTTTTAATATTTTCAACACCTAGAGGTTCTCCATGAACTGAAGAAGTTCCCGCTTTAGGTGAACCATACCCTATTACTGTCTTTACTATAACTAATGATGGTTTTTCAGCTTCTTTTTTAGCTTCTTCTAGTGCATTTGTAATTGCAGCAACGTCATTTCCGTCTTCTACTGTAAGTACTTGCCATCCATATGCTGCATATCTTGCTCCAACGTCTTCTCTGAAGGCTATATCAGTATCACCTTCTATAGATATTTTATTTGAGTCATATAATACTATAAGCTTACCTAATCCTAGAGTAGCAGCTAGTGAAGCTCCTTCACCAGTTATACCTTCCATCATATCACCATCACCAGATAAAGCATAAGTGTAGTGATCAACAATTTCATAACCAGGCCTATTGAACTTTTTAGCTAAAAAACTTTCAGCCATAGCCATACCAACTGCATTAACTTGCCCTTGACCTAGAGGTCCAGTAGTAATTTCAACACCTACAGTGTGCCCATACTCTGGATGTCCTGGAGTCTTACTATCCTTTTGCCTAAAATCCTTCAAGTCATCAACTGTAAGTCCATATCCATATAAGTGTAAAAGTGAGTATAAAAGCATTGAACCATGTCCAGCTGATAGCACGAATCTATCTCTATTGAACCATTTAGGATTCTTAGGGCTATGTTTCATAACCTTATCAAAAATGGCATAAGCCATCGGAGCTGCTCCCATTGGCAATCCAGGATGACCTGAATTAGCTTTTTGTACAGCTTCTGCTGAAAGTAATCTTATAGAGTCTACAGTTAAATTATCAATATTTTTACTCATTCTATCTCCTCCGTTTTTAGCCAAATATAGTTTTCCAGTCATTAATGAACTTTTCTATACCTCTATCTGTTAATGGCTTCCTAAGCATTTGATGTGTAGTAATTCCTTTAATAGCTTCGTAAATTTCTTCATTACTTTTCAATTTAGCTTATATTTAGTGGTTATACCAATATAACTCCACACAATTTGCTTATCTAACCTCATTAACATTAGCTGTATCTAAAAATAATTTCATAATTCTGACTCCTTTTTATTATACACTTAATTTTCCATAATACTTAAGTAAATGTTATTTTTATTAAGAAAAGACATGTTATTTTTCATTATACTTTGCGAAGACTTTTCCTTCATGTTTGGTTCCTATACAATAACAAGATAAGGAGAAACATAGATTTCCTCCTTATCTTGTTTTCATCTATTTTTTTTACCCATGCACCTTAACCAATTCTTATCTTCTATCAAATCAATTTCTATTTCTTCAAACCCTACATCCTTTAATAAATTTTCTAGTTCATCTGCACTAAATATATTCATCGCCCCTACTTCTGCAAACTTCTCATTTCTTTCTTTAAATTTATCACTCTTATACATTTCATTTATAATCAAAAAGGTTCCTTCAACCTTTAATGTCCTCTTTATCTCTTTAAAACACTCTTTAATATTAGGCCAAAAATATATTGTTTCTACTGAAGTAATCAGATCAAATTTTTCATTTTTAAAAGGAATGCTTTCGGCAGTTCCCTGAAAGATCTCCACTTTATTTTCATCAATATAACTTTTATTTTCATCAATAGACCATCTGACACAATCGTCTGAATAATCCATACCATAAACTTTTCCTTCATCAACTTTTTGTGCTAATCGATTTACTGTCTTTCCTCCCCCGCAACCAATATCTAAAATAACATAGTTCTTATTTATATCAATTTTCTCAAGTCCCCAAGTAGTTAGATTAAAATGACTTTCATTCATATTTTCAACAACTAATTTCCCTACATCTCCAGTGGGCTTTCTACATTGATCCAATCTTCTAGCAATTTCGCTCATATATAGCACCCTTTCTAAAACATTAATTTCTATAAGATATATTACTTCAGTCAAAAACTATTTGAAAATCTTATTACAATTCTTTACCTATTAAGCAAATTATATTATCTATATAAATCTCAATATAACTTCTTCTTTTAATATTCTTTCCATATTCGTATAAAATATTTTCTCAAATAACTATAGATGTGTACCACTCAAATTAATAAATCACTGCAGTTCCTACTCAAATTTATAAAGTTAATTAAAAATAAATAAAATAAAAAACCCTTAAAGATAAATCTTTAAGGGTTAAATATCAATTTATTAAGCTAAAGTGATATTTTCAGCTTGAGGTCCTTTAGGTCCTTGAGCTACTTCGTAGTTAACTTTTTGACCTTCTTCAAGAGTCTTGTAACCATCTTTTTGGATTTGTGAGAAATGAGCGAAAACGTCTTTTCCATCTTCTCCTGTTATAAATCCGTATCCTTTTTCTGCGTTAAACCATTTAACTGTACCAGTCATTTCTGTGTACCTCCGAAATTTTATTTTTTTCTTAAACTTCTGTAATAATTCACAATAAAATTTCGATGTCCTCATAATAATAAGCACTAATTGAAATATATTTGTGTTACATTATTTACGTTTCATTTAAGTTACATACTTATAATACCATTAATGTTTATATAAATCAACCTCTTTTTAGCAATAAAATCTAATTTTTATCATAAAAATCTTTTACTAAAATCATTTAAAGCATTTATACTTTGATTTATATTCGCAACAGCAGCACTAATTTCTTCTGTAACTGCTGCTTGATTTTCACTCAAAACTGCAGTTTCTTTTATGGCTTGTGATATATTTTCAACAGAATTATTTACACTCTCTATTATGTCTCTTATTGTAGATACAGATTCTTTACTTTGCACTGCTAATTTTCTAATTTCACTAGCAACTACATTGAATCCCTTTCCTAATTCTCCAACTCTGGCTGATTCTATCGCAGCATTTAGGCCCAAAAGATTTGTTTGATCTGCAATAGCCTTGATTATATCTAAAGCTTCCTTTGTCTTATCTGAAGCCTCCATAGTACGTGTAGTAAGTTCTAAGGCTTTCTGTCCAGCATGAGCTAATTCTGTAGATGACTTCGCAATTTCATTTACACTTTGTGATACTTGGGTTATGGACTCACTTAAATCTCCAATACTACTAATAAGATACTTACTTTCATCCATACTTATCCCATCACTTATTGTCCCTATAATCTGTCCTCTATTGTTTCTTATAGGTGCCGCAATTACTCTAATTTCTTTACCAAGAACTTCTTGAGGAATTGTTCCCTTTTCAATATTCCCACTTCTTATACATTGTTTTACTAAATCAACCACTTCTGTACCATAAGTAACGTTTAAATCAAACTCCTTTGCCGATACATAAAACAAATACTTTTCTTTATCGGAAAGACCGAAAGCCATATCATCTCTAACTAAATTCTTAAGCATTGGTAGCACAATAGCATATGCTTTTAATATTTCTTCATCGCTTACTTCTTCTTTAAAGTACCTTTGATAATCCATATATACCTCCTAAAATAACAACAAAATATGTAAAACATTTCGAATTCATTTTTAGAATACTAAAAAGATTAAATTCATATATTAATTTATATTTAAACATTGAATTTTTGAGCTTTTGTAAATATATGTTATAATTGCATAAAAGTATTTTTTACTATATTTCGATTTAATATTCAATGGCATTTTGTAATATAAGGGAGATTAAGGATTATGGTAGATAAAAAGACCCAGTGGAATGAAAACCAAAAGTCACTAAAATCATTTATATTAGACGACAGTAAATTTGAAACAGCCATTAAACTATGTTTACAACAGCACTCTATGGTACATCTTTCTGAAATGTCTTCAATAAAAACGGAAAGCTTTGAAGATGACTTATGGAAAGATTTAGATGAAACTAGTATGAGAACTTCTATTAATGAAAAAGGTAGGACTATTTTATATGGTTTGTGGCATTCAGCCCGAATTGAGGATATAACAATGAATATTCTTGTAGCTGGTGATGACCAGGTAATTAATACTGATAATTGGCTTAAAAGGACACACTCTCCAATTTGTACTACCGGAAATGAACTTAATCCAATAGAAATTCTAGAATTTAGTAAAAGCTTAGATATAAACGAAGTTCGTAACTATAGAATAGCTGTAGGAAGAAAGTCTCAAAATATTATTAAAAATCTTAAATTTACAGATCTAAAAAGGAAATTTCCCAAAGAAGCCTTAAATTTAATCATTGAAGAAAAAGCTGTATCAAGTCTGCCTGCTGCAAACTGGCTTGTTGACTTTTGGAGCAAAAAAACTGTTTCTGGCATCCTGCTTATGCCTGTTACACGACATCATATAGTTCATATAAATGAATGCTTCAAAGCAAAAAACAAATACCTAAAAGGTTTAAACAAGTAAATTTGTCCAAACTTTTAAAACTAGCTTAAAGTTGAAGTTTTAAATAACTAGATCAAATTATATTTATCATTACAATAACTTATTATATCTTCAATGAAGCTTCTTGTATCCCTTAATCTAGTCACTCTAAATGTATACAAAGATTTTTTGGAAGTTTCAGTTCTTATTCTCAATGCTTCTGAAATAATCTTTTTATACTTTTCATTTACTATCTTAGCAGCAAATTCAGCTGCCTCTGTCTTAGAAGTAATTTTATTGTTTTCAAAAGTGTATAGTATTCTGCATAATGTTAAAATTGAAAATTCAATCCAGTTATCTGTCATAAAAATAAGTTTATTTTCTAGTTTTCTTTTCCAATAATAATTAAGATTATGATTCATGTTTGTTATAACGTCATTCCACTGAATATTCAACTTTAAATTTGACACATCTGGGCTCTTTATAGGAATTCCATAGTTCTTTAGAGTCCACCAAGTGACTGAATTTATATCATAATATCCGTACTCATGAAGCTTTTTATCCGAAAAGTATAAATAAGGTGAAATCTCATCATTTCCTTTACCTACTCTATCGGTCCTTATGTACATTCCTTCCATCTTACTTGCATATTTGTGTGCATTTAAAAGTTTTTGATGAATTAATTTTATTTTTTTTAATTCTACTTCATTAAAATCTTCATTAATTATTGTGATAAAATCTATATCACTTTTATTCTCATCAAAGTTTCCTAATGCAACAGAGTTATATATATACACTCCAAAAATTTTATTATTAAAAGTACACTTTAATTCATTCTCATAAGCAAAAAGTACTTGCTCAACTTTTTGAGGAATTAGTACCGTCATTTTTTTCTCCTTCTTCAAACTATTCTTCCTATGAATCTAATATATGGTAATATTATACATAGAATTTTGTAAATAACACAAGTAAATTCACATAAACTTAACATTTTAGATACATATAGCAAAAAATCATTACTTTGATATTATCAACATATCAAAATAATGATTTTTAATTAAAGCTTTCTCGCTAATTGATCTAAAACATTTGCATTGGCACTTAATTCTTGAATTGAAGCCGATATTTCTTCAAAAGCCGCTGCCTGTAACTCAAAAATAGCACTTGTATCACTTACTTTAGTTGAAATCTTTCCAACAGATCCTTCAATCTTAGTAAGTACACCATTTATCTTTTTAATTGACTCGCTGCTTGAAGCTGATAATTTTCTGATCTCTTGTGCTACTACGCCGAATCCCTTACCGAGTTCTCCTGCTCTTGCCGCTTCAATAGCAGCATTTATGCCTAACAGATTAGTTTGATGTGAGACATTTTCAACAAATCTTAAAATATCATCTGTACCCTTTGTGCTTTCTTTTGCAACTTTTACCTCACTTAAAATTTCATTGTTAGAATTAACTACTTTCTGCACTCCTTCTGTTAGACTTTGAATAGATGCAGATATCTGTTCAAGTGAAGCAGCTACCGCCTCAGAAGTTGATAGAACCTGATTTCTTTTTTCTAAAGACTTACCTACCACAATTGAACCAACTACTATATTATTATCATTCTTTATTGGAATTGCGTATGACTTAAAAGGTATTCCATATACTTCCTTAGGAACATCCATTATAATTGTTTTTCCTGAACTAATTGCTTTATGTATCGCTCCACCTTTAGGAATTATGTCCCCTACTTTTGCTTTAATCTGTAAGTTACTGCAGTTTTCAATTAACAAATATTTATTTTCATCGGTAATAGCAAAAGATGCTTCATCATCAAATAAAAGCATTAAATATGGTAATACTGTATTAAACGATTCTAGAACTTCATTTTCTGATATTTTTAACATAATAAATCCCCCTAATGATTTCTTGTCTGCATATATATTGTTTCGTTCACAAACAGTAAAACTTTAACATATATCCTTATGATTACTAATTTTGTGCTTAAATATAGAAGTTATTTTACAAGAACCAATTTAATAAGATTTAATTGAATTTATATTTTGTACTGTTTGGGACTTCTAATAAAGCCAGCTCTTAATCTTTAGAATTATGTATGTAATAATAAGAATCCAAACCAATACTATTAAGATAGCAAATAGATAACTTTTTTTCTTTATTTTATTATATTGTCTTTCAGCATCAATTCTGCACTGATCCATAACATCCTTTGGTATAAGTCTAACAGCTAAAGCGATTCCTAAAGGAACAATTATTATATCATCAAGAAGGCCTAGAACTGGGATAAAATCTGGTATAATATCTATTGGACTTAATGCATATGCAACTACAACCATAATGATTATCTTCGTATATATGGGAATATCTTTTCTTTTATAAGCCAGGTACAAAGCTCCAATTTCTTTTTTTAAATTCTTACCTTTTCCAGTAAATTTTCTTATAGAAGCACCTAATCCTCTTGAAAGTTTTCTAATCATGATTCCTCCAAATTTTGCAACACTAATATTTATTTTTAATTAGTATAATTATACTATAGGGTTCTAACGTTAACTTATGAATAGCTTACTATTTATAAAATTTTCTTTTATGGAATAATTTAGACATAAAATGTGGTTTTATTACAAATACTTATGATAAGCAATGTTAATAGATTACTTCAATTTAAAAGTATAAATCCTATATTGAAGTAATGTGTCTATATAGTAGGAGGTGATACTGTGCAACTTATAATGGATCTTTTTAATAGCTATAGTTACGCCATTTTATTTATATGTTTAACCTTAGAGCTTATAGCGTTTCCTCTCCCAGGAGAGATAATGATGACTTATTGTGGTTTTCTCATATATGAATCTAAACTTAATCTCATACTAAGTGTTTTATCAGCTACCTCAGGTGTAATACTAGGAATAAGTGTTTCATACCTAATAGGAAGAAAATTTGGAATTGAATTTATTAACAAATATTTTTCATACTTTCATCTAGATAAAAAAAACTTAGAGAAACCATCAAATTGGTTCAATTCCTATGGGAATAATTTATTACTCTTCTCCTACTTCATTCCAGGGGTTAGACATATTACAGGATATTTTTCTGGTATAACTAAAATATCTTATAAAAAATTCGCTATAAATGCATATTTAGGGGCATTAATTTGGACTTTTACTTTTATATCCTTAGGTATGTTTTTAGGTCCTAACTGGGAAAAACTTGATAGCTATATATCAAAATATATTTCTTATATTTTTCTCATATTGCTTATGATTGTTGGAGGTATATATTCATATAAAAATCATGGATTCAAGTTAGCAAGATTTAGTTATAAAATACTTAACAACACATTTATCTACATATATTCCTTTGTAAGAAATCGTAATGTTATGAGTATATTAACGCTTGCACTTATAGGAATCTTTGCGTTAATTGTAGGGATAGTTCAAGATTATATAACATCTGATTTAAATCAATTTAACTTAGTAGCAACGTATTATATAAAAGATATTTTTTCAAGCAGTTTATCAAAATTTATTACCGTATTGACACTCTTCACTTCCAATATATTTATAGTTATTTTAATCTTTGTTATTGCGATGTTTATAATTAAAAAAAGTTCTACTCCAAGGCTTGAGCTTCAATTTCTATTTACAACCATAATTGGAGGAGAAATATTATGTATATGCTTGAATACTATATTTAAGCGGTTGAATCCAATATCAAACTATTATAGTAATATAGACTACACTTTCCCTAGCCACGAAGGTTTAATTTCAATTGTTGCATATGGATTTTCTACTTTTGTGCTTTTAAAATACATAAAAAAATATCTGTATGCTGCTATTTTAATTGCATTAACTTTATTAATATGTTTATTATCTGGAATTTCGCCTATTTTATCTAATATAGAAAATCCAAGCGCAATCTATAATGGATATGTTTTTGGATTAGTATGGCTTACAATAAACCTAGTCTTGTTAGATATATATAAGATAATAAATAACAATCCAAAGTTATCTAACTTTTAATATTGATGTACCACTTCATATTGAAACTTATTAATTTTAAAAACTCTGCTAACTTCCAAGCAGAGTTTTTAATCCACTATTATAAAAAAAATAACTTCTAATCAATAATTCCCCAAAAGTTTCTCAAGTGCTCTTTGTACAGAATCTTTAGATGTTCCCCAAGGCTTATCAGCATTAAGATAATCAAATTTTTTAATAAACCATTGCAGTTCTTCCTGAAGTCTTTCTAAATTTTTTATATGTATTTGATTAGTAACCTCATACATATCAGCTATGCCTTTATTTTCAGGCAATTTCTCCAACTCATTAATCATATTTATATAATGATTACTACAAAATCCCCTAGAATTTTTGTAAAGCTCTCTAAAATCAATGTCCTTTTTCCAAAGTTCAATGGTTACCTTAATATTATCTTTATTGTTTTCATCAAGTTTACAACATATAAAACATTCACAGTTTGCCTTTATATTTGAAGGTCTACTAGGATTTTTTGATAAAGACAATAACTTCTTAACTATTGAATTATCATTTTTTTGTAGGGTTTTGTTCTTATATAATTTTTTCTTTTCCTCATTTATTATTTTATCTAACATTATAGCTAAGCCTAATTTATCACTACCTCTATTTAATTTTTCAATATGATTTTCACAAAAATTATGCTCATTTCCTATTTTAGGATAGAAATCAACATCCATTATTCTTTCGCCTAAAATAGAATGCATAAGCTGCTCCTCATAACATTTTTCCAAAACACAAAATGGGCACTCAGCCAATTTATTTTCCAAATTCTCATAAACTTTTATCTCTTCAATTTTTAACTTTTTCATAAATTCTCCCTTAATATACCCATAACAAAAATCATATTTTAAAATACTTTCAGTAATAATTTTTTATATTATAAATAAAAAAAATATATTTCCATATTTTAAATTATAACTCATTTGTATCAAAATATTTAGCTTTTTAGTTCAATAAAAGTATAGGTGCTGAAAACCTGAAATTTTCAGCACCTATACTCTACTATTAAGGATAATAGTAATATCTTATATGTTATTAATTTGATATTTGTCAAAATAAACTTATATACTATATAGCTTTCTTATTACTCCATTTACCGCATCTATCTCCAAAACATCCAATAGTACTTTCGTTTTCATTAATTCTAACAACTTCACACCTATTTGGACACCCTTCGCATTCAAAGCTTTTAGATATAAATTTACTATCAGCTAGATTGAACCCTTTAAAGTTACTCTTGCCAGTTTTTTCAACAGCTGCTTTTGCAATAAGTGCTGAGCCTATAGCCCCCATCATATTGTAGTGCTCTGGCACAAAGATCTCAAACCCTAAGGAACTTTCAAAAGCAGCTTTCATACCTTTATTTGCTGCTACTCCACCTTGAAAAAACACCTTAGATTCAATATCTTTTCCCTTCCCTATGTTATTTAAGTAGTTTCTTACTAATGCATCGCATAAGCCTCTTATAATATCAGAGTCATTATATCCAAGTTGCTGTTTATGTATCATGTCAGATTCTGCAAATACAGCACATCTTCCAGCTATTCTTACAGGAGTCGTAGACTTAAGTGCATATTCGCCAAACTCTTCAATAGGAATATCTAGTCTTTCCGCTTGCCTATCAAGAAATGAACCAGTACCTGCAGCACATACAGTATTCATTGCAAAATCAGAAACCACTCCATTTTTTAAAACAATAATCTTTGAATCTTGACCACCAATCTCAATTATAGTTCTTACATCTTTATCAATCTCAAGAGCTGCCACTGCATGAGCTGTAATCTCATTTTTTATTGCATCAGCACCTATTAGTGTTGACGCAATATGCCTGCCGCTTCCAGTGGTTCCTGCTGCACTGACCTCTATTCCATTATATTTTTCTTTAAGAATCTTAAAACCTTGCTGAATAGCATTTATAGGTCTTCCTTTTGTTCTTAAATAAAGTTTTTCTATCACATTCATTTGATTATCTATAAGCACTAAATCAGTACTTACAGAACCTACATCTACGCCAAGGTAGTACATCTAATCTTTCTCCTTTCAAGTAAATCTACAAACGCTTCTATTCTTGTGACATATCCTGCTTCTCCAGTCATCTCATCAACAACCAAAGACATTATAGGAAAGTCTTTATCACTAGATATTTTAGGTAATATAGCTTTTGAAACAATCTCAGGCATACACCCCATAGGAAAAATCTGAATAGCTCCATCACATCCATCTTCATGAGCTAAAACAGCTTCACCTATACATTCTCTCGCATGCCCACCAATATAGAGAGGTAGGTATTCTTTAGACCCTTTTCTTATATCTAGAGAATTTAGTTTAGTTGGAACAAGTGCTGTATTTTTCACCCACCAACTAGGAGTTAATCTTCTCACCGTTGAAACACCATAATCCATTAATTTATCTTCAATATATAGATTAGAAAATGGTTCTATTACAGTATATATCTCACCTATTATTGCTATTTTAATAGGTTTTTTTGTATTATCTATTTGTACATTATCTAACTGCTTTTTATAATTTAAAAGATGTTTTATCATTTGCGATGGGTTTGAAGTTTTTAAAGCCTCAGCTTTACATTTATGTAACAATCTTTTACAACTACCAGCTTCTTTTTCAAAACCCGCAAGATAATGTGCTTTTGCTTCTACCTCATCAACTAACTTAACTACTCTTAATGAATCATATAATACCTTTAATTTTTCAAATACAGTTTTTTCGCTCACCGATGATATTTTACTAACTCTAGCAAATAGTTCTTTGATCCCTATTTCTTTTGGTGCATCTATAACTATAAAGTCCAAATCATGCCCAAGTTTTTTTAGTAAATTTATCTGCATCTCGCAGTATTCTCCAAATCTGCAAGGCCCACAACTTCCAGTTATTATCACAGTATCTGCCCCTTGTTCAATTGCTTCAATATAGTTGCCAATCATTATTTTAAATGGAAGGCATATTTCTTCAGGCGAGTGCAGTGCCCCTATTTCAAGAGATGATTTACTATTTTGATTAGGTATCACATAATCAATTCCAAGACCATCAAATAACGACTTAGCTGCAAGATATACATTACCCATATGTGGAAATGTTATTTTCAAATTAACAGCTCCTTTCTAACATATCAACAAAAGCTTCTACTCTAGTTTCTAGACCCGCTTCCCCAGTATGCTCATCAACCTTAAGAATCATAAAAGGAAAATCTCCAATTTTGTCCTTAATAAGTTCCACTATCACTGAATCAATACCACAAGCGAAGGACGATATATATATTATTCCATCGACCATTTTTTCGTTGGAAGCTTCTAAAGTAAATCCATATGCATTACGAGCAAAAGTCCAGAAAGGTCTTTTATACAACTCTTTAACTTTATTATCAATTAAGGCATCATCTATGAATTCTTCTGTTATAACCCCAACCCCTAGTTTATTTAATTTCTTAACTAAATTCATATTTATAAAGTTATCGTATAAATTGTAGGGATGGCCTGCCAAAGCAACATTAATTTTATAATCCTCATTTTTTATTCCAGTTTTGTATTTATTTTGTTCACATAAAGCCTTATCAAATGCATTTCTTATTTGTGTTCTGTTATTTGTGATTGCTTTTCCAGCCTTCTGGGCCCACTGATAAAGTTCCTTTTCAGAAGCAGCATATATGGGCTCTGTTATTGATTCTGCAATACCTGGTATACTATTTAGAACCATTTCAGGCAAACCACAAAACTTAGGACAAATATATTCTCTTGACCTAAGTTGCATTATTCTTGGTATAACAATAACATCGCATTTATCCCTAAGCATTGAAACATGGCCATGAAAAATCTTTATAGGTAAACATGCCTCATCAACACAATATTTAACACCTTCATCTAAAATCTTTTTGTTCGTATCTTCCGATGTTATTATTTCAGCTCCTAGCTCAGTAAAGAATGTATTTAGGAAAGGATGATACTTATAATATAATAGTCCTTTTGGAATTCCAACTTTCATATTAACCTCCATGAAAAAATCGCTGAAGCGACTTTCTTGAATGATTTTTTCTAATCTGCCTTCTCTTAAGTGTATTGAATAAATTATGGCAAGTGAGAAATTCTTCTTTATTTTATTCTTTAACTTGTATTGTGTTTCAAGCCCGTTGTACATAGTTATTTACGTCTTTAATGGCATCTTAAATTCATAAGGAATAAAAATAAAGTTCCATTAAAGTAGTATTATCTATAATTTCAATATTATTCTAGTTAACCACAAATTTTCTTATTCTTTTGTAACATTTTTTTATTTAATAATATAATTAGCATTAGATATATATAGACTTAGTAACACAATTCCAAGTATCTTGATGCTCATCTATACAAGATTTCAAGCTGTTTAATAAAAAACTTAGGATGTGATTAATATTAAATTTATATTTTCGAAACTCTCATAAGGAACCGTGGGAGCTTTGAAAATATATTAATGAATGACTTATATTACAACTTCATGCTAAGTTTCACATCTTCCGTATAGTATGGTTAAATTCCATAGTATAACTTTTGCATCAGTTGATAATATAATAATATAATGATGTTATAAAATAACTTAATTTTTATACCATCATTATATAAACTACTACTTCACACTAAAAATACTTAAAGGAGTAAATAAACTATGCTTTCATATAGATTTACTGATGAGAAGGATGTACATCTACTTGTTTCACTAAGACTAGACTTCTTAGAACTGATTCCTACTGATGAAAACTACTACGAGATAAAAGAAAATCTAAAAAAGTATTTTGAAGAAAAGATGGCTAACAAAAGCTGTGTGGTTATGTTAGCAGAAGATAATGCAGCTATTATAGGTACTGGAATGCTATTTTTTTACGATTCAGTCCCATCCATTAAGAATAAAACCGGAAAAAGTGCTCATATAACTAATCTATATGTTCACCAATCATACAGAAAACAAAAAATAGGAACTTTAATTTTAACAAAGCTTGTTGAGTTTGCCAGGGAAAAAGAATGCTACGACATTTTACTCAATGCTTCGTATGATAGCAAAGAGCTATTTTCAAGACATGGTTTTAAGAAAGAGGAAAATAGTATGATCTATGAAGTTCCAAATAAGAAACTCACAAAAGATACCAGTGAGCTTTACAATGCAAACCCAATATAATATTAATATTTATTTAATGTTAATATCTTAGAAATAAAAAAATTTTAATTCTAATCTTCTTCATTAAGTTACGCATGTTCAAATATCCATTATAATAAATTTTGAACATGCGTAGATTAGGTTTGATATAACAAATACTACGACTATTAAATTAACTTAGTCGCAGTCAATTAAGAATTTCTACTTCCATGAAACTACAACGTCTTTTCTAGGTACAGTTCTTGAATATTTCACTGCAGGATATCCTATCACCATACAAGTAACTATCTTTTGGCCTTCTTGTAATCCTAGTAACTCCATGATTTCCTTATTACCTTGTGCTGCTCTTACAAAGAAACCACTAAAGAATGTTCCTAGTCCTAAAGCATCTACCATAAGCTCCATATTTGAGGAAGCTAGAGCTCCATTAACCTCAGATTCAGAAACTACTAATACTACTGCTGGTGCATTAAAAAATAACTTGTCCTTAGTGTTATCAGCCTTAAATTCTTCGTTCATTTGTACCCACATCTCAGCGTATCTCTTAAAATGCGCAGTCTCAGGAGTTAAATTATTAAGCATGTATTTACCGTAATTGCTTAAGCTTTCAAAAGCTAAAGCTTTTAATTTATTTAAATTTTCTCTTACTACTACATAAGAAACATTTTGTGCATTACTTCCAGTTTGTGTGAATCTTCCGGCTTCTATAATTTTATTTAATTTTTCAATCTCAATATCTTTCGATTGAAATTGTCTCACTGTTCTTCTAAACTTAATAAAGTTCATTAACCTTTCTGGTTCTATTTCAAACTCATCTTTGTTATATGCTTTAACTTCTTCCATATTATATTCATCTGTTGAAACTGCTTCTTTAGGACATATTGCAACACAGTGTCCACATTTGAAACAAGCTTCATTCTTAATCTTTGCTTTTCCATCAACCATTTCTATGTCTCTTGCAAAACAATCCTTTACGCATAATCCACAACCAATACATTTTTCCTTATTAACATTCATCATAAAACTTTACACTCTCCTATTTATTATAAGGTTTTTTTGGCAATGTTTACCTTATATTATTATTTTAGACTATTGCAATTATAACACTTAGTTATTATATTAGTCTAACTTATGATTTTATACTAAGACTCATTTTTATAGATAAAGCTCCAAGTTTTTATGTATTCCTACGATTTAGGTATATTTTGTTAATGTATTTAAGTATCATAAAATATAGTTTTAGAAGAAAACCTGTTGAACAATACAGGTTGGAAAAGCAGATGTACAAAAAAGTGGCTGAAGAATGTCTCTCAATGTCATTAAGTTAAGAAAAGACTTGCATCACAAATACGTGGTGTGGGTCTTTTTTTAATTTTCAGATTATCACTTGACAATATGCCAAGAATATGCGGCCG
>NZ_JAENHN010000045.1 GCF_016595795.1 Clostridium yunnanense
ATTTTCATTTCATGCGAAACGAAAATGTTATGCGGTATTAATCTTCCTTTCGGAAGGCTATCCCCCTCTATAAGGCAGGTTACCCACGTGTTACTCACCCGTCCGCCGCTGAGAAAGTTCCGAAGAGCTTTCTCCGCTCGACTTGCATGTGTTAGGCACGCCGCCAGCGTTCGTCCTGAGCCAGGATCAAACTCTCAATTTAAAGTTTAATCATAGCTTACTTACTTAGTAAGTCTTTTTTCAAAAGAATTGCTGGTTTAGTTTAAGTCTAATTTTAGACTTTGTTTATCTTCTCTGTTTAATTTTCAAAGACCAAGTTTACTTTGCTGCTTATCTTACAGCTTCTATATCTTACCATCGTAAGATTTTTTTGTCAACACTCATTTTAAAAATTTATTTTCTAAAAACAAACTTTCATTTTTGTGTGTTTGTCTTTCTGCATTGCAGCGACATAACTTATAATAACATATGGTTTTATTATATATAAGGCATAAAACACTGTTAGACAAGACTACTTGTCCATTGTTTAATATTCCTCAGTATTTCACCTTATTCCACAAATTGACACGCCCGGAACTGTTACACCGTAACATAGTCCATAAATAATATAACTTACTAGCTTTAATCTATGTAAACATATTTTTTATGCATCTGCATTTCCGAATGAATATGAAAAAAAATTTGGCAGGCGACACATTTTCTTTTTTTACAAATTATCTTCTATATATGTAATTTTCTGTTCAACATATTTTTCTAAATCTTCTAAAATTACTTCTTTCAAGATAGCCGCTGGTATTTTATCTGAAGTTGTTATCAAAAGACATCCCATTGCTTCACTTTCAATCACATTATATAAAGAACTTCGTAATACTACATTCTTCCAAAAAACAAATTGTAGCATTTATTAGAACAAAAATTTCTACTTAAGTGATATTCTTCATTTATTATTACATCCATTATATCGTGAATCTTTTTAGGAGCATCCGATATATCCTTATAACTTTTAATTTAAAATATATCCCCTTGATCGTTCCAATATATCTAGTTAAGTATACGCTTCATTTATTTATAAAATGTTTACCTTATGATAAATTTTTCTTACTTCATAGTTTTACGGAGTCATCACTTCGTGATAAAACTTGTTATATTAAAATCCTCTCACCAGAAGCCGTGAGAGAATTTAAAAATAGATTTCGGTTCGAAGTGGTACATCCTTAAAGTAATATACTAAAAACTTCTTAATCAATTTTTTCAACAACAGCAAAACTTGTTCACGAGCCCTAACCGCGCATTTTTCCTATAAATTTTTATATTTTTAAAAATATAAAAATTAAAAAGTATAACAATATTTAATTTTTTATATTTGTTATAAAATCAATACATTATCGCAAGCACTTTTTTACAGATTTGCTTTTCTAAACGTGCATGAGAAAATTTACAGCAAAATAAGTGAGTGGTAATTTATAGATCTCCCACTCACTTTTAATCTAATCATTGTTAATTATGCATATTCTTCTGTACTGTATTATATTGATAATTCTCTGTTTTCTATTTATAAGGATTTTCTGTCTTATATAGCATTGCCTTAGGTTGGTTAAATCCTACTTCTTTAACGCCTAAATATCTAAATAAGTTGTATATTGCTTTTCCAAAATGTCCAAAAGCAACTGCTCCATGATGTGGGTATCTTCCTTGTATTAATACATGTCTATAGAATCTTCCCATTTCAGGAATTGCGAACACCCCTATAGCTCCAAAAGAACGAGTTGCAACAGGTAGAACTTCGCCCTCTGCTACATAAGCTGTTAGCTCTGCATCTGCATTGCTTTGTAGACGGAAGAAAGTAATGTCGCCAGGTATTATATCTCCTTCTAAAGTTCCTCTTGTTATGTTTGGTTCTTGATTTGGTTCTAAAGCTCTTGCCATTATCATTTGATTTTTCATAGTTCCACAAGTTAATTTGCAAGCAGCTGTATTTCCACAGTGGAATGCCATAAATGTGTCCTTTAATGTGTAATCAAACTTCCCTTTTATTTCTGATTCATACATATCCGCAGGAACTGTATTATTTATATCAAGTAGAGTTACAACATCTTGACTTATACAAGTTCCTATATATTCGCTTAAAGCTCCATAAATATCAACTTCACAAGATACAGGAATACCCATAGCGGTTAAACGGCTGTTTACATAGCATGGCACAAAACCAAATTGAGTTTGGAAAGAAGGCCAACATTTATTTGCAAATACAACATATTCCCTTGATCCTTTATGTTCTTCCATCCAGTCTAATAATGTAATTTCATATTGAGCAAGCTTTGGAAGGATACCAGGCATTTTATTACCTTCTCCAAGTTCTTTTTCCATACTAGCTATAACTTCTGGTATTCTTGAGTCATTTGCATGAGCATTATAGGCTGCAAATAAATCCAGTTCTGAATTTTCTTCTATTTCAACACCCAAATTGTATAGTTGCTTAATAGGTGCATTGCAAGCTAAAAAGTCTTGAGGTCTTGGACCAAATGATATTATTTTCAAGTTATTTAATCCAAGTAATGTATTAGCTACTGGAACAAATTCGGAAATCATTTCTGCAACATCTTCTGCAGTACCAACTGGATATTCAGGTATATAGGCTTTTATGTTACGAAGCGCTAAATTGTAGCTTGCATTTAACATTCCACAATATGCATCTCCACGGCCACCTACAAGGTTATCTCCACTTTCTTCAGAGGCAGCAGCAAACATAACTGGGCCTCCAAATTCTTTTGCAAGTAAAGTTTCTGAAGTTTCTGGCCCAAAGTTTCCAAGAAAAACAACTAAAGCATTTACGCCTGCTTCTTTAACTTCTGTTAAAGCTTTTCTCATATCTTTTTCATTTTCTACAGTTGTTTGACACTCAAAAATTTCTCCATTAAATGCTTCTACTACTGCCTTTCTTCTATTAGCTGAAAGTTCCATTGGGAAACAATCTCTACTTACTGCAACAATTCCTAACTTTACTTTTGGTGTATTATTCATTTTTAAATCCTCCATTTTATTTAATTTATTATATTAAATTTTCTTACTATCATTTTATTGAAATATTTTCTCCAACAAGACCTATAAAGGCTCCCAGTTCACCTAAATCAGTATCCTTATGTCCAATAAGCCACTTATTTCTTGCAAATAACAAGGCATCTTCATTCACTTTTTCTATCTTGCGTTCTAAAGGTAGATTAGTATCTTTTGGCAATACAACAACACATCTAAATCCATCTTCCTTAGCATTACAAGGTGCGTAGTGTAGTGTGGTTCCATATACCTCTATAGCTGTTCCTGCTGGAACTAAAAATGCTTCTATTTTAGATGTATCATAGGAGTAATCGTCTTCAATATCCTGCTGACTTCCTATTAAAAGTACAAGATCTGTTACAGCTATGTTTATTTCTGATGTGCGATGGTATTCTACTGCATTTAGCATATAGTTATTGCCGTTGCAGAAACCTATTTGTATTGGTAATTCTCCAAATTCTCTTTGTTTTAGTTCTTCTGCTATTGTTAGTGCCTCTAGTTCTTTAACAGATGGCTCATAGATTACATCTTTTGGAAGTGGTGTATTTTGCATTTTATCAAGTATTTCTTTGCAATCATAATTCTTTAATATTTGTCCATATTTCTTAAATTCTTTATCATTTACACTTTTAATAATCATATAGTTATTCCTTTCATTTATATATTTATTAAGATTTATTATTTTTTATATTAATGTCGAAACTGAGGTACTTCTACAATTAATATTTTGTAAACGGGTAAATTGAGTCACACCTCAATTTCAACAAGGGATCACATTTTTTAAACTTTAAATTGGACCTTTACTCCTTTATTTACTACTTTTACTGCCTTATTAACCACATTTTCTACAGTAAATCCAAATTGCTTAAATAAAGTCTCAGGATTTCCTGATGCTCCGAAAGTATCAAGAGAGATAATTTCTCCATCTATTCCTACGTATTTATGCCAACCAAAAGAAGTTAATGCTTCAACTGCAACTCTAGCTCTAACTGATGTTGGCATAACTGATTCTTTATATTCTTCACCTTGAGCTTCAAAAACTTCAAAGCTTGGTATACTTATAACTCTTGCATCTATACCTTTTGCCTCTAATTCTTCTGCAGCTTTAAATATAAGTTCTACCTCTGATCCAGAAGCCATTAGAAGCACATCTGGAACAGAATTTTTAGAATCTTTAAGTATATATCCACCCTTTAAGGCTCTCTTTGCACAGCCATCATATAGTGGTAATTTCTGTCTAGTTAATACTAGTGATGTTGGAGTAGTACCATTAGTTACAGCATAATACCAAGCTGCAGCTGTTTCTTTTGAGTCTGCTGGTCTATATACTGTCATGTTTGGCATACTTCTAAGACTTGCTAATTGTTCAATTGGCTGATGTGTTGGTCCATCTTCTCCAACTCCTATACTGTCATGAGTTAATACATATGCTATTGGAAGCTTCATCAAAGAAGATAATCTCATAGCTCCCTTCATATAATCACTGAATACAAAGAAGGTTGCACAGAATACTTTAAGTCCACCATGAGCATATATACCATTTACAATAGCCGCCATAGCATGTTCTCTTACTCCAAAGTGAAGGTTTTTGCCACTTCTATGTTCTGCTGAAAAATCGCCTTTACCTGCCATATATGTTTTATTTGAAGGCGCAAGATCTGCTGAACCTCCTATAAAATTAGGAATTAAATTTGCTAATCTATTTATAAGAATTCCTGAAGATTCTCTAGTAGCCATGGCTTTATTAAAGCTCCAAAAATCTTCGTTATTTAACAATTCTTCTTTATTAATTTCATCACTGATCCATCTCATATACTCTTCTGCTAGTTCTGGATATACTACAGAATACTCCCTGAACAATTCATTCCAACCCTCTTCTTTAGCTATGCCCTTCTCTATATGTGCATTCATATTTGAATATACTTCAGCTGGGACATAGAATGGAGTTTCAGTATTCCAACCTAAGTTTTCTTTCATTGCTAGTACATTCTCAGTACCTAGAGGCTCACCGTGAGCTGATGCTTTTCCTTGCTTAGCCGGACAGCCAAATCCTATTTGATTTTTAACTATTATTATCGATGGTCTTGAAACTTCAGCTCTTGCTATATCAATAGCCTTTTCAATTGAATCAATGTCATTTCCATCAGTAACATGTAGTACTTGCCATCCATAAGATTCATATCTTTTAGCTACGTCTTCTTTAAAGGCTATATCTGTATTCCCTTCTATTGATATGTTATTTGAATCATATAATACTATTAGCTTGCCTAGACCTAGAGTACCTGCAAGAGAAGATGCTTCTCCAGAGATGCCTTCCATTAGACATCCATCTCCTGCTATGGCATAGGTATAATGATCCACTACATTAAATCCAGGTTTATTAAACTTTTCTGCAAGGTGTGCTTCTGCTATAGCCATTCCTACTGCATTGCATACGCCTTGTCCAAGTGGTCCTGTTGTTATCTCAACACCTTTTGTATGACCATATTCAGGATGACCTGGAGTTAAGCTTCCTACTTGTCTAAAATTTTTAATATCTTCAATTGTTATTCCATAGCCAAATAGGTGAAGTAGAGAATACTCTAACATTGAACCGTGGCCTGCCGATAATACAAATCTATCTCTATTATCCCATCTTGGATTTTTCCCATTATGATTCATCTTTGTCCATAAAGTAAATGCCATGGTAGCTGCGCCTAAAGGAAGTCCAGGATGCCCTGATTTTGATTTTTCTATTGCATCTGCCGAAAGCACTCTTATTGCATTGATTGATAACTTATCTAATTCTCTATTCATTATATCCTCCTACTTTCCGAAAGCTGCTGCCCAGTCTGCTTTAAATTTTTCTAACCCTTGATCTGTTAATGGATGCTTGACCATCTGAAGTACTAAACTGTGAGGAACAGTTGCTATATGTGCACCTGCCTTTGCAGCTTGTATAACATGAATTGGATTTCTAACACTTGCCGCAATTATCTTTGTATCTATACAATGAATATCAAATATTTCTGCTATATCTCTAACAAGTTCCATTCCATCCATTGATATATCATCTATTCTTCCAAGGAAAGGACTTACATAAGTTGCTCCTGCATTTGCTGCAAGTAAGGCTTGGGTTACCGAGAATATTAAAGTCACATTTGTTTTTATATCTTCACTTGCTAAAACCTTCGTTGCTGCTAGCCCTTCTTCCGTCATTGGAATCTTTACTATCATATTTTTATGAATTGCAGCTATTTCTCTACCTTCTCTTACCATACCTTCTGCATCTTCACTAACTACTTCTCCGCTTATTGGTCCTTCAACTATTTCAGTAATCTCTTTTATAACCTCAGTGAAGTCTCTTCCTTCTTTTGCTATAAGCGATGGGTTTGTCGTAACTCCGCAAATTACTCCCATTCTATTTGCCTGCTTAATATGCTCTACATTTGCTGTGTCTAAATAAAACTTCATTTTTAATCTCTCCTCCTCGTATCTTTTCACTACAAAACTTCTTCAACTACTTTTTAAAATTTATTTAATAAGTTTTCAAAATACTGGGCTTCCAACTGAAATAGGATTTATAAATATTGTTCTTGCCTTGAAATATATACTAAATATAATATTTATATAAACCTAATTTCTATATAGAAACCCGTTTGTATATTAACTTTTCAATTATTTAATTAACAAGAATTCCTCTATTGGCATCATTGCTGCTCCCAAAAGGTAAGATTCTTTAAAATTAGCTAATTTAATATTACAATTATTTTCATTGGTAAAGGAATTGTCTTTATACGCGCTTTCTCTTAGTATAGCCATCTTATCTTTCAGTAAACTATTTATATCTCCACCTACTACTATGCAGCTAGGATCTAATATCATAATTAAGCTTGAAATACCAATTCCTAGAATGCCTAAATATTCTTCTAAAACTTTTATTGCAAGTTCATTATGTTGACTATATTCTTCTTCAAACTCATATATGTCATAAATAGGTGTTTCAGCTATTTCATTATAATTCTCAATTAAAGAATTCATTGATGTATAGGCTTCAAGACATCCATTTGCACCACACTTGCATTTTTTACCGTTAATAGATATTTTAATATGTCCTAGTTCTCCAGATGAATTGTTGTCACCTCTATATATTTTCCTATCAATTACTATGCCGAGGCCTAATCCATCTGTTATTGAAACATAAAGTAGATTTTTTAGCATATCTTTTCTATTCAAAAATTCATAATAAGCTGATAGATTTGCTTCATTATCTACATAAATAGGAACATTCAAATACAAAAATTTCTCCTTTAAGTTGAAGTCCTTTGCTTCTAGAAGGTACGCATATTTAATAATCCCCTTCTCAAAATCTACAGTTCCCGGGACTGAAAATACTATACCTAACAATTTTTTATCATTAAGCTCATATTTTTTCATAATAAACTCTAAGTTTTCTTTGATTATGGCAATAAGTTCTTCCATTCCACTGTTTTTATGTCTGATTCTTATATTATCAATAATCTCTCTTTTTAAATTAACTAAAGATATCTTAATGTGATTTGGTGTTAATGCAACTCCAATAGAATATCTGCAATTTTCGTTTAGCTTAATAGCAATTGCCTTTCTTCCACCAGTTGACTCTAAAGATCTTACATCTTCTACAATACCTTCACTTTTTAATTCTGTTATATTTGTAGAAACTGTAGTTATACTTATATCTAATATCCTTGAAATATCAAGTTTTGTGATTTCATTTCTTTCTAATAATAGCCCAATTATCTTTTTTCTGTTTGTCTCTTTAATTTTACTATGGTTCACTTCTATCAAATCTGAAAATACTCCTCTCAAATAACATATAAACAATGGTAGTTTAAGAAAAATAACACTGTTCTACGTTGTTAAATTGTTGCAACTTATGGATTATAAATTCTGCTATTCATTTACTATAATAACTAAACATCCATTATAGATGAATCACTTCGTAATAAAATTTATTATTTCTAAATTCTCTCACCAGAATCTGTGAGAGTTTTAAAAATAGATTTCGGATCGAAGTGGTTCATCTTTAATTCATTTTTGCTTAAAAATCATCAAAAATCAAGTGTTTTAGACATTATAAAACATGCTATTTCAGTATTAGAGCTAAAAACTATCCTTAAACTTAGTTATATTATTTGAAGATGTCTCTAATTCTCTTAGTACATATGATCTCTTGATGTACTACTTTAATAAAGTATTTATATTTTTAAATTTAAGTAATTATAAATATAACAGTTCCATATCAAATCTAAATTGATAATTGATTTAACGTCAATAGTTAACAGATTTGCAGCTAGTTTTATAACATAGAACCGAAATATCTATATATTTAAAATCCCTTTATTCTAGGATAAGCTGAATTATATGCTTGATATACCTTTGTGTATATTTCTTTTAAATCTAAATTAGGTTCTACTTTTGAATTACTCTTTACAATTTTCCTACATGCATCTTCTACTGAATCGTATATTCCAACTCCAACACCTGCTAATATTGCTACACCTAAAGCTCCACCTTCTGAAGCCTTAACTGTATTTAATGAATATTGGAAAATATCAGCTAATATCTGTCTCCACACACTACTTTCTGCTCCACCACCACTTACTCTAATTTCATCTATTTTTACATCCATGTCTTCTATTAGATCGAGGCAATTTTTAAGACTGAAACTTACACCTTCTATGATACTTCTAACAAAATCTTCATGATTATTTATAAGTGATACTCCTAAAAATGCACCTTTTACATTAGGATCTATATGTGGTGTTCTTTCACCCATAAGATATGGCAGATAAACTATGCCATTAGATCCTGGATTTGATTTCGATGCTTTTTCAGTTAATAAATCATATATATTAACTCCTAATTTTTCGCTATCTTCTACTTCTTTTGCACAGAAAGTTCTCTTAAACCAGTTTAAGGACAGTCCAGCACCTTGAGTAACCCCCATTATATGCCACTTATTAGGTACTGCATGGCATAAAGTATGAACTCTTCCTTCCTTATCAAACCTAGGTGAATCTGTTGCTGCAAAAACAACTCCTGATGTACCTATTGTTGTTGATATTGTTCCTTCACTCACTATTCCATTTCCTATTGCTCCAGCAGCTTGATCTCCTGCTCCACCAACCACAGGTGTACCTTGTGCTAAATTAGTTAATTTTGCCGCATCCTCCGAAACATGTCCACTTACGACTATTGATTCATACACATCTGCTAATATGTTCTTATCTATACTTAAATCTTTAAGAAGTTCTTCACTCCAATTTCTTGTATTAATATCTAGCATCTGCATACCACTTGCATCTGAAACTTCCGTAGCAAATACATTTGTTAGCTTAAATCTTATATAATCTTTTGGAAGAAGAATCTTATATATCTTTTCATAATTATCAGGTTCATTGTTCCTAACCCACAATAACTTGGAAAGTGTAAATCCAGTTAAAGCTGGATTTCCTGTTATCTTGATCAATCTTTCTTTTCCTATAACTTCAGTCATGTAATCACATTCTTTTTCTGTTCTTTGATCACACCATATTATAGAATTTCTTATAACCTCATTGTCCTTATCTACTAAAACAAGTCCATGCATTTGACCACTTAAGCCAATTCCCTTTATATCATCAGTTTGTACACCACTTTTTTCTATTACATCTCTGATACCTTTAACACATGCTTCCCACCAATCTTCAGGATTTTGTTCTGCCCAGCCTACTTGTGGTTGAAACAACTCGTATTCATAGGTTGCAGTCTTTATAGTGTTTCCCTCTTCATCAAATAAAGCTGTTTTAGTTCCTGATGTTCCAATGTCCAAACCTAATAGATATCTCATATTCTACTCTCCAATCTTAATAATTAGTTTTTCTTACATATTATTTAGTTTCTTCTCCTTAATTTACCATCTTCTATAAACATTATTGGATTTGAACTATATCTCTTTACTTTCATACTCTTGTGAAATTTATTCTTTTTAATCTGCATTTAAAATAACTTTTTAAATGTTATTTAATAAGTTTATTGTACTGCCACTTTTCTTCTTAGTCAATACATTTTGTAAACTTTTCCATAAAACTTTGCTAAAGATATTTTCTTCAATTTCAAAAAAAAAATTGCTAATCACAATTAAATGTGATTAGCAATTCATAAAGACTTTTATAATTAGAACCTATACCATATATCCTTTTTATTACTTTTCTCTATATATAAAAGCACTTTTCTTATTTAATAGATAAGGTCTAAGATATGCTACTGTACTTGATAGAGGTAACACTTCTTCACTTAACTGTATACCCAAAACAGTTTTGATATATCTTCTTCTTTTTTCAATACGTGACCATACCTCTGGATACTGACTCTTTATGCCCTCTCTTAGTCCTTCATCTGCTAACGCTATACCGTTTTCTGCCCCAACACCACCATAGCCTGGCATTGAAGGTATTATATCAATTTGTAATAGCATCCCACTTTTCAAGGCTTCTTTAGATTTAGGGTAAATTGGTGATGACATCCACTCTTCATCTGCAGTTAGGTGCCCAGGATTCAATGACCAGTGATATTTTTCTTTTGGCAAAACTTTTTCAATAAGGTCATACATATCACTTCCACTCATGCCTATATGTATATTTTCAAGCCATGCTACAATAGCTGTAAAATATGGTGCTGCAATTACGTCAACATAGTCCTTAACTGCTTCAGGAAGTTGTGAATCACTACTTACTGCATATCCTGCTCTACTAGATAGTCCACCTTTATATCCAGTGGTTAGCGAAATCTTATCTCCAAGCTCTATCTTTTTGTTTAAGGGATATAAATTAGCATTTTCAAAGCGATTCCCTGTTGAACTTATAGCAACCACATTAGTTTGCTGTCCATATACCTTCAAATAGTTTCCTATCTCCATCTCTGTTTTTCCCACTTCCAATGCATTCATAGCATTAAGTATACAATCTGAAGCTAAGGATGAACCAAATTCATAATGAGCTATTTCGTTAGCATTATTAGTTGCTCTTACTCCATAATCAGCATTTATGAACATATGTGTTGCATTACATATATGTTGTTCTCCTGCAATATCCTTAATTGCATCTACAATAAAATAAGGCAAGTCAAAAAAAGTTCTATTATCATAAAGATTGCTCGTAAAGTTCTTCCATCCAACTAATCCAACTTGCAAACCTACCTTGATGCCTGCATTTACAAACACTTGTTTCATACTTACTTCATTCTCCATAGGTTGATTAGGAAGAGAAAAATATGGGGTATGAATTAATTTTGCTGGTATTCTTGAGTAATTAACCATCTTAGTATTTTCATTTCCAAGAATTAAATAGGCTTTCCCATCACTATGTAATACTAGAAGTCCTTCTTCAAATCTAGTAAGGAACCCAGTTAAGTACTCAAAATTTGCCCCATGCTCAAGATCATTATATATAATAATAGAATCTAAGCCTTGCTTTTTCATAATAGAAAGAACTTTATTTTTCCTTTCCTCCATTGTTCTATCAGATAATATTACCGGAATACCATCGTTATCACATTCTGGTACATCTATTTCAGTTAAATAAACATTTGAATATCTATAGTCTCTCATTTTTTCCTCCTAAAACTCGCTAAATAAATATAATGATTAAATGACTTGTTCATACAAGATACATTTTTTATTTCTATGCTCATTATTATATCAGTCTAGAGCTATTATTCATAATAAGAAAAGCTATTATTTATTTTTGCAAAGGAGTCTCATTTATAAATATATATCTGAAAATTCTACAGTAGTAACTTGTACAAGTCTGTTATCTAGTAAATCCCCCATTGAAATCTCATTGTGTTCCTCTTCTACTTTTTCAATCGGAAATAAAACAGTAAAGGTACTTCCTTTACCAACTTTACTCTTAACTGAGATACTTCCATCTAAAACATCTACTAATTTTTTAACTAGCGACAACCCAATGCCTGATCCTTCTGCCTGCCTCGATAAACAACTATCAACTTGCCCGAATCTCTCAAATATTACATCTACCTTATCCTGTGGTATTCCAATCCCGTTATCTTTCACATCAATACGTATATTATTTTTTATAGTGCGTAATTTAATTTGTATTTTCTTACCTTCTGGTGTAAACTTAATGGCATTCGAAAGAAGATTTAAGAATATCCTTTCGTATTTTTCGTCATCCATTCCTATTATCTTCTTTTCCACAGATGATGAAAAAGCTACTGTCACTCCTTTTTGTGAAGCATAAGACTTTACAGACTCTACAATAGACTTTGTTAAGAACACTATGTCTAAATTTCTTTTATGAATTTTTATTCTACCTGCATCAGCACGTGTAATATCTAAAAGATTATTTACAAGTCTTAGCTGTCTAAAAGTATTTTGTCTTATTGTATTGATATATCTTTTGGATCTCTCTGATAATTCATCGCCACAAAGTAAATTCAAAGCTTGTACAGCTGCATTTATAACATTAAGAGGAGTTCTAAATTCATGGGATATTAATGACAAGAACTCATCTTTCATCTCAATTGCTTGCTGAAGAGTTTTACTTTTTTCTATTTCAGCCTGTAGTACTGCCTGATGTTGCTGATTTATTATCTTATCCTTCATTACTTGTTCAGTTATGTCTCTAATTGATAATATCCCTTCATTTAAAGTATCGGCACCATCATTAATAGTACTTCCGTTTATACTGGCATAAATCTTTTTATCAGGCCTATCTATTGTGAGAATATAGTTTTGAAAACTACCTTTACTTAAGACTCTATAGGCAGGTAAGTCTTCTAGCGGGATTTCATCACCATCAATCCCATAGTAGTATTTGCAACAATTCAAGGTGTTTCTAACTTTTATTTCATCACTAGTTTCATAAAAAAAACCTCTTGCTGATTGGTTTAAGAATTTAATCTGCATTTTATTATTTACAAGCCCTAATCCATCTTGCATACTATCGATAATTGCATTTAACTGATCATTCTGATGCTTAATCTTTTGCTCTTGCAGAACTCTTTCTGTTATATCTCTAGTTAACATTACTCCAATACCGAACTGTCCCTTACTATCAAATATTGGTTTTGCATTTATGGATATATATCTTTTGTATGGATCACTCACTATAATTGTTTCATTCTTTATATACTCTCCTTTTGCCAATCTAGCAATAGGAGTAGAATTAAAGTCAATTTCATTTCCTTCGAGATCATACAATTTATTTTTATTTGTATATTCTTCTGAGTTATTAAACTTAAAGGTGTTATATCTATCTTTTGCAATACTATTTAGCATTAAATAATTTCTCTCTTTGTCAATTATATACAACTCTTCTGAAATATTATCAATTATTGCCTCTAATTGCTCTTTTTGTTCCATAATCATTTTTGACTGATTTATCATTTCTGTTATATCACGTGTATTGATAACCCCCATGCTAAAGTTACCTTGTTCATCATATATAGGAATCCCACTAACACTAAAATATTTATTTATGCCATTACCTTTCATAAGCATCTGATACTGATTTATTATCTCACCTTTCAGAATACGTGTAGCTGGTAAGTCTTCATAAGTAATCTCTCTTCCATTAACATCGTAGTACTTAGTACTTTCTAAGGTAGCACCTATTGGACCAATATTAGCAATTTTCGACCACTGTTTAACTTTCTTGTTAACACGTACATAGTTTCCATTTCCATCTATAATAGCAAATCCATCATTCATATTATCTAAAATCATATCTAACTCTTCTTTTTGCTGTTCGATTATCTTATGATCTTCAATGTCTTTAGTTATATCCCGGCAACAAATAACTGCAAATTTAAAGTTTCCTTCTTTATCATAAATAGGCCTTCCATTTATACTTACATATCTATAGTTTTTATCATTTCTTATAAGAACTCTGTCGTTTGTAATAATATCGCCCTGGAATATCCTTTGGAACGGCATATCTTCCAATTTAAGTTCATTACCATCTAAATCATAATGCTTACTACTATTGTAAGCATCCCCGAATTTATTAAGCACTGCATCTGGATAGTACTTCTTTGCAGAATTATTTGTGATATAATAATTTTTATCACCATCATAAATAAAAATTGCATCATCTATACTTTGGATTATTTCTTCTAATTCATCTTTTTTATTTCTTAAATCAATTTCCATCTTCTTTCTCATAGTAATATCTCGGTTCGTCTCAAGAATAATCTTACGTCCATCTTCATCTACAATTATTTGATGACTGCTTTCTACTATAAGTTTTGTCCCATCTTTTCTAGTGTGTTCTACCTCTCCATTCCATAATTCATCATTAATCAAAGATTCTTTAACGTTTTTAAAATTCTCTTTGTGAATTGTCCTAAGTAACTCATGACTAACACAACCTACAGCTTCCTCACTGGTATATCCATATTTTAGTTCAGCCCCTTTATTCCAATACAATATTCTTCCATCTAATTCCCACGCAAAAATAGCATCTTTCGAAAGATTTATCAGACCTGCTTGCCATTTTAAAATTTTGTTTTGTTCTCTTATTATATCTGCTTGTTCTTCAACTTTTTTTCTAGCAAAGACTTGTTCAGTTACTTCTGTTTCTATCACAACACAATATCTAAGGTTACCCTCTAAATAAATTGGATTGATTGATAAATTCCAATATGTGATTCCACGGTTGAGACCTTCATACTTGTATTCTGGATTGTTATACGCTTTACCAGTCTTAATAACATTAATCCATATATCTTCATAACTACTATCTTTAAATCCTGTAGTAAATTCTGATATATGTCTTCCAATACATTTATCTCTTTTATCAAATCCTGCATCAAAAAAACTTACATATTTATCATTGGCTTTAAGAAGTGTCATATCTGGAATACTATATATGGCAGTACCAAAGTAATTTTCTTTACTTAATGCATTGGCAAGTGGTATCTTTACACTAAAATTTGAATTTGGATTTTCTGAAAAAAAGTATATATCCTCGATTACCTGTATATTTACAAATTTAACTTCTAATGATTTTGTAAAGAAAAAATAGTCGGTAGTGTCATCTATATCATCATAGTTGACTCCTGGCCCGACTCTTAAAATTCTTAATACATCTGTTATCTTTTTATTTAAAAAATCTTCAATACTAAAGCTAGTCATTTCAACAAATGATTTGCTTAATTCAACTACAAGACCATCATTCACAACAATAAAAGGAATTTCCTTTATGCCTTTTAAGAAAGTTAGTTTACCCATAAAAATCCCCCGTTTCCCAATAGGTTAATCTTTTGCAATATTACGCTGTTATTATAACATCATATTTTACTAATTTCTACTAAATTTTTCCTGTACTTTTACCAATTAGATACTAATTTATGTTAAATTTTATTTAAATAATGTATATTTAGTGTTAATTATGTTAACTTATTATGCAGAGGTTTAGATCATAGTATCAACTATAAAATTGAACCGAGTATGCATGCTTTAAGCATATTACTCGGTTCATCGTGCTAATTTAATATCTCAATCTTTTTATCTCCTGTAATTTCATATAATGTTTTGTTCAACTTCAAAATAATCAAAGAATTACCTTCACTTACTATCTCTGTTTTATCATTTTTCATATAAACTTTGATATAATTACCTTTATATGAAAATCCAAAACTTAGTTCATTCCAAGCTTTAGGCAATTTTGGAGATAATGAAATATAATCTTCTTTTATTCTTAATCCAGCAAATCCATACACTATAGCCATCCAAGTTCCACCCATATTTGCTGTGTGTATGCCATCTTTAGTATTTCCATGCGTATCGTCTAGGTCTAATCTTGCAGTTTCGATAAAATATTTATATGCAAGGTTTGGATATCCTACTTTAGAAGCCATAATACTGTAGGCTGCACAAGATAAGGACGAATCATGAGTTGTAATCTTTTCATAATAATCATATGAATTTTTGATAGTACTAACATCTGCTTCATCTTCTACAAGAAAATGAGCTAGCACAGTATCTGCCTGCTTTAAAACTTGATACCTATAGATTGTTAGTGGATGATAGTTTAGGAGCAAAGGATAGTTTTCTTTTGGCGTGTTTTCGAAGTCCCACACTGCCTTACTTAAAAATGTATCATCTTGAGCATTTATCTCTAACTCTTCATTGTATGGCAAATACATATTTTTATATGCATTTTCAAAGTTTTCAACTTCTTCTTCTGTAATTCCTATCTTATCACTTAAACTTTTAAATATCTTCTCATCTTTGAATTTTAATTCATTATAAAATTTCACTGCCCATTTTAAATTATACTTTGCCATAACATTTGTATAGTAATTATTATTTACTATAGCTGTATACTCATCAGGACCTGTTACTGCGTCTATCTTAAATAAACCTTTGTGAAAATGACCAATTTCAAGCCAAATCCTTGCTGTCTCAAAAATCACTTCTGCACCAAATTCTTTTACAAAATCAAAATCCCCTGTTGCTAAATAGTATTGCACATAGGAATAAGCTATATCTCCATTAATATGATACTGAGCAGTTCCGGCTGGAAAGTATGAAGAGCACTCCTTACCTATTATGGTTCTCCATGGATAAGCAGCCCCCTTTTTATGTCCCATTTCTAAGGCTCTCTCTCTGGCTGCATCTAAAATATTATAACGATATCTTAATAAACTCTTTGCTAATTGAGGGTAGCATAAGGTAAAAAACGGGAGAATATATATTTCAGTATCCCAGAAATAATGTCCTTCATACCCTTCCCCACTTAAGCCTTTAGCGGTTATGTTACTTTTTTCATCTTTCCCTACTGCTTGAAGTAGTTGATACAAATTATATTTAAGTCCTTGGTGAAGTTTTTCATCACCTTCAATATCTATATCAGCTAACCCCCAGAATTTATTTAAGTATTCTGCTTGTGTTTCTAGTAAACTTTCAAAAGATATAAAACTTAGTCTTTCTGATATTTCAAAACCGCTATTTTCAACATTTTTATGTCGTCTTGAATCAGTATATACATTATACTTTGTGAAATTTATTATCTTGCTTCCAGTTCCAATTTTAAAAATTGTATGGACACTTTTTTCTGTCTTTTCAACAGTTATTTCATTTTCAGTATCATATTGATGTCTGGTGGTCACTGCAACAATATTTTTTGAGTTTGCTGTTTCAGATACTATTTGCATAACACCTTTTTCTGCTGTAATTGATTTTATAGACAGTATCTTTGCATGATCAGTCCCTACTCTAGGATCATTTTCGTCGGTAAAGTTTGCCACATCTCCATTAATTGATGACTGAATGATAATATCTTCATCAAAGTTTACTTTTTCAATTTCATAATTAATAACAAACAGTTCTAGATACTTTAACGATGCCATCCTCGTTATTTTAATCTTAAGTTCTTCTCCCAGTGGTGAAACCCAGTGTAGCTCTCTTATGTAACATCCCTTTTTTATATCTACATACCTATTGAAATCTTTAATAGTTCCTTGGAAGGCTGAAAACTTTTGACCATTTATTATTATATCAATATCCTGAGAATCAGTGACATTTACAGTTTTCTGCATTGTTTCAGGAAAAGCATACGCCTTCTCACCATACTGAATAGGGGCATCTTCATAAAATGCATTTATATAAGTTCCTCTTATGGTTTTATAATTCCCAGGGTACTTTTCTTCAAAATTACCTCTAACACCTAAATAACCATTTGATACATTGAAAAGACTTTCATTCTTCAAAAGGTCCTTTTCTTCTAAGCTATTATCACTTATAATCCATTCATTCTCCATATTTAATACTCTCTTTCTGTTTTAGTTGTTTTATTTTTTTAATGTACCCTTTGTATCAAATTTATTTCAAAGCTATATCTAGTTTTCTGTAAAACTTCAAAATAACATCAAAATATAAACGTTTACAATCGAATCTAACAAACTATTATTTTTACAATTCAAATATAGTTTTAACTTTTATTATATAAGTCCTTTTAGATATTTATCTGTGAAGCTAAAATAATTTTATGTTTGAAAGCCAAGGAATCCTTTACATATATCAGCGCTGTTTTTCCCTTAACTTTTTAATCACTATATTGACATTATATACAAGAAAAACTATAATTTTTTATACAATGTTAATAAAATTTACACTTTATTAAGATTACTTTTTGAGGTGATACAAAAAATGCAGAGCATATATAAAAAAATTGAGTACACTATGACTAAAAATAGATATGCCTCTTATATTCATCCTCCTTATGAACTTGAATCAAAACTCGTACATAGTATTCAACAACTGGATACTGATGCTGCAACTAATATCTTGAAGAAGATCAATTCACTTGAAAGAGCACAATTATCCAAACATCCTCTTACTTCTCTTAAATATTCTATTATAGGATCCTGTACAATTTTTACTAGAGCAGTGATTGAAGCAGGTTTAGATACAGAAACTGCATTTATATTAAGTGATTATTATATTAATCTCATTGATGAGGCAGCTAATATTAACACTCTAGAAAACTTGGAGTACTTTATGTTAAATGATTTCATTGGTGTTTCAAAAAGGTACAAACAGTACTTCTACAATCCTCTTATAAATCGTGTGATTGAATACATCAAGAAGAATATTGAAAATCCTTTAACACTTCAAGAAATTTCTTCTATCGTGAGCGTACATCCAAATTATCTTTCAGCCGCTTTTAAAAAAGAGGTTGGCAAAACCTTATCTGAGTACATTAGCGAAGTAAAGATCTCAGCTATCCAGCTTTACTTAAACAATACTAATTTAAGCGTAACCGAGATAAGTCAAATATTTAATTTTAGCCACATAACTTATTTTTCTCGTTTCTGTAAAAAGCATATGGGGGTAACGCCTAAAGATTATAGAAGACAAGCATTACTTTCTAATGCTCATGTATAAATTATAAAAAACCACATCTATTTATTCAATAAATTAAGGCTGTAGATATCATAACTCTCCGGCCTTATTAATTTGGGCTTTGTTGAAGTGCACAATTGGTAAAAATTGATGGTTGCTGTAATAACTTTCACTCTTTAATCTTTAATTATAGGGTTCCGCTTCGAAAACTTAATTTATACTTGTTTAGAGATCATGCACCTATGACTTTTAACATGTATAAATTCATATTTAAAGTTGGAACCGTATATAGAGTTAATTAAGGGGATGGGTATTATAAAAAGATTTGCTTCTATACTTTTAATTGTTATGTTTGCCACAATAACGGCGGTCGGTTGTAGCAATAGAGCTGAAACCTCAAGAAAAGTCGTAGTTAATAAAAAAGAGCAACTTCAAAACAATAAATCAAATAACTCTAATAATATTTCTACGGATTCTAATGTACAAGCATTCACTGAAAAAGAGATCCAAGAACTATCTGATAATACTAAAGTTCAAGAGATGATTAATCCGATTATAGCTGGCTTTATTCAAGCATTATATAACTGTACGCCTTCTACATTAGAACAAGCTTTTGATAAAATGAGTACATATTCTGGTTTTAACAATGGAGCTGCCTTTGGAGATAGAACTGATACTTTTAGAAATTCTATGAAGAATTATACACAAAAACTTATAAGCTATCATATCGATAAATCTGAAATAGGAATCTTCGTTACCTCAAAAGATGGTTCTAAAACCTATTATGGCAGCAATCAAACTATAATTGTAAACTACACTGAAAATGGGATCAATAAGATTGATAAAGTAAAATTAACTCTAGCTCATAATGTTAAAGGAGATAAAACTTTTAAGATTACGGATATAGATATTCAAGAGCAATTAAATTTAAAGTAAAAAGGACATTAGATAGATTTAATCATCCAAATCTATTTAATGTCCTCCACTTTAACTATTATAGAAAACTAAATGTTTAAGTAATTTCTTTGAATTAAACACAGTCTACTATTAAAGTACTGCTCTAAGAAATCTTCCTGTGTGGGAAGTTTCAATCTTTGCTATCTGTTCTGGTGTACCTTCTGCTACCACATATCCTCCTCCAGTTCCACCTTCTGGTCCCATATCGATGATGTAATCAGCAGACTTTATCACATCTAAATGATGCTCTATCACAAGCACTGTATGCCCTTTATCAACAAGTTTTCCTAAAGAGTAAATTAACTTTTGAATATCTGAAAGATGAAGACCAGTTGTTGGCTCATCTAATATATAAAGATTGTGTGCTCCTCTCTTTATCTTTGAAAGCTCATAAGCTAGTTTCACTCTTTGCGCTTCCCCACCAGATAGAGTTGTTGAGCTTTGGCCTAGTCTCATATATCCTAATCCAAGTTCGTTAACTATTTCTAATTTATGTTTTAGATACCTATGATCTTTAAAAAACTCAAGTGCTTCTTCTACCGTCATTTCAAGTACATCTGCAATGGTTTTTCCCTTATATTTAATCTCAAGACCTTCATCAGAAAAGCGCATTCCCTTACATACAGGACATATTGTTTCAATGTCAGCCATGAACTGGAGGTTTGTTACAAGAATTCCATCTCCACCACAATGTTCACATCTAGTTCCATTGGCATGGGTTAAGCTGAAATCAATTTCTTTATATCCTCTTTCTACTGCTTCAGGCTGCATAGCAAAAATCTGACGTATCTTATCATAGACACCTATATAAGTTGCAGGATTTGACTTGCTATTTCTACCAATAGGAGTCTGATCAATATTTATCACATTGTTTACTAGTTCTGCCCCAAAAACAAAATCATGTTCTCCTGAGACTATTCTAGCTCCAGTTTTATTAACCTTAAGCTGCTTATAAAGTATCTCATTGATTAAAGAACTTTTTCCAGAACCAGACACTCCGGTAACACAGATAAAAACACCAAGAGGTATATCAAGATCTACATTTTTAAGGTTGTTCTCTCTTGCACCTTGGATTGACAAGAAGTTATCATCTAGATTTCTTCTCTGCTTAGGTACAGGTATATGTGCTGTACCGGCTAAATACTGCCCTGTTATTGACTGAGGTTCTCTCATGATATCTTCAACTGTACCTGAAGCCACTATATTGCCACCATGAACACCAGGTCCTGGGCCTATTTCAATAATATAATCAGCACTTCTTATGGTATCTATATCATGTTCTACCACAATAACTGTATTTCCTATATCTCTAAGTTTTTTCATTGTATCTATGACTCTCATAGAATCTCTTGGATGGAGTCCGATACTTGGTTCATCCATTACATATAACATCCCCATAAGCTCACTACTTATTTGTGTAGACATCTTAATTCTTTGCATCTCACCACCTGAAATGCTGTCACTTCTTCTTCCAAGATTTATATAGTGAAGCCCAATGTCTATAAGGAGCTTTAGCCTTGAACTAATTTCACTAATAATAGTATTTGCAACTTCCTCAATATCTTTCTCAAAGTTTAATTTCTGTAAAAAGTTCAATAGTTCTGGTAATTGCATTCTGCTTAACTTATCTATATTCTCTCCACCAACGGTAACCTGGAGTCTTTGAGTTTTTAGTCTTGCACCGTGACACTCTGGACAGACTTTTTCTATCATACAATCTTTAATGAAACTTGGTTCAAAAGCCTCGGTAGTAGATGACTTTCTTATATAATTCTTGTACCAGCTCTCCAACTCGTATACAAATCCTTTAAAAGGTCTAGCCCTACCAGTTATCCAGTTTTTCTTTTCTGAAAAAGGTGGTTGCAGCATTTCTACAACTTCTCCCTTAGTTCCATAAAACAGTATGTCATGAATATGCTTTGGAAGGTCTTTAAAAGGGGTATCAAGACTAAAGTCATATTTCTGCGAAAGACTATACATTATCACCGTCCTGTAACTATCCCTTCCAGCTGGACTGAACACGGAGCTTTTAAGGGCCCCTTTGTTTATGCTTTTTTCAGGTGCAACAATTAAAAATCTTGGCTCCACAACATAGGACATTCCTACTCCTAAACAAGTATGACATGAACTTGTAGGAGAATTGAAGGAAAAGTGAAAAGGCTGCATCTCACATAGAATATAGTGATGCTCTAAGCAACCAAAATCTTTGTAAAATGAAGGATCCACCGCTCCAATAACCTCTACTTTAATCATAATATCTTCATCTAGTGCTACCATTGCAGCCTCAATGGATTTTGTAAGCTGAATATAAGTGTCTTGTCTTAAGGTAAAGCGATCTATTACCAATTCTATTTTATAATCTTTATTTTCATCAAGTTCCCTTTTTTCGGCTAAAGAAAAAGGTTCTCCATCTATCAACAAGTTTCTATACCCCTTTTCTCTTATCAGATGAAAGGTATACTCATAGTCTTCTCCAAATATTTTATATATTGGTGCTCTAAGTTCAACAACTGTACCTATTGGAAGTGTTGAGATATGTTCGGCTATCTGAGCTGCAGATAATTGCTTTAGAGGCTTTCCACACTCTGGGCAAGTGCCTACTCCTGCTGTAGAAAACAAAAGCCTCATATAATCATTTATGTCTGTAACTGTACCTACCGTTGAACGTGGATTGTTGTTACTTTTTTTCTGCTCGATGGCTATAACAGGGGACAATCCTCTCACATAGTCTACATTAGCTTTCTTTAGCTGGCTTATACGGCTTTTAGCAAAGTTTGATATAGAATCAAGAAATCTCCTCTGTCCTTCTCCATATATAACATCGAAGGCTAAAGAGGATTTACCAGAACCTGATACCCCAGTGATGACGGTAAGTTTATCCCTAGGAATCTCTACAGATATATTTTTCAAATTATTTTGCTTAGCTCCTGATACCTCAATACTTGTTCTTATAGACATATTCCAACCCCTCTCTTATTTTCAAAGTATAGATATTTATTAAATATTAAAAAATTCAAAGTTTAAACGTCTGGTATCCACAAAAAGCCCAGTTCTTCCACTGCAAGCTTGCTTTTAGGTGTTATACGAATTGTTTGTGATACTTTTTCAATAACACCTTTGTCAGCGAGATACTCAAATATCCCAATAAGAAAATGGCTTTCCACATGAAAATGCTTAGAAATAAGTGTACTGGTCTTTATTTGTTCATCTGACATATATTCAATTACAGGCTTTTTTATAATATCAAGATGCTTCATTAGGTACTGATCAAGTTTATCTATGGCTTTCGAAACTTCTTCTTCACTAAAGTGATGAGACATTGCATCCTGATAGAAGCTAGTAATTACTTCTGGATTCAGTTTAAGAACCTTTTGTATAGCCTCTCGAGAGGTTGGCTCACCATTTAAGCATAGTTCCATATCTGCTATAACTTCTGCAGCCTTTAAAAGATAATACTGTGCATAAAGAAGATCTTTCCTAGCAATGAGCCACTTCTGACATTTATCATATATGCCAACAAGAATACAGGCTCTATAAAAAGTTGATAGCGCAATATCATCACTCCCTATGATTTTCATATCCTCAAAATACTCATAGAGACTATCGTCGTTGGTATACACAATCTTACCCTTTGAGAAATAGGATTGAGAAAAAGTTCCTCCGAGGTTTCTTTCTAGGCCTCTTTTAAATGAACTTCTTAACATAAGGTCAACATTGATAGTTATACCATCTTCCACTATGCAATAAGATGTGCTTTTAAGACTCTGATCTCTGACAACTAAGGTCATGTCAATATCACTTTTTTCCCAAACAACATCATAAGCCACGCTGCCACAGACAATAACTGCAATAACATTAGGATCATCCTTAACTTTACTGACAAAGCTATTTACTGCAGCATTATATCTATCTTTTAACTCTGCCTGAAGTATATCATCCATAATCTCAAATCCTTTCGTTCCATTAATTAAAGAAACATTTGTTGTTACCATTTAGCTTATGATACAATTATACTTGTCTTTTTTTATCAATACAGGACAAAAATTGCTGGAGTTGAGAATAATGGATAATTATTTATTAGAAATAATACTGAGTACAACTGAATATATTGAAGATAATCTTTTAGAGCCTTTAACTCTTGACAGCATATCTGAAAATGTTAATATTTCAAAATTTCATTTACTCAGAATATGGAAGGGTGCAACCTCCACAGGTTTGATGGAATATGTTCGAAGAAGGAGAATTGCTTTATCTCTAAGTGATCTAATCCACGAACGAAGCAATATCGAATTCATTTCTTCAAAATACTCCTTTGGCTCTGAAAGAACCTATAACAGAGTTTTCAAGGAAGAGTTTAACATCACCCCTGCAAAATGGCGTAGAAATCCATGCCCACTAGAAATTTTAGACAAGTTTAACGCAAATTTTATGAATTGTTCAGGAGAAGGTCTTATTTTCTTTCGCTCAATAACAGTCTTTCCTGCTTTCTCAATTGCAGGACATGAATATATGGTGGATATTGAAGAAAATAAAAGATCACAAATAGCAAATAAATACGGTCTAGATTTTTTCTACAATCATCGATTAAGAGTTTTTAATCCAATACAAAAGGATGTGTATATAGGTTTTACTACAATTCCAGATGAATTAACAAGCTATACCTTCTACCAACCTTCCATACAGATATGTGAAAACAGTATTGTACCAGAAGACATGAAAGTAAAACATGTTATTCCTCACAAATATGGCGTCTTTACTTATATGGGGCTTCATCGTCCTGAAGAAATATCCTCAAAGAATTTAGCTGAAATATGGGATCATGTTTTTAACACCTGGATGCCTACAATCCAATTTGATTTAAGGGAAAAATTTAGATTTGAGTATATAAACTATGCAAAGTGTAATAAAAACTACTGCGAATGTGATTTATATTTTCCTATATCATTTTTATAAAGGTGCTGTCAAATCACTGTATTTAAATTAATTGGTTAATCAAGAAAGTGAGGAAATTAATAAATGGAACTAAATTTAGGAATAATACAACATAAATTTATTCATAAGCCTCTGCTAATTGGTGGAAAGGCAATGGAAATACCGAAATATCATAAAGATCTTGAACTTGTGGTGGATTTAGTTTTAAAAAAGGCATATGGGAAAGTATAAATCAAATACAAAAACCTATGCTAAAACTGAATTTAAGCATAGGTTTTTTATTGTAAATTTTCTTGTTAAAATGACAGCAATTATTTGTTTTGCACCTCTAAATTAAACTCGTTAATAATGCCACAGGTCTTTTTATAATTAATCTTATATTAAACTGCTTTCCACAAAGCTGCAACTACTGGTGGTTCCCAACCAGCCAGTGCAGTATGACCTTGAAGACATATATAGTTAACTCCGTTATAAGAAACTATGTCCCCTGTCTTATACGTAGCTCCCGCTGTCCATGCTGGATAACCTTGACTTGCTACGGTTACAGTTACTGTGTTTGAAGTAATTGATTTTCCTGCAGCGTCATATAAGACTATTGTATAGCTATAACTTCCTGCAGCCTTATTGCTAATCTGTGTTGTTAGTGTCACGGAGGAGGTATTGCCTGCAGTTAAAGTACCTGTTGCTATTTGGTTTGCTCCTTCAAAGAACTTATAGCTAGTTGCAGTATTATTTGCTGATACTACTGCTGTTAGAGTGTATGCACCACTTGTAACAGTACTAGCAGATAAAGTTGCTGCCTTTAAGGTATTAGAATTTCCAACTGTTACTGTTATTTTATTTGAAATTGCTGATAGATTTGATGCATCGTACACCACAAAAGTATAATCATAGTTTCCTGCACTCTTACCAGTAACCTGATTTGTTAAAGTTACTGATGAAGAGTTTCCAGCTGTTAGAGTACCAGTAGCTATTTGGTTCGTTCCTTCAAATAGTTTGTATGAGGTTGCAGTATTATTTGCTGGTATTACTGCTGTTAGAGCATAACTTCCGTTAGTTACTGTCCCTACTGCTAAACTCGCCGCCTTTAAGGTATTCGAAGCTCCAACCGTTACTGTAACTTTATTTGAAGTTGCTGATAAACTTAAAGAATCATATACTACTACAGTGTAATCATAGCTTCCAGTACTCTTACCAGTTATTTGCTTTGTTAAAGTTACTGTCGAAGTATTTCCTGCTGTCAAAGTACCACTTGCTATCTGTGCTGCACCTTCAAATATTTTATACGAAGTAGCTGTATTATATGCTGGTACTACTGCTGTTAAGGTATAACTTCCGTTTGATACTGTCCCAGCAGATAAGGATGCTGCCTTTAAGGTATTTACATTGGTACTATTTAATTTTATTGGGTTTTTCAAATATCTTTGAGCCTTAGTTATCCACCAGTATCCGTCAGGCGCTGGTGAGCCAGTAGCATGAGTACTTGGACCAACCCCGGCTCCAAAAAGCAAGGATATTATTCCAGCATCCTTCGCTTCCTGCATATGAGCACCCCAAGTTACAGTATCTCCACTAATGGTTATCTTAGGGTCTTTGGCATCACTTTTCCCAAAGTAAGTAGCTCTATTTCCAGCTCCAGGTTTAAAGCTATCTCCAAAGAAATAAGTTGAAGCCGAGTCTTCATAGCTTCCTATTGCATCTGTAAGATCTGCGAAGCTTCCACCGTTATACGGGTTAGCCTCAAGAGTACTATTTATCCTTCCTACAGGAAGCTGCCATAGTATTGCTGGCTTTTTAGTTTGTTCATTTAAAGTTTTAACATACAATAAATAGTTGTTCCAAATATCTGAATTCCAAAACCAGGTTGAAGCCTGTGGATTGTCCTTAGCTCCACTTTCAGCCGCTCCATCAAGCCCATATTTATCTATTGATATAAAATCAGCTCCGTTAGAAGTTATTCCTGCTGCCATATAGAAATTAGCTGTTTCTGTTGCTGCCTGTTTTATAAACTGTCTTCCAGCATCCCATCCCACATCTTCAGTTTTGTGTAAAAGCCCTTTAGAAGGAACTTGTCCACTATAAGACCATATATTAAACTGCCATCCAAAATACGCTGTTTTATAGTATTTTCTTACAGTATAATTAATTGCTTGAACTAGTCCGTTTACATTATTCCCAAAGGTAGGATCTTTTGTTTTATCTAATATTCCTGAAGAATAAGCTGCATCTACTACTGCAGAAATCTTATCAGGAGTTGTACCTGATTGCTGCATCATATATCCAAGGAAATCTGGTTCGAAAAGAAGTCCTATAGTTTCATCTCCGCCATATTGCGCACAGATGTCTAATAAAAACTTTAGGTCTTTGAAATATGCTTCCATGTAGGCTTTATCATTGATATGAGCTTTATCTACATCATAGCTTTCACTACCATCCGGTATATTATAGTACACAAAGAAAGGAATCATTCCAAGCTTTAAGCTTTCGGTTATATAACTCTTAGCTCTTGCTCCTTCTTCAGTAGACCATGTCCTCCAGCCGTTTGTAGGTCCTCCATTTATATAGATATATCTAATGTCTGAACGTTTGTTTTTATCATCAGTACTAGTATCTTTCCAGAAGTTTAGGTCGCTGTCAGTATCTTCAGAAACTTGTCCAACAGATACATAGTCAGGCATTCCAGGTAAAGTTCCATCAGCTTTTTTAACTCTTATTCCAAACTGTCTAACCTCTCCTGTAACTTGATCTACTATTTTTATTCCGCTTCTACCAGCAGCTAGTCCTTCAAACCTCACTGTATTTCCGCTTATCATAGTTGCTTTTACTGAAGCAGAATTACTTGAAATCACTTTAAAACTACTGCTTGAGTTATTAGAATTTGTAATCTTATAATCTTTTGAGCCTTGAGGTATGGTATATTGCAGTTTAACACCATCGTTGTCAATTCCATCGATAAGTATTTTTGTTCCTCCGTCTTTTCCTACTTGGACACCTAACGTAGAGCTAGTGCTAGTTCCATAACTATTGATTAGCTGCACATAATAATTATAGGTTCCAATTGCTGATCTATTACGTATTGGTATAACAAAACTTTGAGGATTTGGAGAATTATCTTGTAAGGCTCCCTGGCTTACAACCTTGTAATCCCCACTGATTCCTAATCTTTCATATAGTTTATAACTTGTCCCATTGTTTCCATACCAAAGATTAACTGAGATGTCGTAGTTTCCATCGTAATCTCCTCCACTTTGATTTGAGGACAATACTGGTACTCCTGGAATCCCAGAAGCTGCTGCAAAAACTTTAGCTGTGGGAAGTAAGGTAATAGTCATGAATGCAATTAACAATGCCGTCAAAATTCTTTTAAAGCATTTTTTTGTTGACATTTGGCCACCTCTTCACATTTAATATTCACTTATATTTTTACATTTTGTTTACTAATTGTCAATTACTTCAATTAGTGAACTCAAAATTTTATATTTAGTGACCTTATTTTTGCACTTCAACTTTATATATCTACAAATTCTTTTTTCTCCTAGTGGATATTTACACCATACAAGCTAGAATCTCAGGTTTTAATTCGTCCGAAATCATAATGAAATGAATTTAATAACTCAGCAAATCAGTATCAAAAATAAAGCTCCAAAGTTAACTTTATATCCTAATGTTTTATTCTTTGCAAAAATAAATTGCACCTTTCATATACAAATGTTACAATACAACTATTGTAATATTATTACAATAATTCATTTATTTTTCTACTTACACCTATAATTAAACAAATAAATTAAAATCAAGGGGGATCTTAACATGAAAAAGAGAAAATTGTTTTACACAGTAGTTATTTCATCTATTTTAACATTAGGTTTATCTGTACAAGCATTCGCAGCAACTACCACTTCAAATCATACACCTTTATCACAACAAACTATGGATAAAGCTTTGGAAAAAGCAAAATCTACTCCTTCTTCAGAAACATTGAAGGAACTAAATAAAACCTTAGCTAATAAAAAAGTAGTTAATGACCCTAAAACAAGCACAGCTAAATCACTGGCATCACAAATATCTTCATTATCAGCAATTTCAAGTGGTACTTATCCCACAAGAAAGGGTGTAATACTAGTTACTGATGATAAATATTCTGGTATTATTCCTCTTGGACATGGAGCAATAGTTTACTCAGCTTCAGAAGTTGTAGAAGCTTTAAATACTGGAGTTGTTATTGGAAAAAACAACTGGGATACAACAAGAAATGCATGTGCTGCAGGTACGGTGACATCAACAACTGTAGATCAGGATGCTGCTGCTGCTGAATGGTGTAAAAGTAAGGTAGGTACACCTTATAACTATGATTACTATAACATGTCTACAAGATCAAAGTTCTACTGCTCACAACTTGTTTGGGCTAGCTTTAAAGATAATTATGGTATTGACCTAAATACTAGTTCATACGATATTAGTGTTTTTGGCCTAACTGCATCAGCAATTCATCCTACAGAGCTACTGACTAATGATAACGTAGCTGTTACCTATAGAAATAATTGGGACGTTAATTAATATAACATTACTTATAATTAAGAAGTTTAGCTATAGTTATCTACCTAAATTAAAATAAATTACTTCCTGCCAATAAAATGTACATGCATAAGTGATTTGTGCTTCTTAATTGTACATTTTATTGTGCACATTTTTGAGAATCGAGGTGATTTGATGTCTAAATACTTTAAAGTAATTTTTAGTATAATAATAGTCATACTAATCATAAGTGGCATTTTTTATTTATTTTATAATTACAATTCGAACCGTTATATTAAGCAAAGGAAAATATCAGATATACATATAGGTGTTGTCCAAAGTACCCAAAATGAAAATATAGGATATATTTCTTTTTACGATGAAAAACTCAATTTTTTAGACGAGAAAAAGCTCCCCTTTGGAGATATGGGGGATCAGACAAGAGTTCCTTATTTAAGTAACAATAATTTTTATATAGTTCCTCTTGGCCTTGGCAATAAAAAGGATTTAAAAACTATTGTCAAATTTGATTTGAATACTGGAAAATACAAGTCCTTCAATATAAGTCAGCCAGCAGTCTTAATGTTTACAGTAAATAATAGTGATGTATACACTACCAATACACTCAATTTTATCGGACACATAACTAAATGCGATACTACAACTGGTAAACTTTACGAATGGCAAAAGGAAGGAGTTATAATCTCTTCGCTAAAATGCTATGACGATATTTTATATGCATGGGCCACCATCAGTAAAAATAACCTTAATACTCCATATCTATTTGTTTTCGACACTAAAGAATTAAAGTTATTAAAACAAATTCCTTTAAATGGATGTGGCACACAGCAGCTTGATTCTTATAAGGTTGGCAACGATATTTACTTTACGAACAATCTAGATATTAAAGGAAATGACCAGTCAAAAATTTTAAGTAAATTCAATGTTAAAACTGAAAAATTAGAAAATATAGAGCTTGACGAATTTAATCCAAATCAGATAATTGAGTACGATGATAAACTTTATATCACTCATTGCAATCCTTACTCCGCTAATCTCAATAAAATTACTATTTTCGATCCTAAGACTGGCAGTAAGAAGTTGATTGAAATGAAAAGCGTTATGGTTCAAACCATAAAATACAAGGATTATTTGTATAGTCAAGATATGCAGAACCTATATGTTTATGATATAAAAAATCTTAATTTAATAAAGAAAGTAGATATAAATAAAGATAGAAAATCTTATCAATCACGTTTTTACATTGGTGGATTCTTTGTAAACTAGTCTTATAGCACGAGTTTGAAGGTACTTATCCAATGTTACCTACAAACTCTTTTTTATTTAACTAAACAAGGTGGCTTCAGCTACTTATCTTAAGCGTCCCTGTTTATTCTTTCCTCACATTCACTAGAAACATTGCTTTTGCTTTCAACTCTCTCCTTTTTCTCCACCTTTTTAAGAAAGTACATTGATAATGAACCAAATAACATAAGAGCAGCCACCATAATCCAAGCATACTGAAAATTAACAAAAGTAATTACACTTCCCATTACCAGCGGTCCGGTGGCAAAACCAGCACCCATAAAAAGAAAAAATAGTGAGTTTACTCTACCAAGGTACTGTTTAGGAGTACGCTCAGCTATATAGTTATTTGAATTTATAGTTACTAAAATCTCTCCAATAGTCATTATAATTATTGCTGCAACGAAAATCGATATATATCTATTAACAGCAAACATTCCAAATGCTATAAAGTATAAGATACCACCCACAAACATGCTTTTCAAAGGATAAGTTTTTTCTGTTATGGATGTTAGTATTGGTGTAAGAACTATCACTGTTATTGCATTAATGCTAAACAAAGAAGAAAAAACACCTACTCCACCTTTACCAAATACCTCCACAGTTTGTAAAGGGAGCAAGAAGTTCCATTGAACATAGCAAAAATAGTATACTAACATAATTAGAGAAAATACTACTATTACTGGGTTCTTGATAATGAATGAAAATATAGAGCCACTACTATCAGCTTTTGCGTCTGGAATTTCATTTTTAGCTAATGATAAATTAGGCTTAACCTTTCCTCTAACAAAAAAGAAAACCATCATTGTAGATATCATTGTGCTTGCTGCATCTAATATAAATAGGATGTTCAAATAGTTACTACTAAACAGAATACCTCCTATCATAGGACCTATTGCCAAACCTAGATTTGAACCTAGATACATCAACGAATAAGCATTTTTCATTAATGGTTTTGGAGTAATTGATGGTACCACAGCATTAAATGCTGGCGTTGCTAGTGCATACAGGTTTGAAGCTATTACTATAAGTACAGCAACTGCAACTGTAGGTTTCATAAATCCACAAGTTAAGTAAAGAATTGATCCTAAAGATTGAAATATTACAATTATTCTCTTGCTTCCAAATCTATCGACTAAGCTACCACCTACAACTAAAAATGGAGCTTGCGATAATATTGCTATTGTGGTAAATAATCCCGCTTCATACTTTGAAAATCCTATCTTTTGGGTTAAAATCAAGGTCATTAGTGGAACTATGAAACTACCCATTTTATTTATTATAGTTGAAATGAAAAGTACATATATATCCTTAGGTAACCCTTTGTATACTGACAAATGTCTTTTTATATCCAAGAAAATGTCCTCCTTTTGTTGCTCAAAAATGTATTTTAATTATACACCAAATTCACTGTTTTTACACTTTTTGTTATTATACAATGAAAGCCAGCTTGAATGTAATATCAAAGCCGACTTCTAAATATCTACAAATTATATACTTCTCCTATCTAGCATCCTGCATACCTAGACTGACTGCATCAGCATAAGTCCCATCACTAAACCCTGGATTACTATTTATAAAGTCTGAATATACTTTATCATATTCTTTTGTTTTATCATAAGAATCTTTTTTATCTGTGCCGCTACTTATAGTCAATAATTTGTCTCCAACTCTAAAATTTTCTCTAAATAACTTCTCTATTCTTTTAATCCAATGATCAATTAATTCTTTAGGCTCGTTACAGAACACTTCATAAATATCAATCTTGGGTTCATCACCACTCCAAAGCTTTTTATTGAATGAATATATTTTAAATATCCCATCCGCTAAATCCAAAAGCTTCGCAGCTTCTATAACCTGTTCTCTTCTATTTCTTCTGTATTTTTGTTTTTCTGTATTACCTTTTATATTTAAAGAATCAGTATTTATTTGTGACAATAAGTGTTTTTTTAAACTTTCATCAAGATATTTAAGTTCAAATAAATTCTGTATATCCTTTGAGTTTATTGAAACAGATATATTATTTTCTTCACACATTAATATCGCATCGCCATATACTATAAACTTTCCATTTCCTAAAAATTTATTTATATACTTAGCATTAGGTGTCCAGTTATAATGCTGAAGGATATATTTTCTTCCATTACAAATATCCAAAACCTGAATAAAATTTTGTTCCATGGTATTAAGACGTGTAAGGAAGGTATCCTTGTTTCCATATATTTCTTCCACTCTACCTCTCTCAGTAATATACAAAGCTAACGGTAGTCCCTTGTTTTTCGATATCCAATCATCTAGCTTGGCTTTATTTGCACTACAATCAAACAACTGCCCCTCCATTTCATTTTCCCAGGTATTAAAGTTTTCTTCATAAATTATAGCACTGGATTTGTTTACCACTATCCAACTTCTTATTATTTCTGCACTTACTTCTTGCTCAAATAATTTACATTTATCATTTAAGCGTATTAAGTCTTCTATTTCCTTAGGATATAAGGCACAATAATTATACTTATCTTCATATCTATATTCCCTTTTTACAACTATAAATTTATTTTTATCTTCTGCATATAATCCTACAAACTTTTCTCTTTTCATTTCAATTAAATTAGGCTTGTATGTATTAGTAAACTCTCCAACCTCTAAGTCAGTGCTTTCAATTATTTCAACCGTTTTCAAGTGATTATCGATTCTAATATAGTATTTCTTATTTCTATAACTATCTCTGCAAACATCCATTTGTTCTATATAAAATAAGATCTCGAAAACTTCATATCTTTCAATTATTAATTTTTCATTGGATTTATCTTTATAGAAATAAAATTCTTTATATGGTATGTTTTTAAATCTATCATCCAAATATATATTTATTTTGCCATTTTCATCATACACTGAAAAGTCAAAATTAAAGTACTCAGCTAGCGTACCTTCTTCGTCTCTTGAACAAAAACAATTTTTTCTGCTTCCAGCTTGTAACGAAACCTTGAATTGTCCAACCTCTATATTCGGAAATATACCAGTTATTAAGTTTTTCCTTATCTTTCTAATTAGATTTTTAAATTCTAAATAGTTCAGCGGTTTCTTAGGATTGCTTATTTTTTGCTGATTAATTGTAAGATTATATTCTTCTAATTTACTCATCTCTAATTCCTCACCTTTTAAAATAATACTTTAACTTATATATAAGATTACTCCTTTTAAAGTAATCTGTATGTGCAGCATAAACTTAATTTCTTTATTCAAAGCTTAAAATATTTTAGGATAATCTTTAACACAGCTTATATATCTTTAATATGGTTTTTACAATGTAAATTTTAACATATTTTCATATTTACTCAAACTACTACAACACCACTGACGCTACATTTTGTATAAAATCTTTCCCAATTAATTTGCCATTACCATTATAAAGCCAAAATAGACTCATCTATTAATAGATAATCCTTTATTTTGATACTTTTGGATTACTATAAATAGATGAGTCCTAATTAGTGTTTCTTTAAAGAAATCACTTATTAATTATTATTTAGTTGTTCTTTGCTGAATTGCGTTCTTTACTTCTTCTGGTGTCAAGCCACTTGCGTTAATAACCGGAACACTTGTTGAAGTATCACTAAATCCCATCATATCTGTGTTATAGTCTGATGTAACAAGCGCATCGTAGCTATCACACTTAGATACATTGTTCTTAAAATCTCCGCCTAAAATTTCTACTGAAAATCCTTGACCACTTAAATAGTCAGCAATCATAGATAAACCTTGTTCTACACCAATCTTTTTCATATGTTTTCACCTCTTCTTCATTTTTCCTACTCATTTTCCCCTCTAAAAGATGTGAGTATACATGTTTATTTTTGTAAAAGTTTTTTCTTCTTATAATAAACATAAATCACTACAATGAATTAAATTAAGTCAACATTAATTTCACTCCATATATTAAATAAAAAACCGTTATATTTTATTGATAAATATTAGTCCTATTATACAGAAAATTGCTCCAACAACTTTATTCATCCCTCAATATTTGCCAATGCCTTTTTAATATACTCGTAAAGTTCACTGCTCATTCCATTCCCTTTTGCAGCTTGTGGATTATCCATATAATAAAGCTCTGCTGAGTGTATAATTTCGGAGTCTCCTCCAGTAAAAAAGTTAATTCCTTCTTGCCACTGCTTTGCAAGTTTAATTACTTTTACATCATCAACTGGTGTACCATTATCCATTTCAGCTTGAAAAGAACTTATAATATTACTCCAACTTTCAAAAGTCTCGCTACCGTTATTTTGATTTAGTATATCATATTGTTTCTTAAGTTTAAGCTGTTGTTCTTTAGTAAAATATTTTTTTTGATTTCTAATTAATTCTATTGAATTTATGAATTGCACTAAGGAAGGTCTCTGCCATGACTTAAATACATCTAGCAATTCACTAAGCTCACTTCTTAGTTGGTCCTTGAGCCTTATCTCCTCTTCTAATCTTTTAAGCTGCATCTCTATGACATCAATTGGATTATACTTTGGATTTTCAAGAAACTGTTTTATTTCATCCAAAGAAAAATCCAATTGTTTAAGTGACATAATCTGCTGAAGTTTAATTATATCTCCTTCTGAATAAAGACGATGCCCCGCATCATTGCGAAAACTAGGAGAAAGTAGTCCAATTTCATCATAATGATGAAGAGTTCTAATAGTAAGACCAGTAAGTTTAGACAACTCTCCAACCTTCCAATTTTTATCCTGCACTGTTATCACTTCTCTTTCTTTCTACAGATTAAATATTTAATTTAATATATTAAATCAAAGGCTTTAAATCATCAGAATTAAAGCTGTGTTTTTTTCCGCAAACATTGCATACTATCTCCATTGACTTACCTTGGTTAAGTGCATCCATAATTTCTTCCTTATCTAATGAATATAGCATTGGATAAAACATTTCCTTTGAGCATCCACAGAAGAACCTAACTTCATTAGTTTCCATAACTTCAATATCTTCAAATAGGGAAATTAGAATTTTATTAAGATCCTCATTCTTTTCTAACAGAACGTGCTGATTTTCTTTTATAATTTCTTTTACACTATCAATAATTCCTTCTGAAGCCTCAGGAAGAAGCTGTACCATTATACCTCTACATAGAATAATTTCATTGTTTTCATTATATAATAAATTTACTGAGAAAAATGTATCAGTCTGCTCACTTTGATTAAAATAATAGGAAAAATCATCAACAATATTTCCATAAGGCATATCTGTTATACCAGTAAATATGCTATTCATACCCAAATCTTTAAGTACTTGAATACACCCTTTATCACCTATTAATTGTTTTATAGACATTTGTTCAATTTTATGTAAATCTGAGTTTAATAATTGATCATTAATAAAGCCACGAACATTACCATAAGAATCACAGTCAGCAAAAACTTTATAATTTCTATTACTTGCATTAACTTTTATACTTATTCTCTGATTACCCTTTAGAATTCCTGATATTAAGGCTGTAATTGTTAGAGTTTTCCCAAGTGCAGTTTTTAATAACTTACTAATATTTTTATTGTTACAGACTTCTTTTATCATATTAGTATTGTCCATAAATAAGATTCTAACTTGCTTGTTATATGCTAAGGTCTTTACAATGTATTCTTTCATTTCTAAATAGATCCTTTCTTAACTTATTCAACTATAAAAATAGCTTTAGTCTTTTCACTATACTTCTACCCTTACGTAAGGTTCTAATAGCTGTTAAACAAACTATACAACCTAACGTAAGGTGAGGTGCAAGATTTTTTTTTAAGCCAAAAAAAATTTCTCTCAGCTAACTAAACCGAGAGAATATAAAAATCTATATATTATTTTAAGTACTACGAATCCACTCATATTTTATGTCATTTAGATTTTCTTCATTGTCATTTCCTTTTTCTATTATCTTAAATCCATTATTCTCATAGAATCTTTGTGCTTTCTCATTGACTTCAAAAGTGAACAAAGTTAATCTGCCTTTAGATTTGTTTTTTGCAATATCAACAAACTTTTTACCTAGCCCTTTTCCTTGATAACCTATATGAATATATAGTTGATTTATTTCATTTTCGTTAAAGGCTAATATGCCTATCACTCTGTTTGTATTAATATCAATTGCAATATATATTTCATTATCTATATTCAGTATATTATTTAAGAAATTCACATGATTTTCAAAGGAATGCATTTCTTTTTGACCTATTGCTCTTTCTTTGCTTTTCCTCCATATACTAACGGTGTCTTCTGCGTATATTTCGCTGTATTCTATTATCTTAATATTTGCATTGTTCAATATTACTCCTCCATTTTAATTCCCACTATTTCTCTATCATGTGATAACAAAATCTCATATATACTGAAATCGTTGATATGAAACAATATCTGATTATTACTTACCTAAAGTTCCACCCTTTAAGTCCACCTTTTAAAGTATACTATACTTTCACTAATATAGCTAAAGATTATACTCTCCAAGATAATCTACTTTGAATTTATCAATTGAATCATATATAACCACCTGCATACCTAATTTGTCATACTCATGTCTATAAATTTCCATAGCTTCAGAGAATGCATTTGAGAATTCCTCTAAATTTTCAGCCTGAAAATCTTTCATCAGATTAATTAAGGCTGTTCCTCTACTAATATGCATTTCGTTATAAAAATTATGACAACTGACGCCTGAGGAGAATGCCAAAAATTTATCATTATTCTCCAGTGCATATTGTATTTTGTTTCTCCAGTTTGACCAAACTTCTTCATAGGTTCCCTTAAGATTATCTTTTGTAGGAACTGGCTTATCAATGATTTCTTCTGCTATCTCATCATATAAATCCCTAACGATCTTAATAAGTATTGCTGTAGCTTGTTTAATTTCAAATACTGATTTTGCTAAGATTACATTATTGAAATATCTTTCAAAATCCTTAGGCACTCTCTCCATCACCATAAGCTCTTCTAGTTGACGCTTTACTCCAAGTTTAAAATAATTATGGTTGAGATAGCACACAGTATTAGTCAAGTTATTTATAACATCTCCAGATAACTTTCTAACAATCCCTATTTCATCTTCTAGCATCATTTGCCCATATGAAAGTATTGAATCATCTAGATGTTTTTTCGTTTTTTTAAGCATTTCTGGATTCATTGAACCATTAATAATATTCAATGCCTTTTCTCTTAATTTCATAAATCTTTCTACACATTCATTATTCCTTGAATAAACTATATCAACATCTATAGCGTGAGATGCAAAGGTGTTGTCAAACTTTGCCATGTCCTCGAGTTTTGTCCACGTGGATCCATAGAAATCATATCCTATATCATCTAATATGAAACACTTTGAAAATCCCCAGCCCCTATCATTATTTAAAACTACTAAAAGATCCAAATCTGATTTTTCATAAAAATCACCGGTAAAAAATGATCCACAGATGCCAATTAAATCAATATCATTTTCATATTCATTACGGACCTTCTGTATTAATATATTTATCAACTCTTTATTCTTCTGCTTTAGTTTATTTATCATCACTTCATTCATTCTTACACCTCTCCTCAGCTTCAGTAGCTGTTTAAATCCTAATTACTTATATCTATGTATAAATTTTAATATCTCTTATAATGAAAATAAAAGAGAATAGTTTTTTCTATATTATTCTTTATATATAACTTCTAAATCTATTAGAACATTTATACTTAAATTATATTGAGGTTTTACACTTTCCTATACAGTAAAAAGCTACCACCCATCATGTGAGTAGTAGCTTCAAACTATCGTTCTTTTTTATATATAATCTTTTTAATACTGCTATCAGAAAGATAAAACTCTTCAGCTAAACTGCTAATAGTTTGACCATCTATATACTTTTTATATATTTCAGCATTTCTATTCTTTAGATAATCTCTGTTATTAGATTTCTCTCCCCACTTTTTCCTGTTTTCAGGACAGGATGGAATGTATATATATTCACCTTGGATATATTTTTGAATCTCCTTAATTAAATCCTCTGGCAAAACACTATCAACTCTTACATATTTCATAACGCTCAGCTCCTTAAATTTACTATTAAAACTAAGGAAGCAAAGCCTGTATATGCATGATTCTATTTTATAAAAGCGACTTAAATTTATCTCTGTGCAAATTGTCGCTAAAAGTCATACTAACAGACTTTGCACAGAGAATTTTGAGCAATTCTTTATACATTATATTATAATTCATAGTAACACCTCTCATTAAAATCAATTTACTTTAGTCAATAAATCACTTACTTATTTAAAGAAGTATTTTGCTTCTTTATCGATTACAATTATAACATATTTATCCAATAAACATCTATTTTTTAATGATCTTTTAGTTAAATTCTGAAACAGCAATACTTTATACACACATAATTATGGTATAATATGTAATTGATATATTACAACTAAGTTATATTTACTGCAAAGGAGTTCAAAATGAGTATTAGAAGTACTGCGAAAGCAATCATTATTAATAAAGATAAAGTGTTATTAAACAAATGTTTTGATGAACATCATGGTGAATATTACTCCTTACCTGGTGGTGGTCAACATACATATGAGACACTGCATGAAGCAGTAATTAGAGAATGTCTTGAGGAGACTGGATATTCAGTTATTCCAAAGAGATTTACAGCATTATGTGAAGAGATCTGCGATAATCCCATAACAAGAGAATTATATCCAGAATATATTCATAAGATGTATCACATTTTTCTATGTGAATTAGTTAATGATATTGTAAAACCTCCAACAGAAGTTGATGATATGCAGCTCAGCAGTGAATGGGTTGAAATAAAACACTTAGATAAGATTCGTCTACTGCCTACTGTATTAAATGATAATATTGAAAAAATGATTAACAGTGATATACCTCTGTTTTTGGGTGCAGAGCGTATACAATATAACCATGGTTAATGCTAATTATATTTGCAGAATTTACAAATTCAATTACAATGATATTTAATAAAGCAGGTAGTTCAGTTTTAAACTATCTGCTTTATTATTTTTCTATTTACGAATAAATATACCAATTTATAATTAATTATTGTACATCAAAGAACCTTAAGCACTATAAATTTAGTTCTAACCACGAATCATTTTCCTTAAAGCCAAATTTTTTGTATACTGGTCTGCCTAACTTTGAGGCACCGAGCCATAATTTCGTCACTCCGGCTATTTTAGCTTCCTCTGCTAACTTATCTAGTAATGTAGTTGCAATTCCCCTGCCTCGATAATTGCCTTTGGTATATACATTTGTAACATATCCCTTTTTACCGGTCTTGTTTGTATATGTAGGTGGAAATTCATAAAATACAATTGCAGCAGTAGCGATAATTTCATCATTTTCTTCTACTACCCACTGGATTAAAGAACCATCATTTAACTTATTATAAAAAAAGTTTTTTAGCTCTTCATCAATATCTATATTAGGTTCTATACCTTCATCAACTAGTTGTTTCTTTCTCAACTCACTTAATTGTTTTATTTCACTGATATTTGCTTTACGATATATCATTTTGTCCTCCAAGTATATAAAATCTATAAGTTTTAATTTTAATGAATTACTTTACGAATCTTTTATACTACATTTTAAAAGGCTTTTGTTCTACAGTCCAGGGAGCTATATTATCTTTTCTATGACTAATTTCTTTATCATCAGCTGTTAGTCCAATAATATCAAATTGTGAACCTTGAAATTTGTCCATATTCATAAGCCATAGTCTATAGCCATTTGCATCAATAATCTTCGCTTCTGCTTCAATATTCCTTTTCTTTTCAATTATCTTTACCTTTTTAATTTCAGAGTTGCCTATTATACCATAAAACATTGGAGATGTTAGTTTGTTTATGCTAGGAAAATAAGATTCAGTCAAACCAACTTTATCAATTGTAGTCTTAATATCGCCTTGAACACCACTATAGATAGCTGTATATCCGAAGATATTCTTTTTTACAGCAGCAGCAAACAATCCTTTGGCATTACCATCTGATGTAATACCAAAGACCATGCTTCCCTTACTGACTTTTTGTTCATAAATGATGTTTACTGGCAGTAAACCAGGTCTATTTATAGCTTGATTAATATCTCTTGCAGCACTACGATAGTTTAGTATACAAAAAATCGATATAATAGCAAGTATAAGAACAAAAGATACTAACATCACTTTTTTCTTCATTAAATTCCTCTCCATTCCTTATCTTAAATATTTTTAAATTTTCATTATAGCTTATGTAATAATATATCCTCCACTTTAAGTAATATAAAGCCTAGGTTTTCTTTTAGTTCTCTGCTTTATCTATTTTTCCATTTGATTTTCCATATACTATCCCCAACCCAATAATGAACATAAATATAGAAATAAACTGAGAGGTGGATAAACTTCCAACACTTCCACGTACTAGATCTCCCCTGTAAAATTCAAGAATAAACCTTCCAGCACTATAGAATACCAAATAACACCCTGCAACTACGCCATCTGCCTTCTTGTATTTAGCGATAAAGATTAGCACAGCAAAATTAAGAAAGTCCAATCCACTTGAGATTAATTGTGTAGGAACCAATCTCACGTTGTTTGGAGCAAAATTAGAGTGTTTGAAAATTATATTAATATTGCTTGTAGTTTCCTCACCATAGCAACATCCAGCTAAGAAGCAACCAATTCTACCAAAACCTTGAGCTAAAGCCACAGATGGTATAATTAAATCGAAATATGTTAAGAATTTTATCTTAGATTTTCTGCAGTATACAAACGCTGATAAGATTCCACCAATTATACCTCCATAAACGACAAATCCATCAGATATATTAAGAAGAAGCTTCGGGTTAGATATAATTTCATTTATTATAGTGATGTAATATAAGAGTTTTGCTCCAAGTATCCCTCCTATCACACCCCAAATAGCTATATTAAAGATAGGTTCTCTATCAATATTCATTTTCTTAGCTCTATAATCAGTTACAATATAAGCAGCTAAAATACCAATTCCAATCATCAGACCATATCCATAAATCGTGATTGGTCCAAATTTTATTAGTTCGTTGTACATAACTTTTCTTCCTCCACACTTTTCCTGTTATTAATATCATGTCTTGTTCAATTAATTCAATATGATTGATAAAAACGTCGTAGTTTATATTTCACTTCATAGTCATACGTTAGGTTAGATAACATAAAAATCAACTTAATCAACTCATTTCATATTATTATACCATAATTTTCTATATTAAACTTTATTAGCAATACCATACTTTTATTGCTTTTTAAAGATACAAAAAATCTCACTTAAGCATTTTTTTCAGTGAGATTTTTGCGCATCTGCCTTTCCAAGTTTACATGAGGAAACTTGCAGGTGAATATCACAAAGAAAGTAATAATTTGTCCATTTTATTGGCTAACTCATCAGGAATACAGTATTTTCTCTCGTTTTCTCTTCAGAACAATCATAAATGCTGATTTTCTTGAAGTATCCTACAAATGTGCTTCATTGATCTTTTTAAATAAATAAAAGTCTGTTAATATTACTAAAGTTTCAGCTCTTTAATATATCCAATATACTCTTTGTCATATAGATTTAATGGATTATTAAGTTATACATACTTATCTATTTTTTCTCCCATTATCAATGAGCCTAATACCTGAATACATTAGTTTTATAGTAAGTTCAACGATACCAGTAATACAATCTCTTCTACTATTTTCTGCTAAGAAAATTTCTGGAATAATATTATTAGCAATATACTTTTTGCTATTTTCTATTATTGAATTAGTAAGGTCATTTCTAAAGTCTTCTCCACCTATAACTACTATATCAGGATTTATAACACAGTTCACGGTTGCAATTAGTCGAGAAACGGCATCTACATATTTAATATCTTCTGGATTGCTTTCAATTAGTGCTTGTAGATATTGACCATCATTACCTATAGGAATAAAACCTAGTTCACCAGCAAAATTATTACCTCCGTGTACAAGTTCACCATTTACGATAATCCCAGATCCCACACCTGCGTTTGTGAAATGTATATATATCATATTTAATATGTCTAAATCATCTACATGAAGTTTGTCGATGAGCTGAACTCCATATCCATATACAATTGCATTCAAGTCATTTTCAAGTACTACAGGAATATTATATTTATCCTCTATATATTCTCCAATATTACTTTCTTCCCAGCCTGATAGTTTCTTACCATAAAAATACTTTCGCTTATCTATATCTACTACCCCAGGCACAGCAATTCCTATTGCCTTAATAGCCATATCACTTTTTATAATGTTCTCAATGATTTTTTCAATCTCAGAAAGGTAATTTGTACTTTCTATATCGATGCATTCATCTTTAATAATCTCACGAGATGTATTTGATACAACGTAATCAATATGTTTATCTCTTATATAAAAGGATAACACTAAACTTTCATTCAAATTTAAGGCGTATCTTTCAGCTCTTCTTCCCCCACTAGATTTATCTAATCCTAATCTAATTACTTCATTACTATCCAGCAGTTCTTCTAATAATGATCTCACCGTGGTTTGACTTATTCCAGTGTTTTCTGATAGCTCAGCTCTTGTTGCTGCTCCTATATCTTTAAGCGCTTTCTTAATTAAACCTATATTAATTTCTTTCATTGTAGTTGGTTTCCCTGTAATACTTCCCATAAAATCATCTCCATTACACTTATATCAGATACTTATAAAAGTATCTGATATAAGTGTAACTCTTTTCTTATTATATTTCAATCAGCTTTAATAAAGATGTATCTCTTCAATCTGAAAACTATTTTCAAATATATGAAACTCTAATATAAAAAAAATACCGAGTCCCTATTTCTAGGTATCTCGGTGTTAAATATTAGCTCTCGTTCTTGAATTTATTATTCATATATACTAGTTAATAACTCTTGAAAAAGATCCAGTATATGTTTTTCCCTTATAAACAGCACTTATATCACCAGTTAAGGTCTGCCCCTTAGTGAGACCAGCCTCATCAGATGGAATTAAGTGAAACTCACCAGATGATATACCACTAACTTTAAAATCACCTTTTGGCAAATGAAACGTTATTTGATACTTTACATTGTTTCCCAGAAAGTTGTAGTATATACCTGCAACTTGTGAACTTTCTTGGATAATCTGAATTCCAAAACCTTCTGGAGTTGCAACACCAGAATTTAAATGAACTCTAAACCAACTATCATTATAGGTTACGGTATACCCTGACTTATCTGTAGAAGTTGTAGTGTTACTTGTTGGTTTTGAGGTAGTGGTATTTTGAGAATTACTGCTAGATGAACTTTTGTTTGAAGATGTAGAATTTACTGAACTACTTTTTGTTCCATCACTTTCTTTTGTATTTACTGGCTGTATTTTGGAAGCCTGAACCACGGCTTGTTTACTAGCCTCAACTTCTTTTATACTTTGAAGTTCTTTATTATAAGTAACTTTTAAATCACTTGCTTCTTCATTTTTCGGTTCAATGCTTAACACAGTATTAATAAATGTGATAGCCTTATCATATAGCTTTTTATCCGCTTCTGTTTTAGCTTTTGATAGATTGTCAGTTATGTAAAGATTAGTGGCCTCTTTAACTTTTTCTTGGGCCTTATCATATCTGTTTTTGTCTGATTGTTTTACATTTTTAAAACTATTAATGGCTTCTATATACTTATTTTCATCTAAAAGCTTTACAGCCGAATCAAAAACCTCTTTTGATTGTTTTAATTCTAAAATTAATTTAACCTTGGTTTCAATAAGTGAAGCATCGCGATTAGAGAATTTACTTGATTTCAAATTTTGAAAAGCTTTCACTGATTCATCATATTTTTCATCAGCTAATAATGTTTCTGCATTTTTCAAATTTACCTCATATGAATGATAATTATATCCATATACAGAAGTAGGAACAGCCAAAGCTACTAAGATTAGTGAAACTACAATAATTTTAATCTTCTTCTTTTTCATGAGTTCTCCCTGTTATTATATTTAATGATAATTAATATTTTAGCTTATGTACAAGTATTTCGCAATTTTATTAACTTCCAGATAAATTAGATTATAACAAATTATGAAATTAGTATATAATTAACCCTTTATTTAGTACTTCTTATATTTTAAAACAATTTAGTATCTCATTTTAATCTTGTTAACTATTCATCTTAACTTATATGGCTTGATTTACTGTAAAATACATGATTAATCTACTACAATCCCCATATATATCAAATCATAAAGTATTCCATTGCAATTCATTTCTCCTTTTAAAATACCTTCTTCCATAAATCCTAATGTTTTATATAGATGTATTGCATTTTGATTATCAGCTCTTACCCTTAAACTTATTTTATAAATAGTTTCATTTTCTTTTGCCCAATTTATTAAACATTTAATAAGTTCCTTTCCAATCCCTAAGTTCCAATAATCTTTTAAAACTTGTATACCAAATTCACCAACATGCTGAAACTTCCTTGAAGCACCTGCTCTGAAAGATAAATCCCCTACAATTTTATCATCTAAAGTTGCTACTAGTAGAATTGCATTATCTGCTTGATTAAACATATTTATAGTATATTCTTGTTGTTCATCGGTAATTTGAAACTCGTCAACTTCATAACCGAAATGATCAGTTTCTAAAATTATGTTTCTGTAAAATTCATTTAATTCTACTGCATCTTCAGTACGTGCACTTCTAATCACAAGGTTTTGATTTTCTTTTAAAAACTCCGACAATATTATCCCTCCAATACATGGCATGTATTGTGTATTACTACACAGCTATCAACATTCTTTATCTACTACTTACAATTATACTATTTAATTGCAGTATTTTCCATAAACCAATGCTTTACTACGTATTTTTATATATAATTATTTGCTTAACAATTGAGCTTTCAAAGAAGATTAACAGTACAATAAATCTGAGATAATCGAATGGTTAATAAACCTTTTGTATTTAGAAGCAAAGAAAACACTATAAATTCATTTCTGAATAATTCAGTGCTTCCTACAACTTTTATGATATTATAAACAAAATCACTGGCATGATTTGATACGTCATCTACTTTTCTTTATCAATAGATATTAATAACTTATTGCTTAGTGCGATGTAACGGAAAAATACTACTGCATACAAAAAATATGCTCTACAATTTTTTCATCCTTACACCGCTTTCAATTATAATTAATATTTTGATGGAAACACAGCTAGAATTCGCTGTATTCCAATTATAAACTCCTCAAGTAAATCCAAATTAGTTTTAAACTCAAACTTAATCTTTACCTTATTTGTATTAACTTTATATTCAATTAGTTCTCCTGATACCAAAATACTTTTATCTATTAATAAATCATTAGATAAACAAAAACTGAATTCAGGCTCTGTAAATGATGAAAAAACATCAATAATTTCAAACTTTTTAAATCTAATAAGTTCATTTAATAGATTAGTTAAAACTCTACCTTCAATTATTGGTTTATCAAGCTCGGCAGTAACTCCATTGATGACTAACAAAATATAGTTCATATACCAGTCTCCATCCCACTTAGTTGTAGCTTTAGGATATTGATATCCGTACGTATAGATTACTATTTTTGAAGATCCATCACTTGCTTTTAACTCAGCAAACGGAGATTTCCTATATATTTCTTCTAGTTTAACCATACTAATTACAGCTCCACTTCTCCCCTACCAAGGGTTCTTTCCATTAATCCAGCCTTTTTTTATCCAATACTCTTTATCAGTAGCATTCCAATCATTTGACTTTTGGCTCATTTTCATTATTTTAAACATAGCCTTTGTCTTTATTCCTGGCTTTACATTGCAAACTTCACGCGATATCTTTTCAGCTAACTTTGTAACTTCACTTTCTATTTGCTTCTTTTTATCTGTTTTTACAGCTTCCCAACTTGAAGCTCCAACAGTTTTAGCATAACAATAGGTTTTAGGTACTCCCCAATAAAATAAATTGTTTTTTAGATCTTTTGTAACCTTTTTTGCGCCTGCACCAGCTGCAGTTGAAATAACTAATCCAATTTTACTAAACATCTTTTCATGGGGGCGGTGAGACATCCATCGATATCCCATATGGTCAAGGAATGTCTTAAGTTGACCGCTCATTCCAAATACATAGCAAGGGGATTCTAAAATTATTAAATCTGCTTCTTCCATTTTCTTTACAACAGGTTGTACCGTTTCAGTATGAGGACATGTATCCTCTCCTTTAGTGAAACAATTAAAACAACCTATGCAGAAACCTGGTGTATGTTTTGGCATAAAAAATTCTGCTATCTCAGAGTTATTATCCGAAAGTTTGTCTAAAAAAAGTTTTGTGGTGTTATACGTGCTGCCCTTATGCATCTGCCCATGTAAAACTACTATTTTCACACTACTATCCCCTAATCTTTAATTTATTTTGTATATATTTCTATTTAAAAGCTAATTTACTACTCCGATTAAATATATAAGCATTATATCACACCAACTATAGGAATAATCACCATATTATTGGAATAGTTATCAATTTACGATTGAAAAATTTAAAATGCTCAACATAGATATATAATTAGTCATTTCATCATATTTTTATAGCTAATATTAGAATTCTAATATTATAATTAAAATTGCATTTGTTTAAACTCCAATTTGCACTACAATCTGCAAACCTGCATTTTTCCTATAAATTCTTATAATTTTATAATCTTTTAATTTTAAGAAGCTTTGATTACAAACTATGTATAAAAATATTGTTTAAATTAAGTGGTTGTGAAGTGCTGCAAGAGTTTAAAAATATAAATTTCATTACGAAATGGCAAATATATATTACGAAAGGTAGTAGAGATGAAGAAGATAAAAGTTAATCAAAACTTGAGCATTGTCATAAAATCATTAGTACTTACAATTATAGCCATAGTCGCTTTAGAATTAGTACTGTCATTAATGAGAAGTCTGGGATTAAATATACTAAACGATAGTTTACTTGGAAATGTGCTTTTGGAAGCTACAATATTTATTGTTCAACTTATAATCCTTAGAAAATATAGTAAAGGTGTTGTCTTTAGTTCTATAGGGCTCGGTGCAGATAGAGCTATTGGTAGATCTGTATTTAAAGGAGTATTAATAGGCTTTATAGGAACTTTGCTAATATACTCATTGATATTTTTGCTTAAAATTGCTTTTTTTGAAGGCACCAGTTTCAAATACTATGATTCAAAAATAGTTTTATTTTTTGTAATAAGCATGTGTATTAGAGCACTTTTTGCAGCAGTATGCGAAGAAGTGTTTTTCAGAGGAGTTTTACTTAATTATTTAGGAAGATATAAAGGAAAAATGTTCGGTCTTTTAGCAAGCTCTTTAATTTTTATGATTTTCCATTGCACTAGGTATAATAGCCTTTACCAATTGTCTTCTGTACTTCTTGGAGGCATTGCCTTAGGGTACCTTTATATGAAAACAAAATCCTTATATATGTCAATTGGATTACACTTTGCCACAGACTTTTTTATGAATCTTGTAGGTCCCAAAAGCCAGCCTAGTGTTTTTACTTTCGAAATCAGTTCAAAATTTGATCTAGATTATTTAACACAAAGCCTTTTTATATTAGTTTCAGTAGCATATTTACTCTTACTTTTTATTTTATTTTATTTTTTAAAGACAAAAAGCATGCCAAAGACTCTTCAAAATTAAGTTCCGTTTAAGCCTAAAATTCAAATACATTTTAGGCTACTTACTTACTGATATTTTCTTATCCTCATTGGCTTTATTAAATGTGGGCAACATCTTTTTCCCCCACTGATTTATAATTACTAAAGCAGGCAAAAGTTCATAGCAAGCTTCTGTCAAAGAGTATTCCACGTGTGGAGGAATTTTGTTATATTCTATCCTTTTTACGAGCCCATATTCTTCTAGTGCTTGCAATGAACGAGTAAGCATAATATTAGTGATTCCTGGTATTTTTCGCTTAAGTTCATTATATCTGATGCTTTTTTCAGCAGAAATCACCCATATTATAGGTAATCTCCATTTCCCACCTATGATTTCAAGCGCTTGAAGAACTGGGCACTCCTCATGATCTACAACTGATATTTCTTTTAAACAATCCTTCATAGTTACCACCCCTAAGCTAAGGCACAAAAATGTGCGTACTTGTTATTTTGTTCCTTAGTAAAATATAATAGTAGCATATCAAATAATATATTAACTGTAAATGAATAGTTAGATAGGAGTGTGGATTAATGACTAAGTTATTCTCAGAGTTTAGTATTAAAGACGTAAAACTAAAGAATCGTATTGCTGTTCCTCCAATGGTTATTGGACTAGCAGAAGATGGATATGTAACCTCAGGAAATATAGAACGCTATAGAGAATTAGCTAATGGTGGCGCAGGACTAATAATTCAAGAAGCTACTTGTGTTAACATAGATGGCAGACTAATGGAAAAACAACTTGGAATCTGGAAAGATGAACAAATTGAAGGACTAAAAGAAATTGTTAATGCAGTTCATGAAGAAGGAAGTAAAATATTTATCCAAATTCATCATGCAGGAGTAACCTCAATATCAGAAAATCCTATATGTCCAAGTGCCTGCGAATATAAAGGACCTTTTAGAACTGTTATAGGCCGTGAAATGACTACAGAAGATATAAAATCTATTCAAAAGGATTTCATTGAAGCTGCAGCAAGAGCTTATAAAGCTGGATACGATGGTATTGAACTTCACGGTTGTCATGGCTACTTAATAAGCCAGTTCTTAAATAAAAATGTGAATAAGAGAACTGACGAATATGGTATCAATCCTGAAAAGTTTGTACTAGAAATCATAAATGGAATCAGAAATGTTACTCCAAAAGAATTTGTTATTGGAATTCGTTTAGCAGGTTTCGAACCAGCTCTAGAAGACGGATTACACTACGCTAAAATTCTAGATGCTAACGGAATAGACTTCCTTGATGTTTCTTTCGGATTTATGAGCGAGCAGATTGTAAATATAGCTGAAGGATATAAATATGCTCATACGGTATATGCTGCAGAGAAAATAAAAGAAGTGGTTTCAGTTCCAGTTTTCGCAGTTAATAGCATTAAGTCTCCTGCTCTAGCTGAAGATATACTTAATGAAACTAATGTTGATATAATAGATATCGGTAGAGGTGTGCTTATAAACCCTAACTGGGCAAATGACGCTAAAGAAGGAAACGATACTGGAGCTTGTTTGAGCTGTGCAAAATGCAAGTATTTTGGCCAGTCTCAAGTTTGTCCTGGAAAAGTTCTATTCGATAGAAATAAAGAACAAAAATAATACAATTAATTTTAAAAGCTCTGCTTTTTTTAGCAGAGTTTTTAGTATGATTGTGTTTATTTTATTTGAAAACCTCAAAATAGACTTATATTCAATTTCATATAATAATTGAATATTATAGTATAGATATAATGCTTTCCCAATTACTTGCTTATATATAGAAATCTAGTATCTTCGAAATAATAGTTTTATGTCCATCAATATAATCCTTTACCAAATCACCAATTGTCCCACTTTTATAGATATCTATGAAATAACACATCCCAATCATACAACCAAATTTTTCATAATAATCTCCAAATTCAGCATCATATATATATAACTCTTGTTTTTCCTTCTCTACTTCCTGTATAGCTTGCTTTAGTTTTGATAAGCTTTTTGCTTTTACTTCACTTATTCTTACATTATTCCAATCATAACTATTAATATCTTCACAAAAGGATAATAGGTGTGCTAATCCCTCATTAAATATTAATGAATTAAGCTTCTTTAAATAATCCCCACTTTCATAATCCATATCTATAATTGGCTTTTCTGCCTGTATACAAATATGTCCACATTCATGGGTAAGTAAGTTTCTAACTAACTGTGTTATATCATATTTGCCTATGTACTTAGCCCAGCAACCCAAATCTAAAACTACAACATTATTTCCATCTGGATTCTTAATAACTGTAGCATCGTTAGGCTCAGGCAAGCCAACAATTAAATATACTTCTACACTTTCTAAAATTGAGTTCCAACTCTTAAAGAGCTTATCCCAGAGTTCCCTATTAAATGGCTCGAACTGCATCAAACATTGCTTTATTTCATCATATATTCTTTTAATCTTTTCACTATTTTCTAAATCAGGCTTTACAAAAATATTTTTCCCCTTAAACTCTCCCTTACCAATACTCTTATAAATCCAATGTTCTTTAAACTTTTCTATATTATTACCTGCTAAGTAGCAATCAACAATTTCTGTATTCAGTTTCATTTTTTACCCCCAAAACCAAAATTTCATTAATTTTTCACTAAAATATATATACCAGTTCCAAATAAGATACTATTAATAGTTAAGTAGATTATTTATGTGATTTTTATAATGGAAATAGAATATCTATTCATCAAATCAGGCAGACCACTTCAATCCTTAGACTCAAAATAATACCTAAGTACATATCATACCATTTAATGCAATGAAAAACTATATTTTCCACATAGTTTCGTAGGACAAAACTGCAAAAAATACACTTGTAAATTATTCCAGAAGCTTATATACTATAATAAGATTTACATTTTAGATTCATCGAGGAAATTATATTTAGAGGTGAGTAAAATGAATAAACAAATACGAATTCTTTTAACTTTCATCATTACTTCTATTGTTACATATCTAATTGTTGGATACATATCAAATAATGTTTTTGTTCAAATTCATTGGGATGAAAACGCAATGTTTTCCGACAAACTTAGAGAGTATTATATAAGGACTTTTTCTATTAATATTATACCTACCTTAATATTGGCCACTATTTCTACTACATTATTTGCAAAAAAAATGAAAAATTAGTCTTAATCATTGAAAAGATCCACCTGTTAAGTAAATGCAAAGCCAGGTGGATTTCTTTATATAAATTTATTCTCTTAAGTATTCTGAGTTGCTAAATATCATACAGTATCATAATTATAGCATCTGATATATAAATCTAATTTAACTTAACACTTCAATCTCACAAAAGATATTAACAATCTACCATTGTCTTTCCTTCACCGCATAAACCTTCAAAGTCTTTTGTAAATGCAGCTACTGCAGCTGTTACAGAGTCCAACTTTACTAAGCCTTCTATAACATCTGGAGCTACTGTTGCTGCTCCAACTCCGTATCTTGCAAGTTCTAAAACTTGTTGTGAGTTTTTAAAGCTTGCTGCAAGAACTTCTGTCTTTAATCCGTTTTTCTTAAATATATCGTGAATGTCTTTTGCAACCTTCACTCCATCTGCACCTAAATTATCGATTCTATTTACATAAGGTGCTGCGTAGTGAGCGCCTGCTTTTCCTGCAAGATAAGCCTGCATTTGTGTGTATATAGCTGTTGCTGTTATATTTGCACCTTCAGCTGAAAGGGCTTTTATTGCTTTTAAGCCTTCTCTTGATACTGGTATCTTAACATAAGTATTCGCACCTAATTCTTTTTGAATTCTATGTGCCTCTTCAATCATGCCTTCTGCATCTAAAGAAACCACTTGAACATGTAGTTCTGCCTCTGTTCCTATAAATTCTCTTATAGCCTTTAATACTTCGTAAGGATTTTTACCTTCCTTTGCTAATATTGAAGGATTAGTTGTAACCCCTTCTAATGGATAATATTCGTACATTTCCTTAATTTGATCTAAGTTTGCAAAGTCTATTATGAATTTCATATTCTTATTCCTCCGTTAAATTTATTTGATGTTACTTAAATATTTTAGGTTGATATTTTCAGAAATTTTAAATTGCATTAAAACTTTTGTTCTGTCCTACTTATTATATCATCTTGAGTAGTCGGATCCAAGGTTACAAATTGTGCACAATATCCAGCGACCCTTACAATGATATCTCTATATTCTTCTGGATTTTTTTTAGCTTTCTTTAGGGTTTCAACAGATATTATATTAAACTGAATATGCCAGCCCTTTATAGCAATAAAACTCTTTATTAGCATAACAAACTTTTGAAATCCTACTTCATTGTTTATTAGATCTGGAGAGAACTTTACATTTAATAATTGCCCACCGGTCATTAATATATTAGGAAGCTTTGATACAGTCTTTAGTACTGCAGTTGGTCCTTTAAAGTCTGTGCCTTGAACTGGAGAACATCCTTCTGCTGCTGGAGTCCAAGCTTTTCTTCCATCTGGAGTTGCTCCTGTAACACATCCCATTGGAACATTTGACGAGATACCTGAAGTAGACAATCCGTAATTACCGCCTATTGGACCTTTACCAAATCTAGTGTTCTTGTACTTATTAATTTCTTTAATATAAGTATTATAAACTTCTACAGCTATATTATCTGTATAATCTTCATCATTTCCATACTTAGCTATATTCTCTAGAAGCTTTCTAATTCCTTCTCCTTCTTCACCTTCAAAGTTATTATCTAGTACTTCTATAATCTGTTCTAGTGTAAGAAGCTTATCTTCATAAACCGCTTTTTTCAAAGCTGCAAAGCTGTTAGCTGCATTTGCAAGTCCAACTTGAAGACCTGCTACTATATCGTAAACAGCTCCCCCTTCTTTTGCAGTTTTGCAGCGTTCAATACAATCGTCAATCAAAGATGAACATAATATATCTGGGAATTCTAAAAGATTGGTATCTGCAACTTTATCTGAAACAATAGATAACTTTGTATAATACTCAATATTTTTCTCCCATGCTTTCCACAAGTCCTCATAAGTCTTAAAATCTTTTAGTGACCCATTACCAGAAAGCATAGTATGTCCTGTTCTCTTATCATAACCATCATTTAAAGTAAGTTCGAAAGCTTTAATTAAATTTAAGAAGGTCATTCCAGTACATCTATAGCCCCATTTTCCTGGCACTGCTACTTCCACGCATCCAACCATTGTATAGTTAAAAGCATCCTTATACTCTACACCTTTTGCAAGAAGTGCTGGAATTATTATCTCATCGTTATGAAGCGCTGGCATTCCAAAGCCTGTAGCTACAACTTCTGCACATTGTCTTATGAATTTTTCAGAAGTGTTAGTATGAACTCTTGCTGAAAGATTTGGCTGAGTAAGCTTTGCCTCCCCAACACTTTCAAGAATTAAGAAACTTAAATCATTTACGGCATCTGAATAATCAGCATTTGAACCACCTATCGTAACGTTTTGGTAAGTTGGATAACCAGCACCATAACCTGAGTGTGAGGTGGATCTTATCTTTAATATAGAGTAAAGCTTTATCCATAAACATTGTAATAATTCTTTAGCAAAATCTCTCGTAATAATTCCATTCGATATATCATTTTTATAGAAATAATGTAGATACTGATCTGTTCTTCCTAATGATGCAGAGTGTCCATTACTTTCTATTTGAATAGCCAAGTGAATAAACCATACCATCTGAACAGCTTCATAGAAACTTGTTGGAGGCTCAGCAGGTACTCTTTCACATACTTTCGCAATTTTTAAAAGCTCTGCCTTTCTGCTTTCATCTTTTTCTGATAAGCTTAATTCTTTCGCAAGCTCAGAATATCTTTTCCCAAAGGCTATTACGCTTTTATTTGTTATAATTATAGCTTCAAGAAATGCTTTTTCTTTTAAAGCATCATTTTCACTTATATCTATTCTTTTAAGTCTATCTTCTGCTTCCTTTATAACTCCATTAAGACCAAGTTTAATTACTTTTTCAAAGTCTGGAACAATATGACCATCACCTGAAGTCATATTTCCTTCTCCATGTATAACCTTAACCTCGAAACCTGTCTTAACTTCTTCAGGTACTACTGCCATACATTTATCTTTTAAAGTCTTGCCCTTCCAGTACTTTGTTATTTCTAAAAGTTCATCTCTATGCTTTTCTGGAAGATAGAAGTTGTCCCCATCTCTTTTATTAAAATTACCTTTTTCTAAAAGTTCATCTTCTATCCAATCTACTGCATACTCCGGAAATACTGGAGCAGTTCTTTCTTCACAAGCCTGATTTCCTACTATTAGTTCACCAGCTTTAATATAAATACTCATGTTTTCTAAAATCTTTTCCACTGCTTTAGCTCTCTTTATATAAACAGGCTGTGCCTCGTTTTCCTTATATGCTTCAGTTATATACCTTGCTCTTTCTATACATACACTTGGTGTTTGAGAAAGCACTGATTCTCTAAGCTTCTTAATTCTTTCACTTTGAAGTACAAAATTTTTCATAAATGTTATCCCCCTATAATACATTTTATTGACGAATTTTCTACAAGCTTCCTTAAGCTTTCTAAATATTCAGGTTCATGCTTTTTTATATCAGTCAATTTATAATCTTTTTTAAGTCTTCTATATTTATCTAATCCTAAGGTGTGATATGGAAGAATATGAATTTCTCTAATACCGTTAGCTTTAGCTATTTCAACAGTATTTTTAATATTTTCCTCCTCATCATTAAGTCCTGGGATTAAAGGTATTCTTATAATGATTTCTTTGCCAAGCTTTGATAATTTGTTTAAGTTTTCTTGTATTAAAACATTTCCAACTCCCGTGAGCTCTTTATGAACTCTATCATCTGAATGTTTCACATCAAAAAGAATGAGGTCAGTGTAGTCACTTAACTCCTTAAGTTTTTCAAAGCTTCCATAACCAGTAGTCTCTATGGCAGTGTGTATGAACTCATCTTTGCAGAGTTTAAATAACTCAATTGCAAAGTCAGCATTCATGAGAACTTCTCCACCAGATACTGTTACTCCACCGCCAGATTGTCTATAAAATAAAACATCCTTTAATACTTCCTTAAACACTTCTTCTACTTCCATGTTTTTACCCACAAGTCTAAGAGAGTTTGTAGGGCACACATCTGTACACTTTCCGCAAGCTATACATCTATTCCTATCTATAACTATAGCTTTTTCATCAGAACTTAAAGCCTCGTAGTCACAGGCATGTATACATTTTTTGCACAAAACACAAGTTGAATTATTATAATAAAGTTCATTTTCTCTTTTTTGAGTTTCAGGATTGCTGCACCATAAGCATTTTAGTGGACATCCTTTCAAAAATACAACAGTTCTAATTCCTGGTCCATCATGAACTGCATAATGTTCAATCTCACACACGGTAGTTTTTATCATAGTAGTAAGTCCCCCTCTCACTGGTCTTTTGGTAAAAACATAGTTATATTTATTACATTATCATATCTTTATCATTTATTATTATTTGTTATTGTTTAACTTCATTTTATATTATCACACTGTAATAGTCAATAATATTTTTGTATAAATATCTTTGCTTATTACCGAACTACAATCGTTTTCTTTTCGTGTATAACTATATTTAGACACCTCTAAAATTTTATTATCATTCATTATTGTTTGTATTTACTCATTTTAATGTTATAAATTCTTTTTTCAAAAAGAATTCATAAAAAATAAAAAAACAAACCATCACAATTCAAAAAAATTATGATGGTTTATTAATAACTTCATTCCAAAAATCCTAAATAACTAACGCTCTATTCTACCTATTCCCTTGTCCATTAATCCTTCTATATCTATCCTTGAGACCAGATTAGCATCACCATGTATGCTATGTTTCAAAACTGAAGCACAGGTAGCAAATTCTGCTGCATACTTTGGTTCTTTATCATTTAATATGCAGTAAAGCATACCTGCAGTTAATGCATCACCACCACCAACTCTATCTACTATATCGTCTATAGTGTGTACCTTTGATGAATAAAGTGTTTTATTAGTATAGTAATTACACTGAAGTGAATTAACTGACACTGACTGCATTTCTCTAACTGAAGAGAAGATATGTTTTATATTTGGATATCTCTCAGTTATTTCATCATAGTAATACTTTAATTTCTCATATTTATCTTTATATTCACAGTTCATGTTCAAAATATTTTCGGCATCTAATATTCCAGCAGACAATATATTAATATAAGGTAGTACCTCGAAGGTTGCTTTACTTGCTTCTTCTAAACTCCAAAGCTTTGCCCTATAATTAGAATCATAGCTTACTAATATGTTATTTTCTTTGCAGTGTTTTAATATTTCCAAGGTTAACTTTCTTAATTCTTCTGAAAGAGCTAAGGTTATACCTGAAAAATGAAATACATCTACGTCTTTTAAGGCTGCTTTAATATCTATTTCATGAAACTTTATTTTACTAAAAGCCGAATTACTACGATCATATATTACCTTTGAGCTTCTGTTTCCACTTCCTACTTCTAAAAAGTAAATACCTGTTCTATCTTTTCCCTTAGTAACAAAACTAGTTTCAACTCTATGACTATTTAGATAACTAATTATTGCATCACCTATAGAATCATCTGAAACTTTAGATATATACCTTGAATCAACACCTAATTTAGATAATGAAATAAGTACATTTGCTTCTCCTCCACCGTAATGAGCATTGAAGGAATTAGAACTAGTAATCATCATACCCTTATTTGTAGATAATCTCAGCATTATCTCTCCAAAACCAGCTATTCTCATAAGACTAACCTCTCACCTCATTAAACTTATCCACGTATCTACTGCAAAGCTCTGTTATTTCATCGAACTTTCCGTCTTCGCCAAGCTTATTTAGCTCTCCACCGATACCAACTAAATCAACACCGGCTTTCTTCCATACATCTATATTGTCTAAATTTACTCCACCAGTTACCATAATGTTTGCATATGGAAGCGGTCCTTTTATAGCTCCTATATATGATGGTCCAAAAGCATTACCAGGGAATACTTTAACTACATCCACACCAATTTCATGAGCTTTAACTATTTCATTTATTGTCATAACTCCTGGTATGTATGGAACCTTATATCTATTGCAAAGTATTGCTGTATCTTCATTGAAGGATGGAGATACAATGTATTTTGCTCCTGATAAAATTGCAAGTCTTGCTGTTTCTGGATCTAAAACCGTTCCAGCCCCTATTACTACTTCATCATCATTCTTATACTTATCAGACAATTCTTTTATAATATCATTAGCAAATTTATTGGTATATGCTACTTCTATAGCTTTAACATTTCCTTTTATACAAGCTTCTGAAATGCTTACTCCAACTTCTTTTGTATTACCACGAACTACTGCAACAACTCCACAGCTTTCTAATGCTTTTAATACTTTAATCTTAATCATAATTCCAACTCCATCTTAATATAATATTTTTATTCTATAGATGAACCATTTCATAATCAAACTTATATTTTCAAATTCTCCTATCAGTAGCCAGAGGAGTTTTGAAAATAAATTTCGGATTGAAATGTTTCATCTTTACTTCATGTATCCACCCTTCATTGGTGAAACTGCGTTATCTGAAAATACTTTTAATATCCCTGACTTATATTTTGATTTTCTAGGAGTCCAATTCTTTCTACGTTCTTCTAATATTTTTTCAACTTCTTCTTCGCTACATCTTGTACCTTTAATACCGATAATTCGTAAAAGTCTCTTAGGAATGCTTATTTCTATTAAATCATCCTCTTCAACTAAGGCAATCGGTCCACCAACTGCTGCTTCTGGAGAAACATGCCCTATGGCAGGGCCTTTAGATGCACCTGAAAATCTACCATCAGTTATTAAAGCTACAGTTGAAGATAACTCTTCATCTGAGGAAATAGCCTCTGTTGTATAGAACATCTCTGGCATTCCACTTCCCTTTGGTCCTTCATATCTTATGAAAACCGCATCTCCTGGACGAATTACTTTCTTTAAAATTGCATCTATAGCTTCTTCTTCACTATCAAAAGGTTTTGCCTTTAATACAGCTTCATGCATTACCTTTGGAACCGCAGAATGTTTTACTACCGCTCCTTCAGGTGCTATGTTTCCTTTTAATATTGATACTGATCCGTTAGTGCTAAATGGATTATTAAAAGGTCTTATAACATCTTCCTTTTTAACTCCAACCTTTTCAAGATATGCATTGCATTTTTCATAATAACCATTAGTTTTTAATTCTTCTAAGTTTTCACCTAGGGTTTTACCTGTTACAGTCATTACATCTAAATGAAGTAAATGCTTTAATTCTTCCATTATTGCAGGTACTCCGCCAGCATAGTAGAAGTATTGAGCTGGCCACTTTCCAGTTGGACGTATATTTAATAAATAATGTGCATTTTTATGAATTCTATCAAAGGTTTCTTCATCTATATATATCCCAAATTCATGTGCTATAGCAGGTAAGTGTAACAATGAGTTTGTTGAACCTGATATAGCTGCATGTACTAATATTGCATTTTCAAAGGACTCAATTGTCACAATATCTTTTGGCTTAAGGTTTAGCTTTGCTAATTCAACAGCTTGTCTTCCTGCTTTTAAAGCAACATCCTTTAAATCCTCACAGGTTGCTGGCATTAACGAACTTCCTGGAAGCATTAATCCTAAAGCTTCTGCCATAACTTGCATTGTAGCTGCTGTTCCCATGAAGGAGCAAGCTCCGCAAGATGGACATGCATGTTCCTTGTAGTAAGTTAATTTTTCTTCTGTTATCTCTCCACGCTTACACATTGCACTGTAAGCCCCTATTTGTTCTAAAGTTAATAAATCTGGGCCAGCTTCCATTACACCACCTGTTACAATAATAGATGGAATATTTATTCTTCCGATTGACATAAGATGTGCAGGAACTGCCTTATCACAACTTGATATAAAAACTCCAGCATCAAATGGAGTTGCATTTGCATGAATTTCTATAAGTGCTGTAAGCGTATCTCTAGAGGCTAAAGAATAATTTATACCATCATGACCTTGAGCCATACCATCACAGATATCTGTTGCGAAGTATCTAGCTGGCTTACCACCAAGCTCAGACACACCTTGAGCAGCTTTACTAACAAAATCAAAAAGATGAGCACTACCAGGATGACTATCACCAAAGGTACTTTCTATTATAATTTGAGGTTTTTCTAAGTCTTCTGTTGTCCAACCCATTCCTCTACGAAGGGGATCCATCTCAGGAGCAATTTTTCTAATATCTTGACTAATCATACTACGTCTCTCCTTAATCTTTTTTTGAAACCGTATAAATACATCTGATGTATTTATAGTAACATATCTAATAAATTTGTCAATATTGCATAATCAAACTTGTTTAAAGTGATTTTCCCGACTTAATAGAATATATTCATCAGATGTCTTGCGGAGATACTATAAAAAAGTCAATTATATGAGCTTTTCCCCTCTACATTCACCAGAAAGATTTTACAGTCATATAAATTTTATTTTTTACTATCGCTATAAAAATCTTCTGAATACATAAAAAAGACATCTGATGTTATTAAAAATCATATGTCTCTTCTAGCATTTTAATTATTCATTTTTCTGTTGCTCAATGATATTTCTAATGTTTCTGCGGTTATATACTAAATGCAATAGCATAGCATCATGTGCACCGTTAGAATCATGAGCTTTAATTGCATTTAAAACCTCTCTATGGGTTTCAATAGTCTCATTTCGTATCTTTTGATTTGTAACATCAATAGACATCATAATCGATTTATTTATAATAGGAATAAGATTTCCTATTACTTGATTCTTACTACTTTTAGCTATTGCAGTATGAAACTCTACGTCTAAATCTAAATACGGTTCATTTTTCATTATAAGCTTTTCTATTTCATCACACAAAAAAGACATTCGTTCTATCTCTTCATCTGTAGCTTTTACTGCTGCAATAGATGCGATAGATGGTTCTATCATAAATCTTACTTCCAATAAATCTAAGGATAACTTAAATTTATCTTTTACAAAAATTAAACCAAGTGGATCATCAGCTACACCACTTTTTTGTGAAATAAAGGTTCCAGCACCTCTTCGAATCTCTAATACATTTCTTGAAACTAAGGCTTTTATAGCTTCTCTAATTGTACTTCTCCCTACACTTAGCATATCAGCAAGCTCATACTCATTGGGTAGTTTATCTCCAATCTGCCAATCACTATTTATAATTAATTCAACAATTCTTTCGGATGTTTGTTCTCCTAAAGACTTTGATGATGTATTTGCACTATTATTCAAGTCTTTACTATCTGCCATATTTCCTCCTAGATGTTTATGTTAACAACCATTTTTTTATTTATCAATCATGATTATACCATTAAATAATATTTCTGTTAAAGCATAGTATTAAAATTAAATGGTTAGTCAATTTTTATGAAATTTATTCTTTAGATTTATAGCCATACTATAAATGAAAGAAGGTGATACAATGAGAAAAACACCACTATGCATCTTTATGTTATTAGTTTTGACAACTTTAGAACCTTCAAGAGTGGTACTTTCTATGGATTTAACTTCCCCTTTAACCTGTGAAGATAAATTGAGGACGATGGAGCCTATTGTCCCCAAAACTATATACGACTATCAATTGCTTCGTGATAGAGATATGAGCAAATTCAAAGGAAAACTTGAACCTACTTTATCAGTATTAAAAGATGGTATTGATGTACCTTTCGTATCAATATATAAAGATTTGGATTTTCAAAGACCTTCATACGCTCAGCAGTGGCATAGTTCATACTGGAGATGGAGTTATATGCCTTTAAACCTAGCTAATCAGCAGCATAAACTTTTTACCTATTCCGGAGGAGCATCCGTTTGGTATGATATTACAAATAGTTTACCCCTACCAAAAGGATTAAATAACTCTTCTCCAATAAATAAAAAAGCTTTTAGCACTGCATATCCTTATGTTGTTAGATTTATTGTTTTTGATTTCAATATTACCTCTATAAAATACTCCAACAATCAGATTTGTGTAATTGGAGAACCACTAAGAAAAGGAATTAGTATAGTTGATATAGATACAAAGAACATACCATCATCACAAAAATTAATACAGCTAATAACACCTGATGGATATGAATTGGATTATTCAATCATGTAATAGCTTAAATTCAAATAACTTGAGTATATAATAATTAACTGCTATAGCAAAATAAAAAGGTTCATCATAAATATGAACCTTTTTCTATATTAAATCAGATAATTATTTCCTTCATTCGCAAGCTCAATAGTCCTAATTTCAAAAGTTTTGCAGCTTGATGAAATTAAAGGATCTGCTTTTGCAATATTAGTAGCTTCTTCAATATTTTCTGCCGAAAATATAACCATTCCTCCAGGATAATCAGTGAAGGGGCCACATAGTAAAAGTCTTTCTTCAGCTTTTAATTTTTTTAAATATTCAACATGTTTAGTTATTATATCTGTGTCAAGAGGCTTTTCATTTTTCATTAAATACACATAGGTCATTTTCACTATCTCCATTTCTTTTAAAACTTTCTTTATATAAATATATGCTAGAGATCAAGCCACATAACAGTAGTATTTCCGTCTTTCTCCACTTCTTTAAAACCTAGTTCTTTATACATATTTAATGCACCTCTATATTGCTTTTCAGGTGTTTCTGTGTTTTCAACCGGAACGGTTATAACAGCATCAAAACCTTGATCCTTAAAGTCATCAACTGCTCTCCTTAATAAAAGTCTCGCAATGCCTTGTCCCCTGTACTCTTGGTGAATTACAAAGCATATAATAGATCCAACTTTATTATCTTTTACAATATGCTCTAAATCTTTTTCTATTCTTACGAATTTATGTACATCGTTAGCATTGCACCATCCAATGCACTTATCTCCATCAAAAGCTAAATATCCTTTCATAGTACCATCTTTTATTTTATCTAAAGCATAGGTACGATTTTCTTCACCTGTTCTCTTCATCCATTGTTCTGAAGAGCAATTATTATAATAATAAGTACAAAAACAAGTTGCCCAGTGTGGAGCATAATTAAAATCAAGTGCACCTAGATAATCAACAAAAGTATCAGCTAATTCAAAACTTAAAGGTTTAATAGTATAGTTCATAAAATTCCTCCTAAAACTTGTTTATAAAACCAGAATAGCATATAAAATATGACATAGGTATGTCGTAATCCTTAGTAAGATGTATGAAATGAGTAAGAGTGTATATTAAAATTCTATCTTCTTAGGTGGTTTTCCTGAGAAGTCTGATATTGTTGCAGTTCCATGCTCCATATAAAATACTTTGAATATAGGATTATCTGCAGATTTATAACCAAGTTTTACAGGCTCATGAACATTAAGAACTTTATCCTTGATTATTAAATCATCACAAAAACTTATCTCTCCACTTATTCTAAGGGTTACCATATCCTTAGTTATAACAGAGTACTCAATACACGGCACCTTCAATAATTGTTTATAAACTTCTTTCAAACTGTTTGTGCAAAAATAGAACTTTCCTTGCTCCTCCATTATGAAACCGAAAGGTCTAACTCTAGGCTTTCCGTTATCTACTGTTGCAAGAACTCCATTTGGATTTTCTTTTAAAAGCTTTAATAATTCTTCCATTTTTATTACCTCGTTGATTTGATTATTTTTTATAAGTATAATAATAAGGTGCTATTCAGTATCATACAAGTACGCACTTTAATATTACATAGTCATGTCAATATGACTACTCTGAAAGGATAGGATTTCTATGGATAATTCTTCGCATCTTTGTCCTGTTAATGTTACTCAAAATGTATTAATGGGAAAATGGAAACTATCAATTTTGTGGATTCTTCATAATAAAACTCGTAGATTCAATGAACTTCAAAGACTTATGCCATCAATTTCACGTGGGGTTCTCACTCAACAGTTAAGAGAACTAGAACATGATGGACTTGTAAATAGAGAAGTATATAGAGAGGTACCTCCAAAGGTTGAGTATTCCTTAACTGAAATAGGAATAAGTTTTATTCCAGTTATGTCTCAAATAATGGAATGGGGCGTTGGATATATCAAAAAAACCTCTTCTTGCGACATTGATGTATGTCTAAAAAATGATTTTCCTTGCAACAAATGCCATGAAATGCTTAAAACAGATTAACTATACCAAATCTTACATATAGTTTTATTAAAATTTTTAACTATACGAAAATAGATAAATGCTTAGAACTAATTTATTCTAAGCACTTATCATTCAATCATGGTTAATATTATCTTTTAAGATTAACACGTTATTTTAGAGATAGTATATTAGCAAACATTAGAAATTAATTATTTGCATTTATTATTTCCTTTAGGGTAACATTTTCATTTTTAAATCTAGTTCTACTCTTTTCATTTTTAAGCCTTATTGCATTTTGAGGGCAATTTTGAGTACAAGCTAAGCAACTCTGACAGTTGTTCATAAAGATTGGCTTTTTATCTACCTTTATGTTGTTTACAGGACACACCTTCTCACAGGTCTTACAGCCATTGCAATTATTTTCTACAATAAAGTTTTCTTGAAAATTATCATGAGACATAAACTTCTTACTTACTACTCTAATACCACTAGAAATAATGGAATGCTTCTTAAAATATCTTTTACTTTCTTTAACATCCTTTACTATTGACATCAGATTTTCTTGTATTTTCTTCTTAGGTAATTTCTCTAACTGCTTATCCATATCAAAGCCTGGAAGAAAATTATCTACCATAACTATTTCGTTAACATATGAAAACTTAATATGATTTCTCTCTCCTATTTCTAAAAGATGTCTTGTTGTACCTCCTGCATACATCCCATAAGTTACTATCCCAAATATATATTTACTATTAAGCTTTACCTTATCTAAAAACTCTTCAACTAGCTTCGGAACTCCAGTGTTATAACTCGGAAATACTATTCCTATCTTTTCATCTTCAAAGTCAAATTTACCTTCTTTAATTAGCTTAGGTATAGAATATTGTTCTCCGCCAAAGCTCTTTGCAATATATAAGCTATTGCCTGTTGCTGTAAAATATAATACTTTCATAATATCCCCCTCTATTTAGATGTTCCATTTGTAACACCTTTATGAATAGAGTATAATGTATGTAAAATATCATTTCAATAGAATAAAGGCTAGACGTTACAAAAGAGGGGATAATGTTTATGGCGAATAAATATAATGATTCACAAAATCAACTTACAAAAGAAAGTATTTTCACTGCACTTATGGTTTTAATGGAGCAAAAAAACTAAGCATAAAAATATCCCCAAATCAGTTGGTGAAATGAGGATATTCTTTATGATTTATTTTTTTCGCCTTCCCTTTACATAATATTTATCTTATTTAAAATTAATATAAAGTGACTTTTCTATATTTCAATATTATCTCTATGAAGTTTTTATTATTAAACTATCATTACCTACATTTTGTTTTGTACTAAGGCTATATTGATTACAATTATACATGCTACTATCTGCAGTGAATGTATTCATTTCATGAACAGCTAATTCTGCAATAGCTGAATAGTTCACAGACGCAGCTGTGTTGGTGGTTAAAGTAATAGTCTGATTATTTAGAGCTATTGCCTTATTTACAGAATTAGTATCCCATACTGCCCCGTTAGCAAACTGTATCTTGTCTACAGCGTAAGTTCCATAATTAAAATATCCAGTTACAACCGCCTTGTCCCCGGTCAGACTTCCGTCGACGTTCTTTACTCTTAGTTCTAAGTCATTTCCTGTTCTTCTTGCTACCACTTCGTTGTCATTTATGTCATCCATTTTTAGAATATCTATATCTCCACTGTAATCATAATAAGTATAGTTATTTATTGTATCTACTCCATAACCTTTTTTGAAGATATATGTGTCTGCTCCATAACCACCGTTTAGACTATCACTATCTTCTCCACCATCTAAAATGTCATTGCCATCAGAACCATTTAACTTGTCATTTCCCTTTCCACCATAAAGAGCATCGTTATAACCAGCTCCATTTAAGGTATCATTTCCGCCGTTTCCTCTAAGAACGTTGTTTAGATCCCAAAAACCATTTATAGTGTCATCATTTTCA
>NZ_JAENHN010000046.1:0-30278 GCF_016595795.1 Clostridium yunnanense
CTTTTTAATCATTTGAATCACCCACATAAATTTAATAATTTAAGTATAACATAAAAGACCTAGAAAATTGTCTCCTGACAATTTTCTAGGTCTAATTTGCTAAAAGGGACTTTTTCAGTGCCCTCTATTTTTATTGAATGCTTTTGTTATCTTTCACAATACTTCCTAAAAAGTATCCGAATACCCCAGCTAGATATGTGACGATAATAACTATATAGAAAAAGTTGCTGGTTAGTGGTTCTTTAAAAAAGTAGCGTAGACCATATAGTGGTGTTAAGAATATACAGGACAATGGAACTGATAATATAAACCAGTTAAAAGCCAAGGTAATTAAACTTAATACAAAACCAGTTACCCAATAGACTGTAATATCCCTAAAGAAAAGTTTTGAATCTTTGTATCCCATAACAAAGCCATACAGTAACCACAAAACAATAAAAAATATGGATATAAATCCTTGAGTTAAGTTAGGTTTATTTCCTATCATATATATCTTAAAGTTGAAGATTCCAAAAACTATGGATATAAGTAATATTAGAAATATATTCTTTTTATTAACCAATTATATACCTACCTTCTTTGCCCTTATTAAATACCTTTAAAGTTTGCAGTATTTTCATATATTCTCTGTCTTACCTCATCAACTTCAGCGTCACTTAACACCCTTATATATCTCCATTTATGACTGTCTATTCCTTTTTTTAATATATTATAACTCTTTTGGTCTGTCCAAATTGAAATTTTACATCCTTGCAGTATCACTTTATCAAATTTCTTTACATCTATTAGCCAAATTGCTGTAAGTTCTGCTCCTCGGAAATCCACATTTTCAAAAGAACAATTAATAATTTGTGATTCATGAATAACAGCCCCCTCCATTGAACAACTTTCAATAACAAAGTTATCAATATAACATCCTCTAAAGACTGATCCCTTTCCATTAGCAGCTCTTAACTCAATATTTTTGCCCGTGATTTCCTCAAATCTAGCTCCCAAAAACGCCATTTTATACAAACATAATTTCTCAATCTTTACATTAGTGAATTCGCTAGAACTCAGATTACTCCCACCCAAATACCAATTTTTTATTTGTTTATTAAAGAATTTTAAACTGCCTAAATCATAATCAATATTTAAATTAAATCGAAGCTCTGGCAGTACATAAATCCAATCGGGACATGCAAATTTCGATTCTAACTGGCTCAATTTCATCATCTCAATAAAACGCTCCGGTTTAATATCCTGAAAACGGTAATCAACCTTCTTATTACAGGTACTTATGACACCTAATACTAATACAGCAATCCATCGACTGATATCAATGTTGAATTCCTGTGTTCTTCTACCTATTTTGTATACACTTCCAAATAGGGTTTCCACTAATTCAGGTTTAAAGAATAAGATATTTTCATCATAATTGATTATCTCAATGCACATATCTATTATCTTTTCAAAATCTCCCACTGAAATTGGCCAATTATTAAGAATTTCATCTGGAATATCTATGTATCCATTGAGTTCATTTACTTTAAATAACTTATCAATTTTTTCTGAATACATATATAGTTTAGATGAAGTAGCTTTGTCATCTGATAATCTGCCATTAAATTTTTCCACACCTAATGAAGCAATTGGTGGAAAAATCGATTTTCTTATTCTCTTCAATTCTGTTTCATTATAATTATCCAATTTGTCTGTTGAACCAATAAATAACTTCATAAGACCATTGCAAAACATCATAGTCTGTGGTGTTGGATTGCCAATATTCAACAGAGCCATTGTATCACAAACTGACTTTCCTTCCATGCAAGCCCATATAAATACTCTGACATAGTATTCTGCTAGAATAATTTCTGCAAAAGATTGGTGATTGAAATAATACATGTCATTGTCGTTTCTCAAATATGAATGGGACATGAATTGAATAAGCGTGGATTCATCTCCTACAACTCTTTTAAGATCATCCAACTTCAAAAATCCAGCTCCGTTCTTATGTCGATCTTGCATCCACATCACTGCAGTTACATATAAGAGATTACGATAAGAAAGATGTTGTATATACTCCTGTGTAGAATTAAGTTTATCTCTATCATTAATATGTTTAGCATCTTTTGTTAACATGTTGATAAATGATAGAAATACTTCTAGTTTACTGTCCTTTTGTATTTGATAATCTTGTTCTAATAACTTAAACAACATATAGGCCATAATAGGTCTTTTCAGTTCATCTTCGTTTAAGATTTCTGAAAACTTTTTATATATATTTTCATCACTTTTAATAGCATCAATCAAATCTTGATTATAGCTGTACGCCGAGCTCTTTGTAAGCTTATCTCTTAAAGCAAACATATATTGTTCAAACTGTTGTGGTGTAAATCCGTATACTGAGGCAAACTCCCAGGTATTTTTATATGACTCATTCTCTTTTATTAATTTATCTATAACGTTTGGAATTGGTCTTGTAGTTACAATGGCTTTTATATCGGAAAAATACCTGATAAATCTTTTTACTGATGCCATTACATTCATTAAGTCACGCTCTTCTATCGACCCACATTCATCAAGTGAGTCAACGAGCAACAATATATGTTTTTTACGAATTGGATGTTCCTCTACTGTATTATCAATATTAATGTTGTATTCTCTCCTAAGAAACTCGCCAATACACCCAGTGCTAGCAGTATTATCTCCATAACTCTTATATTCTCTCAAATTGAAATAGATAGGAAAATATCCTGATCTAGTTTCTATGTACTTAGAAGCATGCTTCGCTGCTTCGTGCTTTAAAAATACAGATTTCCCTTTCCCAAAATCAGCAACCACATAAAGTATCTTATTGTAGTTATTTTCATGCTCTTGGGCAAAAAATTCATCTGCAATATCTTTAAGGTCATACTTACCATAATCGTACTTTTTACTTTCTGTATACAGTTCTTTGAGTACGCATCTGGTTGCCTTTGTTTCAATATAAGGCAAATTCTCATTATCATCAAACCCTATCTTTCCCAAGGAAATCATTTTATCTAATATCTGTTCCTCCCACTTAAATAGAGGTTCTAATTGCTCATATGATATATTTTTTTCATTTAAAAATTCTATACACTCGGAAAATGAAATTGATCCTAATTCATTTCCAGTATCCTGCTCAATAATCAAACCATATACCCCTTCATCTATGAATAATGGTGATCCTGATGCTCCTTTGTAGCAAATGTTTCTATTAACCGACAAATCCAAATTAACCTGAGTATAATTTTTACGAGTATCTATTATTTTACCACCGAACAGACAGCCATCAGCTCTGGATTGTGGAAATCCATAACTTTGATATTGTTCATTTATATTTGGTAACAAAGCATAAATTTTAGGAAAATCGATATCATCTTGTTCAATTGGATCGAACTTAAGTATTGCAACGTCTAGATTTTCTACTTCACTAGGTATTACTTCATTAATTTTTATAGGTTTTATTATGTCTAAATTTGGGAAGCTTATCTCTTTAACACCATCAATATTGACTACATGTCTCGCTGTTAACGCAGTATCTTTACTTATTAAAAAAGCTGAGCCGTTTTGTTCTTCATTTACAAATACTTTAGCTGCAAAATTCTTAATAGGAGTTTTATTCATTTTATCTTCACCTCCTAAACTTCTTCATAGTTTGATACTTTAGCAATATAGTTAAGCGACTTTATCTTTTCGATATTTGAGTTCATCCATTTCAGTGAGTCATTTTCATAATTGAATATAAGTTCCTTCACGACTTCTTTCTTTGGATAATTTTCAGCAATTTTCACCAAAGTACTTAAATCTGGATGTCCATATTTTCCATTGGTTGAAAAAAGATATTTATCTGAATCAATCAACTTCAGCAATTCAGGGCTCATATTACCACTACTGCCATGATGAGATACTTTAACAATATCAAACTTATATGGTATCTTCTCAGATTTATAAATTTCTCGTAGCTTTTCCTCAACAACTGAAGGTGCTGCATCTCCTAGATATAATAGCTTCTTTTCTTTAAATTCAAGTACAAACGCTATGGAACTTTTATTTGTTGGTTTTCCATCTTCTTTAAACACCTCATTAAGATAACTGTCCCAACTCATTCTTGTAGAACTGATTTTTGACTTAATCTCCTTCTGTTTCTTCTTCTCCTCTTCTTCTATACGGCGAAGCAACATTTCATAAGCATCATCAAATAACTTGCCATTAGATGTCTTTCCTATATAATTTCTTTTATTAAGCTCATTCAGCCAAAACCTTCCAAGCTCCTCTAAACATTTATTTGTTGGTGATAATATATAAAGTTTTAAGTCATCTGAAAAAGCATATACTGGCACATTTTCTACACTTATAGCAATTCCATCTGTGTAACCATTCCAATTATAGTCATCTTCGTATAACAATGAGCCTAAAAAACTACCTTGTCTAGTACTTATTTCGCTTTTTTCAGACTCTCCACTGCCATCCCCTCTATCTTTAATTTCTTGTACTACTCTACGCTGATGTTCAGAAATTTGATCCTGCTTATCAAGTTGTAACTGGAGATAGGCATTATGCCATACTTCTTCTATACAAATAATTTTCGTTTTTCCCAATTCTTTATTATGTTTAAGCATTTCAATCACACCGCCAATGTGATCGTTGTCGATGTGAGTTACTATAAGCAAGTCAATCTTTTCACCTTGTTCATCAAGTTCCTTAAGGAATCCTTGTAAACTACTGGCAAAAGTATCTCCTGTTCCTCCGTCAATCATAATATTTTTCTTTTGTTCCCCAATTCCACAGCTGATTATAAACGCATCTCCTTGTCCAGCTTGGAACATGTTAATCCTTATATCTTCTGTCATACTACTCCTCCAGTTTTGAAAAATAATAAGTTCATTTAATTTACATAGTCAAAATATATATCTTATTAATTATTTTCTACATTAAAATATAATTTCCTTCATAATTTTCAAGTATCTTACCTTGATTCAACCTTATGATTTTAAATATGCTATACTTATTGAAATCTTTAAAAGAGCTGATGGTCATTTTGAAAAAGAAGTCCAGCATAACTTAACTAGTTCTACTGCTCCTGATCAGATACTAGAATACTTTGACTATTATGCAAAGTACAATGACCTTGTAGGTATTGATATAATGAAGCAGCTATATACTTCAAATAATAAAATGTTTACTGAAACAGCAGGTATATGCAGCCACTGTTTCAGAAAATTATAAATGAAGGTCAAATTAAAGGGATTTTATGCACAGCTATTTTTCTAGGTTTATAACCATATTTCTTATAATAAATAGTAAAAAGGCTCACTGAAGCGGCCTTCTTCAGTAAGCCTTTTTAACGCATCTACTTTTGCAAATGTGAATTTCAAAAATATGGTATATGAACAATTTTTATTTATCACTTTCTAAGTCTCTTAACCTCTTCTATAGACAACCCTGTTTTCAATGAAATAGTTTCGTCATCCAACATATCAATGATTAGATTTATTAAACCTACTAAATCCAAAATCAATAAAAGTCATTTTTAACCTCAACCTATTTATAATACCCCATAAGCTTTTTAGCTCCTACTTTAGGTTTGGTATACCTTCTTCTGCTTTGTGTCTTATCTTTATAATTGATTGCTTCCTTTGGGCAATGCTGAATAGTTGAAGTTTGAACCCTCTAAAGATGAACGCTTCGTAATAAAACTTATTTTGTTTCATAACTACTGGAATTATAATCCACATATTATGTATAATTAAGAATGTAAAGTATTGGATATCTGTAAGTTTTAGCAAAAAAATATAAGGAGGTGCTTTATGGGAATAGCTGCTGCTGTAACTTTTATTAATCTAATAATTCTTTTAGTCCTACTAGGTTTTGGTATCTATGGATTCGTATTGTTTGTAAGGCTAGCTAATAGAGGTATTAAAGCTTTTGATATTTACATAAATGAAAAGAATAACAATAACTTATAGATTACAATTTCAACAATATTATTTGTTATTACAATTTTTATAGGTCATAAATGCAAAGAAATTTGAGTTGTATATTAGCGGAGGTAAATGAATGGATATTGAGATACGCAAGTTGGTACCAGAGCTTGCAGAAGATTACGTACGTTTTTTTGACACTACGCCACATGATGACAATGTGGATGAGCATAAATGCTATTGTGTGTGTTGGTGTAACGATGATTTTGATGGCAAGGATTTTTCAACAGCAGAGAAAAGAAGAAAATACGCCTTACAATATGTTAGGGAGAATAATATTCAAGGTTATCTTGCTTATAGTTGTGATAAGGTCGTTGGATGGTGCAACGCCAATACGAAATCAGATTGTTTGAAATGTGCTAGTTGGCGAAGATTTATGGATTATGTACCTTTGGAGGAATCTAACACAGGTATCAAGGTGAAATCCATATTTTGTTTCGTTATCGCACCTGAGATGAAAAGAAAAGGCATTGCCACGCTGCTATTAGAACATGTGTGCAAAGATGCAGTTCAGGATGATTTTGACTTTGTGGAGGCATATCCATACAAAGAATCTAGTTATCAATCATCAGATTTTGGCGGTCATTTTGATATGTATAAAAAAAATGAATTTCATTTGTTTTTAGAGACTGAACAAGGCCTTGTCATGAGGAAGCAGTTAAAGTAGCACTGTTCAAAATAAGCAGAATATAAAGTAAATAAACTCCAATTTATAGGATACTTTCTGGAAATGGAGTATCTCTAAAGGCGTATCTCCGTATAACGTTCTCATTATAATTAAAAGGAGTGGTTGAAATGAACTACAGAATTGAACAGAAAAATCCGTTTACCGTTGTAGGGGTAAAGGAAAGGTTTTCACATATTGAAGGTTTAGGGGAAAATATAGGAAGAATGTGGAGTGAGACACCATCAGAGACATTTGAGCAAATCACTGCACTGGGAGACACTGAATCATATGGTTTATTAGGCGTATACAGTGGAATGTATGATGATAATACAACTGACTATTATATTGCTACCATAACGAAAAAAAACTGTCCCGAAACATTTTGTAAGCTTGAAATACCCTCTCTTACATGGGCAGTATTTGAAATAACCGGTCCTATGCCTACAGCTATGGCAGAAGTGTGGGGACTGATTTTTTCTGAATGGTTTCCTACATCCGGTTATGAGCATGCAGAAGCACCAGAAGTTGAGTGGTACTCGGAAGGTGATATGAGTGCAACTGACTACAAAAGCGAAATTTGGATACCAGTTATTAAAAAATAAAGTTCTATGCCTAATAAGCACTTTTGGTACCAAGTTTGATGCATAACATTTATATATGTTAACACAACTAAAAAAACGAATAATAATCTTAAACACCGCATTATTCAAAAATGAATTTTGGGGTGTTTTTGCATCGCATTTCAAAAATATTATAAATTATAATAAAATAGTCAGCCTTCCGTGGTTGACTAATATTTTTTTCTACTTTTCCTAAAAAGCATCCTACTACCCCATCAATATATTGAATAATAACAATATAAAAAAGTAATGGGTAAAAATATTCCCTACCATCACTTTTTATCTATAGATGAACCACTTCATATTAGAATTTATATTTTCAAGTTCTCCTCTCAGAACCCAGAGGAGTTTTGAAAATAGATTTCGTATTGAAGTAGTTCATCTTTAATTCTATGATTTTTTAAGTCCCTTTTCTTTTTTTGCTATAGTTTGTTCATATCTATCAATCTTATTGTTAAGACGTTCTAAGGTCTTTCCCATTTCTTCATACTTTTTAGCAAGTACATTACGCTGCTCGATTAGAAGTTCTTTTCTTGCTACAGCAGTTTCGTCTCCCTCTTGAAAAAGCGTTACATATTCAATTAGTGCTTCAATAGGAAGTCCTGCACTTTGTCTCATGCATTTTATGAAATCAACCCACTTACAATCCTCTTCTGTATAATCTCTAATCTTACTTTTATTACGGTTAACTCTAGGAAGCAAACCGATACGCTCATAATACCTAAGAGTATCTTGCGATATATCAAATCTTTCACTTACTTCTGCAATTGTCATAAATTATACCTCCTAATATAGATATACCTGTACTTAATATAAGGTAATTTGTGAAATCTATATATTCTACTTTTAAGACAATAATACTACTTGGAGTTAACTTCAGGTCAAGAAAAATATTGCACTTCATTATAAATTTATGTAGTTATATGGGCATACTTATGTATACACTACTTCGTATTGAACCTTATAAAAATAAGATTTGTAAAATCATCGAAAGCTATATTTTTAGTCTAAGGATTGAAATACTTTATATGATCAGCCGGATAAATAATCCTAAATAAATAATATATTTTGACTAGGAGGTAAAAACTTTATGGGCAATGTTGCTGAAGAAATAACGAAGAAACTTCTTATTGATGCAGGTATAAAAAAAGGATTGAGGGTGCTTGATGTTGGTTGTGGTAGAGGTGATGTATGTCTTCTACTGGCAGATATGGTTGGAACGGAAGGAACTGTTTTAGGCTTAGATTTTGATGAAACTTCTCTATCCTATGCTCGCGCGCGGGTACAGGAGAATAACATTACAAACGTAACTTTCATAAAGAATAATTTAAGTGATCTTACAATTATAGAGGATAAGTTTGATGCTATCATAGGTAGGCGTGTACTTATGTATTTGCCAGAACCAAAGAAAGTTATAACTTCCCTTTCTAAATTATTAAAGGTTGGAGGAATCATGGTTTTTCAGGAACATGATTCAACAATGTCACCTGGTAGCATCGTACCTATGCCGCTTCATAGTCAGGTCACTAAATGGATATGGGATACTGTAGAACTGGAAGGAGGCAATATCCGTATAGGTTTTGATCTTTGGAATTTACTTTCACAAGAAAGGCTTGTGGTTGATAAAGTTAGGGCAGAAGGAATACTACAGACTCCTGACTCACCATATCCAATAGCTCCTATTGTTCGGGCTATGCTACATCGCATTATAGAGAAAGGTGTTGCTACAGCAGAGGAAATTGACATAGACACACTTGAAGATAGACTCACAGAAGAACGTGAGAAATCAAATTGCACATATGTGAAAGAAATGGTTTTTTGTGCATGGGCACGAAAGACTGAATAATTTTAAATACCTTTGATACGAAAATAAATAGCAGAGAATACATTTTATATGTGAAAGAGTATTATTTATTTCTTAGGTAACAATAGTAAATATATGCTATTGCAAAGGAGATATACATTTTGCCTATTCATACTATATTTACATTTATCCTTATAATTGCAGTGTGGAAAACAGAGGTGTGGAAAAATTGGAGTCGTTATTATAGTACTATACTATTTTTCGCACTGGGTGATTTAATGTATCAATTTTTATTTGATGAAAAACCATTATGGATACATAATTCAACTTGGCTAAGTGAAAAACAAGTTAATTTAGTATGGATATGTTTAATTTATCCATGTACAACATTATTGTTGCTAAGTTTTTATGAAAAACAAAAAAATGCAGTAAAAAAAGGTTGTTATGTTTTCTTTTGGTTTTTGATATATGTAGTATTAGAGGTGTTCTTATGCAGATTTAGGCTCATATCTTACTACAATGGATGGAACTTTTATTGGTCAGTTGGATTTGATGTGTTTATGTTTAATATTTTACTATTACACAATTACAAGCCATTATGGGCAATGCTAGTAGCATCTATATTCGCAATAATAGCTATGTATATATTTTTATAAATAATTATTTATGACACCATATTATTTAGAGCGAATTTATATGGTGTTTTTTGCGTATTAATACAAGAACATTATAAATTATAATAAAAATCTTTCACTTACTTCTGTAATTGTCATAAACTATACCTCCTAATATAGGTATACTTGTCCTTAATATAATGTAAATTGTCAATCTTTTTAATGTTTTATAATTATATATAACCCTTATTTCATATTATAATTATACCGCCCTATTATATATCACCTGTTCTAAAGCAAATTCTAAAACCTTTTCCTCTGCGGATTTTATTATTTTACTCACTAATACACTTGTTGAAGTTCCGGTTGCGCAAAACAATCCTATTTTCACCATAATTGATACCTCTTCTAGTTTCATTTTAAATTTTACACTATTGCTAATGTATTGGAATATTAAATTGCACATATGTGAAATAAATGGTTTTCTGCGCCTTAGCCCGAAAGACTGAATAACTTTAAATATCTTTAATGCTGCTATACATAGCAAAGAAAAAGTTTAGATTTAACAGTTAATTCGTAACATGAAAAAAATGCGATGTAACTTGTGAAATTTAAGATACGAACAATGCTCTTTGAAAACTGAATAATGCAGTGAAACAATTATTTTGAAACACTCCTCAGTCTACGGTTTTCCTAGAATCAATTGGTATAATACGGTATAATTAAGACATGATGGTAAATTATAGCGAATTAAGAGAGGGAAAATTATGATAAAACTATTTAAAATCTTTGTTGCTTTCTTGGTTTTGACTTTAATTGTAGTTGGAATTTATTGGCTTATAATCCATCCTAAATCATATTCTTATGATACTGCTGTAGGGAATGGCGATGTGGTTATGGGTGCAGGCGGTAAAGCTAACATAGAAAAATTTCATTCGTTTATAAAAAATGTACAAAACAAACAAACTGATAAAATCCGTATTACAGCTTACTCAAAAGAAGGCAATCCAACCATATTTGATTTAGATTTTGATGGTAAGATTATAAAATGTACTACAGACAACACAAGAGATTTATATGGTAGAGAATTATCTAAAAGATATGGAGAGTACACAAAAATTATAAAAAATGACATTAATGATTATTCTCTTGTTGATGAAACTGGAAAGTATAAGAACCAATGGATTTTTCAAGAATGATTTACAATCTTATTATAAGAAATATGGTAAGTTATTTAGCACTAACATCCCTAACATTATCAAATTAAGAAATAGGAGGCAGTAAAATGAACTATCAAATAAGGCAAGCAACAGCTGAGGATATCCGCCCTGCTCTTGACCTTGCACTAAGTGTATTTATGGAATATGACTCGCTAAACTATGGGCCAGAGCACACAGAACGTATGCGCTCAGCTATTGAAGAAAGATTTGCAAATCTTGATATTTATCTTCCAGGTAACCGTTTGATGTTTGTTGCTTTGGATGACAAAAAAGTCATTGGTATCATCGAAACATACGGAAACAATCGAATCTCTTTAATGTTTGTTGACGGTGACTATCAACGTCAAGGTGTTGCAACCGAGTTGATGAGCAGAATTGCTTGTGAGCTAAAGATGAAAGGTTTTGATAAAATTGTGTTAAATTCTTCGCCAAATGGTTTGTTGTTTTACAAACATTTTGGATTTACAATTATTGAAACAGAAAAAAACATTAATACTCCTTGGAAAACACCAATGTCATACACCCTAAATGAAATATGAGATATCACAGATGAAAATGGCAACAAAACTTGCTTACTTCACAAGCATGGTAAATCAATTAATCGCGTCAATAACGATTTCTCATATTAGCACCTAATAAGCATAAACTATAGTAAACTTAATACACAATATTCTTATTTAACATCACATAAATAAAAACGAATAATTACTTAAAACACTGCATTATTCATAATCGAGTTTTGCAGTATTTTTACGGCGTAATACAAGAATCTCACGAAGGAACTATTAGTAATAAAATTATACATAGTACAGTATTAGGCTTTTAATTGCTCATTTCCATATGTTATTATATGGTATTAATTCATATCTCTGTATGCTATAATTCTTACATGATATTATATGATAATAAAAAACGACTAAATAATTATATTGGCAATAATATAATTAGCAAAACTAGGAGTGTATATGAATGAAGGCAGACTTTTATAATAAATACTTTTATGAACTAAATGAAGAACAAATAGAACTATTAAAAAAATTAGACATTACAAAAGAAAATATGTGTGAATACTCATATATGGCTGATGAACAAGGCAACATAGATAGGCCTATTGCAGATGATATAATTGATGGCATAATTAAAGAACTTGAAATTGCTGAATTACCAAGAAGTTATATAGAATATTTAAAAACCTATGGTGATGGCGGATGGGGATGTATCTGGATTTATGGGGTTTACGTGAGTCAAAATATATATACTAAAGGTAAGATTGAATCCAGAATGGTTGATGCAACTTTACGTTATAGAGAAAGTTTCAGTTGGAGCAAGGAAATTATTTGTATAGCTATAGGACAGATTTGTGATGGACTTATTTTTTGCTTAGATACAAGCAGAATGTGTAATGGTGAGTGTCCTGTAGTAGTTTTTAATGAACAGAATATGATGTTTAATGAATATGCAACTGATTTTAAAGAATTTGTAAAAAAGTATATTACATACGGAATAGCTTGTGAGTTAAAAAGGTTTAGTGAGTCAGAAGAAGAAAGAAGTGCTATTAAGCTTATAAATGGGACAGGTTATAAAAGCTGCTGGTTTGTTGCAAAAGGTACAACAAAGGAAAAGCTAGCAGAAGTATTAGGATTATCAAGGAAGAAAAAAATGACTTGGGATGAAGGGATTGAGTTTGTTAATAACGTTTCTAACTTTAATAATCATCCAGTTTTTATAACCAGTAAATATGATAATAAAATTTATGTAATCGGAAATGGCTTGTATAAATTAGCAGATAACCCGGATAAGTTGTTAGAATTAGGAAAGTTGTGCAAAGAATTATGTTTTTATCTTACTGAAAGAAATTCAGAAACACACTGCTTTGCTAAAATTAGCAAAGGAGAAGTAAAAAGATTTTATTTCTATAATGAAGAAAAGATAATTAATATGGGAAAAATAACACAAATAGAAAAACAATTAAAGATGAAATTTCCTTCTGATTTTAATGAAGCATTTGATGGTAAACATACACAGATAAATGAAGAACATATTATTCAAATTGCAAATAAGTGGTCATCAGAAAATATTAAAGATTATCCCTATAAAGATGTACTCACTGGTTTAATTTAAGTGTCTAAGCAATTAGTTGTAGTATATAAATTATAATCAAAGCTGTATAATTTCCTTAAAATGTGCATTAGGGGAACTTTTCTATGAGTTCCCCTAAAATATATATCTATATCTCTCTTATAACCTTATAAAACTCCTCTTCCCCCCAAATAGTTGGTACAGGATATAGTGGATTGGCTTCATAGATTGCTCTCTTTATAAGTTCAGGGATATCCTTTTCTTTAACAACCTCTAGTTTTTCTGGAAGACCCATTTTACTATTCATCTCTTCTATTTCTTTTATAAAGGCCTTTGCTTTCTCTTCTTTTGTATTTCCTTTAAGTCCTATTATATCTGCAAGATCTGCAAGTTTTTCATACGCTGCTTCTCCATAACCTTCTAATACTCTTGGTAAGATGACCGCATTTGCTTTTCCGTGAGGTACACCGTAAAGTCCTCCAATTCCATGAGCAATGGCATGAACATAGCCAACATAAGCATTTGTTATAGCTATTCCTGCGTAGTAAGAACCAATTAATAGATTTTCGCGAGCTTTAATATTCTGTCCATCTTCATATGCAGGAATTAAGTTTTCATGTATTAGCTTTACTGCCTTAAGAGCATTTTCACTGGCATTTTTAGGAGCAAAGCGGTTGATATAAGCTTCTACTGCATGTGTTAAGGCATCCATTCCAGTTACTGCTGTGATATCCTTCGGAAGTGTACAGGTTAACTCTGGATCAAGTATTGCATATGCTGGAACTATAGATAAATCCATGATTGTATGTTTGTAATGTGTTTTTCCATCAGTAATAACCGCTCCTGCTGTTACTTCTGAGCCTGTTCCTGCTGTAGTAGGTACTGCAAAAAGCACTGGAAGCTTTTTCATGATTCTCATAAGACCTGTCATGTCTGACACGGTTTTGTTTGGACACGCGATTCTTGCACCAACAACCTTAGCGCAATCCATAACAGAACCGCCTCCTATTGCAATGATCCCTTCACAGCCTTCTTTTTTATATAAACTTACAGCTTCTTCAATACATTCAATGGTTGGATCCGGCTTAACTTCACTATAGATAGCGTAAGATATATTCTCACTTTTTAGCAGCTCAAATAATGGCTTTAAAGTGCCACGCTTCATAAAACCAGCTGTGGTAATAATCTCTACTCTTTTAATTCCATTTTCCTTTACAAGCTTTGGAAGCTTCATCATAGTTCCAGCACCAGTTATAAGCTTTGGTTCTTTAGATGGCGCTACCTTAAGCACAGCACTAAGTAAAGCTTGACGAGTTCTGTAATATATTTTATTCATTTCCTCTCTCCTCCTATAAACCTTTATTCTCTTAATCCTATTCACACTATAAGCACCTAAACCGAGGACCCTCTCAAGGTGTCTCCTACAGTCTATCTTTCACAAGTAAAATACAATTAATATTTCCATAGTTAAATACTTTTGTAGAATCGTAAACTATATATATTTTCATTATTTAATGTTCATTAATTTCTGCGACACTTGTAACACTTTTTATTTTGTATTATAATGACTTAACTTTCACTTTTCAAGGGTTTGCCCCCAAGTGATACAAATTGAGAGGAGTGTCACAGTTTTGGAAAATGTAAATCAAAATAAAACTGCTTTAAAATATAAAGAATGGATTATCAATGCTTTTATGGAGCTATTAAAAGAATATAAATATAATGAAATTACCATAAAGCAAATTACTCTTCAGGCTGATGTGTCAAGACAGACTTTTTACCGCCATTATAAGTCTAAAGATGAGATAATACATGAATATAGCAACAAAGTATGCGATGAAATATCCGAAAAGCTGCTTTCCCTTGAAGATAAATCCATATACCAGGTAACCTTAACTTATTTTACCTTTTGGAGAAGTTACTTAGACTTACTATACTTAGTTAGAAGTAGCGGTTGTGAACACTTACTAGTTGAACATTACAATGAAATCATGCTTAAGACACTGGACATACTTAGACCTTCCATGCCCCAATATACAGATGAAGAATTTCGCTTAATAAAGGCTTTCCTAATTGGAGGTTTTTATAATGTAAAATCAACCTGGATGGATAATAATCTAAGTAACTCTCCTGAGGAATTAGCAAAATTGATCTGCAGTATAATTGACTAAAACAAAAACACTACGCAGTGAGTAGCATTTTTAAACACAAGATTTTATATCTCAAAAATAAATAAAGACCTCTAATTAACAAACTTTAATGTTAACTAGAGGTCTTTATTTTATACCTTCTCTACTATATTTTCTTTACTAATCCACTTTTCTTCTATATCACTTGCAGGCATAGGCTTTGCAAAGTAATAACCTTGAATTTCATCGCAGTATAGTTTTTGCAAACACTCCCACTGCTCTTTGGTTTCAACTCCTTCAGCAATTACCTTGTTACCTTTCATATTTGCAACAGATATAACCATTTGGATAATAGCCCTGGAATAAAAATCACTTTCTACATTGTCGATTAGTTCCTTTGCTATCTTTATTCGATCAGCTGGAAGATTCTTAATATAATATAAGGAAGAATAACCTGTACCAAAATCATCAATAGCTATAGAAACTCCAAGTCTCTTTAGTTCACATAAAGTTTCTTGTATATTAATGCTATTTTCAATCTGTTGAGTCTCGGTTATCTCTACCTCAAATAATTCCGGCTTAACCTCATATTTTTTCAATATAGCTTCTAGTTTTTCAACAAAATCCACCTCTACTAACTGTTTTGACGACACATTTACGGCAATTCTGTAATCATGTCCAGTTTTCTCTTTCCATAAAGCATACTGCTTGGCCGCATTCTCAATAATCCAATATCCTAAGGGAACAATTATACCGGTCTCCTCTGCTAAAGGTATAAAGTCCAGAGGCGGAATAAAATTAGTGCCACCTTCATACCAGCGTATCAGTGCTTCAAAGCCAGATAAGGTGCCATCCTTACAGTACACCTGAGGTTGATAGTATAAAAGAAACTCTTTATCAAACACTACCTTTTTAAGCTTAACCTCAATCTTATGTCTATTGTCAGTAATCTTCCCAATCTTGTCACTATAACTTTGAACTCTATTAAAGCCTTTATCACGAGCCTGCATCATAGCAGCATCTGCATTTTTTATCAAACTATTTTCATCTAAGGTGTCCCGTGGATAACAGGAAACCCCAATATTCAAAGTAACTTTTATTCCATGATTGTCTACAAAAAACAGCTCATTGCATCGATCTATAATCTCCATTGCAATTTTTTCTGCCGCCGCCTCTGCCTCATAACCTTTTATCTTTACTGCAAAAGTATCGTCTCCATAGGCAGCAAGAAAGCCACCATTTTTGATCACTATCTCATATAGAGCTTTAGATACACTTTTCAAAAGTTTTTCAGCAGTATCTTTACCATATAAATATTTGATGGATTTGGATTTGTTCAGTTCTATGTACAATAATGAAATTAGTTCATCCTTCTGAAGTCCTTTTAAACTTCTTGATAACCTATCTTCAAAATACCTTCTATTATATAACCCTGTAACGTAATCAGTATTGTGTAGTTTTGTTATTTCCTCCGTTCTTTCCTTTACCTTTTTCTCCAGCTCCAGCACGTTCTTTTTTTCTAATTCTAATAACTTCTCCTGAAATATACTTTTTTGAGTGAAATTTATAAGTATATAGTAAATAAGAAGAGCCATCACTAGCAGTATAAAATACTCAATTTCATTTTCTTTAAAAATAAGAACTATAATTGGAACAATTAAAGCAAATAGTTCTACACTAAATTTGAAGCCAAATCTTTTTTTTGCTTGATGTAAAATCAACTCTGACTTTTCTTTCTTTAATTTAGTCTTTAAAATTGCAGAAACTGCCATGAAACTAAATGAAAGCATGTATAAACCATCAATCCATGAGTTTGGTTTATAATCTGAATAAAAATAAATGTAATAATAAATAAAGTCTGTAATAACAAAAGTAATTGCACCTGTTACTAAAATCCTTTGATAAAATGACGGCTTTGTTATCCTTATTGAAAAGTACCAAACATTAATCCATCCATATATAATAACGTCACTAATTATGGACGCCATAGATATTGGATCTTTCAAAAGTAATACCACTTTATCACTACTTTGTTCAAATACAAAAAGCCAAAGAAGCACAGCGATACTTGTTGAGATAATTAGAGTATCTAACATAGCTTTTATTTTGCTCATTTTCTTAAAATCTTCTTGTAATGCAAGTATCATTGCCAAAAACAAGAAAAGATTTGATAAAGAGTATCCATAAACAGTAATGAAATTTTCCTCTGGGTTTACATGCATTACCAATGTCTGGACTCCCCACCAAATATCACATAAAAGCCAGGAAAACGCAGCTAAGGTAAGCATAACTCCAAACCATTTAAAGATGGCTATTTGTTGTTTCTTTACGAAGCCATAAAAGATAATCCCTGAAATAACAAACATAAGTACAGGTGATAACAAATCTCCAATTATATTATTATTTGTAATTATTGCATATGAATAAAGTAAAGAAACTAAAATCAATACAGTCGTAAAAATTCTTTTTCTAATATTATCACCCACCTTCGGGGAAGTTAAAACCTAAAAGAAATATTGTCTTGAACACTCCTTTAGCCAGATTTTTAATATTTCTTCCTACTTATATTATTCGTCCTCATTGTTACCTTCTTTAATTAATCTATATAGATGAACCACTTCGTAATAAAATTTATTATTTTTAAATTCTCTCACCAAAACCCGTGAGAGTTTTAAAAATAGATTTCGGATCGAAGTGGTTCATCTTTAAGTAAAAGAGCTCGTATTAGTGCTTTTCCATCTAAATAATCACTACAAACTATTTTTCGCCATAATTCTTTCTATACTTCTTATGAATTTGTATTGACTAGACTTTCTTAGATGCTATAATAATACCTAGATATGCTATGCATAGTAATTCTAAGTATAAAAGGAGAAATTTTGTGAAAGTTAATAAAGAACTACTTAAGGGTTCTACTGTAATCTTGTTACTTAGCTTGCTTGAAAAAAAGCCAATGTATGGATATGAGATGATAAAAGAGCTTAAAAATAAATCTAATGGAGTATTTGAATTTAAGGAAGGTACTCTTTACCCCATCCTACACTCTCTTGAAGACAATAATCTTATAGAGTCTTATTGGGATGATACTGAAGGTGCACGTAAAAGAAAATATTATAGGATTACTGAGGCTGGCAAAAAAGAAGCTAGTGAAAGACAACAGGAGTGGAGGGTATTTACCGAAGCCATGGGACAAGTGTTATGGGAGGGATAGCATGGAGTTAAAGGATAACGAGAGGATAAAAGCTTATCTAAACAGCATATGTTGTGAAATTAAGAATTCAAAAATACATAGTGATATCCAAGAGGAATTTAGAGACCATATTGAAGAGATAGCTTTAGAATATATGGATGGCGGCTTTTCTGAAACTGAAGCAGTAAATAATGCAATAGCACAAATGGGAGATGCAGCGGTTATTGGCCTAGAGCTTAATACAATTTATAAGCAAAAACCTGAATGGAGTGTAGTAATTTTAACTTTAATTCTTGCTACTGTTGGATTATCAATAATTTTCCTTATAGACTCTAGTAAAATACTTGGATATTCATTATTTTCAAAAAGTATTGCTGGTACATTAGTAGGTCTATCCTTTGGCTTATTTCTCTACAATTTTGACTATATGAAAATTAAAAGCTGTTCCATTTATATTTACCTTATAACTGCGATGATTATGGTTTATACAATAATATTGGGTATAAGTTCTAACGGACAACCCTATTTATTTATTGGAATGCCAATTAATTTCATAGATATAAGCCCTACTCTATTTATTATTTCTCTGGCAGGTATGCTTAGTGATTTTAATTATAGTGGTGTAAAGAAAATCCTGTACGTCCTTATCCTGCTTGTTGTTCCCGTTATTTTGATGACTGTAGGTCACTCACTTTCAGCTACCTTGACTTATTGCACCTCAGTTTTAGTACTTTTGATTATGTCTGGAGTAAAGATAAAAAAACTTTGTATATTTTTTATTTCCTCCTTTGCAGCTTTTAGTTTTTATCTGTTTATAGCGCCATACCACATGAATAAACTATTAATACTTTTAAAGACAAATATTGATCCTTTAGGAAAGGGCTATTTTAATAGTCAATCAAATGAACTATTTCACTCAGCAGGTAAATTTGGACATGGATTAAGCCTTAAAGGAAATGCTCTTCCTGAAGCACACACAGATTTTATCTTCACCTACATAGTGTATACCTTTGGATGGATTGCTGGACTTTTGCTTACTTTACTAATAATAGCCTTTTTAGTAAGAATGGCAAGTATCACACTTTATGTTAAGAATAGCTACGGAAAACTTTTAATATATGGCTTTATCTCAATATTTACTGTTCAGTTTTTGTGGAACATACTTATGAATTTAGGATTTGTTCCAATAACCAGTATGAATTTGCCTTTCATAAGCTACGGTAATTCACAATTTGTCATAAATATGGCTATCATAGGCCTCATATCAAGTGTGTATAAGCAAAGAAATATAAAAGCTAGGGCAACTTACTAAAATAATGAGTTTATTTTAAAGATTTTAAATATGATTTATAGGAGTAAAACTTTTATGAAATTAAGATTAGCTAACTTTATCCCCTTAATATTTGCAATACCTTCTGTCATTATGGGAGTGATAGCAATGTATCACAGTAAGGTTCCCACTATTATTTGGGCACAAAATATTGGATTTTTAGTAGTAGGATCGATTATCTCATTTTTTATAGTTTCAAGTAAATATAAAAAGAGAAGCAACATCTTTTATATGATTTCTATATTAATATGCTTACTATTTCTAATGCTGACCTTTGTTACTCCAAGCATGAATGGAGTTCATAGATGGTTATCCTTAGGTGGTATAAGATTCAATGTTTCAATGATAGTATCCCCAATACTTATAATAACTTTATGGAAAATGTCTAAAGTAATTGATTATAGGCTCTCAGCAGTTATAACAGTTGTTATATCCGCTTTACTATTAATTCAGCCTGATGCTTCTGAGCTAACTGGTTTTGCTATCCCAATGATGGTGATACTATGCAGTAGCACTGAAAAAAAATATCTTCGCACATTTTTGGTTGGAGTTCTTTCTATATTAGTTGTACTTTCTTGGGTGTTTTTAGATACCCTTCCCCCAGTAACCTATGTTGAAGGAATATTAAATTTAGTGGGCAATATGGGATTAGTATTTCTTGTACTAGGAATAATGTTTCTTATAATATTGCCATTACCTTTTATACTATCTCCACCAAAGGACCTTAAGATTCCTTCAATATGTATAGGGCTGTATTTTATCATAATCTTAACTTCTACATTTTTTGGTAACTTCCCAGTTCCTTTGATGGGTTATGGAATTTCTCCTATAATAGGATACTTTATAGCAATAACCTGGTATGCAAAGTCTAAAATTAACGCTTAAAAATAGATATACAGTAGCTTTTAGAGATTTTAAGTCTAAGGCTACTGTATATCTATTTTTTATAGTTGAAATTATCAATATCATAGCTCTACTTAATATTGTCTACTATCTAGGATTCCTATGACTATGACACGATTTAAAGCTTTTAAAACAACATATCATAATATCTTTTAATAGTATCTTCTAGTTCTAGTAGGTTAACATTCCTTCCAACTCTCATTATTTCTTTGCTATGAGCATAAAGTATCATTAATGGAAAGGAAAAAACATTATGCTGTGCTGCTAATTCTATTTGTTCTTCACCATTAATATCAATTAGCTTTACTTTAGAATAAGCTTTTAATATATCTTGAACCTTACTTCTAATAACTTCACAAGCTCCACAAACAGTATTGCTAAAATACAATATGACTATTTCATTATTGCTAATAATATTTTTGATGTCCTCATTATTATTTGCTATTAACACTAGTATCCTCTCCTAAGCCTTCCTACTTTCTCCAGAAAGTTGAACATTCTATTTTATCCGTAATATTAAATTCAATTATTTTCTCAAGTAAGGAAAAGTCAACTGCACTATCCCACGGTATACGTATAAGCTCTTTGCTGCAGCTATAACCAGCCTTAAGAATTTCTTCTGAGAAATGATTAAGACCAGCCTTTTCAGGTGAAACAGCCAGGTGATGCTTTGCTACGCTAAACCCAATTATAAAAGTGCCGTGATCAGTAAACATAGGCTGACCCCATGCAATTCTTGTTCCTAAACTAGGAAACCTCTTAATTATCCAAGCTAAAATCTCTTCGACTCTTGCTCTATTCTCAAGGTTATCAATACGATCTAAATATTCTTGAAATACTTCCATGTTAATTCCTCCTAATTATAGTAAATTGTTTTATATTTAATTTCAAAATATGCTTTAACAGCGCCTAATTTTAATGCTGAATAAAAGCAAATTCACGGGATTCCTTTCTAAACTCAGTTGGAGTCCTCCCTCTCTTAGACGTAAACTGTTTTATAAAATAGGTGTCGTATTCAAAACCAGTAGCCCGTGCTATTTCGTTTAAGCTCATATCGGTATGGGTTAGAAGACTCTCCGCAACCTTTAAGCGATATGTAAGTAAATATCCCATTGCTGTAAAGCCGCATAGCTCCTTAAACATTTTATTTAAGGACACTCGATTTAGATGTGCACAGCTTATTAGGTCTTCTAAACTTATTTTATCACTGTAATTTGTATGTATATATTCTAAAGCTAAATCAACTGGCGACTGCTCATTTTGGCTACTTAGTTGTTCAAGCAAACCTAATATTTGTATCAGATACTTTTTTATCCTACACACCCAAAGGGGATCGCTTTGTGCATATACCTCTGTTCCCATGATAAAGAACCATTCGTATAATTTAGGGTAAGCTTTTTCAGTTACAGTATATACTCCACTATTTATATCATTCTTCTTAAAAAGAGAAAGACCTGTTTCTATTTTCAAAGAATTTGACATATAGCCCTTATCTTCAGAAAAATAAGCTGTATTAAAGAAATCAGGATGAAAACAAAAGGACTGTGCAGCAATGTTTTGATTTTCCATAACTTCTATTTTATCATCCTTTTCCAAACAAAGAATACTTGGAGCAACAAGCTTTATTGGGTAATCATTCAACTTTAATTTAATGCTTCCGCTGGTTATAAAAACTATAGTAAATCTCTCCTCATAAGGGAGTTTATAAAAGTCTTCTTTTGCAACAAATTCAATATAAACAGCTCTATTCTTGTAACGGTCCATTTGAGGCATAAATTCCCCTCCATTCTACAGGTCCTAGCTCAACTATTAATTTACACATGCTAAAATTCATAGGTGCATGATTTTCGAACAAGTATAACTTAAGTTTCGATGTAGGAATCCTATACAAATAGTATAGTTCGAAGCTTCATTTATCTCATTGTATCATAATTTCTAAATGATAAACTATTGTTATAGAATTACTGGTGGTTATGCATAAAGGATTTCTATAGCACAAACTATATTTATGCTTACTCTATTATCATGATATCTAGTTTCTTCACATCACTAAACCTAATGTTTAGGAAAAATCCTATTAGGATGTCTATAACTAATAGCTTAGATATAATTTGTTTAGCTTAACAAAACTATACTCAATATGAAGGGAGAATACTTATGTCTATAGAACGCTTTAATATAAAAGTATCTGATGAAGTACTTGAGGATTTAAAATACAGACTAGACCATACTAGGTTTCCAGTGCAGTTAGAGGGTTTAGGCTTTGAAAGAGGTACTGATATAAATTATCTAAAATCTCTAGTTTCTTATTGGAGAAACGAATTTGATTGGCGTAAACAAGAAGAAGAACTAAATAGTTTTAATCAGTTTCACTGCGAGGTAGATGGGATTGATATTCACTTTATTCATGAACGAGGCAAGGGACCTAATCCCATACCAATTATCTTAACTCATGGATGGCCTGATAGTTTTCTCCGCTATAAAAAGCTTATACCTATGCTTACGGATCCAGCTAGCTATGGCGGTGATCCTTATGAATCCTTTGATGTAATCGTGCCTTCAGTACCTAACTTTGGTTTCTCTAGTAAACCTCACCATGGTGGTATGAATAACTATAAGGTTTCTGAACTTTTTGCAAAGCTAATGACTGAAAAACTTGGCTACAGTAAATTCGCCGCAGCAGGAGGAGATATTGGTTCTGGTGTTACTAGGTATCTAGCTTTTAATCACCCAGAGCTTCTAATTGGAATACATCTAACAGACATCGGCATCATTAAAGATATCATGGCCTCAAAAGATGAAGATCTTTCAGTGGAAGAATTACAGTATAAGAAGAATGCTGCTTCTTGGATGTCTAAGGAGGGAGGTTATATATCCATTCAATCCACAAAACCTCAGACCCTTGCCTACGGACTTTCTGATTCACCTGTAGGTTTGGCCGCTTGGATTATTGAGAAATTCCGTGACTGGAGCGATTGCAAAGGTGATTTAAATAACAGTTTTAGCAAGGATGCACTTCTCACAAATCTAATGATCTATTGGGTTACAAACACCATAGGCTCCTCTGCAAACATGTATTATGAAAACGTCAATTCCTTGCCAAAGCTAGGATATATAAGGGTGCCTACAGCCATAGCTCTTTTACCAGCGGATATTTTGCTGCCACCAAGAGAATGTGCTGAAAAAAACTTAAATATCACTCGCTGGACTACACTTCCTAGAGGCGGACATTTTACTGCAATGGAAGAGCCTGAGCTTATGGCTGAAGATATTAGAGCATTTTTTAGAGCTTATAGAAGTTAAAACAAACTTTGAGCTAGCTATAAAAAGTTTATAAAGCCATTTATATATGTATGTTTAGCTAACTTGAAAAATTTATATTTTTTATACAGTAAAAAGCCGTGCATATAAGGAGATTTATGTTCCTTACTATGCACGGTTCTTGCTTTTATTAAGCTATTTTATGCCTAAATTTTCATAACTACAATAACCTATTTTTAGTTTATGATACTTTTAATATTATAACTTACAATAGCTTATGGCAACTATACTCTTCCAACTGCTGATAAATAAATTACAAATTCATCTTCTCCATCTAGACATAACATATTATCAATTAACTTTTGATCATATATTCCTATTGCACAGGTTCCGCAACCTATTGCTTCACTTGCAATATAGAGATTTTGACATACATGCCCCACATCTATTAATATCTTTTTGTGTGCTGTAATGTCAAACTTCCATTCAGCTCGATAAGGTATTGTACTCCATACAAATAACACGGCACTTTTTGATGCAAAGTTTGGAGCAAATGGCTGTCTTGGCGTTGCTTCATCGATTTTACTGCTCATTTCATTTATTTCATACATAAATAACAGTTTATGTCCAATTGGAATATATCTATAAATACCTTTAGAAAGTCCTTTTACGTTGTTTATAATAAGATATGTCTCAAAGGTATGGGATGCACCTCCGGATGGTACAGTTCTTAAGGTTACTGTATCATTACCAATAAACTTCTGAACTCCTTGTGTGGACCATAGTAAGAAGGAAAGTTCTTCTAAACTAATGCTCTCTTCTGAATACTTTCTTACACTTCTTCTATCTTCTATGCAATCTAATACATTAGGTTTTATAAGTATATCCTTACTAGGCTTTGGCAGCTCTATAAGCGTAGCGTTCTCATCATATTCCTTCTGAAGAGGAGCCTTAGGTAATTTTTTCTGTGCATCTGTCTTTATTTCATCAAGAATCTCAAAATTAGCTTTTAAAAACTCCCTGTTTTTATCATAACGTCCCATCACAGCACTTCCTTTACTCTAAATTCACCTATAATTATACTTGCACTATTTGTAAAACTCCGTAACATTAATCACCTTTAAAAATTTTCTTTAAATAATACGCCTTATGACGCTATATATCAAAATGTAAAATCATTAACATTCACATAAAAAAACAGATAATCCAAATTTGAATCTAGATTATCCGCTTAATACATAAATTAAATTTTTATTTTATCATTTCCTTCAAATCTTTAAGTATTACAATTTTTCCTCTTTCCAATTGAATGTATCCTAACTTCTCCATACCCTTAAGCTTTCTACTAACAACTTCACGAGCTGAATCCACTTCAAGGGCTAATTCACTATGAGTTGTATAAATTATTTTACTATTTTTGCTTAACAATAGTTTTATAAGCCTTGCCTCTATAGATTCATGCAGCCTCTCTTCTTTGTTTTCAATGACAGAGCTAAATTTTCTATGCAAATCTTTATAAATGTATAATAGAAATTCTTTATCCATCATAATGTATTGTTTTACTATATCCATTGGTATAATGCATATTTCAGAATATTGAAGTGCTTTTCCCGTTATATTCAAAGACCCTATATTAGCTATGCAACTTAAGGCTTCATGGCAAAATTCTCCTTCTTTAATATTATATAAATTAGTTTGCTCTCCATTTGGATTAATTTTTTGTATGTTAATTATGCCTTTTAGTACAAATACTATTCCATCACAGGTTTCTCCAGTTGCTTGTATATTCTCATCTGCAGATAAAGTCTTAAAATGCACTTGCTCACTTATTATTTTATTATTGTTTTTATCAATTTCCTCTAAGATAGGATATCTTTTATATAATAACTCAATATTTTTCAATCTATTATTTGATGTTATTTTAGCATCAGTCATATTTACTTCTCCCCATGATTTTATATAGATGTACCTCTTCATATAAATAATTTATATTGTCCAAAATCTCTTTTCAAAAGCTAGAAGAGTTTTGAGAATATCTTTTTAATCGAAATAACACATCTTTATATATTATAACTCTACCTGTGATATGATATTGCCTTTTTAGGACATGCCGTAGCACATTTTCCACATTGTATGCAATCCGGGTGGCTTAATACATCTCCTTTATAGTAATAAGGAACTATACCAAGTGGACATTTCTTTTCACAAAGCTTACAGGAAACACAGGTATTTGATACCTTTAATACATTTTTACTTTTCCTAAATTTCGAAACTATTGAGGCCAAGGTTCCCATAGGGCAGAAGCTACACCAGGTTCTATGATTATATATAAGTGATAGTACCACACCTATTATAGTTGTTACAACAATCAATCTATAGAATACCATTCCTATGCCATAAAGATCTCCCCAATTTTTATATACACCAGGAATAAATACCGCCATCATTATAGTTAGTACTATAGCTTTAAAGTAATAGGATTTGAATAACTTAGGTGGTTTTCTCTTACCACTAAATTTAGAAACTACATTATCATAAAAACTTCCTCTTGGACATAAATTCCCACACCAAAACCTCCCTTTAAAAATAGAAATTATTATGGGTGCAATCATACATATTATCGCTGCTATAGCAAATCTTAAATCAATTAATCCAAGTACTATAAACCCAATCAAAATTATAAACGAGTATTTTTTCCACAGTTTCAGAATATTGCTCATTAGTTTCCCCTCCAATTCATTTCATAAAACAGATATTTAATCACTGACCTTTTAAGCTGATATATCTCTGGCTTCCTAGTGCAACTATTGGTCTACAGCTTCGAATTCGTCAGTTCTTTCTAATTATATAAAATACTGTTTTACTTCTCTGTAACTTAGTCACACACCTAAATATGCAAGTATATTAATATAAACAATATTCCAGTTCCAAATAAAATCTAGAAATACAAAAAAACAACCATAAACCTATATTTAAGATTCACGGTTGCCCATCCTTCACTTAATCGTAAAATTATTTTACTTATATCTAATGTTGAAGCATATATGCGAGAACTACGTCAGCTTGTATCAACATGCTCAAATATATACAATAATCACTTGAAAACATGAGTAAAAAATACAATTAACATTCCTATGATAATACCTATATCTATACTAATACTTTTGTCTCCCTTGTCCTTTTTAAGCATTGATAAAACTTTTCCGATTATAACCAAGAATATTGCTATCCCTATGGATATTTTACTAAAAGTTGAACTAAAAGGATTATTAGTAATCATAACTATAGAAGCTGGAATTAAGATAATTGCTAAAGCTATTAGATACAATGTTCCACTCAGATTTTTATTCTTTATAAATAATATTAAATCCAATTTATTAAATTTCATTTTACCACAACCTTAATCTTTTATTTCTTTAGCTTTTTATAGGACTATTTTACCAAAATCCTGTTCCTAACACAAATAAGATCCCAATTAGAAATATTATTTAAGTTTACCAGTCTCTTTTCTGTTGTCGAAGGACTAATTTTCCGAATCCCACCCCAGCAGCCTTTTCTCAAGATCATCAAAATCATATTGCCTCTGAGGATAGTCAGTAAACTTTAATGCTTTTCCTGTTTGCTTTGGTAGCTTTGGTCCATCTACTTCTTCAGTCTTTGGATAACCTTCCTTCTCCCAATTTTTTAATATACCATTGATATAACTTATAGAAAACTTGTCATTGGCTACAGCTTTATCTATTGCATGCTTTACGTTAATAGGCTTATGCTGCTTAATTAAAAGCTTTAAGTTGTTTAAATTAACACCTTCTGAGCTTCCAGTAATGTTCATATAATAGTTAGAGAGAGACTGAGTAGTTTCATCAAGATCCACTGAAAAGTTATAGTTATCATTAACTTCTATGCCTTCGTTTTCTTCCTGAAAATCTATTGTATTATTTTTATTCTTATGGATTTCTGTATCTGTTTCTTTTTCTGTTTCTGTATTTGTTTCTGTTCTTGTTTCTGTTCTTATTTCTTTCTCTTTATTGTCCACCTCTCGTGGTACGATTCGTTCGGAGGCAGAACTTGGCCTAAAAAACTTTTCATAAAGCTTTAACATTACTTCACTTTTAATATTTTCTGCTATATATTCAATTAAACTTATGTCCTTTACTAAACCTAGTTCCTTTGTTAAGCAGTCAATTACAGGCTTGCCCCCTTTTGCTAGATTGTATTTACCCCAATTTTTTAAACCAAGTTCTCTGGTTTCACTATTATACCTAATAAGTTTATGATGATTTATAAATCTATTCATTAAAGCATCTACTGACTCACAGCTATATCCAAGCTCCAAGGCCATCTGCTTTTTACTTATGGTATAAATACCTGTACTTGTGGTATTAGGATTAGTTAAAAGATATAAGTAAAAGTATCTGTCCTCTGCTGTCATCTCTTCCATTATCATTGGGTCCTTCCAAAAATCTATATAAACAACTCTATATTTCATAATTATTTATCTCCTTCTCCTCAATATTATTACTCTTCAAATTCTCAAGTCCCTCAAAAGTTTGCTTTAGTCCTTTCTCCTTACAATACTTTATATAATTTTTCATAGTTTTTATATTCAAAGCAAATACCTCCTTGTATTTATCAAATATTTTTCTATTTTATCAGCACATCGCTTTGTTTAACTTTTCCAACTAAACTCTGTTACTAAACAACTATATTCTTACATTTTTCTTAAACTTCTCCATTTATTCTCCAATTACATAAAATATATGTTTTAATATCATATATAACAGGCATGAAGAAAAAAATTTTTATTTAATAATAAATAACATTACTGGAGGTCGAAATTTATGGATTATGAACAAATTGAACACTTAGTTGTAGCAGCTAAAACTAATGAGTTGAAAGCAAAAGAAATGTTAATGATTGAGTTTACACCTTTCATTAGAAATTTATCTAGAAAGTCTATCGTTCATGGTTACGATAGAGAAGATTTACAAAACGAATGTTATAGAACCTTGTTCAAGTGTATTTTTAAATACAACTGCGAAAATCATAGATTTGTAGGCTATGCCACAAATGCTATTAAAAATACTATGAATAACTTAATTAAAGTATCAGTTAAAAGATCTTCTGCTGAGGGTGCACAAGCTTTAATAATGGATGAAAGAATGGAGAATAAACTTATAGAAGATGATGAACTCTTTGAAGACAGGATATGTAATCAAGCATACAATAGCAGTATTAAAGATTTTATTAGTGAACTAAATGATACTGATAAAGAAATCATTAACTTTGTTTTCTTTGAAGAAAAGCAATTAAAAGAATACTCAGCACTTAAGGAGGTTCGATATACCACCGTGGTTAACAGAAAGAATACTGCTCTTAAAAATCTTAAAAAAATTATGGACAATCATAATGCTAGTCAATATATAAACTAAAAGCCTGAAGCAAATTGCTTCGGGCTTTTCTTTTATTATATAAATTTATATTTATTCAATGTTCGCTACCTCAAGAAATTTCTAGGAATTTATAAATAACATGAAAATGATCTATTTCACGATTAATTGATTGATCAAATTAAATAAACTTATATATATCAAAATATCTAGTGTCAACGTCATTAATGAAAATTTCACATAACTGTCTAGTTAGCTGTAAAGCAAGCCAATTTCTCAGTTCAATAAGGCTAATTCTTTTCAAGTTTCACTGAAAACATGTAGTTAATTAGAAGAATATTTATATATAGTATATTTTGCAACAACCACACTACTATTTGCGCAGGCTCTACACTTACATTATATTTTTCCTTTATATAGTTATATATCAATTAAATGTTGGTAAATATCTATGCAGAAAAAACGGACAACCCCGGTGTTAATTTTTATTTTAAAAAAGTGAACTCCTAATTCTTATCTCATCAGTTCTTATAAATCTATTTCCTTCGAATAATCTATCGTATATCAAGCCCATATAATCAATCACCTTATCCAAGTTCATAATTATGAAAAAACTAAGATATCTTTGAAGATACTTTGAGGCCACCCCATGGAATATTGATAGCCATTTTTTCAAATTTGGCCAAAGATATTTTATCTTATACTCAGCTTCTACCTTAATGGATTTATTCCTGTTATTTCTATTGTGCCTTATTGCTACTGAGTTTATATTCCTGTCCGAGCAGGGAGCAATGTATGAATCTTTTTCTATTTTAGAATAAACTTTTTCATCGAAAGCAACTTTATCCCATTGATACTTAAATTTAAATATTGGCTTTATAAACATAGAGTCTTCTTGTCCTTTTGCACCAATAATCCAAATATCTTCTCTTGGAGCTCTGAAGGCTAGTATTTCTGCATCTCTGCACCCTTTAAAGCTTTCTTTTATAATAACTTTTCCTATATGTACAACTCCTGATAAACTATCTGGAGTTGAGTCTATACTTAGCGCCTGAAGTATTTTATGTCTCCAATAAAAAGCTGT
>NZ_JAENHN010000046.1:30424-204520 GCF_016595795.1 Clostridium yunnanense
TTCCATCCAGGTTCTAGTGTTCTTTTTTGAATAACTCCACAATGAATTAGTTGTACGCGAAAAAGTTTTTTCACATACTTTACATTTGTATCTTTGAATTCCATTATAAAAGCCATATTTAATATACCAATTTGACTCACAAATTGGACAAGTCTCTACAACTCTATTTTTATAAAAATCTCTTTTTAGAACATCATTAGTATGCAGATCAAATTTTTTAAGTTTAACATCATGCTGTAGCAAAAAGAACACCTCACTAAGAAAATTTAATAATTACTCTATCCTCTTAATGCTTGCCACATGTTCATTTTTTTAATCATTACCAACATTTATTTAACAAATAACTCCATACTATAAAAATTCACTGAAGTACCATTCTGATATGATTCCTTTTATAGTAGTCAGTTAATATAATAAAAATGCTAATATAAAGATGGAATATATCCATCTCTTCTTAATTGAGTTTTTTTTGCGCATCATCTTTTTCTGAACATAAGTTAAGAAATTCTTGTTTCAGAATAGTCTTGTTAATAAAAATATTAAAGTAACGAGACTTTAGATGCTTAATTGATGAAATACATTTAATAGAACTTAAATTGAATAATTTTATTGATATTACACTGTACTAATATTACCTAAGCCCGCATTAATCCAATAAATTTTTAACTTTTTATAATTAAACCTATTTAAAATCTTATGATGAAAAAATCATAACTTTTTAAATAGAATCGATTTTTTAATATTAAAATTTAAGTTTTTTAAAAATAAAAAAATATAGCTTTTTAAATATGAAAATTTATAGCTATTAAAAAATTTATTCATAAAATCAGGGTTTCAATGTATTTTTTAGCTTTAAGTCATATATTTTAGATGAATATTTTTAAATTTCGAGGATTTCCCAAAGCTTTAATTTAAAAAAGATTATCATGGTAATTCACAACTAATAATTAGATATAAATTTATTTTTAGAGGAGTTTAAAAATGGCTAGAAAAAATAGAAAGACAAATGATATACAAGAATTTTGCATTGACGACTATATGGAGGAGAATGGATTGGTTGATGGAGAACCAAGTGGCGGCAATGTAGTAAAAGCTTTTAGCTTTGTATCATCGGATACAACAAATTGTCCAAAGGATGAGGAAATTATCATTAAGCAAACAATGTCAAAGTTATCTGAAAAGAAAAATATAAGCGCTTCAACTGAAATTTTAGACAACAGAAGATTGAAAAAAGAAGTAAATGGTAGGACACCTTCAATAGATGGAGAAGGTTTTGATATTAATAGATCTTATAAGCTAAGAGAATCAACTGCCAGAATGCTTAATGAGATAAAAGCAGCTCATCCAGATGTAAATGTATATATGAATACAATAGTAGACACTGCCCTAAGGCATTACTATGATTATGTTTTTAATAAAAATAATTAGCCTCAATGGATTTTACCTTTCGAAAGCATATATGTTATGTAGGAGGTGATACCAATGGAAATAAATGATTTAGTGAACCTTATAGCGAATGTAGGATTTCCTGTAGCAACTAGTGCTTATTTACTCATAAGACTAGAAAAACAGATTATTGGACTTACAACATCAATAAACAAACTTAATATCATAATTTCTACTAAGCTAGGCGTTGTTATAGATACCAGCGATGATAATAAGGTTGCATAATTTGAAAAACAGCTTGAACATTTGTCCAAGCTGTTTTCTTATAAACAAAACATTATCCTTTATAATCCTCAACATCAAATTCATGATTTTTGTAATAATACTTACGATCTTCTTCAGTAATTTCACGAATAACCCTGCATGGATTTCCCACCGCTATTACGTTGTCCGGAATGTCTTTAGTTACAACGCTTCCAGCACCTATAACAACATTATCCCCAATATGTACCCCTGGATTTACAACAACATTTCCTCCAAGCCAAACATTGTTGCCGATGGTTATACTAATGCCGTATTCATATCCTGTGTTTCGTGATTCAGGATGTATAGGATGACCTGCGGTATATATAGCTACGTTTGGGGCAAATTGTACGTTATCGCCTATGATTACTTTTCCCACATCTAAAATAGTGCAATTATAGTTTGCGAAGAAGTTTTCTCCTACCTCTATGTTTTTACCATAATCACATTGAAATGGTGCTTCTACGTTTATATTTTTACCGGTTTTACCTAAGATAGCTCTTATTAATTCATCACTTTTTTGTTTTTCTTCTGGCCTGCAATGATTAAATTCATATACCTTTTTTTTATTTTCCATTCTCTCTTCTGGTAATTCATCTAGCCACGCCTTATATGGAAGACCTGCCAGCATTCTTTCTTTTTGATTCATGTTTATCCCTGCCTCTCATCTATGTTAATCTAAAAATATACTTATTTTATCCTACTACATATAAACTATTGGTATACAGATAGTTCATTTTCATTTAAATTTTCTTATATCTTATAATTCATGAAAAATCGGTTTCATCTTTTCAAAGGTACAGAACTTAGTAAATCCAATGTTCTTCAATTCATCCTTTATGTAGTCAATTTTATGACCTACATGATTTTCTTCATGAGTATCTGAACCTATGGTAATAATATTTCCACCTAACTCTTTATATAAACTCAAAATATCTCGTGAAGGAGTTAAATCCTTTAGTCCATATCTAAAACTTGAGGTGTTTACTTCTATTCCCTTACCTTTTTCAATAGCAAGCTTAAGAATTTCAGTAATAATATCCTCTACCTTTTCAAAAGGATACTCTCCTTCCTTATCATATCTTTTTATCATATCTAAATGACCTAAAATACTATAGTTGTCGTAATTCTTCATCATCTTTAATATCTCTTCATAATACTTTTTGTTATACTCCTGCTGAGTTTTTCCTTTTTGAAAGTCATATGTCCAAAACTCTTGATCATCTATCTGATGACAAGAAAGTATTACAAAATCAAAGTCATATTTTTCGAAATCCTTTTGAAAAATATCAATAGTATGAAGCTGCATACCAAATTCAATTCCAAGCTTTATAGCTATCTGATCCTTGTATTTTTCCTGGCATCTTTTTAGTTCCTCTACATATTTTTCATAGTCACAATTTAAATCAGTCTTCACACCATGATCCACATGCTCCGTAAAACATATTTCATTAAGTCCTATAGCTATGGCTTTCTTTACAGCCTCCTCCATTTCATAATCAGAATCATCACTGAAACTAGTGTGCATATGATAATCAGCTAACATTCATTGTTCCTCCTTCATCTATAAGTAATATGCTAAAGCTACTGCATTGTTATCGTATTCATAAATCTCTTTGAAGCCATATTTTATATAAAAGCTATATCCAATAGAATTCCTTGAATATGCGTAAAGCATCATTGTTTCAAAACCTTCACTTATAAGCTGCCTTGCTAGTGCATCCAACAACTTATGTCCACACCCTAGTCTCTGATACTCAGGCAATATATCAATATGAAAATGTGCTGGGTGATAATCTGCTACCTTATCTAAATCCAATAAAAATTCATCAAAAAACTTGATATCCTCTGGTGATAACTCTCTTAATCTTGGGTAATATACATCCCGCATCGCCTGTTTATAACTAACATAATCTGTATTGCAAATCACATATCCAAAGGGTTTATCCTCTTTGTCCACTGCAACCCAAATATGCTCTGGCTCCTGTTCTGTAAAATAATCGTTGAACATGACGCATACACCCTCAAGCTTATTTTCATCCTGCTTATAATTCTCCCAGGCAGTTTCCTTGCAAATATGCCTTAGATAAGGTTTATCAGACTCCCTATATTTTCTTATATTTATAATATTATTTTCCATTATATCATACCTCCTAGCGAGAGTTATAAAGAGCTCAAATATTGAAACTTATTTTATATTTGCCTTTTTGTGTTGTCCATAATATAATAATATTCCATTATATCTTATAATAATATAAAAATAGACGATATTTATATAACAATCGTATATTATAGATAAACATATAACTTTTGGAGGTTAGACAATGATAGAAATGAATTTGTTAAGTGATAACTCTGAGGTTGTTTCATATAATTTTTCAGATTTCCCTGTTCGTGCAAAGCATGCCCTACTGTCTGATTATCCTTCTATGGCTGCAGCAAACCATTGGCATGAAGACTGGGAGTTTACTTTAGTTTTAGAAGGCAAGATGTGTTATTCAGTAAATGGTAAAACCTATGAGTTACAAGAAGGTCAGGCTATCTTCGTGAACTCGGAAAATATGCATTATGGATTTTCCTCTGACGGCTCTGATTGTAGCTTTATATATATCCTACTTCATCCGCACCTACTCTCAACTATTGAAAGGATCAAAGACAATTATATCCTCCCAATATGCAAGGATGCTTCCCATCCCTTTATTATTTTGGCAAAAGAAATACCTTGGCAAAATAAAATAATTGAACTGTTAAAGAACATCTACGATTTGTGTAACGAGGAGCAATATGGCTTTGAATTGCAGCTCATGAGTTTGTTCTACTCTTTGTGTTATAGTCTTCATCATAATATGAAAAATAACATTTCCACCTACGAAAGTATTGAGAATAAAAAATTAGAAGCTATGCATAGCATGATAGGCTATATACAGAAAAATTATCATAAAAAGATAACCTTAAATCAGATTGCTACAGCCGGAAATGTATGTCGTAGCAGCTGCTGTGATATTTTTCAGCTTATTTTACAAAAGACTCCAATCTCCTACTTGACTGAATATAGACTTGAAAAAAGCATTGAACTTTTGAAAGATCCTTCCCTTTCAATTACAGAAATAGCTCTTCAATGCGGTTTTAATGGTTCTAGCTACTTTACAGAGATCTTTCACAAGAAGATTGGATACACTCCAGTTCAGTATAGGAAAAGGAAGCTTATGATATAAACAAACTATTCTTATAATTTTATAGAATAATGTGATATAACACCTAGCCCTTATGGAATATAATTATGTTAATATAAAAACTTCTCGTGCTCTTATATCTTTTTCGGTTTTATAGGATATTATAGATAACCTACTTCATATTAGAATTTATATTTTCAAATTCTCCTCTCAGAACCCAAAGGAGTTTTGAAAATAGATTTCGGATTGAAGTAGTTCATCTTTATATAAAATCACATGAATTAAAAAATAAATAAGTAAATCAATAAATCAACATGGAGGGTAACTATATGAAAGAAATAAAAGCAATAATGGCTGATGTAGATGGAACTCTTTTATGCAATGAAGGATATGTCACTGAAAGAACAGTAAATGCAATTAAAAAAATCAAGGAAAAAGGAATTCTTTTTGGACTTTCAACTGGTAGAGATGCTGTGTCTTGCCAGAATCTATTAAAGGAATGGAACATTGAAGGTTTAGTAGATTGCATTGTAGGAATGGGTGGAAGTGAAATTGATGATATTTCCCTTGGCGTTCAAAAGTCTAGCTATCCACTTGATGGAGAATTAATCTGGGAGATTATTAGACATTATGAAGATATGGACTTAAATTTTTGTATCCCTAAGGATGGAATTTTGATAGGATACAAGGATGATGAATACATAAAACTACTTTCTAAATTAGACAAACTTCCTTATGAGATTGTAGATTTTAATGAATTATTAAAAACCCCACAGGGAAAAGTTATGATTATCTGTAATCCAGACTATATGGACAAGGTTATAGAACGCAGTAAGACCTTTAGTAGTCCTAACTATAAAAGCTCAAGTTTAAAAACAGCAAGTATTCTATATGAATATATGGATCCAAGAGTTTCAAAGACAAATGGTCTTAAGAAAGTAATGACTATGCATGGCTTAACCCTAGACAATTTGCTTGTTTTCGGTGATGCAGATAACGACGCTGACATGATCGAAAATGCTAGAATTGGCGTAGTTATGGCAAATGGAAGCGAAAGATCTAAATCCGTTGCTGATTTTGTAACAGCTGATAATGATAATGATGGTATAGCTGTATTTTTAGAAGAAAAGAACTTTATATAAATATTTTTCATCTAAGGCTTATAGTATGAACACTAATTATGTACCATGGATCAGTTATATAGATAATCAAATTTTATGTAATAAAACTAAGAGATACTTCTATTAACTTTTAAAACAGCTTGACTATCTATCCAAGCTGTTTTTCCATATTTGCTACTTTAACTTTAAAAAGCAGCGTCCTATAGATATTTCTTCAAATCCTCTAAGGATTCCAAATCAAATATTTCAGTAACAATAATATCTAAAGTTGCCATAGGAAGTTTTTTTATCTTTTCTTCATATCCAGTTGGAATCTTTTTAAACTTCTTTACTAATAGCTTTATAAGGATTTCAGTTTTTTCTACTTCCTTACCTTCTCTTATTCCTACCTCTATGCCTTCTTTTAGACCATCTTCCCTAATCATTTTTCCTATTTCAGTCATACTAAAAACCTCCGATCAAAACATGGTCAGGATATCTTCACTTGTGAGCTTTTCTTTATTACTAATTTTGCTTCTCAATATTTGAAGCTTTTCATCACCATCTATATTCCTCATATAAAAAGCTTCAATGTCATACTTTAGCTTCCTGCATTAATATGTACCTCAGCATCATCTATATCCGCCGAATAAATAACTACAGTCCTTATTTTACGCTTATCCTTATAAAACAAAGAAGCATCATAATATAAAAATCTTTTAATATCTTCCTTTTAGTTCTTTATTTATAAAAAATCCGGATTAAGATACAGTAAAATTCCTTCTGAAATAATTCTATATTGTGGTTTTTTGACTTTATCTTCGCTCTACAATATCACCATTATTTTTCAGAATACTCTTTCCTGGAATATAACCTCTTACAGAACTTAATGGATAAACAATACTATCTTTTCCTATTACTGTCCCTGGGTTTAAAACCGAATTACATCCTACTTCCGATAAATCGCCTACAATTGCACCAAATTTTCTTAAACCAGTTTCTATAATATCTGAACCATATTTAACTTTTACTAATGTTCCATCGGACTTTAAATTGGAGGTTATTGCCCCTGCCCCCAAATGGGATTTATACCCTAATATTGAATCACCAATATAATTGTAATGTGGAACCTGCGCTTTATTAAAGAGGATTGAGTTTTTAATTTCAGTTGAGTTTCCAACTACAACATTATTACCAATAATAACATTTTCTCTAATATAAGCGGAATGCCTGATTTCGCAATTATACCCGATAATCGCTGGACCTTTTATAAGCACACTTTTTTCGATAGTAGTGCCTTTGCCAACCCATACAAATTCCTCTATTCTTTCAAAATCGCTAGGCAGATTTTTTGCGTATTCAAAAATGAAAGTCTTAATTTTTGTAAGAGCTTCCCAAGGGTACTTAACCCCTTCAAATATGGCTTTTGCATCTAATTCTTCAATGTTTAATAGATCGTTTACAGAAATCTTCACAGTAATCCTCCTCTAATTTATTTCGTCATATGCTACAAGTACTCATTAATATCTTATTTGATTATACACAAATAATGGAAAATATTAAACAACTCAATCCATTTGAACCAGTACTAAAATATAGAGAACCAATATATGTACAGTATGTGTAATATTTTGTAAATTATGCTATAATAAGTGTTATCGCCATTTATAATTTAATGAACAATAGTGAGAAAGTGTGAATTATAAATTGGATTTTAGGGGGAACAATCATGATAAGTTGGTTTAAAAGTCTGCCAGAAAAAGATATTGATTATTCAGAATGGTCACCATTTATAAAAAGTACTTGGATAAGAAGGAACTTTATGAAATTTGTATATTTATTGATGGGTATACTATTTATATCACCAGACTTTTTAAAATATAATAACTTCAAAAATCAGATTAGTAATACAATCTTTACTTTCATAAACAATTCAAATTTAGCTTATATTGCCTCGGCACTCTGTAATATATTAATCATATTAACAATATATTTTCTACATGAATTTCTTCATATTGTTGTCATATATAAAAAATGCGATCTTAGTATTACATATAATGGTGGGGTATTTCTTTGGATTACGCCTAACGCTATAATGCCTAAAAGACAATTCTGGTTATATATGACCTTACCCATTATCGGATTATCTATAGCACCATCTATTATTTCTGCATTTATGAATGGATACTTAAAGTCTTTATTGCTATATATTTGTTGGGTTAATTTAGTAATAGCTTCTGCTGATATAATTAATTCTATTTTAATATTAATGAAACCTAACAATACATTGTTTTATAGAGGATACTACAGACACGAATAGATAAATCTCATTGGCATTTTTCTTTTAAGGCGAATAAAAAACTCAGCAATGACTGTTGTTTTTTTTATTCGCCTTTTTTATATCTAAAAATAAACACTATATTTAAAAACATCAAATTTAATCAGGATAGCAAAAATCCTGTATTGAAAAATTTCTTGTAAAAAATTTACAAATTTATATTGAACTTTCCTGATTACAAGTGTAAACTGAAATTAGAAATTACAATTGTAATCGAAATAAAGGAGAAATGATGATGCCTGAAATTCCTAAAATATCAAATGCTGAATGGGAAGTTATGAAAATAATATGGAACCAGCCTCAAATTACATCAACTAATATTATAGAGGAACTAAAGAATAAAACTGATTGGAAACCATCTACTGTTAAAAGTCTAATAAGTAGATTATTAAATAAAAATGCAATTGGTTTTAATAAATTAGGTAGCGAATATTTATATTTTGCTTTGATATCAGAAGATGAATGTATAAAATCAGAAAGCCAATCTTTTATCAATAAGGTATTCAATGGTTCTATTAAATCTATGCTCTTAAACTTCGTTGAATCAAAAGAGATATCTGAAACGGATATAGAGGAATTAAAAAACATACTAAACCAATCAAGTGAAAAGAAAGGTTAATGCGTATGGACCTTTTAAATATTTTTGAGATGACTGTACTTTCCTCTTTAATCGGTAGCTTTATTGTATTAATGATATTAATTATTAAAAAGATATTTAGAAACAAATTAAACTCTACCTTTAACTACTATATATGGCTTATCTTGCTCATCAAATTAATAATTCCTTTTGGACCACAAACTCCTTTAAATATCCCTAATATATATGAAAATTTTTATATACAGAGTCCCACAAATGAAAAAACACCAATTAACTTTTCAAAACAACTTGAAAATACAGACTTAGAAGGTTCAGTATCAATAAGTGCTTTTGAACCTTCAAATAAAAGTATAGTTAGCAACACTATGAACATACCTTTAAAAGATAAATTTCATACTGAAAAAGTGTTCTGTGTTATATGGATGTTTGGAATTGTATTATTAGCAGTGATATTAGTTATAGGACATAAAAAACTTAGAAAAATCGTCAGAACTTCTATAAAAAATGTAAATAGTACACATAAAGAGATCCTATATAATTGTATGAAAAATATGAATATAAGAACTGAGATAGAACTATCATATTCTCAAAAGATAAGTAGCCCTTCTTTATATGGGTTCATCAAACCAAAGATACTAATTCCAGTTAATGTAGCAGTAAGTATTTGTGATGAAGAATTTAAGCACATTATAATGCACGAATTAACCCATTTAAAAAACAAAGACATACTTATAAATTGGGTTATAACCTTATTGTCTATAATTTACTGGTTTAATCCAATCTTGCTTTATGGCTTTCATAAAATGAGACAAGACTGTGAATTTTCTTGTGATGGTAAAGTAATTTCTTACTTAGACGAAGGCGAAAACATACAATATGGAAATACAATAATAAGAGTATTAGAGTTAGGTGGGGACACCAATAGGCTTATTGGCACTACTTCAATGGTTATGAATAGTTCTGAACTTAAAAGGAGGATTATTATGATTTCAAAGTATAAGAAGATAAATATTAAAGATATATTATTAGGAACTGTCGCTATCTTTATAATAGGTGTTTTAGGAATTGCAATAAACACCTCAAAAGTAAACTTGGATAAAGATAAATTGCAAGTAGCCAGTTCTAAAAGTACAATTAATAATAACTCAAATGAAATAGCACCAACTATTACAAAAGATTTATCAAGTGATAACACAAAGCCTATAGTACAATTTTCATCTGAAATAGTAATCTACAATAGTCACCCTGCTGAAGAGTACCCCTCTGGTATAAAGGTAACTGATGTAAGTGCTTTAATCAATGATAAACTCATTAAAAAGGGTTTAAAGAGTAGTGTCATCCAGTGCACGGCTCCTACAGAATATGAGAAATCATATCAGACTACACGCAATGTAATAACTAAAACTGTAAAAGAATATTCAAATACTATTCTATTGGATATACATCGGGACATAACAGATAACACCAAAGCTGATACAAAAGAAATAGTATTTACACTTGCTAAAAGCAACCCACATTATGAAGCAAACAAAAAATTTGTTGACTGTCTATTTAAAAACATTAAAAATTCAAGAGAAGTTAAATCATCAATGTCAATTTATAACAATCAACCATCCTATTTTAACCAAGATTTATCTAACAATTCTGTGCTCATTGAGATTGGAAATAATATGTCCAGTGACAGCGATATTGAAGCTTGTGTAAATGCACTTGTTTCTGCATTAAAGGATATTCAAGAGGATTCATAAACCTAATGATCTTGCTCTGATATATTTGGATATAAACATATTAATATGGATTTCTATCTCACCATAAGCGCAATAACTTCTATTGTATGGCTCCAGAGAGATTACATTCTATTATAAATTTAAATAAGAAAATTCTACATTGGTTTGATGATATGAAGAATATTATACCAATATGGTATCATTCAGAATCTTTTATATAAAGTGATGGTTTGTGATATTGAATTATTAATAAGGATAGTATAAAGACTACAAATTACAATTCCTCTAAAGATTTAGCTAAAATTTAATATGAACAATATTCTTATAGTGAGTTTTATAGGTGGACAATCCCACCTATATTTTTTTATCCTATATTTTAAGACTATATTAGAACATAGGATAATTTTTTATAAAAATATTTTTAAAAAACTGTTTTCCTTCTGATTAAAGCATATATACCTTATGAGAACAGATAAAGGAGGAAAACAAAATGGCAGTAAACAAAGTTTTAGAAACAACTTCTTTTTATATAGAAGTTGAAAATGGTACCGACAAGCAAGGTGCTAAGGTCTATAAGAAGAAAAACTTCTCTGGTGTTAACACAAATGCAGCTCCAGAAAATGTCTATGCTGTAGCAGAGGCAATAAAAGGAGTTCTAAGTATTGGCTCTAGAGATACTTTCTTAAACGAAACTTCAAAATTGGCTAATGCCTAATATGAAGTAACAGAGGTCTAAAATAACCTATATAACAAGTTTTTGACGGTGAAAACTTAACTTTTTATCTTAAAAACTCTTTAATGACCTCTTAACTAAAACCAAAATATTAAATAAGGAGGATTATAATATGGATTATACATTATCTATGACTTTTGTTAATACTACTGGTGACAAGGTTTCTGTCAGTGTATCCGATGTAAAACCTGATTTATCTCAGGCAGAGATCTCAGCTCTTATGGACACTATCGTTGCTAAAGATATATTCTTAAGTAAAGGTGGTTCCATAGCAGCTAAGTACGGAGCTCAAATCACTGAAAGAAAAACTACTAAGTTTGATATAAAGTAGTTTTCCTAAATCTTTAATTTATGCAAAAACAGCTTGAACGCTTTTTGTCCAAGCTGTTTTTGTTTCATAGTAGATACTTCTAAATACATTGCCTCTATTTATCATTTCCAACATTCAAATTACCTTGAACGTAGAATTTATAGAGTTAATTATGTCCAACTATCACATGAGGTACATACGGTTCTTCTAAATAAGCAATTTCTTCTGGTGTAAGCTTAACTGAAATTGCACCAACGGCATCTTCAAGTTGGGATATTTTTGTAGCACCTATAATAGGAGCTGTTACAGGGGATTTGTGCAGTAGCCAAGCAAGAGCCACATGTATACGAAGAATGCCTCGTTTCTCTGCAATCTCTGCAACCCTATCTACTACTAATTTATCTGCACTTGCAGTGGAATCATATTTTGACCTTGCAACTTTATCTGTTTCTAAACGCTTAGTAGTTTCTGACCAGTCACGTATAAGTCTTCCTGATGCCATGGGACTGTATGGAGTAACACCGATTTTTTCTTCCTTGCAAAGAGGCAACATCTCCCTTTCCTCTTCTCTGTATATAAGATTATAGTGATTTTGCATAGATACAAAGCGAGTCCATCCATTTTTCTCAGCTACATGAAGCGCTTTTTGGAACTGCCAGGCATACATAGCTGAAGCCCCTATATACCTTGCTTTACCTGATTTTACAACGTCATGTAAGGCTTCCATGGTCTCTTCAATAGGAGTATTATAGTCCCAGCGGTGGATAATGTATAGGTCTACATAATCTGTACCTAGACGTCTAAGGCTATTATCAATTTCACTCATTATTGCTTTTCTGGAAAGTCCACTGCCATTTGGTCCTTCGTGCATCTTTCCATGTACCTTTGTGGCAATAACTACTTCATCTCTGTTTGCAAAATCCTTTAGAGCTTTACCAACAATCTCTTCACTTATTCCGATTGAGTACACATTAGCAGTATCAAAAAAGTTTATGCCTAGATCAAGAGCTTTCTTAATGATAGGACGACTATTATCCTCATCAAGTACCCATTTATGAATCCATTTTTCCGTATCTCCAAAGCTCATACATCCAAGACATAACTTTGACACATCCATACCAGTATTTCCAAGTTTAACGTATTCCATATTCCTATTCCCTCTTTCTAAATATTTTTTAAGAATTTTCTATACAAAATCTTTAAATAACCTTAAATTTTGTCCATTTATCATTTTTATAATGAATTTCAAAAATAATTGTTTTTACAATCCAGTCTACAAACATAGCAATCCAGGTACCTAACATTCCCATATTAAATCCTATTGCAAATACGTAAGACAAGACAATTCTACAAAAAATCATAGATAAAGTACTGACTATCATTGGGAATTTTGCATCCCCAGCTCCTCTGAATACAATAGGAAGCATATAGCCAGATGGCCATATTAAAGTCATCATAACTGCATGTGCGATAACTATCTTCCATGTCATGGATGTAGCATCTGGCGAAAGATTATAAACATGCATAATCACTGGCATTAAAAGTAGTACTACTACAGAACTAAGAATAAATCCTAAATGGATGATAATTCTTACTTTTTTCTTATAGTACTTTGCCTGTTCAAAATCTCTAGCTCCCACACATCTTGATATGATAACAGAAAGTCCGAGATTCATTGCCATACCCGGTAGCACTTCAAACATAACAATAGTTCCTGCAACAGAGTTAGCTGCGATTGATGCGGTTCCAAACATTGAAACAATACTTAATACAATCAATCTTCCTAGATAAAACATCCCATTCTCAAAACCAAAAGGTGCCCCAATATTTAAAATCCTTTTTATCATATCTTTATCAAATTTTTCAGTTAAAAACTTTGTAATTCTAAGCTCACAATCACTTTTATTTGCAAGAAAAAGAATAATCAGTGCTGCACCAATTCTTGAAATTAATGTAGGAATTGCAACACCTGTAACCCCCATATGAAATCCTGAAACTAATAATGCATTACCAGCTATATTTATAATATTCATAACAAGCATAATTTTCATCGGCAGCTTAGAATTGCCCATAGTACGAAAGATTGCAGCACCAGAATTATATAAAGCTAAAAACGGAACTGAACTTGCTACTATCATAAAATAATGATTTGCTGCATCCGATACATCTTTTGTAATATCTCCAAATAAATGATTTAGAATTAGTGGTTTAAAAATATATAATAATACAGTTATTACAACTGATAACAATAGTGAACACTTCACTAGCTGATTTGCTGCTTTAGTTGCTTTTATATTATCTTTGCGCCCAAGATACTGTCCTGCAATTACTGCTCCTCCTGTTGCTAATGCTGCAAATATACTAATAATTAGTGCCATAATAAAATCTACCAATGACACTCCTGATACAGCTGCCTCTCCAACTTGTGCCACCATCATGGAAGCTGCCATTCCAACGGTATATTCAAGTCCCTGCTCTATTATCAGCGGTAAAAATAAAGTAAGTAAGTCACGATTTGAAAAAAGACGTTTCTTTTCTAAAGTTGCTTCCATTTAATCAGCTCCATTTTCACCTGTTCTTTTCAAAAATTAGATATAGGGTTCCATTACGAAAACTTAAGTTATTCATGTTCGAAAATCGTGCACCTATGAATTTTAGGCATGCATATCTTAATAGTTGAAGTTTGAGCCCTATAATTACATTAAAACTCAGTACTTTTGAGCCCATTTAAAAATTTCTTTTTCTGCTCCCTCAACATTACTACCTTTGATAGCAAGTCCTTTTTCTACCTTTGCACTTGTACAAAGTTTTTTAATATCACTTTCACTACGTCCCATCCCACTTCCCTCATGAGTACAGAAAGGAATAACTTTCTTTCCAGATAGATCATAGGTTTCTAAAAAAGTAAATACAGCCATAGGAAAAGTTCCCCACCAGTTAGGATATCCTAGGAATATCACATCATAAGAATCCATTTCATCAACCTTGCTAGTTAAGTCTGGTCTTGCATTTTGCTGTAGCTCTTCCTTTGCTACTTCTGTACATTTTGTATAATCCTCAGGATACGGCTTCACAGCTTCTATACGAAATAAATCCGCTTCTGTTATTCTTTGAAGCATTTTTGCAGCTACCTCTGTGTTTCCTACTGGTAAACTTACAATATTACCGCTCACATAGTTATACCCTTCTCTTGTAAAATAGGCTATTAAAGATTTTCCACTCATTATTTGTCCCCTCTTTCTTAATCTCTTATTATTACCCTACTCCTTGGACCTAACTCCAAGTCAATAGTTTTTTATTACCGACCCTGTAGAATGAATAACTAAATTCTTGATGCCATATTTATACTAAAAATTCATGTAATCAGAAAAAACAGCTTAAACAAAAGATTCAAGCTGTTTCTTGTAATATTTTATTTTATCAAATTCTCTAAAGACCCTAAATCAAATAATTGATAATACACTTAAACTCCCATACAAATATTTCCAGAGAAATAATATCTACTATTTCTTATATACATAATTTTTTTATCCTCTTCGGTAAAAAATTAGCCGCTTATATTTTTCATGCTACCATAAGACAAACTAGATAAATTATTGAAAAGTTCTACTTCAGAAAATGGCTTTTCTTCGAACCAATACATTAAACTGCTAATCAAACCACCTACAAGATACTCTACAACAAAATTACTGCTTTCCTCATTTAACACACCATTTTTTAAGATGTTAGCATAAAAAAGTTTCTTCAACTTTTCCTTATGCTCTACGGCAAAATATGGATCACCTTTTGAAGAGAGTAAAACTCTATAGTATTTTTCGTTTAGTTTAAGTAGCTCAATGGTATTCTTGAGAAGCTCTTCTTGGTTATATGTCTCTACATTAATATCGGTGAACTTTTTATCAAAATCTTCAAATATCCTATCTTCAATATATTTTAATGCATCATTTATATCGTCAAAATGAACGTAAAAGGTGGCTCTATTATAACCTGCTTTATCTGTAATTTCCTTCACAGTTATTTTATCTAAACTTTTCTCTTCATATAAACTCCAAAAAGCTTCCGCTAAAATACTTTTTATATACTCACGTTTATCTTTATATATCCCCATAAAGATTCCCTCCATATTGAATTTTAGACAAATTGTCTTCAAGTGTTTATTGAATAAAACTCTACTGTAATTTAATATATAGATAATATACAACACATCGTCTAATTTTACACTTAAAAAATTGGAGGCAGAAATGAAAGTAAAATTTAGTTCTATTGATAAAGATTTGAGAATTAACGGAAGAGTGTTTAAGCTTCTTAATGCTACATATACTGAATCAGGATTACGCTTTATGTATAAAATGAGTCGTAAAAGTAAAATGAAGGTAGCAGATGAGACCATACAATTCTCAGAGGAATATATCGTGAGAAAAGATGGTTCAAGGCTTCGTATTTGCATATTTAGACCTCTAACTCCTAAAAAAGATGTACCAGGTGTTCTTTGGATACATGGAGGAGGCTATGCACTTGGTGCCCCTGAGGTATCAAAGCTATATGCAAAAAAATTTATAGAAGCCCGTGATTGTATTGTCATTGCTCCTGATTACAGACTGTCAATAGAAGCACCCTATCCTGCTGCTTTAGAAGATAGCTATGAAACTCTTTTATGGATGAAAAATCACGCAAAAGAACTAGGAATACGCTCTGATCAGCTAATGATTGGAGGCGATAGTGCCGGTGGAGGACTAACTGCAGCACTTTCTTTATATGCAAGAGATAAGGGCGAAGTTAATATAGCTTTTCAGATGCCACTATATCCAATGATTGATGATAGAATGACAACTGACTCTGCAAAGGACAATGATGCACCAGTTTGGAACTCTAAATCTAACTTTATTGGCTGGAAGCTATATCTTGGTAGTTTATTTGGCACTGAAAGTGTGCCATGCTATGCCGCTGCTGCAAGATCAGAAGATTATACTAGTCTTCCACCAACAGCAACCTTTGTAGGAAACTTAGAACCCTTTAGAGATGAAACTATTCAATATGTAGAAAACTTAAAAATGGCTGGAATACCTGTTGATTTTAAAATCTTCGATGGATGTTACCATGGTTTTGATCAGATATGTCCAAAAGCTGAGGTAACTAAAAAAGCTCATGAATTTCTTGTTAATTCTTTTAAATATGCAACAGAGAACTATTTTGCAGAGCAAGAGACGTAAGGTATAAGTAAATAGTTTAAACCAATATTACTAAAATCTTAGTTCTCTTGACTTAAGTCAAGGCTTTACTATTATAAGGTTGATATAATCATCTCATATATAGATGTACCTCTTCGAACCTCAATCTTTTTTTAAAACTCTCACGGCTTCTGGTGAGAGAATTTAAAAATAATAAATTTCATTACGAAGTGGTACATCCATATAAAAAAGGAGATGATTATATGTTAATATTTGAAAAAGAAAAAATATCACTTCGCACAGCAGCTTTAATAGCTGGAATTACCATATGTATTATAGCCATTACAGCAGGATTTTCAGTAGGAGTTGTTCAGAGCAAGCTAATTGTAGAAGGTGATTCTGCTTCTACAATGTATAATATAAAAAATTCACTTTCCCTATTTCAACTAGGGATCTTTAACTGGCTCGTAACTCTTATTGGAGATATCGTTATTTCTTGGGCATTATATATCTTTTTAAAACAATTTGACAATAGTCTTTCGCTACTTGGTGCATGGTTTCGACTTGCCTATTCTGCTATTCTTGGTATAGCTATACTAAACTTGATATTTGTGGCAATCTTATTAAATACCAAATATAAATTTTCTTTCCCTGAACCAGAACAATTACAGTTTTTAGTACTACTGTTTATCATAGGCTTTAATAAAATATGGTCTTTGGGACTTATTATTTTCGGAGCTCATCTTTTCATAATTGGCTATTTGGTGATAAAGTCAGGCTTCCTCCCAAAAACATTAGGAATACTTTTAGTAATCGCTTCTTTTAGCTATATATTTATTCACATAATGCATCTATTTTTACCTCAATTGGAAAGCACTACAAAAATATTGGAAAGCATATTAAGCCTTCCAATGGCAGCTAGCGAACTAGGCCTAGGCATATGGCTGCTATTTAAAGGTGGCAAGTCAAAGAAGGTAAAAGCTTAAGGCTTTATAAATAGGCTATCTTTGGATACTCTTTTCTTAATTCTACTTAAGGATTCTGGAGTAATCCCAAGATAGCTTGCCAATTGGTGCTGTGGCACACGATTTATTAGTCCAGGTCTTTTCTTAAGTAGCATTCGAAAACGCTCTTCTGGAACTGCAGCCATGAAGCTTGCTCTTTCCTCTTGTTCCTCTCCAAAATTTTGTTCAATCATAGTCCTCGTTATCTTTTCCAGCATTGGGAACTTAGAGTACATATCTTCTTCAGACTTCAAGTCTCCTTCAATAACTATTGAATCTTCTACGCAGGATAAAAAATATTCACTTGGTGTCCTTTGTTTATAACTTTTAAATATAACCGCAGCTTGATTTTCTGTAAAAAAGTTGATGGTCACTTCTCTGCCATCGTCTCCGATTTTATACTGCCTTATGCATCCAGCTAGTACAAAATAACACTTGTCCGCCACTTCCCCCTGCCTTAAAAGTTGTGTCTTTTTACTGTATCTATTAACTACAATATTTTTCGCTATTTCTATGATTTCCTCCCTACTGAGAGAGGTACTTTTTTCCATGAACTCTATCAAATCTTTATTCATATCTATGTCGTCCTTTATAAATAATTTTCTTATTAAGGTTCTTATTTACTACGTTTTATATTCTTCTATTTTAGCAAAATAAGGCATTGTACACCATAGTTCTTCATTATGCTATGCCGTAAAAATTCTATTTTGATCAATCCCATATAAAAAATTTTATCTCTTAATATTACTGTTACAAAACTATACACAATAATCATCCAATTATTGTAAACAATCACATTTACTTTTATAATATTAATAAAGTGTTTGTTGTAGAATGTATCTGCAATTTTAACTAGAGCTTTAGATATCTGGACCCAGTATAGGGTTTTGCACATTCATAGAAATGAAAATCTTAGGAACAATTGAAGTAAGGGGGATAAATAAGTTGAAAACTCTAAAGGAAACTGTATACGAATTCATACAGCAAGAAATTTATAGTACTAATGAATATAAAAATGGCTTGGAAACTAAAACTGTTGCTGAAGCTTTAGGCTTACACCGCTCCAATGTAAGTGCTTTATTAAACGAGCTTGTAAAGGAAGGTAAGCTTTCAAAGACAACCACAAGACCGGTTTATTATAAGCTCCCTGACCAAATTAATCAAAGTTCAGAAAAGTCCTGTTTCACTCAATTAATTGGTTATAACGGAAGCTTACGAAATGCAATTCAATTGGCCCAAGCTGCTATTCTCTACCCAAGGTCTAGCTTAAATGTTTTGCTTTCTTCTAAGACAGGCTGTGGAACAACTTATTTTGCTTCCTTAATGTTTGAATTTGCTAAAGAAATGAGAATCTTATCAAAGACTGCTCCTTATATAAAAATAGACTGTCGTCATTACTCTAAAAATGTATCTATATTAAATGATGACCTCTTTGGAAATCAAGGTGATTTAAATAATAGTTGCTTCGCTAGAGCTCAAGGCGGAATGCTCTTTCTTGACAATGTTGATTTGCTTGATGCAAAGCAGCAAAGCTTTCTCTTTAAATTCTTGGATTCAGGCAAGATCTTTTCTGAGGATAAAACAAAAAACTTAGATTGCAATGATTTGTTTCTAGTACTTGCCTGCTCTCCACAAAGCGGCTTACAAATCAATCGTATAATCCCTGTTACCATTGAACTTCCTGAACTAAAAGATCGTTCTATGGAGGAACGTTTTGAGCTTATCAATCATTTTTTCCAAGTCGAAGCTTCAAACTCAGAACGGTCTATTGAAGTTACTGCGGAGTCAATAAAAGCCTTACTATTATCAGAATTTAATTATAATGTTAAGGGCTTAGAACTGGATATTAAAGCGGCCTGTGCAAATGCTTATGTTCGAGTTGTTAATGAGTCAGAACAACCTATTTATGTATGTGTTAATGATTTTAAGGGACAAATTAAAAAGAGTCTACTGAATCTAAAAGGCTATGCTAACGAAATTGATGCACTTATTGGTAAAAGAGATTCAATTATTTATGATAAAAATATTATAGATCCAAACTACTATGATCCTCATTCAACAGTTGATATGTATTCTGAAATCAAAAAACAGTATGATGAGTTATCTAATCTTGGAATAACAGACAGTGGTATTGAAAATGTTATGAATACCCATATCCACAATTTGTTTAAGAAGTACCGTTATTATAATGGTTTTGATGATTCAAACAATCTAGAGCAGCTTTCTAAAATTGTAGATCCAAGGATCATTGAAATGGTCAATATATTTCTGGATAATTGTAAAAAAGGGCTAGGAATAAACTATAAATCAAATGTATTTTATGGACTTTGCCTCCATGTAAATTCATTGTTAACCATAAATCTCTCTGAGCAGAGAATAGACAATAATCAAATCATCAAAATTGTTCAGGATTATCCTAAGGAATATGCTGCAAGTGTACAGTTTGCAACGATCTTAAAGGAAAAACTAAATTTAAATCTGCCAATTCACGAGGTAGTTTTAATTGCCATGTTCCTAATCGAATCCGATGAAAATAGCGAGGAAGACCACCCTGTAATGCTTTATATCATGCATGGCAGCCAAACAGCCTCCTCTTTAAAGGATGTTACAAATAGCTTAACTCATTGCCATAATTCATATAGCTATGATTTAGCTTTAGATATCGGAACAAGACAAGCTATGGAGGAAATTAAGGCGCTTATTGAGAAAATCGATCGCGGTAAAGGTGTTATTGTCATATATGATATGGGTTCTATTAAGACAATGCTTGATACTATCTCTGAAGAAATTGATGTAAAAATTAGATATATCAATATGCCTATTACATTGATTGGTATTGACGTTGCAAGAAAATGCTCTATGGAAAGTGACATCGATTATGTATATCATATGGCTAACCTTGAAATCAATAGTATGAAGAAAAATGTAGAAAAGCATAACAATATCATAGTTACTCTTTGTCATACAGGCGAAGGGGGCGCAGCTCAGTTAAAACTATACATCGATCAATATTCAAAGCTAGGAATGAAGACCATAGCCCTTGCAATATCTTCACGAAATGAGCTTTTAAGAGAAGTTTTAGCACTTCAAAAAACTTATAACATCCATAGTTTTGTTGGTGCATACGATCCGAAGCTATTCGGAATTCCCTTCATCTCTATACAAAAAGTTTTTGAAAGCTCTAAAGAGGATTTAGACCGTATACTAATGTTTGAGCCTGTTAATTCTCGTTCGGTGGATTATAACGATGTATATAAATACTTAGGTGAGCAGTTCAAGTACACATCTATCTCAAAACTTAAAACTGTGCTTCCAAATATAATAGATGAATTCAGCATGCTGTATCAATTTACTGAAGATCAAAGAGTTGGATTGTTTATGCACCTCGCCTGCCTAGTAGAAAGGCTGCTAGATGGTAAGTCAGTAGTTAGTAACAATGATAGAAACAAGCTAATTTCAGTATTTAAAGAAGATTATCAAGCTATAGTTAAAATCCTAAAACCTTTGGAAAGAACCTTTAAGATAATAATAGATGATAATGAAATCACAACCATAATCATGATTATAAAAAAGGTGTAAGCTCCTAAAAAGTAACTAAAAATGCCTCTTGTTCTATAAAACATAGACAGGAGGCATTTTTTCTCTTTAGCTTTACATATAGACAACCCCATAATTAAATTTATATTTTCGGTTATTTTCAACACTGTATTTAAACAATGACATATTTTTAGAGTTGCCCCCATATTAGACTTCTTTAGAAAATAGTTTTTTCATATGTTTATGCTCTACAGGATGTGGACGAACTGGTTCTACAATCCCCTCTTTACTACTTAGAATTTTCTTTTGAATATCATAGAGAGTATCTGTCATTCTTCCATAATAAACAGCCTCGCTAAACATTCTCATCAATTTGTTATGCTTCTCTTTTTCAAAGCTTTCGATATGTTGATTAAATGTTATCTTTAAGCCTTCTTCTACCACTTCAGTTTCATAAGTTATGGTAATTGTGTCCACTAAGGTTTTGATTTTTGACTTGTAAAACTCTCCTCTTTTATACTCCAATATAGATATATCAATACGAGTATGGGCGTTGTTATCATATTTTGAATACTTCAGTCCTTTCTTGATATCTTCCACGCTTAATTCCTTACCGAGGCATTGATTAATATCAGACAAGAGATCGTTTTCAAGAAAATCATAAAAGTCTTTTTCAGTTATTTTTAATATTCTTGTTAGTTTCATGGACACATTATAGCACATCATTTGGAAAATAAATACAGTGTTTTTTATAAGTTTTCATCTCTTTTTATAGGGCAATAAAGTCCGTAAACCTTGATCTAGACTGCATTCCATAGGTAAAGATACTAAATGTAACACTTTTATAAATTCTTAAAGATGTTAAAAAGTATACTTTGCAAATGATATGGTTATACACTAGATAAAAAATGAATTTAAGATTAATACACTAGCCTTCCAATTCTAAAAAAATCCTTATTTTAATAAAAAACAAGTGTATTTTTGAAAATATACTAACTAAATACTGTATAAAAATCTTAAAAACCTTGTCTGTAATCGTTTTGACAAAAGATTTTTTATACACTAAAATGAAATCAATCCAGGAAATAATTTACATTTTAATATAAGGGGGATATCCAATGGACGAAGAAAACGATTTAGTATCAATGACGATTATTGCAAACTCAGGTGATGCGCGATCTTTTGCCTTTCAAGCTTTGGAGGAAGCTAAAGCTGGAAACTTCGAAAAAGCAGAAGAGCTTCTAGCAAAGTCTGATGCAGCAGCAACTCTAGCTCATAAAGCACAAACAGAGTTATTATTCAAAGAAGCAAATGGGGAGAGACAAGACATTAATGTGTTACTTGTTCATTCGCAGGATCATCTAATGACAAGCATGCTGGCAAATGAACTTATTAAAGAAATTGTTTTACTATACAAAAACAGATAAAAATGTATCATTTCAATTTAAAAGTCTAAAATAAAGCGTTACATTTATAAATTAGGAGGATGGAATATATGAAGATTTTATTAGTATGTGCTGGTGGAATGTCAACAAGCATTTTGATGAAAAAGATGGAGAGCTATTGGAAGGAAGCCGCAGAAGAACTTGACATTAAAGCCGTGGGCCTCGCTGAGTACCAAGATGTATATCAAAATTATGATATAGTCCTTATGGGACCACAGGTATCCTATCGTTTGAAGGAAGTAAAGGAAAACACTGGACTACCATGTGCTCCAATTCAATCCTTTGATTATGCAATTGCAAATTGCCCTAACATTATGAAGTTGGCAAAAAAGTTATATGCTGAAAAATAATTAAATAAGGAGAGGTAAAATGGAACAGTTATTTGAAAGTAAATTCATGATCAAGGTTCAAGATTTTGGTCAAAAGCTAGGCAGTAACAAATTCTTAGCTGCTTTGCAGGCTTCTATGATGTCCTTAATGGGTATCATAATGGTTGGTGCTATATCACAAATTATTTGTTCAATAGGTAGCGAAACCATGTTAAATCTATTTTCTTCAAAAAGCACGCTTTATGCAATCATCTATTTACCTTATCAATTTACAATGAACTCCTTATCTTTATGGGTTGTTGCTTTATTTGCTTTTCACTATGCAAAAAACTTAAAGATGAAATCTCCTATTATGAATGCAGTTGACGCATTGGTTTGCTTCTTATTAGTAGCCGGTGCTTTAACTACAAGTGAAACTGGAGTAACATCTATTAGCATGACTTACCTTGGAGCTCAAGGCATGTTTATCGGATTCCTTGTTGTGTTTATGTCTGTGCGTATTGAAAAGTACTGTGCTGATAAAAATATTCGTATAAAAATGCCAGACGTAGTTCCTCCATTCTTACAAGATGGTTTTTCATCAATTTTGCCACTATTATTTAGTGCAATTATTTTCTTAGCTATTTCCAGTGCTGTATCAATAGGTACAGGTGGAGCTTATAATGTTTGTTCAGGATTTATGGCGCTCCTCGGTGTTCCATTAAATGCATTAACCTCAGTTCCAGGTATGTTCATCCTTTGTATTTTTGGTGCGTTATTATGGTGCTTTGGTATTCATGGTACCATGATTTTAGTTCCAATTATTATGCCTCTAGGTATACAAGCAGCAGTTGCAAATGGTGCAGCACATGCAGCTGGTAAGCCTTTAGTGTTCTATCCAGTAGCATTATTTGGAGCAATGGCTATCTGCGGTGGTACAGGTAATACCTTACCTCTTGCACTTATGGGACTTCGCTCTAAATCTAAACAAATCAGTGCAGTTGCTAAGATCTCTGCAGTTCCAGGATGGTTTGGAATCAATGAGCCTATGACCTTTGGTATGCCAATTATGTATAACCCTATTCTTTGTATACCTTATGTATTAAATATTCCGTTTGTTATGTTATGTACTTATCTAGGATATAAATTTGGTTTCTTACAACCTGCTTGGATTTCTATTTCAGCCTTACTTCCAATGGGTTTTGGTCAATATTTATCTACCTTAAGATGGCAAAATGCAATATGGGATTATCTAATGTTAATTCCTTCTACAATAGTTTGGTACCCATTCTTTAAGATTTACGAAAGGCAATTAGTTGCTAAAGAAGCTGCTGCTGATCTAGTGGAAGCATAGTTTATACCTAATAAATTGCTATATAAATTATATGTTCAAGCTTAGTGGCTATGCAGTGTATGCATAGCCTACCCACTTTAATATATAAGTGGTGTTTTAAAGATACCTAATAATAGAACAAGCAACAAATAATTAAGATTTCAAAACGGAGGTTAAGTAAATGAAAGGTTTTCCTAAGAATTTTTTATGGGGTGGCGCTACTGCTGCCAATCAATATGAAGGTGGATGGAATGAAGGAGGAAAAGGCGTCAACACATCAGATGTTATGACCGCTGGCTCTCATACCGTTCCTCGACGATTGACTTATAAAAATGTAAAAACTGGTGAAACAGGTGCAATAATTGGTTTTGGACCAAATGCAAAACTTCCAGAGGACTGTATTCCTGCTGTAATTGAGGGTGAATACTATCCAAGCCATGTTGCAACAGACTTCTATAATCATTATAAAGAAGATATTGCTTACATGGGTGAGATGGGCTTTAAGACCTTCCGTTTAAGCATGAACTGGGCACGTATTTTCCCAAATGGTGATGATACAGAGCCTAATGAAGATGGTTTAAAGTTTTATGATCAAGTTTTTGATGAATGTGTGAAATATGGTATAGAGCCACTAGTAACCCTATCCCACTATGAAACACCAATCAGTCTCACAATTAAATACGGTGGCTGGTCAAACAGAAAATGTATAGATTTCTTTGAAAACTATGCGAAAACAGTATTTAAATATTATAAAGGAAAGGTTAAATACTGGCTAACCTTTAATGAAATCAATTGTATGGAATTTGCTCCTTTTGTTGCAGGTGGTTTATCTGACCCATCACCACAAAGCAAAGCACAAGCAGCTCACAATCAATTTGTAGCAAGTGCTAAGGCAGTTAAAGCTGCTCACGAAATAAGCAATGAAATAAAAGTTGGACAAATGCTCGCATACATGCCTCTTTATCCATACACTTGTGATCCTAAGGATCAGTTAATGGTTATGGAAGCTGCTCAAACTAGCCTCTTCTACTCAGATGTACAAACTGGAGGTCACTACCCTGCTTACAGGCTAAAGAAATATGAAAGAGAAGGTATTATATTAGAAACAGAAGCTGAGGATTTTGAGCTTCTTGAAAAATACTCTGCTGACTTTTTAAGTTTCTCTTGTTATGGCTCTGTGACTGTTTCAACCCATGAGGATGTTAATAAATCTAACGGAAATCTAATGATGGGTATTAAAAATCCATATTTAGAGACAAATGCTTGGGGCTGGGCAACAGATCCAGAATGTTTAAGAATCGCACTAAATACCTTGTATGATCGTTATCACAAACCATTATGGATTGTGGAAAATGGGATTGGTTGGGATGATAAAAAAGAGGAAGATGGCAGCGTACATGACACTTATCGTATAGACTATTTACGTAAGAATATTGCCTCCATGAGAGATGCCATAAATATTGACGGCGTTGACTTAATGGGCTATACAATGTGGGGCTGCATCGATTTGGTTTCTGCAGGAACTGGAGAAATGAAGAAACGTTATGGTTTTGTTTATGTAGACCGCGATGATGAGGGAAATGGATCTCTAGAAAGAAGCAGAAAAGACAGCTTCTATTGGTATAAGAAAGTAATTGCAACTGACGGGGTAGATTTAGAATAACTTTTTTCCTACTCATACAAAATGCCAATAAAACTATAAACCTATTGAAATAAAGTAGAATTCTTAAAACAAAAATCATATTATATTTAAAACAATCATTTAGAGGATAATATGCGGTACATTTTAAACATTAAAGAATGCAAATTTCTAGGAAAAGGGGATGAAGGAGCAGTATATTTAACTCCTGAGGGCTTTGCTTTAAAAATATTTTATGAAAAAAAGAAAGCTGAAAGTGAAGTTGCTATTTTAGAAAAAACTAATGGCAGTAGATTTTTCCCTAAAGTTATGTTTATTACTGACAATAAAGTTCTAAGGGATTATGTTGAAGGAACAAATTTATATGAATACATTAGTAAGAACGGATTATCTTACAACCTTTCTGTTGAAATAATAGAACTTATAGAGGAATTTAAGCGACTAAATTTTAAAAGGATTGATATTAGAAATGCACATATCTTTGTAAATAAGGATGAAAAAATACAAGTTATTGATCCAAGAAAGGTGTTTGAAAAAAACATCCCCTATCCTAAAGAAATGATTAAAATATTAGTTAAACTTAATTTATTTGATGAATTTCTCAAACATCTTTTAGCTTACAATGAAAATCTTCTTAATTATTGGATTAAAGCCTATGAATACTTTGAAGCTATGCGTAAGAAAAAAATTGTTATAGATATGATTGCTTGTTAGAATGGCATAAAGATGAAACACTTCAATCCGTAGACTCAAAATAAAAATTTTGATGTTCTACGGATTTTTTTCACACTTATAATGTTTTTTATATTTATTTCTTATAATTATAAATTGTGCTGCACATGCTAAAAAGATTGTAATTCCACTCAAAAGCGATAGAACTGCACTCTTGATATCTTTTCCATTAGTTATACAAAATCTCATATTTAACAACGATATAATTATTGCAATCAATGAAACAATAACTGAAAATCCAGATATAATTTTTGATACTTTACCTTTCTTTGCAATATCCTTCATAGTATTTCCCCCCTCTATATAAGTACTTTAAAAAATACAGATCACCATAATTCATTTTCCTTTTCACTATAATTGTAGCACACTTTCAACTAATGATTGGAGTGCAATCCACATCTTTTAATAACTTTTCTATGAATAAACATGATCTAGGAGTAAAATTATAAATACTAATGCTTACCAATAAATCTTTTTATTAAATCATGCATTATTAAAATGGTTAATTAGGCGCTGCTCTTTGCGCAAGCTCTTTAAAGCGTCGGATAATTAACCATTTCAACATATTAGTTTAGCACACTAAAATTTTTTTATATTTTATTGAACTTTTTTAAAACTCCTACGTTTAAGTAATGAAAACAGCAAGAAGAGGTAGAATTCATGAATTTCAAAAATCAAGATGAAGAAAATTTAATAGCAAGAGCTAAAGCTGGTGATAAATATGCTTTTGAAATACTGATTAGTAATAACTTTTCTATTTTAAAGGGATATGTATTAAAGATGACTTTAGACAAAGACCTAACTGAAGATATCGTTCAAGATACCTTGTTATCTGCTGTTGTTCATATTGATTCCTTTGTGTCTAATGCTAAGTTTTCAACGTGGCTTATAAAGATTGCCACCAATAAATATAGAGATTACTTAAGAAAGAACAAAGAAACCGATATATTATTAGATACCTTTCAGTCTTCTTCTATTACTGAAGAAGTAGTAGTAAAAAAAGAAGAACTCGAAGAAGTTTTAAAAATATTAAAATCAATGCCTGCTGATAAAAGAACTGTATTTATACTAAAACATTATTATGGTTACAGCTATGAGGAAATAAGCTCTATAGTAAATTGCCCTATTGGTACGGTAAGATCAAGAATTCATTATGCAATAAAAGAGATAATTTCAAGATTTAATGGAGGTAAGTAAAATGAAACCCTTTGATAATTTTGATGAGAATATCGATAAATATTATGATGGTTCTCTAAATAAAGAAAGCAAGGAAGAATCAGATTTAAAATCTATTTTAGATAAAATGTCTATTGCAGAAGATTTGGAGAACAATGTTTCAGTAAATGTAGATATAAGTTCTATTGTGGAAAATGGAGAGCAAATCCGTTTTGAAAAGAAGCTTAGAAAAGAAACCTTTAAATTTCTATTGTTTTCGGCATTTTTATCAGTATTTATCGGCTTTATGTATATGAGAGTTTCGTTATATATAACCTTTGCAATTCAGTTCATAACAATGATATTTTTACTAATCTTAAACCAAGTTTTTCTAAAGAAAAACACAAGGAGGGAGGCCAAGTGAACGGGATTAATGTAGTAACTATTACAATTCTTCTTATATTAGTTACCATACAAGGAACTATTATATTTAGGGATGCTGTTAAAAAGAAGATTCCAAACCCTTGGATTTGGGGAGTCATTGGTCTCATGAACATTCCAAGCTCAGCGATAATTTATCTTATTTATAGAAAGTTATATTTTAAAAAGAATAGGAGTTAATCTTATGAGTATAGATTTTACACTTTTAATGCCTGTTTTATTACTTCAAGTAATCTTTTCTATTTTTTGCTTTATAAAACTTATTAAAAATCCGGTAAAGCATCTTCCAAAGTGGCTTTGGGCAATATTGTGCCTAAACACCCTTGGCTGCATTGTTTATTCAACCTTAGGAAAGGATGAAGAATGATGGAAAGTCTTCAAGCTAAAGCTGAATTCACTTTAGAGCTTAATTCTTTAAACAAGAACTATGGTAAAACTCAAGTGCTTAAGGATATAAATATAAAAATTCCTAGAGGAGTTATATATGGGTTTATCGGTGAAAATGGTGCTGGCAAGACTACAACTATGAATATTATCTGTGGCTTAAAAAAGCCTTCTTCAGGTAAGGTTATCTTTAGAGGAAGAGAATTAAGTTATGATAAAGAGAGAGAAGCTATAGGTTATCTTCCTCAGCAGCCTAAGTTCTATAGTTATATGAAGGTTCATGAATATCTAAATTTTATTCTTTCACTTTCAGAAGCAAAGGATAAAGCTTTTTCAACTGAGGAACTGCTTTCAATAGTTGGTCTTAAGGATGCATCTAAAAAGACAATAAAAACACTTTCAGGAGGTATGCTCCAAAGGCTAGGTATAGCAGTTGCCATCTGCAATAATCCTGAACTTGTTATATTAGATGAACCTACCTCTGCTTTAGATCCTGAAGGACGAAGAGAAGTTATGAATATCATAAAAGGCCTAAAAGAACGAGGAATGACAGTATTTTTCTCAACTCACCTTTTAAGTGATGTAGAAAATATCTGTGATTATATCACTATAATTCATAAGGGTGAAATTCTAGCCTCCACTACTCTAGCTTCCCTTAAGGATAAGTATAGAGCTTGTTATTACGAAGTCAAATTTGGTAATAAAGTAGAGCCTAAAAATTACCCAAGCTTTATAAAAGATATAAATATCAAGGACGATATAACTCAGATTTATACTGACAATACCTTAACCGATGAGAGAGATATGTTTAATTATTTATTATCCTTAGGCTCTCCTATAAAAGCTTTCACAAAAAAAGAAGTATCCTTAGAGGATATATTTTTTACCATTATTGAGGGAGGTGTCACAAGTGACCTTTAAAGCGTACTTAAACAAGGAATTTATAGAAGCTAATAGAGAAAATAAACTAATAATACTATTTACGGGCTTCTTTTTCTTTAGTATAGCGACTCCTCCAATGCTAAAACTTACCCCAAAGATTTTAGAAAAACAGTACGGTACTGATATGTCTAGTCTCTTTAAAACTAATGCAGTTGATTCTGTTGCAAATTATTTAGGAAGCAATATGCCTCAAATTTGCATATTGGTTTTATGTCTTACTTTAGGTGGAATTCTTTGCAATGAAATATCAAAAGTAACCATAATACTTCCCATTACCAAAGGAGCTTATAAAAGTTCCATTGTAATTGCAAAATTTAGCTTTTATGCGGTTGTATTATTTATAATAAGTACAATTTCTGTACTTACTAATATATATTATTCTTTTTTGGTATTTGATCAAGCATTTCCTTCCATTAAAGCTGTTATACTATGCTGCTTACTTGTATATTTGTATGTGTTGTTTATGGTTTCAATAATATTTTTGTTTAGCAGTCTTTTAAAGAAAGCTATGGGAGTTGCTTTAATATCCATGGGAATTAATATTATCCTTACACTTTTAAGCACCTTCAAATATTCCCTGAATCCATTTGCACTTATTACTGAAGCCTCAAAGCTTTCAACAGAACTACCAATTAAGACCTTTTTGATAACAGCTATTTTAACCATTATGGCTTTTACTTCTTCAGTGCTGATATTCAAAAAAAGAGAGATAGATGCTTAAATTCAGATAATGCAATAAATCCAAGTAAAATTATAGCTACAATAAAAATAATGCAGCCACTTTTACTAGTGGCTGCATTATTTTCTCATTAATTACACTTACACATTAAATATCTGAACATTAATCTCTAAATCATCATCTTTTTCTTTTGTTTCTATATATTTAATACCTTGATTCTCATAAAATTTCATCCAAAACTTTGCTGCAAGCTTATTAGTTGATATCTGCACTACTTTGTATTTTCCTTTATATGTGTCCATCAAAATTTTAATTGCCTCATTTGCCATTCCTTTATTTCTAAAACTCTTTAGAACAAATAGTTCATGTACCACATAGTTAATGTCTTTAGGAGCATATTTTCCCGTATTAAAAAGGACAAAACCTGCCACTTCTCCTCGGTAAGTTATAAAAAAAGGATTTAAATCCTCAGATTTAAAATATAATTCTAAACCCTCATATTCAAATTTTCCATCCTTATTAATTTTCAAATCATCTGCAAACTCTGATAGGTCATGTAAATATAAGCTGGTTAAGTTTTCAAGCTTTGCTTTTGAGTCTATAGTTACTCTTTCTAGTGCTACTTCCTTTAAATTCATTTTATAACTCCCTTACTAATTATTCATACAAATTATATCTATATCTGAGCTGCTTCTAAATTGAACTTCAATTTTCAAACTCTCCTCTAAGAAACCAGATAGTTTTTGAAAATGGATTTCATATTAGAATGTTTCACCTTTAATTTGAAATTTATAGACATACTATACAATTCATTTTCTTGCTAAATACAACTCTATTGTGTCATGAATATTGAACAAATCACCATTTTTCTTAATGATATATTTAATTTCATTTTCAAACAATTGCTTTGAAGGTTCTGTCATAGTTATGTGATCAGAGTAGGTGTTTAATAAACAAATATATTCTTCCGAGGTAAACTTTCGTGTACCATGATATAGCTTCACCTCTACATCTCTAAAGCCGTAAGTTTTAATAGTTTCTGATATTCTTTTATATCTTTCACTACTATTTTCTAATGCCTTATCTGCTGATGGCCAGTATTTTTCATATACCTTTTGAATTTCCAGATGCGAAGAGTAACTTTCTTCTGCTGGAGCTGGTTTGTTCCAAAATAAAGCTAAGGTTCCGTTATCCTTTAACAACCTCAATACCTTTGGGTATCCAATACTGTCTGGAATCCAATGAAAAGCAGTAGCAGAATAAAGAAGATCTATACTGTTATCATCACACTGAAATTCTTCAAAGGAAGTGTTATAAAGCTTAAAATTTTTATATTGTTTAAACTTTTCTTTTGAAAATTCCGCAAGTTTATGTCCAAGTTCAACTGCTGTTACATTATACCCTGCATTAAGAAAAGGAGTTGTAGCTTGTCCTGTTCCAATCCCAACTTCTAATGCATTTTTACCTTTACTAAGCCCAGAATACTGGAGTATATCTTCAAATAACTCTTCACAATATGTTGGTCGCCACTTTTCATAATTACTAGCATCTTCATTGAATGTAAGTCGCTTATCCATCTTTCCACTCCTTTTCAGATCACAAGTGTTTTGTTTTTTACATTTTACAATTATAACACTTAAATACAATTTATACCATAAAGTACAATAAAGTCTTCATCATTTTTAATATACGTATGAATTAGTTTATATCTAGATGAACCACTTCATATTAGAACTTATATTTTCAAATTCTCCTCTCAGAACCCAGAGGAGTTTTGAAAATAGATTTCGGATTGAACTGGTTCATCTTTAACATCACACCTCAAATACCCAATGCTTTAGAAAACAGAAAAAGCACTCATCCTGTAAAGACAAGTACTTTTTATTAAATACCTTATTAATTTTGCGTCATCCATAATCTTTAAAGTAGAAGATTCTAATTATCTATTAAATATTATGATTTTATCATAGAATCCTTAATAGGCATAAAATCGCTCCATCACACCATCTTCTTAAAATGTAATATCAGTATCTCTCATTTCAATTTCAGTTCCTTCTGGAGCTTTTATTTTGAATAAACTTTCTCCAAGCACCTCATAAACAACTTGCCCATTTTTAAGTTTAAAATCCTTATAGCCTAGAGATTTAATTCTTTCATATTCCTTCTCTACATTATCAACCATAAATGCTAGATGAACTGGGCCAGCATTTAATGAACTCCACTTATTAAATTTCTCGCCTTCTTTAGGTGTTTGAAGCTCTATCATAAAATCTCCAAAGCTTATCCATGTATTATAGGCTCTTCCGTGAAAATTTGGAGTTTCACTAACTATATTGAATCCTAGTATTCTTGTATAAAAGTCTAATGACTCTTCATACTTCTCAGTTTGAATACATATGTGATGTATCATTTTTATACTCATAATTATTCCTCCTAAAATTGTTTATTAACTAAGCAATAAATCACTTTAATAATTCACTATTAACTATTTATAAATTGTACCACGGTATCTGTAAATTTAGTAGGTTCTTCATCGTGTGGTCTATGATCACTAGGATGAAAGTTTGTAAGTATTTTCATGTCATATTAGAGTTAAAATAACTCAACCATACTGTAGTTATCCTACGACTCTGAGTAGTAGGATAATTTCACAAAGAATAAAAGAAAAACACACTGATAAAATTATCAATGTGTCGTTTTTGTTGTATTACTTAAAAACTTATATCAGCGTACATTCCCCTGTCCTTTACGCTCTCTTTTTACTTCATACATAGCTTTATCTGCTTTTTCAATCAAAACATCCAGCTCAATGCCATCTTCTTTAAAAAGGGCATATCCAATACTTGCTCTAAGATTTATTTCCTGGCCTTCAAATTCGAAAGGTTTTGTGATTTCAAAGTCCATTGTATGAATCAATGAATTAAATTCATCCTTGTCCACTAAATTTGCAACAATGATTCCAAATTCATCTCCACCGAGTCTAGATACGGTGTCTTTTTCTCCCAAAGTGCCGTTAATTCGCTGGGCAACTTCTTTTATTGCTGCGTCTCCCGCTCTATGTCCATAATTATCATTTATCTCTTTAAGCCCGTCCATGTCTAGCGTAATGATTGCAAACTCTTCATGTTTTCTTGAAGCCAGTGATAACCTTTGTCTCAAATTATCATAGAATAAAGATCTGTTAGATATTCCTGTGAGATTATCATGTGTTGCTTTATAAAACAACTCACTTTCACCATTTTTCATTGCGTTAAACATCTCTGCTGCGATAAGTCCTGACATAAGTTCTAGAATTTTAATGTCATCGTCACTGAAGTGATTAGCTCTTGCAGAAAGAACCTTCATTACACCAACCACATCATTCATGCATATTAGGGGCATCACAATCATGGAATTAAGACCGATTTGTCTACATGCTGCTTTGTTGACTCTATCGTCACTTTCAATATCATTGCTAATCAAAGGGACCCTCATCTTTATGCATTCCCCTGAAAGGCTACCTTCAATATTCAATCGTAACCCTAAAAAACTCTCAGCCATCCCAGATGCAGCACTGTAAACCAGTTCTTTTTTCTCAATTAATTCAACGGAAGCACCATCTGCATTAGTCATAAGCTTGGTTCTTTGCGTTACTAAATCCATTATGTTACCAAGATCCATCCCCTGTTGAGCTACCTCAGTCTGCACTTTAATGATTTCTAGTAACTTGTCATTACTTATACTATTTTGGTTCAAAACTATCCAGCCACCTTTTCTATTTCTATTAATTATAAATTTTTTCCTAAAAATTAATTAGCTTCATATCTAATAATTATAGCTTAAATTGTACACCACATCAACATTCGACATTATTCTACAAGTTGTTTTTTTGAGGTATCCCTATATTCACTATTTTCCACTTAAAGTTTGTTATATCAATGAATTGAAAAAAACTCATGTTGCTTATGGTACGTTTCACTACAATATTTGTAACCCGCCATAATTACAATAATAGGTCATAAAAACCTATTCTAGACTTACCTTCTTAATCTAGTACTCAGGTAATCCATTAAATTAATCTTATAACTGAAACTTAATATTCATATGTGTCATTGCGTTTATAGAAACTATATGGTATATTATGGTTAAAGCTTAATAGTAAATTTTAGGCGAAAGGAGTGAATTTTTTTATGCAAAAGTTATATGAGGTGATTTTTAAATAATTGCATATAGGTTCAAAAGCATTTTTTAAGAGTACTTTCCTACTCTTTATTTATTGTGCCTTTTGAACAACTTTGATTTAACCTTTCAGCCTTAATAGTTAGTATTTAGAATTCACGGTACAGGTTAGCGTGTATTTTTTATGTCCAAATATTAGGTATACCACAGTAGGTTAATCTTGCTGTGGTATTTTTATATACTTTTTTATGTACTTTTTATATAACTTTATCTCTAATTCAATTAAGCTTTAAAATTTATGAAAGAGGTTACGTGAATGTTAAAATTAAAATATTTGTTTGATAATAAAGATTTAGCACATATGATACTTGAAAATTGGGAGTATGATCATGACGATCCTAATCTTTTAAAGTATTATAGAATTTCATCAAATGCAGTTTATTGGTGTAGGAATCAAGGCGAGACTTTCTTTCTTAGATTTACACCTACTGAAGAAAAACCAAAAGAAAAAATACTTGCTGAACTGGAGTTTTTGAGCTATTTAAGAAATAATGCTTATCCTGTAGTTGAAACCATACTGTCTAAAGCTGGCAACGAACTTGAAGAAATAAATACCCCTTGGGGAAGCTTTTATGCCGTTGCCTTTAAAGAAGCCTCTAGAAAACAAATGTCAGAAATACCTTTGACAAGGGATTTAATCTTTGGTTTAGGTAAAGCCTTAGGAAAGTTGCATAAATTAAGCAGTGAATTCAGCCCAGTAAATAATAAACGAAGTGATTGGAAAGAAACATCATGCTGGATGGAGGATGTATTATCAAATTTTCCTAACGAAACTGCTGCTAGAAATGAGTTATCTATGCTTAAAGATTATTTTTCAAAAATGCCAACTACTAAAGAAACCTTTGGTCTTATCCATTATGACTTCGAGCTTGACAATCTGTTTTTTAATGAAATCACAGAAACCTATACACCTATAGACTTTGATGATTCCATATATCATTGGTATGCATTGGATATCGAACAATCCTTAGGTAGCATCAAAGAAGAGATACCTGAAGAACAAGTAGAACTTTCGGTAAATGAGTTCATCAATGGTTACCGCTTGGAATATGATATCTCTGATGAAATGCTCAAATTATTACCTATCTTCAGAAGATATGTTAATTTATATGGATATGTACGAATACTTCGTTCTATAGAAGAAAGCTTGGACAATGAACCTGACTGGCTTATAAATCTGAGAGCTAAATTAGAAAATTCCTTAAATAATAGAAAAGCTGTCTTTACAATGCCAATTTAATTTATTATAGAAAGAGTGTATCTGGGAGCTTAATGTCTTACCCAAATACACTCTTTTCTTTCTGAAAAACACACTATAAGAAATTTACATCACAAGTGCACCATTTGATATTCAATTGACATTTCTCTTGAAAGTATAATAGGTTCCTACAAAGTAACATATAAGTATAAGAAGCATTAAAACAACTCCAAAGGTCACACTTAAAACAAAGGTTGTGTCTCCAACAAAAACTGTAATTATATCCTTATAAAACAAATAATAATTATATATAAATATTGCAGTCCCAATCATTGCTATAGTAATAGGAACTATAAAATATATTGAAATTTGTTTTAATATAATCTTATTTATTTCATTTTTTTCAACACCTAACCTCTTAAGCACATTAAATCTATCCTTATGCTCTATAGAATCAGTAAGTTGACTAAGTGATAAAATAGTTAAACTTATCATTAGAAGTACTCCACCTAAATATATGCCAAGAATTCTCATAGCTAAAGTTGTATTTAAGATAGTGTTTGTTTCTAATGATTTTATCCTTGTTCTAATTACATTTTGTGCTATATCATATCTGTCGATGTACTTTGCTGTGAACTCAGCATTATTTTTTCTAAACCAATTATCTACATATTTATATTGAAAATCATTGGCTTCTTCATAACTCATTTCATGGTTAAGATTAGCTACAAAATTAGTTTCTATATGATCAAGTTTATCACATACTTTATCTGGTAAAATTATAATATTTTCTACAATCTGGTAAAAACCTTCTCCAATGGATTCTTTATAAACTGAATTCTTGCTGATTTTATATGTTACACCATTGATATTCAAATTAGAATGTTTAGTTACATAGTCATTTATTACTTCATCTGTAGTAGCATTGTGCCATTGAGTGGTAAATTCATTGTTTTTAAGTTCTATTTTCTCATACCCAAGCATACTTCTTAGTTTATTAAAATCACTTAATTTAATTGCTGATATAGGCTTACTATTCCCTTCTAAATTTACTATGTATTTTTCTACCTGACAGTAATCCATTACATCGTAACCTTTATTCTTTAAATAATCGACAACTTCGCTATAATCTAACTTAGGTAGCTGTCCAGAATCCTCTAGCTTAGCTTTTGCTAAAAAATTAGCACTATAATTATTTCTTATATCTATATCATATGGAACTCTCATGTTTAAATATCCCAATGCCCACTGAGCCATTACAATTGTTATTATAAAACTTATCATAGCTCCTAAAAAAGTCATTGATAACGTGGCCATTAATATCGGTGCAGTCTTTACTTTAGATACTATTGACCCTATTAAAAATAAATTTGTGCCTTCATATTTAAAATTAATCCTCTTATTTTTTATGTAAATCATTATATATGCAATTGAATAAAATAACGCGTAAGTCCCTATAATAAAAGTAATTAGTGATACACCAATATATATTAATGATTTTACACTATAATCAATTTTTGAATTTATCAATTTAAAAGTACAACTACCACAAATAGTATATAAAATTATTGAAAATGCAAATATTATACTGTATATTTTACCACTTCTTTTAAACTGGAACTCAACTTGTTTATTCGCATTCAACATGTCTATAACTTTGATTTTTCTTAATACCACAACATTATATAATCCTACTATACAAAACATTATTATAAAAAATATAAATGTAATTCCAACTGTATCCATATATAACCTTAAGCTAAATACTACTTCTTGTTTAGCACTTTTTAAGACTATAGCTGTAATTACTTGCGAAAATAATGTCCCTACGAATATTCCTGCTATTATAGCTAAGATTCCCACTACAAGAGTTTCAATAAAAAACATTAATGCCACGCTTTTTTGTTCTGCTCCCAGCAATATATATGTTGCAAATTCTTTTTGTCGTCTTCTTATCATATATTTATTTACATAAGATACAAGCAAAATAAGGATTGCTGTAATTATATAAGTTGAATACTTTAATATTAATTCTAAAGTTTTAAAGTTATAGGATTTTTCAGTAATTAGTTCATAGCTTGAACTAGAAAGAGATGTAATTGCATAAAATAAGCTCACACATATTGTTATTGTTATAAAATAAATTAGATAGTCTTTTATAGATTTTTTCGCATTATTTTTGGCTAACTTAGCGTACATCTCTAACATCACCACCTAATAACGCTACTACATCTAATATCTTATTAAAAAATTGCCTTCGTGTATTTTGACCTTTTACTAACTCTGTAAATATTTTTCCATCTTTAATAAATAATATCCTGTCGCAATAACTAGCAGTAAAAGAATCATGTGTTACCATTAATATTGTTGCATCTAAATCTTTATTTAAATTTGATATCATCTCTATTAATATTTGAGCAGATTTTGAATCAAGTGCTCCTGTTGGTTCATCAGCTAGTATCAATTTAGGATTAGTTACTAACGCTCTTGCACAAGCAGTTCTTTGTTTTTGCCCTCCTGATACTTCATACGGATATTTTAAAAGTAGATCTTCTATTCCTAACTCTCTTGAAACACTAAACACTCTATTATCTATTTCACTTTTTTTGGTTTTATTTAAGGTAAGAGCTAAAGCTATATTTTCATGGATAGTCAATGTATCTAACAAGTTAAAATCTTGAAATATAAAGCCTAAGTTTTCTCTTCTAAACTTTGCTATATTTTTTTGATTTATCTCTGTTAAATCTTTTCCATCTAAATAAATATTACCTGAACTAACATCATCAATTGTCGCAATCAAATTTAACAATGTTGTCTTACCTGATCCAGATGGCCCCATTACGCCAACAAATTCGCCTTTTTTTACATTAAAACTTATATCATCAATAGCTTTAACTACATTCCCCTTATTTCCATAGTATTTTTCAATATTACTTATTTTTAATATTTCACTCATTATTAATCACCTCAAAGATATTTTAACTTATATATCACATGCTAGATTCGATTTAATATTACTTTTAGGTGACAATGTTGTAACCTTACTAATTTATAACTTACAAAAGCTCCCTATAGGAAAAGTAATAATAACTTTTGTATATGTATTTATTTCTGATTCTATATCTATTAATAATCCTAATTTATCACATAATTTTTTGCATAGATACAATCCAATCCCAGTAGATTTGTTACTCAATCTGCCTACATTTCCTGTAAAACCTTTATGAAATACCCTATCTGTTTCATCCTGAGGTATACCTATTCCATTATCTTCAACGATTAATTTAATCCCATTTTTTATAACAGATAAATATACCTTAACTTTTGGATTTTCATCTTTCCTATACTTTATAGCATTTACTATTATCTGATTTAGAATAAATTCAAGCCATTTACTATCGCAATATACTGTCCTATCTAGATTATCAATATCTATGTTTATACCATTTAAAATAAAGCCTTGTTTATTTCTTGTAACTACACTATTCACACAATGCTGTAAGCTTATTTCCTTCACAAGATAATCTTTATCTACATCTTCAGTTCTTGCATAAAACAACGCTTGCTCTACATATCTATCAATCTCTTCTAATTGCATAAGTATTGCTGAACTCTTAGTTGTTCTATTATTTTCTTCTATTAACTTTATAAGAGCTATTGGAGTCTTTACTTCGTGAACCCATTGTTCTATATACTCCTTATAATCTTTAATTATTAATTTTTCTTTATTGATTTCTTCTCTCATTGCTTTGCTTGATCTTTTTAAAAGATAGTAATAGGGCTTTGCTTCAAGAAAAGGTGGGATTTCTAGCACTTCGCTTATTAAGTATTTTTTATCTATTTTTGATACGTATTTTTCAACTAATTCAAAATAGTCTTTTCTTTTTTTATAAGCAGTGAAAAAGTAAACAAGTAAAACACTAATCCATGACGATGCTATTATCACTATTGTTGCAAATTCATTACCTATACTTAGAAGAAATATAGATAAGACTATCAAAGCTACAATATTTAAAGATATTGTTCCAGCGTTACATTTTAAATAATCTTTTAAACTCATACTATATAACCTTGGCCTCTTTTAGTTTTAATAAAACAATCCAGCCCTATTTTTTCTATTTTGCTTCTTATTCTTGTAATATTTACAGTGAGAGTATTATCATTTACAAACATAGAATTGTCCCATAGATACTCCATAATTTCAACTCTAGATACAATTTTTTCTTTATTGATTAATAGGTAATATAATATTTTTAATTCGTTTTTTGTAAGCTCTTCGCTATAACCACTATGTTCAATAGTACTTGTTAAGATATTTAACTTCAGCCCATTATATTCAATTACCTCTAAGTTAGAATCATTGGGGTATGCTCTTTTAATAAGTGCATTTATTCTAGCTAAAAGTATTTGGGTATTATATGGTTTTGTAATAAAATCATCTCCACCTAAGGTTATTGCCATAAGTTCATCTATATTTGTATTTCTACTTGTTATAAAGATTATAGGTACCTTTGAAAAGCTACGTATTTCAGTACATATCTTAAATCCATCATCATTAGGTAAATTTATATCTAATAAAATCAATTCTGGACTATTTTCTTTTACTATTTGTGGTATGTTATCAAAAGTTCTCGGTTTCAACACCGAATAACCACTTATCATCAACAAGTTCCCTATTTCATTTTGAAGCTGTTCATTATCATCAATTATCATTACTGTAAACATGCTTTTCTCTCCATTTATCATTTCTTTTATCCTATTAATTATTTTATCTCACTTACTACACAACTTCAAAATAAATATTGAAAAAATTGGTTTAACGTTATATCACTTACAATTTTTCCGTTCTTATATTGTGACATCATTTTCACTTAAAAACTTCAATAAATCATTATTAAGTTTCACAACTTCGTTGTTTGCGCTACTGGCATAATCCGGTAGCATCATATCCTTCACCATTTTAGATCTTAGCCACATCATAAAGAAAACTTTCAGAATGAAATTTGGAGATTTAAGCACAATTTTAAATGCAGAGGGATTAATAGATACTCCAGCTTTTTGTATTGCCCTTAAATATGCTTTTAATGTGATTGTTATTTTGTGTGCCGTTTTTCTGGTTCTTGCTGTTTTTTCATTACTTATGTTATTTTCAAAATATAAACCGCCCAAAAGTGCAATATCCGATATTGAATGTGTTATTAGAAATGCTTTCATATCCTTATTAATTGTATAAGGAAGTTTTGCTGTTTCAAATAATTTTGCGAGGTTTTCTATGCGTTCTGTCACTAAACCATTATTTTCTCCAAACATAGAAGCCACTAAAATCTTTGGTGGGATCCTGGCATATAATATCCCATCTTTTATCTGCCCTCCAAAACCAGGAAAACCTGGTAAAAGTCTATCTCCAACAATATCTTGCCAAGTCGAAAACCCAATTGAACTGTTTGTCATCGTAACTATATTTTTGCTTTCATTGTCTTTTAGTGCTAACAACGCTGATTCAGACTTATCATAACGGACTGTAACGAAAATAAAGTCATATACATCATCATTTTCAAGCTTATCAATGACCTTTACTTTTATAGATTTAACTACACCTTTTTCACTATATTGTAGTCCTTTCTCTTTCAATGCTTTAAACCTATTAGAACGTGCAAACATAGTAACGTCAATTCCTGCTTCAATAAATTTCATTGCGTATATGCTTCCTATAACACCTGCACCAAAAATTAAAATTCTATTTTGTCTTACAGACATAAAACCACTCCTATTTTATTGATAATATATTCTCTTGATTATAAGACAACGCGTTGTATAATAGGATTGTAAAGCTTTATTATAGCTTTATCAACCATCAGTTTTTCATTATTTGTTGGATGATATTTTCGTTCATAACAAGGAGGGTAAAATGAAAAAGCAACCTGAAATTACAGAAAAAACAAGGCAAGCATTTATAGATGTTTTTTGTGAGTTATATAGTGAAAAACCCATTGAAAAAATCTCGATTAAAGATATTACCAGTAAAGCTGGATATAATCGTAGTACATTTTATCAATACTTTGCTGACATTTACGAATTGTTAGACTTCGTTGAAGCTGATTTATTGAACTACATAAAAGAGGAGTTTGCGAATAAAGAGGCCTTTACAGATCTTATTGAAAATACACTTAATTGCTTTGAAAAGAGCGAGCATATATCAACTCTCAAGGCTCTGTTGGGTGATTATGGAAGTGTACATTTTTTAGAACGCTTGAAAAGAGAAATTCCATTTGATAAATTAGACTTAAACTTTCCCGAATATAATATTTTAACTCCATACTTGATTGAGTTTTACATATCAACATCACTTTCCTTATTTCGTCTTTGGCTCCGACAAGAAAGGGATTTATCGTCAGAAGAATTGTTAAAGTTAGTAGATACCCTATATACAAATGGGATAACACCGTATTCTAAGTAAAGTTTATTTGCTCATTAAAAAGATATTGGTTTATAATATGGTACTTACGGGTAAGCTATATTTTAATAAAGGAGGTGCCATATTGGATATTAAGAAAATTCTTGAAATCCTTATTATAGGTTTACAAGGCTTATCTATAATAATCATAGTTTGGGGAGTTCTTCTCTGCCTGATAAACTTTATTAAAGTGGAGATCTCCATTGATAATAGATCAAATATAGTTCAAAAGATTACATCCACAAAAAATCATTTAGGCTCTTATATACTATTAGGTCTAGAGGTTCTAATAAGTGCAGATATTATAGATTCTATATTAAACCCTACCATGCATGATATTTTAAGGCTAGCTACTATAGTTATAATTAGAACAATAATATCTTATTTCCTAAATAAAGAGATGAAAGCTACTGAAAATAGTCAACCAAGTTAATTACATTTCTAGTAGTACCAGAATTACCTATAGAATTCAATCTCCTCCTATAGTATAGCTATCAAAACTCAAATAAATATCTCAGACATATGAAAAACCAGGATATTCACTACCCTGGTTTAATAATCATATAACTCTATTCTTACTAAAATTAGATTCATTCCATAAATCTTGTCTACCCTCACTTCTTATATAATTAAGATACTTGCAGAATAAACTAAAAGCAAAGCCATTATTATATTCACTGTAACTCTATGCTTTCACAACTTCCTTTTTGCGATTATTAGTTAAGAAGAAAGCTGGAATCAAGGCAACCACTAAACTAACAACAGTAAATACAAAAGAATTATGATAAGAAGTTAAAAGTAAGTCTTTTGTTGGTGCTTGTGATCCAATTGAATGTTGAATGATGGTAGCCAAAATCGCAGTACCAATTGCTCCTCCAATGTTTTGCAGCATACGTGTGGCAGTGGTTGCTTCGGATATTAATTCCTTTGGAACATTATTATAAGAATCAGACATTACAGGAATAGTTAAACCACCTTGGGCAATGCCACGAATAAATAGCACAAGGATAATCCAAAGATTACTTGTTGATGCTGTAAATAATGTAAATGGTAGTGTTCCAGCAATTCCAATAAACACTGAGACTTGTACCACAATCCTAGCTCCTAATTTATCTGTTAGTTTTCCAACTAAACTTCTAGAGACCAAAAGTCCTATACCTTGGCTAATTAAATAAATACCTGACCAAACAACACTAAGTCCTCTAATATTTTGTAGATAAAGCGGTAATAAGAACATTACTCCATTCACTGTCAATCCTGACATCACAAGCAAAATTGTTGATGCTGAGAAATTTTTTATTTTGAAGAGTTTCAAACTTACTAGTGCACTCTTTTCTTTTAAAATAGCATAGGCTACATATCCACCCATAAGCAGAACACTTATTATTAATGGTAAAACTGCCTTATTTGAAGTACCTGATACTAATTCACTTACCTTTGAAATTCCTAAAATGAAGCTAGTGAAGGATCCACCTAAAAGAACAATACTTGGAATATCTAATTTTTTTCCTTTCTTACTTGGTTCAAAGTTTGGTAAGCCAAAAATAATTAATGCTGCTGAAATAATAACTATAGGAACATTAATATAAAAAATCCAGTGCCAATCCAATGAGTTTACGATGAAACCACCAAAGGTTGGTCCAAGAATTGGAGCTAAAACAGCAGGAATACCGATAATTGACATTAGACTTCCTAAGTTTTCACCACCTGAGGAACGAACAATTAAGGTGGTGAGTAGTGGTATTATAATCCCACTTCCGATACCTTGAATAACTCGTCCAGCAATCAATAAACCAATTGACGTAGAAACTGATGCAACCACTGATCCAGCTAAGAAAAACATCAAACCATAAAGATAAAGTTTTTTTCCATCAATCCATTCAATAGCCCAACCTGTAATAGGAACAATAATCCCTAAGGCTAATACATACCCTGTGCTTACCCATTGAATACTATCAACTCCAGCACCAAGATCCTTCATGATCGTATTTACTGCAACATTTGTCATTGTTGCATCTAACATTGGAGCTATTGCACCTAAAACTAATATAAGTGCTATTACAACTATTGATTCGCTTCTTTTCACTTCATTTACCATGATACACCTCCAAAAATATAAGATACTGTAGTATCTTATTTCTATGTGGTATATAATATGCCCTTATGTTATAATTGTCAATAGAAAAAATTTTTGATTGAGGGAATTTTTATGATAAAAAATAGGCGAAGAGGAAAAGAATTAGAAGATGCAATTCTTGATAGTACCTGGCAGCTACTAAAAGAATGCGGTTATGAAAAGCTTACCATGGATAGCATCGCAGAGAATGCTAGCACAACCAAAACTGTTCTTTATCGCAGATGGAGTGGAAAAGCTGATATTATTATATCAGCTGCAAAGCAGCACTTACCTGAGTTTAAGCTTAAAGATCCTAATACTGGTGATTTAAAAAATGATTTAGTTGAACTTTTCTTTCCTGTTATTGGTATTATAGAATTGCTAGCTGAAGATACAGTTCGAGGAATTTTACGTGATCAACTGCAAAAGGTTTCATTCATAGATATTTTGAGCACAATTAATTCAGAAAATGTTCTAACTCCAATACTAGAGCAGGTATTTAATCATGCACATGAGAGAAAAGAAATAGATAAAGAAAAACTCACAAATACTACAAAAGCTCTACCAATGAATTTGATTATAAATGCAGTATTAATTGGAAATTTAAATAAGAACACTATAATACATATGGTTGATGATATCTTAATTCCAACTTATAAACATACTTTGGACATGTAATATCACATTTGTTCATAAAAAAAACTTATTGAAGCGACTTCTTCAGTAAGTTTTTTCTACTTATTTATACTTGTTCGATAATCCCGGATTCTGGAGATTATTGGGCACGTATAAATCAATAGTTGAGTTATGAATCCTATAAACAATGAATCACATGTAACTTTATAAAAACTTTATAAAAGCTTTAAATTAACTTTAATTTCACATACTATAATAATCTTGTATTTCAAACTATCACATGGATTGACTATAACAAACAAAAATAGGGAGTAAATCGTATGGAAAGTATTCAAAGCAAGTTATTAAAAGCTATATTGAAGATTGTTAAACTAAAAAAAATGTGGGAAGTAACTGGCGATGAATTAAGAAAAAATATAGAGAAGAAACAGTTATCAGAAAGCCATGAACCTCCAAAAAAAGTTCAAAGAGATTATAACATTAGTGAAAAGGAGTTTAATGGTTATTGTTGTTATACAATGAAACCGTTAAACAATGTGGGAAAAAAGCATATTCTTTTTCTTCACGGGGGCGGGTATGTATATGAGATTATGAGTCCTCATTGGGAGTTTTTAGGCAGATTAATAGACTCCTTAAATTGTACAATCACTGTTCCAATTTATCCTTTAGCTCCAAAGCATCAACACCAAGAGGTTTTTGACATGATTGTTCCCATATATCAGCAAATTATTTCAGACACAAAGTTTGAAGATGTTGTAATTATGGGTGATTCAGCAGGTGGAGGAATGAGTCTTTCTTTAGCACAATTGTTAAAAGAAAAGGGTCTGCCACAACCTGGCAATATTATTCTTATATCACCTACTTTGGATATGACATTCAGTAATCCAGAAATACATGAAGTAGAAAAACTTGATCCAATACTAGCTGTGCCTGCGATTGCTGATATAATGAAGTGGTATGCAGGAGAGAAGGGTCCAAAACACTACTTAATTAGCCCTATATATGGTAACTTGGAAGGGCTAGGTAAAATTAGTTTGTTCATCGGTACACATGATATATTGTATCCTGATGCTAAAAAATTCAAGAAAATAGTAGATGAAAAAGGAGTAAAAATAAATTATTATGAATATACTTCAATGATTCATATTTGGCCATTATTTTTCTTTCCTGAATCGAAACAAGCAACTAACCAGATTATTGAAATTATAGAGTCATAGTAACACCTTAATGCAATTTAACACTCTTCATTAACATATCACAATTCTCTCATAAAAACTAACCAAGGACTTACACTATCACAGTAAGTCCTTCTTATTAAGTCTATTTCAGAAATATTTAATATATTAAGCTCCAAACTCTGCACCATATAATTTTAGTTAATATAGATAGGCAAGTTCCAAATGAAATATATATTTTATAATTCTATTACATTAATGGTTGATAGAAATATCTCTTAGTAATATTTACATAGAACTGGAGTATCTATTCCGCTGAATTGATAAACTACTTAAATCATTAACTCCCCTGGTTCAATAATTCTTTAGCTTTATTCTTACTAAAATTAAATTCACTCCATGACTTTTCTCTATCAAGGGTTTCTTTTCTGTATTTCAAATTTCCATTTATAATATCTTTTATAATATTATCGCCTTTGTCTCTAGCTTCAATCAAATAAGGAACCGCTTCATAAGACAAGGTAGTCAAATAATAAGCATCTAACTTTCCAGTTTCATTAAATCGCTCTATATTTTTTCTAGCTATAAAGCCATCTATATTCATATAGTTTATTACAGTATACATACTTATTGTTATCACAATTATGCTCTTCATTATAGGAATCTTTCTGTACCAAATACCAGCAGCCACAACTAAACAAAGTGTGAAAAGTAGCAGCATGAATAAATGCACTGATACTCTTAAGAAAGTATATCCAAAGGCGTTCTCATACAAAGTAAGCTTAAAGTTTGCAGAGAAAAGCATATTTAAAGTGAAGGCTACAAGTATAGTTAAAAGAACATTTGCAGTTCTTAAAATCTTTGTATTTTCTTTATTTATACGCTTTACACAGCTTAGCACTATTATAAAATTAATAAAGTTAACCGCTGCTAACTCAAAGAAGCCTTTTCTAGCATAATCAGCATAGGTAAATCCTGCTGGAAGTGCCACCTTGCCTCCCCCGTATAAATATGAAAATTGAATAATAGTGAAAACCAAATATAAAACATTTAAGAATATTAATACAGTTATTATAGTGATGCCTCCCCAGGCTGCAGCAGGAGATTTCGCCACTTTCCCTGAAGCTTTTCTCTCACTTTGAAAGCTCCAAACATAAGCAAATAGATAGAAAAACACAACTAAACTCACTATTGTATGTGGTATAAATTCACCTGTATCTATATTATTGAAAACATTTGTGATGTTATCAAAGTAGTAACCAAAAACCATGTCTGCAGAGCTTAATAGTACTATTAATATTACAAGTAAAGGCAAAGAAACAAGTATACCAATTAATATCTGTTTTTTTCCTTCCTTAATCTTAACAGTTTTCCCCAACTTAATTGAAGCCTTTAAAATTGAAAATGGTTTCCCAACATTATTGAACATATCTCCTACTGCTCTTCTTAATATTTCAACTATAAAGCTAGCTTTATCCCATTTAAGCTTAGGATTTACTATCAAAATAGAGCTTGCAATCATAAGAATTGGAACCCCTAAAAAGTTGAATACATTAAATACTTGATTTGTATGAATCGTAAAACTAAAAGACAGCAATGCTATTGGTATAAGTAAAAACCATCCAAAGCTTTTTTCTACACTTCTAGCTCTTATGGACCATAAGAAAAATCCTATGCATAACCCTATGAATATAAAGTAAGATACTCCAAAATTTTTATCAATAAACAATCTGTCAAAGGTCACCCCAAGCAGTAGTGAAAATAATATACAGTACAGTCCATCTTTAGTTTTAGTTTCTAAATTTTTATTATCTTCCATTTCATCACTCCCCTATTATCCTCTAAACTCTAAAATATCTCCCGGTTGGCAATTAAGCTCCTTGCATATAGACTCCACTGTAGGAAATCTTATTGCCTTTCCAGTGTTTATTATGTATAAATTTGTATTGGCACTCATAAATATCAAAACCATTTGCCAACTTTCTGATTTCATAATACTATAAATTTTTAATAATTTCAATAACTTTTTATTGTTTTTCAATAAAAAGTTATTGAATATACATAAACATATTTTAGTTCGGTTAATAGAAAGACGAGTGGCCACTTTGTAAATTGAAAAGCAATCTTTCAAATTTACAATTATACAGATGTACAACTCACCATGTCTTAAAATCAGGATATATTTAAGATATGCATCTTTAAATATATAACAAAATAAAAAGAATAGCCCTAATAGCTATTCTTAAGTAAAATAATAATTTCATCTTTATATGTCTTTGTTTAATATATTAAACACATAGTTAACAAACACATATAAATACGTTAAATATGTAATTATCCTATAAATATATATCAGAAAATTCTATATTAGTAGCTTGCACAAGACGATCATCATTCATAAGATCAATCATTATGTTCTCATTGCACTCTTCTACCGCAGTTTCATCTGGAAGAAGTATCGTAAAGGTAGTGCCAATACCCTCCTTACTTTCAACTGATATGCTACCATCTAAGGCCTCAACAAATCTTTTTACCAAGGCTAATCCTATACCTGTACCTTCTGCTTGTCTTGACAATGAACTATCAACTTGTCCAAATCTCTCAAAGATTACATCTAATTTTTCCGGAGGTATCCCTATTCCAGAATCCATAACTTCAACGCATATATTACCTTTTAACATGATTAATTTTATATCGATGTTTTTACCTATAGGGGTAAATTTAATTGCGTTAGATAGGAGGTTTAAAATAATTCTCTCATATTTTTCATCATCAATTCCTATTATCTTTTTCTCAAAGGAAGATTTAAATTTAAGTTTTATTTCCTTTTGCAGCGCAAACTCACATACAGATTCAACTATAGCTTTAGTAAGAAAAACTATATCTATATTCTTTTTATGTACTTTTATATGTCCTGCATTAACCCTGGTAATATCAAGAAGATTATTAACAAGTCTTAGCTGCCTATTAGTATTTTGCTTTATAGTTCCCACATACTTTTTAATAATATCTGTCATTTGATGGGGATATACAAGGTTTAAAGTTTGTATCGCCATATTGATGACGTTAAGTGGTGTTCTAAACTCATGTGAGATAATTGATAAAAACTCATCCTTCATCTCTATAGCTTTTTCAAGTGCTTCATTCTTTTCACGTTCCGCAGCTAACAATCTTTCTTGAGCTTCTTTTAGTGCTTGCTGGCTTGTCATAAGCTCTGTGATATTAAGGGAGTTTATCATCCCATATAAAAAGTTACCTTCTTCATCATGAATTGGCGTTCCACTAGTAACAGTGTAATTCAGCCTATCATTTAAATTGAAAGCCAAAACCTCCCCCCTTACACATTCTCCGTTCTTTACACGACAAATAGGAGTTTTATCAAAAACAACGTTTTTCCCATCTAAATCGTAATACTTAATTTTTTTGCCTATATCTTTAGACTTATTTGATTTGGCTGAAAAATCTTCTCTCGCCTTTTTACTTGTTATTACATATTTTTCTTCCCTATCGAATACATAGATATACTCTTGAATATTATCAAGCATAGTGTCCAATAATTCTTTCTGCTTCCGTAATTCTTCTTGCTGTCTTACCTTTTCAGTGATATCACGATTGGTTTCAAGCACTATCTGATGTCCATGTTCATCCACCACTAATTGATGTCTTGTCTCAACTATAAGCTTGCTACCATCTTTCCTAGTGTGCTCTATATTTCCACTCCAAACTCCTTCTCTTAAAAGTATTGGTCTTATATTATCGAAGGGTTCTGGATGTACTGTTTTCAACAAGTCATGACTAACACAACCCATAGCTTCCTCACCACTGTAACCATATTGCTGCGCCGCTCCTTTATTCCAGTAAGTGATGCCTCCATCTAATTTCCAAGCCAAAACAGCTTCAGACGAAAGGTCTAGTAAGGCCGCCTGCCGCCTTAACTGTTTATTTTGTTGCTCAATAATCTTAGCCTGCTCTTCTACTCTTTTCCTATCTAAAACCTTGTCTGTTACATCTGTTGTAATCTCAACACAGTATTTTAAAATACCATTCTCAAACACAGGAGTGAGACTTGCCTGCCAGTAGGTCACACCTCTTACAAACTCATACATATACTCATCATTATAAAATGGTTCTTGTGTTGAAAGTACATTCTTCCATATATCTTCAGAAGTACTACCAGACCACCTTGGTATAAATTCAGATATTCCTTTACCTAGAGAATTCTCTTTATTATTAAATGGCTTGTCAAGAAAATTAAGCCAAGTCTGATTTGCCTTTAGTAGAGTTATATCAGGCATACTAAAGATAGCAACACCAAATACATTATGAGAACTTAAAGCTTCTAGTGCTAAAAACTTCATATTAAGACGAGAATTAGGCTTTTCAGAGAAAATAAATATTTCTCCATTGTCGTCTTCTTTAACATATATATCAACAAATCTAACTTCAAGCGATTTTGTAAACAAAAAATATTCAGCAGATTCATCTATATCCCCATAGTTAACATCTGGTCCAATTCTTAAAGTTGTAAATACATCTTCTATATTTTTATTTAAAAGTTCCTGAGCTCTAAACTCGGTCATATCTACAAATTCTTCACTAACCTCTACAACAGCGCCATTATCTACCACAATAAAAGAAAGCTCTTTAACGCCTCTTAATGAAGTACTACTATTCATAAGAATCCCTCCAACCTGCAAAACAGCTGTATCTTACGTTTATTTAAATGCTAACATTGTAACATCTAATTCCACTATTTACTATATGTTTTAGAAAGTTTATTAATTTCTTATTCAATCCTCATTTTACCATTCATCTTTGGTAAGTTCTAGACCAAAACAAATTAAAAAATGGTCTAAACATTACTGTTTAAACCACTTTTTATTAAAACTTGCGTGAATAATAGATAAAAAGAGATCCTTTTACAAAGGACATAAAAAGTGCAACTACTATTAGTGTCAGAAATGCTATTTGATTAAGAAATCCAGTTATTATAGCAGCGATTTGAATTGTTGCTAAACAAAAGTCAAACCCTACTCCACCGAATTTACTCACAATAAATTTTTTTCTTTCATCGTTCTCTTTTATATACAATTGTCTTAATTTTTCTTTGTCTTTTAGTGCTTTTATATATTTTTTAATGTACACAAGCACAATACCATGTGTACACACAAATGTCCCTATCTGATAACCACGTATTATATTTGTTATATTTCTATTACCATGAGCTATGCTAATATTATTAAAATAGACACCTGCCATAATTATTAGAAAAATCGCTAATACATCCCCTAAAATCATAAAAACTATTCTTTTCTTCAAATCACCCTTAAATTTCTCCACTATATAACTCCTCCACTTCTGAAAAATCAAATACCTCTTCAATGGGCAACCCAAAGTACTTTGATATTTTATAAGCTAGAACTAAAGAAGCCGTGTACTTTTCGCACTCTAATGAAGTTATTGTCTGCCTTGTAACACCTACTGCAGATGCTAATTCTTCTTGAGATAATCTATGCTTTTTTCGCAATTCTTGAATTCGTGTTTTCACAAAACAAACCTCCTAGCAAAGTATACTTTGCATCTTTAGTATAGTTAACTTTGCATAAACTGTCAAGTAAGCTTTGCAAATTATCCGGTATTTATTTTACACAATTACAAATTAATGTTATAATTAACAAAAGTTTATGATGTTTCACATATTTGCTTTTACTATTACAACTATATAGGGGGGAATAAGTACATGTTATTTAAAGATATAGAAACAGAAAGATTACTGCTCAAAAACATATCTATTGATGATAGGGATTTTATCTTCAGTGAATTTTCAGATGGTGTAGTGAACAGATATTTATTTGACGCTGAGCCGTTGACTGAAATAGAAGGTGCTGATGAGATAATAGATTCTTATATACAACCTGAGCCACGGTTACAACACCGCTGGGTCATTATACAAAAATCAGATGGATCAAAAATAGGCACATGTGGTTTTCACTGCTGGAACCAGAGAGAAAGTAAGGTTGATGTAGGTTATGATCTAAAAGAAAACTATTGGGGAAAAGGTTATATGAGCGAGGCAATGAAAGAAATCATCGCATTTGCTATAGATAAGATGAAAATAAAGCAAATAAATGCATGTATTTATATTGATAATCAAAAATCAATTCATCTTGTTGAAAATCTTGGATTTACTTTATCCGGTTCATATTATGAGTTATTTAGAGATAAGAAATATCCTCATAACATTTACTCTTTGTATATATAAAACGCTTCATATTGACATATCAAAATACTACTGGGTTAATGTTATTCACCCAGTAGTATTTTTTTATAAGTATTATTTAAGATAGCATAGAATCTAAATTACTATTAAACAAATATATTATTTTCCTAATGCTTTGTTTAATATATTTCTTTTGTAGTTTTTAAGTTTAGCTAAATCATGATTTTCAGCATATATTCCTACAAGTATTAAAGTAAGTCCTAATCCCACACAAACTCCCTGAGTAAAACTTGGTAGCAAGTTAAAACGACTTGAAATTATACCAATAGCATTTAATAATAATCCAAAGTTTATATAATTATTAAGTTTTTTCATATCTAAAACCTCCATAAGACCTTAATTACTTCATATGGTAATTATACTACTTGTACCCATACCCATATCCTTATACTTATATATTATCTTTTTTTAAACTTGAATATCAATACACATTTAAACTTTATCTTTATTATTCTGAAGTGATATATATTTCACAGAAACATAATCAGTTAACCAAACTCCATTTTTTGAAAGATAGAATTTATGCCCATCATCAAACATTCTTATTGAATCAATCTTCAGTACAACAGGTTTTCCATGACGCTTGCCCACTGATAAGGCAGTATCAAGATCCATAGATAAATGTACATATTTCCTGCTTTGCTTCTGTATTCCTACACTCATAATACTATCAATAAATCTTGTTGAAGTTCCATGATAAAGGTATTTTGGCGGAATACTTTCCTCTAATTCCACATCAACCTCTATCGAATGCCCCTGATTAGCTCTTACCTTTGTTCTATCATCACTAAAACTATATCTTTGCTTATTATTTTCCTTAACAATACGTTCAAGAGTCTCAAAATCTATCGTTTTCCCTACTCTATTTATTCCTTCAATTAATTCTTCTACCTTAGCCCAGCCGTGTTCATCTAAAGTAATACCTATAGTCTCTGGACTATGTCTTAAAATTAGACTAATAAATTTTCCTAATTCTAGGTCTTTTCTATTCTCTTTCATTTTTCCCCCTCATTTAGGTTATACATTTCAGATAATATTTATGGAGTTATTAGTCAACCAATTGGTTTATACATAAAAAAATCTCAAGAAACTGCCATAGATTAAATTTCCGTAAAAACCTCTTAATTAGTTAGCTTTACATATTTTCCACAGCAGTCTTCAATTCCCTAATCCCCTCTTCATAGTCTGCTACTCCATCCAAAACTTTAAACTCTTTATCATCTATAATTGATTGAAGAGCTTTTTTTCTAATAATCTTTTGATCTTCAGGATTAGCTTGAAGCTTTATTTTTTCGAAATATTGATTACTGCTATGGTCATACTTTGCAGAAATATATTCCTTTACATAGGTCTTGAACCACCTAGCAGCTGCTTCTAGCTCATTAGTTTCAATATATAATTTGCTGTAATTACCTGCCGCTGAACCTAGCCCTATTTGAAACATCTTCTGAAGTTTATACCATGTACCTAAATAGAATTTTGCCTTGTCATAATCCTTTGCATTCCTTGAAACCTTAACTAATGCACTGAGCATAGTACAACTATAAATTATATAGTTTAGTAGTTTATTACTACAGCATTTTATAGCTTCTTCATTCTTTCCTTGTTGCAAATAAAGTCTTGTATATAGCACAACTGGGTCTATTGGGTGTAGTGGTAACTCATTAAGTGATTTTTCGCTTTCTTCATAATTACCCATATCCATCTGAAGCTGTGCCATACTAAAAAGAGCTATTGGAGTATACTTAGGATCCCTACTTTCTACTACTTGCTGCAGTATGGACAAAGAATATAGTTTTTTTGATTTTATAAATTCTTCCGTTGGATTCTCTGCTGTGATTAAATACATATAAAGCAAGGCTGCCAACTCAAGCTTAAGATAAATGCTATTTGAATACTCATTTAAATATATCAAACACTTTTCTTCTCCAGCAGAATACCCTTCATGTAAGAAAACTTTAACCAATTCTTGTTTAATATTAGTAACTTCAGTTTCTGAGAGCTCCAGCTGAAAGGATAATAATTCATCTATTGATGTTTTTAATGCTCGTGCTAATGGGGCTAAAAGAGATATATCAGGCGTAGAATTTCCATTTTCCCATTTGCTTATTGCTCCTGCTGAAACACCAAGGATTGCAGCTAATTGTTCTTGAGTGATATTCCTTGCTTTTCTTAATTGAAAAATTGTTTCCCCAAGCTTTAATTTATCCAACTTAATACCTCCGTTTTTTTCTTACTTCAAAGGCCTTCGATAGATTTATTATAAAACCAATTTCTCCTGGCCACAATGGAGGTAAAGTTGAACTTCAGTAAATAAACTTGAAGGAGCTTCAACTATAAAGATTGAATTTTGGGCTCGTTATAGTTTCTCTCTAATGAAAAAAGTGCTCCGTCCTCAATAAAATGTCCTTGCCATAGGGCCCATTTTACAAAACGCAAGCACTTTCTTCTTAATAACTATACTTTTTATTTAAATCCAAAGTCTTGAAACTAAAAAACTAGCTCACCAGGTCTATATCCACTTGGCAACTCTTCTTCAACTAAAAATTTGAAGTTTTCATCACGTAGTATTGGTAAAAATACATCGTATGGAATCTTTGTGAATTCACAGCCATAACTGCTTGCTCCGAACCACTTGCCTTCTTTGCTGCTTAAATTTAAGTCTCTAGCAAATTTTGTGTGGTTTGAGCAATCATGAACTGCTAAATCCCATTGTTCTTCATCAGCTATCTTCATGAATTTAAGAGTTAATTCTCTACTCCAAGTTGGAGATATGTATCCTTGTCTTGATATATACATGTTTTCCCCATAATAGTTGTCTATGTTATTCTCATTTAAATGCAATTCTGCACAGTTGATAAAATCTACTTTTGTATCTAATATCGCTTGCTTTTTCTCAAAGAAAGTTTCAAAAAACTCAGGAGTCATTGGAGTTTCGATACCTACGCTCTTAAAGTATTTCTTTGCTATCTTAATATTCTCAATAACTTTATCCGCACAGTTAGATGCACCTAAGTTGAAACGTATCTCATCAAGACCAGCTTCTGCTAATGCTTTTAAAGTCTCTTCTGTAGCTAAAAGACCATTTGTATATAAATGTTGATGAATATCAGCATCTCTGAACTTCTTTACTACTGGATAGTATTTTTCGATTTCCATGAATGGTTCTAAATAAACATATGAAATACCAGTAGGTTTCTTATGTATTGAAAGAAGAAGATCAATATCCTTCTCATAGAATTTTGTTTCTCCAATTTGCCACATGCCTTCTCCAATTGGAGGAATAAAATCAAGCTCGCCATAATTGTAGCAGAACTTACACTGTATATTGCATTTGTTTGTTTTTCTAATTGCACTCAAGCCAGTTCCAAATAGGCAAGAAGTGCATCCTTTTGAAAACTTACTATCATTTCCTACATAAAAAGTTCTATTTTGTAAAGTTTTAAAATTTTTAATTTCCGACATTAACATTTCATTTCTATGATCAATAGCTGCCTCGATTTGAGCAAAGGTAGCGTAAATGATTTCTTGTTGCTTTGTCATTGGTTCCTCATCCTCTGGTAACATTGCAAAAAACTCGAACCAACTCAATGCATCCTTCTTTGAAATTTTCATAAAGTTCCTCCTCTAATTATCCTCTTGAAGACTTAATTTAAATCTTCAAGCCATGCTTTCCATGTACTCTTCTTAAAAGCCATACATGAACCCATCTAATTATATATCAATTTTACTATTTTGTATTTAAATAAAGGGTATAATTTTCAAAATTGTTTTTAGCACAGACTTTAATTTTAGCATGTGTGTACAATAATGAAAACAAAAAACTGTGGACTTCTTATACATTATTGACATTTTTCACGAAGTTATTAAGTAACTTTATTAGTTGTTAATACTTTTTTTAAGTAAAATATTTATTTTATAACAATAAACGAGGCTACACCAAGAGTACCATGTCCCCCTTAGTGCAACCTCATTTTTATCAACTATTAATTTTACTTCTCAATTTTCCACCATATTATTTCGTCAGTTTCCTTATACCTAACAGCCCCTAAATTTTCTAAAAGCTTGTTCGATGGCATGTTTTCTTTTTCAGTATCAGCAATCACTGATAGCGCTTGAGGATTTTTAAATATCCATTGAATTAATGCATTTAAAGCTTCTCTTGCATAACCTTTTCTTTGATGACTTTCCTCAATTACATATCCAATTATTCCCTCACCACGTTCATTAGGGCATCCTTTAAGTATTATGAAACCAATTATTTGGTTATCTTCTTTATGAATTATAGCCCAATTAGTTAGCCACAAATAGTTGTTAGCATCCTCTAGTACCCTTCTTAACCTTACCTTCATTGCATATTCCATATCTTCATCAAGAACTGTATTTACTACGTTTAATCCCAAATCAGTTTGCATTTTTTCATAATCTTCTAATGCTAATGCAAGTTGATGTGACTTTAATGGCAATATGGTCAATCTCTCCGTATCCAAGCTATGGTTTATTGTGTTCACATCTATCATTTCATCTCTTTTAATTAACTTATAATTCATTTTTACTTTGCCTCCATAAAATCAAGATTAGGGCATAACTATACCCTAGGGTAACTTTCCAACTACTCCTATGTAGCCACTTACCTATTATGAAGACATACTTTAATATCCAATTTAACTGTACATCAAAATGTTAGTAGGATCTTGCATTGGAAGTAGTTCTATACAAATTTGAAATATTAATATCTTACTCATTGGCAACCACTCCTTTATATACTTCCAAAATATACTATAACATAAAGCTTTTATAATTTATATCTTTATCTTAATCCAAAATTGAAGGTAACACAAAATTACTTATAATATTATCTAAAAAGTAACTCTTATCACCTGTGAAATTGGTTCTTGATGTAGCTACCATCACAATATCAAGCTCCGGGATCACCCATATTTTCTGTCCTCCTGCACCTGAAGCAGAGTATGTAATATACTCTTTGCTTTGATTTTCAGCTTTCTCTCTTCTTATATACCATAAATATCCATAGTGATAGCCATATGCCCACTCAAATCTACCTTTTAAGGATTCTTCTATCCATGTTTTCGATACAATTTCTTTACCATCCCATATTCCATTATTAAGATACAAATATCCTATCTTAGCCATATCCTTAGGCTTCATAAACAAGTTACCACCGCCAAAATTATAGCCCTTTTTGTCCTTTTCCCAATAAACTTCTTTTATTCCCAAGGTTTTAAAAAGAAACTTATTAGCAAAATCATAGGTGCTCATTTTTGTTACATTGGATAAAACTCCAGATAAGAGATGGGTGTTTGCAGAATTGTATAAAAACCTTTCACCTGGGCTAGCCTCCATTGGTAAGCTTAAGATACTTTTAATCCAATCACCATCACTGAAAAGCATTTCAAAAGTTTTTGCTCCCTTTTCTATAGAAGCTAATCCTGATTTCATAGTTATGAGATGCTCTATGGTTATCTCTTTTTTGAGTTCATCATTTTCAAAATAGTAATCTGGCAAAAACTTATACACCTTTTCTTCTATACTATTTATATATCCCTTATCTAATACAATCCCTAATAATATAGACATTATGCTTTTAGTGGCAGATCTTAAGTTATAACATTCACCATGTTCATCAATTAAAGTTTCGTTTGGCTTTCCTAAAACTCTTAGCGTTTGATATAGACTCTTTCTAATTATTAATGAGCTATTTTTTTCATAAGTATTTTTATTTTGGCATTCATATATTAAGTGTCCATTTTTTATCATCATAAAGCTCCGATAGCTCCGAAAGTTTTCTTGTAGATATGGCTCAATCTTTTTGATATATAAAGAATTAACGCCTTCATCTTCAGGTTTTGAGGATTTCCACCCGTTATTTGGATAATAATCTCTTTCTTTAAATATTTGTTTAACTTCCATCTTAGATACTCGCCTTTCTAGCTTTATGTCACCTATGGATGAAAATTTATTCAAGCTTTCACCTTAACCAAACTTAAATACTCCACCAAAATACTTACATTTTAACATCAAAATGCAATCTACCGTCTTTTTCAGAAACAAATGGTTCTCTTTCCTTTATATATTTAAATTCCTCCAATCTCGTTAGACAGTTACGAAGTATATATTTATCCAATACATTAATATATTTATCATTTTCACTATTCATAACGTAACTTTTTCCTAGCTGTTGTAGAAGCATACCTCTGATATTGCTAATTTCCCTAACAGCAATTGAATTAGGCAATTCAGACAAGGTCAAACGATAATAGAACGCTGTCCCCGAATGACGTTTTTTATCACCAAAATGAGATTTTATTACTTGAATTAAATTTTGTATAAGTTCAATTTCCTCTGGAAATGCTGTTCCAATAAATCGCAAAGCAACAATAGAGATCTCAAAGTATTCACCTATATTACAGCTACTGTCAAAGTTCATCCTAGAAATCCTTTCCTTAGTTCTCTGAAGCATATCTTTCACTTTTTCACTTTGTCCATCAAATATTGCAAGAATACGTAGGATTTCAAGCTCATAAGCATTTGCAGTAAACATAAGAGTATGAGGAGTGACCATTGTTATAGTTCTATATTTCTTTCCTTCATTATATGGAGGAATATAAAATAGAGGATATATTTCAGTCAGCTTAATATTACCTTTTGGGATTTTCATATTACTGTAAAAATGTTCTATAGTGCTTTTATCTGCAACACTTTTTAATAGGATATCAGAAATTTCTCTTTTTTCATCATCAGAGATGATTTTATCTTTTATGATCGATTCGTTTATTTTAAATACAATCTCGTATGGACTCATCTTACCTCTCCTAAATTTACACAAAAAATATTTGCGGTATTCTGTCTATTTATCTATAAACTTCTTCAAATTACAAAAGTAATTGCTACATTAAAATTATATTACATTTTAATCCAATTTTATTAGGACAATAAAAAAAAGTTCTACATCCTGAAAATATAGAACTCTTTTTTACTTAAATTTAATTAATTTTACAACTAAAACGTTGTAAAAACTTTATACTTCAAATAATTTGACATCTTTTAAACATATAATTCTTTTTTTATTTTATTATCCATTTTTATTGAGCTAGGAACTCTATATTACCTACAAGTTCATATTTTAGATATAATAGTATTGAACACTTTTATAGTGATATGCAGCAACATTGCATTTTATATTTTAAGGTTGGTGATTATAGTGAATATTAATATTGGAAAACATGAATTCAGCATTATTTGGGATGGTATATATTATCATGCATTGTCCAATTATCCTAATATAACAGAATGGGAACTAAGTGGAATTATTAAGTTTGTAGACTATGAAAGTATTCATGGGAGAAAGGTCGAAATTGTTAGTGATAATCAAGAAATAATAGAAAAAGTAAATTATGCTTTATCCAATAAAAATCAGTATATAAATGTAGAAAGACCAGAAAAAATAACAGAATGTACTGCATGTAAACAAAAAGGTTGTATAACTAAGTATCTTTGCCACACAGCACCGGTTGAAAACGCTTTGTCCATTATTAGAAGTGGGCGTATACTTTCTGCTGTTAAAGCAAGAAACATATCAGCAGAGCAATTAAAATTAGAACAAAGGAATGCAGCCAAAGACCCTACAGATTATTTTGAATATTTAATGCTAGCTTGGGGGAATTGCCAGGCTGGTGATAGACTTGTTATGGAAAGAAAATTAGAGCGCCAGCCCAATGAAGAGGACTTAAAGGAAAATTTTACTCCCGGAGTACGTTTCTTTTTTAATTATGATGAATTAGTAAAACATCCTAATGCTGTTTTTGATGGATATCATCCACTGAAAATTAAATATGAATTAACATTAGCAGATAATGTATTTGCAATTATAATTCCTGAGTTATATAGCGAGATTTTTGAAAATATAATCACTGATGACATCAAAGATAGAGTGTATTACATTGATAGCATGAACAAAGATATATGGCAATGGTCTGAAAATGTTTATAACTTTATTGATACATTATAAGTTTAGCTTATCAATAAATTATTGGGTGATTTTATAATGTAATAAAAAAAGTAGCAGTTATACTTATTTATATCACTGCTACTTTTTATTATTTAATCTTCTATAAAGCAAATATAATTATACGATTTTGGTAGTATATTCCTTACAAGTAACCCCATAATAATAATTATCTTTATGTTATTAAATACTACCTACTCATCAATATCGCTGCTATCATGCTCTGAAACATAAAAGCAGATAGGAACATGTCTTTCATAACAATCTTGGCACATTTCCTTTAAACATTCAGGACATTCTGTCATATCCTCTTCTTCGAAATACTCTTCACATAGCTGACATTCTATCATAGATTTTAACCTCCAAATTATATGTCATAAGATTATACCACTAGATTGTATCTCTGTAAAAGGCTTTATTTATTTCACTTTTCAATGCACATGCCTATGATGAATATCTGGCGAATGTGAATGGATATGCTCTATGAGTTCATGACTATGAAGATGTGAATGGTTTCCACTTATGATACTACCATCTATATGCTCATGGTCATGGTGTTCATCGTTATGATTATGCCTATGTTCATGTTCAATTGCTTCATGTTTATGCATATGCTGGTGTTCTTCCCTAAGCAAAAATACTGTTCCTATAATCATAATAGGTAACGCTATAAAAAACATAATATTAGGAGTATCGCCTAGCAAAATAAAAGACAAAATAGAACCAATAAATGGTGCAGTGCCAAAAAGTGCACTTGTTCTTGTACTTCCTATATGCCTCATAGCAAATACAAATAATACAATGCTTACTCCATAACAGAAAAAGCCAATAATCATAGCGATTATTACCAGCCTAAATTCTGGGATTCTATTATTCAGTAGCTTTGCCAAGACTAATGAAAATGATCCTGCTACTATCCCCTTCATAGTAACGATAGTGAATGGATTTTTTGCAGATATATTTCTCGTAAAATTATTATCTATCCCCCAACAAAAACATGCTAGAACAACTCCAAGTGAGCCTATTGAAACTCCCCATTGATTCTTAAAATCCCATGATAAAATAATACTTGCGAGCGTAAGAAGTACTACCGCACTCAAGATTTGTTTTCCTGCACTTTCTTTAAAAAATAGAATTGCTATTATTGTGGTTGCAACACTTTCAAAGTTTAATAATAATGAAGCTGTTGAAGCAGGCGTTATTTTAAGGCTGCTCAATAAAATAATTGGAGCAATAACCCCACCTGCAATAATTGCACCCAGTAGCCACTTTAAGTCTTTTTTCTTTAAGGGAGCTTCACTTATACCTTGTCTATTTATTAATAAACTAACTAATTGAAACACTACTAGACCTATTCCACTACCAAGATATAAAAATGCAGCAAGAGCAACAGGTTCAATTTGACCTAATAATATTTTTGTTATGGGAGCACTTGCTCCAAATAGAATAGAGGCTACTAATGCCATAATAACTGGGTAAATTTTTGATTTATTCATGCATACTCCCCCACAATTCATTTACTTCTCAAGCCTAAGGATTTATTATATTTATTGTATTTCCATTATACTCCAGATCATAAATAATTGAATATAAAATAGCAGAAATACTTGGAGTATTCCTGCCGTTCTAACACAATTAGAGTAGTCCGTAATATTGTATAACATATACAGCTGTTATGCTATTTTTGTCATCCATTCCCCACACTCCCAAACCTCCCTCACAACATAACTATAAAATTCCGTTTCATAGCACACTAAAATTATGTTGTCCCATATTCCTTTACTTTTCTTTATCTTTATTATATCTATACCTTTATTAATTATTTTCCAACTGCCATATATACCTATTTTTTCGGAAGATAAGACATGTCAACATCCCTACAATACCAAGGATAAAAAACAAAAATGCCGCACCTGACCCTTTTCCCATTCCGAATATCACTGCGAATACCCCACTTGGCTTTTGCAGTGCCATAAATGGTTCAAATACTTTATCAACTAAGAACCCACCCAAGAAATATCCAATGGGGATTGTAAAAAACTGCAAGGTATTCCTTGCAGAGTAAACTCTCCCCTGCATCTCTATCGGAATGTAATTTCTAAATAATACATCCATATTAGAGCTCATAATAGGAATAGCAATCCATCCTAAAACTGCACCTACACATAATACTGGTATTGATTTTCCAAAGGCTAAAAAGAAGTTTTCAGTGCTCATTGAAAGTAGTAACGCATTGCAAATCATTCGAACACGACTTTTAGGCGTTGGAAGAATAGAAGCAAAAATGCTGCCTACCAGCATAGCAATTCCAGTAACAGTATTAATAATTCCAAGAGCTACCTCTCCATCTCCCTCTCTAGATAAAAGCATAGCTGGTAAAGTGGCATTGAACATCGAAGCAGTAAAATTTATAGCGGCCAAAAACAGAATCAAATCCAGAATTCCACGGTTATGCTTCAAGAAGAGCAATCCATTTTTTGCTGACTTAAGCACTGATTCTTTCTCCATATTTTCATGCTGCACCTTTGGTATTTTTACAAAACATAATAGAGAAATAAAAGCAACTGCAAAGGTTAATAAATCAAATACTATAATCATATCCATGCTGATTAGGGTTAAAAGGGCCGTTGCCATAATTGGAGTCATTATATTTATAAGAGAATTAGAAAAGGATCGCATTCCACTGACCTTTTGGTAGTGCTTTTTTTGTGTAAGAATACTAATAGTTACATCTGCCGCTGGTTGCTGAATTGTATTCATAAGTCCATTTAATGCATTTAGACAGTAAAGATGCCATATCTCCAGCCTACCAGTTTTCAATAGAATCAATACTACAACAGTACACAAAGCCGCAAAGCTATCGCTTATAAGTATTGTGATTTTCTTGTTCCACTTATCACTTAGAGCACCTGCAAATATACTCATAACTACATAGGGCAAATAGGTGCAGACAGAAAGTAGCGCAGTTATAAGTGCAGAGCCATGTTGCTGATAAGACCATATGATTAAGGCAAAATTGGTCATAGAACTACCTAAGGAGGAAAGTGCTTGCGTAAGCCATAAAATTAAAAAGCTTCGAAGCTCTATGATAGAAGTTTTAAAGGATTCCATATTGACCCAGCTCCTTTTTATAGAATTAAATTATAAAAACTTAAGTTATGCTTGTTCAAAAATCTAGTGTTTGAAGGTTCTCAGACATATATTAATAATAGTTAAACTAAAAACTATATGTCTCCCAGTTCAATGAGTTGAAATATAACTGTTAAAACAACCCGGTACATCAATATAGTATCATCTGGTGTTAATAGGTCCAAGGTCGCAGATACTTCTGTAGTAAATATGCTCATATGAAATAGAAAAAGGCATATTCTCCACAGAACTAACTGTGAAAAATACGCCTCATCTATCATCCTGTTACCTTAAAGAGGTACCCATTTTACTTACTGCCGCTACAGGCTTTAAATATAGAACCAACTCTACTATTTAAGTCAAAGTAACCTGAATCCATTAGTATTGTCGGCTTAACCTTTAGAGCATTTGGTCTTCCATTATCTAAACACTTTCTTATCAATCGTAAGAGTACCCTTATTTCTTTCCATTATCAAAGAAAGATTCTGTTATATGAAATAACCAAAGACTAATTAAAATCAAAATAATTGAAATAACTATGACTATTATATTTGAAAGTCCAAATATCCCAAGTTTATATCCATGTCCAAGAATGCCTGGAATTATTCCTCTTATAAGATGTTGTGCTGGTACAACTAATAGTATCATTGCTAAAATTCTTAAAACCACTTTCATCATTATTCCTCCTATTTATCTTAATACTGTAGCAGATTCAAAAATACTTTTTACCTCTTCCACTGCTTCATCTACATCTTTGATTTCATCTTTTGCAATTGCAAGACTTACAGAATCAATAATACTTCTAACACATCTTGCCATAATTTCTCGTGAAAAATCTCTATAACTTTTTTCAATTTCTTGCCCATATTTAAATATTTCAATTAAAGGTTGATATATACTATCATCTTCTCCATTAAACAACGCTTTTCCATCCTCAGTGCGGCTATTTAAAATAATATCTACTATTGCTATTGTTTCCTTCTTTTTTTTCCTTGCAAAATATAAACATGATTCAATATAACTATTCAATGTATCCATTGAGTTTTTATCAACTCGTATATGCTGCTCCATATACATAGCTGCTTCCTCATAATAATTTGCTACTGCAGATTGTAATAATAAATCTTTTGTCGGAAAATGATAAGTTATAACACCTTTACTTACATTGAGTTTATTTGCAACCTTTCCAACGGAAAAATTTGCAAATCCCAATTCCATAATTAATTCAACTACTGCATCTACAATTTGTTCTTTTTTACCCACTTCTTCGTCTCCTTATTAGTACTATCGTACTAATATATTAGCACGAACGTACTAATCAATCAATACTATAAGTATATTAAAAATAGAAATTCACTGAAATATCTAGATTTAGCTATCTTAAGTACTTCATCATCTCCTATACATAAAAAAACAGCAGTTACACAATAACTGCTGCTCCTATTCTAATTATAATATTGTTATAGCCAATATAATCTTTTATACAATTTTTGTGGCCCACTCCTCACAATCCCAAACCTCCGTCACAATATCACTATAAAACTCCGGCTCATGGCATACTATAATTATGCTACCCTCATATTCTTTTAAGGAGCGTTTAAGTTCCTCCTTAGCATGAAGATCCAAATGATTTGTAGGCTCATCTAAAACCAAAATATTAGAAGGCTTATTGATTAGCTTACATAATCTTACTTTAGCCTGTTCTCCTCCGCTTAATATATTAAAGGGACTTTCTATGTGCTGCCAGGTTAATCCGCACCTAGCAAGGCTTTTCCTTACTTCAGTGATGGTAAAGTCCGGGAATACATTCCACACATCGTGTAAAACTGGAGTAGTATTATCCTCCGTGAGCTCCTGCTCAAAATACCCTATCTTCGTGTATTCACTTAAAGCTATTTCTCCATCTATAGGTTTTAGAAGTCCAAGTAAACTTTTTAGAAGAGTTGTTTTTCCTAAACCGTTGGCTCCAGTTATTGCTATCTTCTGCCCTCTCTCCATCTTTAAATTAAGAGGCTTACTTAAAGGCTTGTCGTAGCCAATAGCTAATCCTTTAGTCTCAAAAATTATCTTTTCAGGCATTTCTACAGTTTTAAAATTGAAATATGGCTTTTTAATATCCTTTTTTATCTCTATTCTTTCAATTTTATTGAGCTTTTTTTCTCTGGCTTTAGCTTGCCTTGCTGTTGCAGTTCTCACCTTGTTTTTTCTTATATATTCCTCAAGCTTTTCAATTTCCTTTTGCTGCTCCTTATACTCTATTATTCTCTGTTGTTTTCTTATGTCATAAAGCCTAAGAAAGTAATCATAGTTTCCTTCATATCTTGTAAGCTCCTTGTGCTCAAGATGATAAACCACATTAACCACTCTGTTTAAAAAACTATTGTCATGGGATATCACTATAAAAGCACCTTTATAATCTATCAAGTATCCTTTAAGCCACTCTATATGCTCTTCATCCAGATGGTTAGTTGGTTCATCTAAAAGTAAAATATCTGGCTTTTCTAAAAGCAGTTTTGCAAGTAGAATCTTAGTTCTCTGCCCTCCACTTAGAGCTGATACCTCTTTCTCTAAAAGCTCCTTAAAGCCAAGTCCCGCTGCCGTTGCCTGTATTTTTGAGTTAATGCTGTAAAAATCATTTTTATCTAAGGCTTCTTGAATTGTTGCTATTTTGCTTAAAGCTTGATTCATTTCCTCTGTATCCATATTGCCAAGCTTATTATATAAATCATTAATATTATCTTCCATATCATATAGCTTTACAAAGGCTTCCTTCAAAAAATCTATGGCAGTAATTCCTTCTTTTAAATCCACAAGCTGATCCATATATCCTATGGTATACTTTCTATTCCACTGAATAGTGCCTCCATCAGGCAATATTTGATTTGTAATAAGCTTCATAAAGGTTGATTTACCTTCTCCATTAGCACCAATAAGACCAACATGCTCTCCTTTAAATAATTTAAAGGATGCATTGGCGAACAGTATCCTATCGCCAAAAGAATGGTTCATATTTTCAATTGTTAAAATGCTCATATGTCTGCACCTCCTTGCACTGTCATAAGATAAAGCTGTACCAGTTCAATGCCAAATCTATTTTTAAAACTCTAGCGGGGTTTGGCGAGAGAATTTAAAAATAATAAGTTTTACTACGAAGTGGTACATCAATATATAAATATTGCAGTTCCACTCTATAAATACTAAAACGAAGTGGTACACTTTTATACTATCACCGGTGGCTCAGTGGTCCAAGGTCGCAGACATTTCTGTAATAAACATGCTCATATGAAATAACAAAAGGCATATTCCCCACAGAGCTAACTGTGAAAAATACGCCTCATCTATCATCCATATTTTCTTTTATTCCTTATTATTCTTCTAATACTGCTTTCAGTTAGGAAATAATGCTCAGCTAATATCTTAACCGGTACTCCAGAGGAATACTTATAAAGAATCTCATTATCTCTATCACTAAGCTGCTTTTTAGTGTCAGTATTTTCTCCCCAAGCCTTTTTGTTTTCGTCTTTTCTAGGGATATAAATATATCCGCCATCAATGTATTTTTGAATTTGTTCTATTATATTGTTTGGTAATATATTTTGTGCTTTCTCATATCTCATAATCTTCGCTCCAATCAACATTTAGTTTCTAAATGAAGATGCAACGCTTTATAAAATATGAAAAACTAATCTTTATTTATTGGCTCCAAGCAAAAGTTTTTCATATCCTACAAGCTTTGCATGGAGCTTACTACTATTGTTAAAAGCATCATGATTCACTTCCTTTTTATCCCATGATAAACTATTTTAAGGTCACTTGTCAATTTCATTGATGCCATTGTAATACCTATCTTAAAGTCATATGAAACATTGTATCCTCATATTCTTTATTCATTTTAGTATAGAAAAATATATGAATAAATGTGCATAAACATCTAAAATCACCTCAATAGCTCAATAACTTTAATATTAGGATTTCTATATCTCTTTCTTTTGATAGTTTTATTTCTCCATTGAATTGCTTGTTTTGGACAATACTGTATACAAGCAGTACATTGCTCACAACTATGCTTCCAGGTTGGCTTGTCAGCATTAAATTGTATATTATTTACTGGACAAATTCTCTCACATAACCTACAGCTATTGCAGTTATCCGTAACCCAAAAATCTTTATCTCTTGAATGAAGATTTTCCATTATCTTATCTGTTGTATTAATAAAAATTCTATCAATTGCTGTATCAAATATTAGTTTACTCCTTTCACATTTTTGGTCTCTTCTTTCATTTATTATATGCACTATCTCCTTTATTTTTCTGTTCTCTGTTTTAAAAAGTTTGTTTTGTTTTTTCATAGAGCTAGCTCCATAAGAGAAAATATTGTTTGCAGGCATATGAATTAAAAAACCAGAATTTAATGTTATTCCTTTGCTTTGCAGCATTTTTCTCAGCTTAATTAATACCTCTGAAGGAGATCCTCCATGCGTTACTATAGCAAAAACATAAGTATCTTTATTAACCTCCAGTTTTTCTAAAACTCTTTCTAAGATTAAGGGTAACCGTGCATAAACTACTGGAAAAACTATTCCAAGGTTTTCCCCTTCAAATCTAATCTTTTCTTCCCTCATAATTGATGATATTTTGCACAAGCTAAAGTTACTTAATTCACTATTTATATCTTTAGCTACTTGTAAACTGTTACCTGTACCTGAATAATATAGTATTGTATCCTTATTTATTACCATAAAAAACTCTCCTTTTATTAATATTATTAAATGATTGTTATTCATCTTTATAAAGTTAATATCTAGTTCTCTAATGGCATTATAGACCAAGTACTATGGTACACAGTCAAGGCTTATTTTTCATGATAAATTTCTATTCCATTGCAAATTTCTAAATTAGTAGTTAATATAGTTTTCTGCACCTTTTCAAGTAAGTTCTTAGTTTCTTCTAATTCATCCATTTTTACTTTTATTTCTTTTATCTTGCTTTCAACAATTATTTTGATATCCTCAATACTATTATGTAATATTTCATCATGTAGCAATACACTTATTTCTTTCAAAGTGAAGCCCAAATTTTTAGCAATGAGAATAAATTTAATGGTTTCTATATCTTTGTTTGAATACACTCTATACCCACTGTCATCTTTTTTAGGCTGAGAAATAAGTCCAATCTTTTCGTAATACCTTATTGTTTCTTTATTAATATTTAGCTCCTTTACCAACTGTCCAATACTGTAAGTTTCCTCCATATACATCTCCCTAATCTCAACTAAGTACGAACCTATTCTTATTTTCAATTATAGCATGTTTTGTAAACTCCATATTGAACCTGATAAAAAATATGACAAGCAGCTATAGACTATTATTTTCTTTATAAACATATTAAAAATAATCGTCATAATATAGCTTCACCATACTAATTTGGATATAATATTAGTAAGACACATGTCAAAACCTAAGGAGATAATATTGAGAAAAGATTTAAATAACATACATGATAAAATCTATAAAGATTTATACTCTAACAAGGAAGTCTTTATAGACCTGGTAAAGGAAATGCTTAAAGCACCTTGGGCAAAGGATTTAACCCCTGATAAATTAAAGTTAGTCAATAAATCCTATATATCCTCAGATTACGATGAAAAAGAATCTGATATTGTTTATGAAGGAACAATAGGTGATAAAAAAGTAATTTTTTATGTATTATTAGAATTTCAGTCTAGCTTAGATTATAGAATGCCACTTAGATTATTTTTCTATATAAGCGAGATTTTAAGAGAATATGCTAAAAATGAAAATCACAAAGCTTCTGATAAAAGTGTAAAAATTCCTGCTGTCATTCCCATAGTTCTTTATAACGGTAAAAAGCCTTGGGATGTTACTCAGAGATTTAGAGATATTATTGATGGTAGTGAATTATTTGAAGACAATATAATTGATTTTAAATATAGTGTTTTTGATGTAAATAATAAATTTACTAAAGAGCAGCTTATAGAATATAATAATATAACTTCAGCAATATTTTTACTTGACCAAAAGATAGATGCTAAGGAGTTTATCGAGAGAATTAAAGCTATAGCATTATTCTTTTCTAACTTAACTGATAAAGAAAGAATGGTATTGAAACATTGGATAGAAAATACCATAGAAAAAGATTTAGCAAATACAGCTAAAGAAATATTAGATGCCAATAAAGAGGAGGTGGAGCGTATGGTAGCCAATAATGCATTTTTATTAAAAGAACTTAAGGAAGAAGCAAAAAAACAAGGTAAGTTAGAAGGTAAGTTAGAAGGTAAAAATGAAGCAAAGATAGAAATAGCCAAAAACTTACTAGACGTTCTAGATGACGCTACAATCTCAGCTAAAACCGGGCTTTCTTTAGAAGTAATAAAAGCGCTTAGAAAAGCTTAGTATAATAACAATTAATTTTCAAAAATAAATGTCCATTGATTCTTATAATTTACTATAGGAATCAATGGACATTCACTGTTTTTAAGCTAGTAGCTTTTAATCATAGGCAATACTCTAAAACAGTGAAACATCATAAATCTTTCTTTCTGCAAACCATAATAAATCTATGTTCAATACTCTCTACATATCCTTTGATCTTTACTTCTTCATGCAATTTACATAATTCCTCGAAACAATCCTCTACAGAAAAGTTTGGGAATTCCCATTCAATCTTTCTTGCAAAATATACTAAAGCTCCAATATCCTTAAAACGTAGATATGGAAAAGCCTCTCTAGCGTATAAAACCTCAAACAAATCTTTCTCTATTTCCTTCAAGTTATTATCCAACGTATTCTTAGAGAACAGCGGTTTAAAATCCTTAATTAATATTTTTGATAATTTTTCGTTATTTCTGCCGCCTACTTGTTGAGAGATAAATATTCCATTTGGCTTCAATAACCTTTTTACCTCATTAATATCAAAGGATTCATGTCTATTAATAATCATATCAAAAGCTTCATCTTTGAAAGGTAGTTCTGAATCATCAAATACCTGCTTTACTTCTATTCCAAGCGGTGTTAATGTTTTCTCACACAACTTTAAGTTAGGCTCCCACTTTTCTGTAACTGCGGTGTTACTGAAAGGATGTTTCAAGGATAATAGAAATTCTCCTCCCCCAGTCCCCATATCAAGTAGTTTAAAATCTGGTTTCAAATATGTTTTTAATATATCTTTATAGTCCCAAGGCAATTCTTCTTCTTCACATCTATTTTCTAAATACGAAAAATCCCATCCCTCAGATGTATTTCTCTCTTCTTTTTCCCACAATTCTTTTAATTCTCTATACTCCATAACTACCTCTTTATCCCCCATATAACTATTCCACTATGTAACACTCAAATTTCTTATTCCCAACTATAACATGTTTTATAAATTTCATTAACTCAAAATACTCTTAATCAAACTCGCCTTCTTCAGGGATATACTCACCTGTAACTTCAATAATATTTCCATCAGGATCTGTAAATTGAAAGAAATAATATGGACTTACATTACAAACATATCTAATCTTCGTTAGCTTGTCTGTAATATCTAAACTCTTAACTCTCTCATATTCTTTTCGAAGATTTTCATCCCAAAAATTAAGTACAACCTTACGGGTATTTATAGCAGCAGTAATTGCTTTCATATCATCAAAGTACTCTACATACTCACCTTTATGTACAACTAAATCAGGATTTTCCCTATCAAAATGTCCATTCATAATGGATATGCACTGCCCTTCAAACTCGAACATTGCAAACCTGTCCATATTTTTTCTGGTAACTGCAATCTGTAATAGCTTTTCATAAAAATCAACTGATTTATTAAAATCATCTACAATTAAATAAATTGAACCTAAATGCATTCTTCCTCTCTCCCTTCAATAGAACTCTCTAGATCACAAACCATAGATATTTTTACTTCTGGTTATCTAATAATTTATAAGTATCTCTTATGAATTTTAAATCCTTATTTTCTGCTAATTTTACTTGTACCATATTTCCTCCTATTTAGCTTTTATTTAATTAACGCAAAAGTCTAATATTCTTCTAATTATAGCATATTATGTAAATAATTTTCATCTTATCATACGTCTTTTCATCAAACAGTGTATTCTTAGATTAACCTTTTCTATCTATAGCCTTTTTTAAACTTCTCCAGTATTTTTCCACTTTTGCGTGATTAATTAATTGGTTATTTTATATGCTTATATACATTATTTTCAAGTTTATATTATAATTAGGATATCTACTAAGAGAATAAATAATTAAAGGTGCAAAATGATGAAAAATACAGCAGTTGAATATTTAATAAAAAATCCATTATTACATATTGGGATGATAGAAACAATACATAGAGATACTGCAGACATACTATATGCTGAAAGTGATGGTGTATTAATAAAAGAAGAGAAGAGTAATGCTTATATGCTATCTGTAGATAATTTTGATATAGGAAAAGAACTAATAAATACTATATCGCGCTGTAATCTAATTCTTTCACATCAAGAATTTATGGTTGATTATATAATAGATAGATTTAAGCTAAACAAAAAACTTGAATGTTTTCAAGCAGTTTATATGGATAAATCTAAGCTTATTATAAGTGAGGAATTAGAAATAAAACAGTTAGATAAAAGCCACATAGAAGTTATATTAGAGCATTATGGTAAATTATCAAAGGATCGCTTGTTTTGGATGTTTTAGAAATAAATAAGCTTAGCCTTCACCGATAGGCAGTAAATAGGAGGTTAACCTATAGTTGAGTTTACATCTTATTTTTTATATAGTTTTTTACTTTCTTAAAGCTATAATTAAATCATCAGCGCTGATATAGATAAACTACTTCACTCCTTGGCGTCCAAATAAAGATTTCGATGCTTCTACAAATCTTTATTTGGATAAGTTCTAATATGAAGTAGTTTATCAATAATAAAATTATAAGGAGAACTTTTTATGCTTGATATAAAAAAGACTGGGGTTATAATTGCTTCGCTAAGAAAAAAGAATGGTTTATCACAGGAAAGACTAGCTGAAATGTTATGCATATCACCTCAGGCTATCAGTAAGTGGGAAAATGGTCATTCACTTCCTGAAACATCTTTATTGCCTGTTCTTTGTCAAATTTTTGGTTGTACTATTGATGAGTTGATTATGCCGGCTTATTCCTTCGATCCAAAGCTTGAAGAAGAAAAACCAAATATCCTTCAAATGCAGGCGGAACAGGTTGCAAAATATGTGATTCAGCAGCTAGGAAATACTGCAGCCTCCGAACAAATAATTGGCTTGGATGATAATACAATTATACACTCTATTAAGAAGACTAATCCTAATATAGGAAATTGTACAGTAACTAGAGGAAAGCCTGAAGAAAACTCAAAATATACAATTATATATATTACCGTAGTCTCTCCACAAAAAGAGTTCAAGCTAATTGAAAAAATATACTCAGATGACGACAAAGAACTCTATGGCTACAGCTTTTTCTCCCAATATACATCGACAATTCCGTTAACATATCATATTGACCCTCAAAAAAGAATTATTCTCATGGAAGATTTGACTGATTATATTCAAGGCTTTCATTTCGATGAAGCTAATGAATACGGCAATAAAATTAGAGAGAACTATTATGCCTTATTAAAGGAAACTGCTAAGCTGCATGCAACCTTTTGGGAAAATCGTAATGCTTTAGAGAAAGTAGGACTTCACTATCGTCATGAAACAAAAGAAAACCTACTAGCTCATATAAACGGTATGGAAGCGGATTATTTGAAATATAGAAAAGATGAAGAGTGTGGTAAGATTCCAAAGGTATGGGATGTACACAAAAATAATATAGCTGCAGAGAAACTTAATCTTTTTCAAGATGCCATCAAACTATTAAAACAAGAATATCTAACTTATGTAGACACGAGATTTCATTCTGAAAAAAATATAACAATTATTCATGGTGATATGCACCCTGGAAATATATTTCTTTCAAAATCAAACAATAATGAAGTTAAGTTCATCGACTTGGAAGCAGTAAGAGTTGGTTTATGTACAGAAGATTTAGCAATGTTATTAGCACTTCATATTGAGCCTGACAAGAAATATGCTAAGCAGTTAATAGACTATTATTACAATTGTCTTTGTGAAAATATTAAAGAATATCCTTATGAAACATTTATAAAAGACTACAAGATATCAATAATGGAAAATATGTTTTTCGCAATTCGATTATTAAATAGCGGTATATACGACTTCACGATGAGAGATAAGGCTATTAAGTCTTTTGAAACCTTTGTACTTGATAAAGAATAACCTGAATTAAAATCTACATCTAAGTTAACTTATATATTTCCTAAAACGTCAACTAAGGGAAGTGATTTTTTCACTTCCCTTAAAAATTGCTCTATTTCAAGTTTTTCTTTTTCTTCTACCCCACTTTAATCTCATCAATATTCTTTGTTACAATCTGCGCTCCAACCCTCTGTACAAGCTTGCCACCAGAACTAAAAAATGCGTTCTTAGCTATTATAGTGTCCATTGTCTTTGATATTTCTGCAGAAGCTAAATTTTCTTTAATACCTTTGAGAGATAAATTCACATTATCTCCTTTCTCGTTTTTAAAGGTCATAACCAAATATTTTGTTTTCATGTTTTTCTCCTCCCTTCTATAATTTCCAGACATGCTTACCTCAAGCTATTCATATAGATGAACCACTTCAATAAACTTAGGTCTAGATACTTTCCACCAAATAATCCTGCTGCTTTCTTATATAGACAGCATCTGTAGCCATTAAGTTTTCTAACGCTTGTCCAACTTCGTAAAAATCATCATCACTTAAATCTAAGTTTACATTAGAAAATCTCTGACTGCTAAAAATATCATCACCCTTTTCATTAGTACCAGTCTTGTACTTCATTATCATTGAATTACTACTTAATATTGCTGTTGCCATAGCCTCTCACCTCACAATCATCTTTATAAAATTCGTAAAGCCTCTATGAGCTTTCAATAGGTATATATGACCGAGATTCCAGTATTACAGTAACTTTAAAAATATTTTCCTATAAACCTTTTTAAATTTTTCCATAGAAAACTTTTTAAAATTAAAAAATGTTATAAATAAAAAAATATAACTATATAACTTTTTAAATATTTACTCATAAAATCAGGGTTTGAAGGGATTTTAGTATGTCACTCAGTCTTTTATAACTATAATTGTTGACCCATATACCATAAATCCTGAACTTATTAATAAGCTTTTTATCTAACAATTGCTCGCTCATCTATAATTTAAATTGCAATACTGTTCCTTTAGAGAGAAAATCCAGATAACAAATAGCTTGCTAGACGTTCTAGATAGCGCTACACTTGCAGAAACAAAACTATCAGAATAATAGCAGATACAATTTGAGTTAAAGCAATCCCTAAGGCATAGATTGAAGCCTTAGCCCCTTGCTCTTTAAGTTGCCTAAAGTTTACTCTCATTCCTATACCAGCAAGAGCTATTATCTCAAAATTGTTGCTTATCAGCTTAAAGAGCTTAGAAACATTTTGTGAAAATACTCCAATTGTAAATAAACTGCACATAACAAAGAACCCGATTACATACCACGGCACCTTTACCTTTGATCTAGCTTTTGTTAAGCTCGATTTAGAAGATTTCTTCTTCATTTCTCCAAAACCTAATACCACAAAGACTAAGAATATTATACGAACAATCTTAAATATGGTGGCTAAATCTTTTACATCCGTACTCACCAAACTACCACTTGCAACCACTTGTCCTACCGATTGAAGCACTCCTCCTATTAAGGCAGAAGTTTTTAGGGTTTCTGACTTAAATATCACATTTGCAATAAGTGGGAGCAGCAGCATTAAGGCCGTCCCAGTAACATTTACTATTGTTATAGCTATAACCTTTTCGTCCTCCTCAGCTTCTATAACAGGAGCAGTAGCAGCTATTGCAGAAGATCCACACACCGCATTTCCGCTTGCCATCAGCAAACGAAAGTTTTCTCCAAATCCAAGTTTTTTCCCTATAAATATTGCAGCACCGATGGTTATAATCATCTGAAACACTATAAAAGCAACTCCTGAGACTCCTAACTTAAGCAAGGTTTGAGCACTTAAGGTTCCACCAAGTAGTACTATGGAGTAAGATAATAAGTCACTTTCTGCAAATTTAGATCCCTTAGTATATACTTGTTTGTTTCCAAAGGTATTTCCCACTAGTATTCCTAAAAATATTGCTATAGATGCCCCGCCTAAGCTCGGCACATAATTTCCTATAAATTTTCCGATACAAGCAATGATAATACATATAATAAGTCCAGGTAAAATCCCAACTACTTTATTCATCATATTTGTTTTATCTAGTTTCTTTGAGTTATCTCTATTAATTGAAAATAATCGTCGTCCCAATTATATCATCCTTCCAAACTGTATTTTCTGTGGTGTAATTATATATAGATATCCCATTTCCATGAATTATAAATATACTAAAGATAGCTTTAACTATTAACGGTATTTTACTTGGCAAATAGATTTTTGGGGAAGTGGTATATCTATACTCTTACAGCTTTGAGTATAATAGGTGTATAATCATAAGTAAAATACATATATTTTATGATAACCATTAATATTCTTAATGATTATAGAAAGGATGACCCTTGATGATAGATGAGCTTAGAACCTTTATAGCTGTGGTAGAACATAAAAACTTTACTAAAGCTGCAGAAGCTATTAACATATCTCAACCTAGCGTGAGCTTACATATAAAACATTTGGAAGAATATTTTAATACAAAACTATTACAGCGTTCCATTAAACAAAAAAGCATCTATATAACTGAAGAAGGAAATTTACTTTATGAACGCTCGAAACAATTAATTAAATTATTAGAGGATACAAAAGAGGATTTACTTGACTATAAAAATGTTGTAAAAGGCACATTACGTATAGGTGCCAGTTTTACTATAGGTGAGTATCTTCTGCCTGCTTTTTTAGGACAGTTTACCAAAGCCTATCCATCTCTAGAGTTAGAAGTTACTATTGAAAACACTCATGATATTTGTGAAAAGGTTAAGGATTTTCAAGTGGATATAGCCTTAGTTGAAGGTACAGTACCCTCTTCAAATTTTGAGATTACTCCTTTTTACAAGGATACAATGGTGGTTGCTGTTCCCTATAATCATCACCTGGTTGACAGAGATTTTTCAGTTGAAGAGCTAGGAAATCAAACCTGGATCAGCAGAGAGATTGGTTCTGGCACAAGAGAATACTTAAATCTATTCTTATCTAAGAATGACATTCATGCTAAAAATGTCATTGTATTTGGAAGCAATTATGCTGTAAAAGAAGCTGTTAGAAATAACCTAGGCATTACACTTATTTCCTCACTTGTTACAGAAGGAGCTGTGGGAAATAAAGAAATATCTATCTTAAAAACCTCTGATGAATACACTAGAAGCTTTTCATATATTCTCCAAAAAGGAATAGTTCCATCGAAGGGTACACTATTATTTATAGATATGTTGAAAAGTTATATTGAGAATAAGTAGGTAATCTACAGAATATCTACATAAAAAAAAACAGCTTGGATTATTATTCAAGCTGTTTCTATACGCTATTCCTATTAATCTATTTTAAAATCATCTGTATATCTTAACAGTGTCAAATTATAGACCTAATCCCTACTAATCAAAGTTACTGGAATACCTAAATTTTTAATCATCACTTTATCAATTCTTAGTCTTTCTTTGCAAAAAGCAAATACACCTTCTTTTCCTTTTAACCCATGTTTTCTACCATAATTGTTGTTACTAATCCAATCAGCAATTTCATCTATCCAGTCTTTTCTTGACTCATTTGGCGCCCTTCTCTCGTCTGCTGCTTTCATTATCACTTTCTCAACATCAGTGGGCTCAATATAAACAATACGTGGATTCAGGGATTTAACTGTATTTAATAAATTTGTAAGGTGGATTAAGATTTCTTCATCGCTTTTCTCATATACACCTAATAACTCAAATATATGATTTTGAAGAAAAGCACATTCAAATATATAAACTGTATCATCTAATAGTGCCTCTTCCCCAAACCTCTTCCATCGCTTTAGATGTATTTCTGTAAATTCTTCTAAGCTTCGTCTTCCATCACATATCTCTTTTGCTGCAACTTCACCCACTAGATTCCAGTAGCATCCCTCTGGAAACTCTAATTTTGTATAAGCTAAGATAATATGGTTGTCTTCCCTTCGAACTTGTCTTTCAACTATACGCTTCAGTTCCTCTTTACTAACAGTCTTTTCTGAGCTTTCCCACATTTCTAAGCACTTCGATAAGAAGTTATTGTATTCTTCTTCACTAAGATAAGCATTCCAGGACATATCTGCTGGATGAGACATTCCTTCTTCATAAAGTACTGCCTTTTTCCCCTCTGCTAAGAGTTTTTCTTTTATTTTTCTTGCTGTAGTAGTTTTACCAGCTCCTGGTATACCTTCTACTAATATAAGTTTATTTTCCATAATTCTCTCCCTTTTTGATTGCACTTTATTACTTTTCATAAAGAGTCTTTATTACAACCACTCTTTGGCATGTTCTTTAATAAAATCGATTTCTGCTAAATACAAATCCCTATGCCCCTCTTCCATCATTTTTTGAAAAGCACTATTCCCACTTTTAGCTTCCTCATAAATTAAGTCAGCAAGTACCTGTAATCTAGCTATCATTTGTTCAAATAAGTCATTGGGACACTCAATTCCGTAAGCTTTAAAAAATACCTGAAGGCTCTTCTTCCTCAGTTCTTTATCTCTGGTCCCATCATAATATCTATATTCATGTTTTTCTATATCATAAAGCTTGTTGCTAAAGGGTACAAATCTATAAAGTGCATACACAATATCCCATATCCTAGGTGCAGGACAACATGTATCAAAGTCAATGATCCCATATGGCATATCGTTAACAAAGGTAATATTATACGGTGCGATATCATTATGACATATGACTTCCTTTTCTAAAGTCCCTTTGTAGGAAAACATCCAGTTATCTGATTCAGTTCTTTCAAAGGATAGAGTTGCATCATGATATTTCCGCATCATTTCACCCAATCTTTTAATAATCAAAAGCTGCTTTTTCTCATCATTAGTAAAAGGATAATTATCAATGCATTCTCCATGAACATATGATAATACTTCCATCCCACTTTGATCTATTCCTAAAAATCTTGGACAGCTAGTAAATCCAACCTTTTCTAAATGCTTAAGTACTCTATGTATTGTTGAACTCCAAGCCTTTTGTTCCCTAAGAACAGTTTCATTCTGCTTATATACATTTGATAAATTACCACCTGATAACTTCTCACAGTCTTTTACCACTGATATTCCTCCACTAATTTATATTTAAAATTAAAGATTCTTAGTAAAATAATATCGCTTTCCTGTCACGGGATAGTTTTCTACTGCAAACACTTCTTTGTACCCATATTTTTTATAAAATTCAGGTGCCTGAAAACTAAAGGTATCTAAGAATACATACTTACAGCCTCTCTCTCTTGCTGTTTTTTCTGCCTGCTTTAAAATTTCACTTCCTATATTCTGACCTCTTAACTCTTCACTCACCCACAAATATTTCACGGACAACCAGTTTCCATGAGTATCTCCAATGAGCCCTGCAACCTTTTTACCTGCTTCATTCTGTAAATAAATTCCTAAGTCCTTTGGGTTCTTATCTTCAATTCTCGCCAAATTGTATTCTAGTAATCCTTGAAAAATATCATCTTTATCTTGCTCATTAACTTTATCAGTAATTTCAAAATTCATTTTTGCTCTATCCCCCTTTGTATGTCATTTATCCTTGTTATTATAACATATTTTGTAAACATACCATTAGTTTGTATATACTTTTTCAATATATTTGCTTATTTGTATCCAAATGTTGTAGTAATTCTAACTATGGATATTGCTTTAAAATAAATTGTAAAAACGCCTTCCCTTAAATTCACATCAAAGGAGGGCGCTTAATATTATGCTCTTCTTACACTTTAAACTTACCATTACTAACTTAAAAGTTAATGTGCTAATACCTCATATCCATCACTTGTAACCAATACCATGATTTTCTCTTGAGCTGAAGGCTGCCCATCTGCCGTATAAAAAGTCCAACCATTCTTCTCATCTAAAAATATTTCATCCGTCTCTGATGATATCCCGTGACACACCTCTTCGGAAACCCTTCATACCCAAGTTGTGCCTGTATAGCACCAAACTCCATTGTTTTTTCATACACAAGTCTATTAATTTCCTCTGTAGTCATACCTTCCTTTTTTGAATGCCTTATTAAATATTGTATACCTAAAATCACTGAACCTTCAATTGATGTTATATTGTCAAAGGTGTTGATTCCGTTAGATTTAGAATATTGGCATATCAACACCTGATATTACTTTAACTTTGTTTTCATATGCATATTCTGAGTGGAGGATTGTGGACTTGCTTCTATTTGTAATAAAGTAATCTGTTTTTCTAAACATAGCCCTTTCATTTTCTTTATTTTCTATACAAATACTAACACTACATATAGGGTTTTCAGTTACTAATTGTTCAGCTATAAATTTATTAAGCAAATGGATTGCCTCTGTATTGTTATTTGCAAATTCTTCATCAATATATAAAATTAATAAATGGTCAGCCTTTAATTTAAATTTTTTTATAAATTCCCTAATTACTCTCTGCCAAATAGCATATGGCTCAGTAAAATCCATGAAAAATAGATATGTGTTGTCCATCTTCTGCATTTGAATATCTTTTACTTTTTTCTTATTCTCTAATGCTTCATAATAAAACTTATTGCAAAAGGCAACTACATCTTCACTTTTGAAAAACTCGTTATTTTCTATAATCTTATCACTGCTCCAATTCCACCATTGAATAGTAAGAAGCTTATCTATTATCTCTTCACTAAATCTATATTTTATTATCTTTGCAGGGTTTCCTCCTACTATTGCATAGGGTGGCACATCTTTAACAACATGTGAGTTAGATGCCACAATCGCTCCATTATGAATTGTTACTCCGGCCATAACAGTTACATTATGACCTAACCATACATCATTTTGAATTAATATTTGTCCCTTTTCTCTATAACTACTGTCATAGTTATACTCATTATTTTCTTTAAATAACTTTGACACTCCTGTGGCCAAATTAAGATAATCATGTCCTAGCCCCATAGTAAAATCTGAACAGTGTGCAATTGAAACAAATTGACCTACTTGTAAATTATGGATAGCGTATCCTTCCGATATGGTAAAGTCAGCTCCACTAGTAATTTTTCCACCTACTATATAAGACTCTCTACCAACACAGGCAATAGGGAATTTATCTCCAATACCAAGATTAATATAGTATATATTAGTTTCAGGATTTGTTGTAAAAGGTACTGAGAAATCAAGAATCATGTTTTATCTCCCCTTCATTTATATTAAATGCCATTATACAAGCTTTTTTACTGTTATTTTATAGATAAACAACAACTAACTAGAATAACTTATAACTATAATACTTATTATTATGTCATAAGCATCAATTTGTTTCAGAGGTTTCTGATTCTAAGTAGTACATTTTTAATTATAATAGATTAAAATAAATCTACAAATTACACACCAAATATTTGTAATTCTTCAAATTTATACTGTATAATTATAGATAAAGTTTTTCATTTTATTGTGAGTTTTTACATTGAATTTTAAAGGAGAATTACAGCTATGGATAGACATTTTACTGTTTCGGTTTTTATTGTTCATAAAGATAAAGTATTATTACACTTACATAAAAAGGCGAAAAAAATACTTCCTCTAGGTGGTCATGTAGAAGCTAATGAACTACCTGAAGAAGCATGTATTCGTGAAGCATTTGAAGAATCTGGCTTGGAAATCACCCTATATGGTCCAGCAAATAAAGAACTAAAGGAATCTTGTGAATTAGTAAGTGAAAAGCTCTTAATAAATCCTATGTACACAATTTTTGGTGAGATAGCCCCAGGACATTGCCATATAGACTTTGTTTATTATGGAACTGCTAAAGCTTACGAGACAAGCCCCGCTGATGGTGAATCTAATTTACTTCATTGGTACACTAAAGAAGACTTAAAAAATGCTGACAATATTCAAGCAAATATCTTAACACTAGCTACTGAGGCATTAGAATTATTAGGTGAAAGATAGATATAAGTCATTATGTATTATTTTCTTTTTACATAATAATCACTATAAGGAAAGTTGTTGTTTTCTAATTTATCAAAGTTACTATTTTCCAAGGCTAAAACTCTTTCCCCATCGTCTTTAGTTGCTTTAATGATGATATCTTTAATATCAAAGTCTGTATAAAAATTATCAGAAACTACTCTTAAAATTTCAGATAAAACTATTTCATTTTCAAGAGATGAAATAATGTCTATTCTTAATATACCAGTCTGACAATTACCATCGCAAAATCTTGTTGTATTAGGAACCGGTGCTATTTCCATAGTACCTACTATCTTATTTGTGTGCTTATGATTAATACTCCATCTTATATAAAATCTGTCGTCAAATTCTTGCTCCCATCCTTTAATCCCCTTTATTACAGCATCAATATTACGTGTATCCCATATACCGCCACAATTATCATTATTCATACGGTTTTTAGTAATCGGATCAGAATAGCACTCAAATAAGTCTATTGCGTCTTCCTCTTTAACTTTTGTAAATATTAAATTATTACTTTCATAAACTGGACACTTATCAAATGGATTAATACTACACATTAATAGATCCCCCATCTTTCTATATATAACTTCCATATAATTATATAGCATATTGTTATTTAGTTTCAATTTTTTGTAATAACTGTACGTAAGTTACTTGATGACACTAAAAGAATAGTCTTTGATAATGCTGTGAAACAAGGAATATTTAGTTTGGATGAACGTAATAAATTAAAATGCTTGAAAAAGAAAATAAGGAGCTTAGAGAACAACTTAAAATTAATTACGCAGATATTTACAGACAATTATGCTTTATAAAAATTATGGTATAATCAAATATATAATTTAAGGTACAATTGTAAATTAATACAATAAAACCGTTATATGATATATCGCGAAAAGCCGCGGTTATCCGAGCCGCAGATTAAAATAGGAGGATAATATTGATGAGATTAAAAGATATAAAACTTTGGGAAAAAAATGTTCCTGATGCCGACTTATTTTCTACTATTGGGGACTTGAATAACGAAGGGTTACCTACCCTGACCCCTTATTTATTAAAAGGGGAGAAACCCCGCGCTGCAATTATTGTTTGCCCTGGTGGATCATTTCAATTTAGAGCGTCAAGTGAAGGAGAACCAATTGCAAAATGGCTAAATCAAATAGGAATAAATGCTTTTGTTTTAAATTATCGGGTTGCTCCTTTTACTCCATTTACGTCAACCAAAGATGCAGTCCGAGCGGTTAGGTATATTCGGTATCATGCCATAGAATTTAATATTGATCCGGAACGAATCGGCATGATAGGATTTTCAGCTGGCGGTTATCTCACCTCTTTTGTAGGAACTCATTTTGATAATGGAATTATAGAACCGGATAGTCGAGATGCCCAAATTATGTCGATGCTTTTGGGAGAACCAGATTTTAACGATCCGATTGATCAAACGAGTTCTAAACTTAATGCGATGATTTTATGTTATGCTGAGACATCCCCCTTTTCTAAGGAAAAATTGCCCCCAGATTCTCTATTAACAAAAGATATTACAGTGGATGAATTTATAGACTTTACCTCAAATCATAAACATGTTACAGCGAAGACACCACCGACTTTTCTATGGATTACAGCCACCGATCACTGGAATTTTCAGCGCCAAAACTTACTTTTTGCTCAAGCTCTAAATGAGCTAAATCTACCATTTGATTTACATATATTCTCCAAAGGTCCCCATGGTTTAGGATTAGGTGAGGATGAACCTACGGTAGCAATCTGGACAAAAATTTGTGAAAATTGGCTTCAAGGATTATAATATTACGTTTTTTGATTCCATTGTTGTAATCTCAGTATGGAATGATGTGTTTTTATCCATACCGTATTAATCAAAAAACTGCATTATTCATAATTGAATTCTGCAGTTTTTTTGTGTCTCAATATGAAAAAAAGACGACGTAACTTGTGAAATTTAAGATACGAACAGTGCTCTCTGAAAACCGAATAATGCAGTGAAAAAATATTTTTAAACCCCTTTCGGTCTACGCTTTTAATAGAGTCAATTGGTATAACATGGTATAATTAATGGTGATTAATACAGAATGGTAGAAAAAATGCGAATGATGCAAAAGGTAATGTTAATAGCTGAAACATTTTTGTAAGAATTATAACTGATGGTTACGGAGGTCATGATAAATGTACAAGACAATAAATAATCTACTTCATTTTTTTACTATCATAGTTTACATCGGATTTGGAATGCCCATCATGGGCTTGCTAAAAGATAGAGGTAGAGGAGTCACGGACTCTCTTTTTCATTACAATAAAACTATCTATTTAAAGTCTTCATTAATTGGAATAGTTATCGCAATACTATCCATAGCTATTTGTATTGTCTTGAAAAAGAAAATTAAGCAAATGGACTGTGAAATAAAGTCGTTACCTCCTTATAATGCACCTGTGGTTAAATATCAGCTATATAAAAGTAGTATATATTCAGTTGTCTTTAGTATAGATGGTAAAAAGTATCAACATAAATTTAAAGCAATAGGAGTTAAAAAAGTTTATGACTTTAACAAAGGGTCTTACGTAAGATATAGGAATTATAAAGATGAAATTATCCCCGAAACATTCTATTTAGCAATTCCTAAGTATGAGAAAGGTATTAAAAACAAGTGGGCTTATTTAAGCGAAAATCAATAGGCAAAACAATATTGAGTCACATTCTTCTATTATTACGAACCACCCCCAGCAAATTTATTGCTGGGGTTTTTAATACAACATACTATACATATATAATATATTGAAAGTAATATTTTTTGAAAGTTTTAAAAAAATTACTCTTGATAAACATATAGTTATCTATATATTCCTTCCCGGAAACATCAAGTTCTTTTCTATTTCATTAAACCCAAAAGATTTATAAAGACTTACTGCAGGCTTGTTTAACTCCCACACCTCAAGCTTTGTTTGGCTTAATCCATTTACTAAAAAATAATTAAAGATATAATTAAGTATAACTTTTGCTATACCTTTTCCACGTGCCTCTGGAAGAACATATATAGTTTCTATATAGCCAAAAGTATCATCTTGAAAAATTGTACACCCACCACATCTTTTGCCTTGTACTAAAAAGTATAAGCTCTTAAAACAAGCTCTTTTACTTTGTTCTATAAAACCATCCATATCTACTGGTGATATAAATATCTCGTCGTACATTTTCTTATAATCAACAAGCTCTTCTTCAACTTCTAAGTTCACATCTACTATCTCAACTTCTTTAGGCAGTGTATACTTAAAACCATCATCAATACTTGCTTCCATTATGATACTATAATCTTCTTCAAAGCCATTTTTAATATAGAAATTCATATTTTCCATATTGTACTGAAAACCAGAGTATATTCTCGCATTTAAATCAGGCCTTTCCTCACGAAGCTCCTTTGCTCTAAGAAAAACTTTATCGAATAGCAATTGTTTAACTTCAGCTTCTAAAGACTTGTCCATATTTTCTGCTAAATTTATATCCATAAAAATAAGATAAGGTATTTCCTCAATCTGTCTATGATTCGTATTAGGGTATACATAGGAGCTACCTAAATAATTTCCATCATCCTTAAACGCTATAAAAATATTATCCTTACTATTACCATACTGATCTTCCATTGGATTTTTTATCTCAATACCCATATTTTCTTCTCCTTTTATCTTCTTTCTACAGGAATCCATACCTCACAGGTATACTGATTATATTCACTGTCATCCCAAAAATACTTTTCTATATATGCTCCCTCAACTTCTTTAAAGCCTGACTTTGGAAACCATTCTAAATATATTCTCTTCCACAAATCACTTATGGCAAGTCTATTTAAGCTGTCTCCCTTACCATCAAAAACAGCAAAAGTATAGGAAGGTATCTCTAACACCTTGTATTCCTTTGGTATATCACGCTCCGGTGCTTCCCACCCCATCATATATTTTCTGCTGCCATCTTCCTTAAAATCATAATGAATTCCGTGTAACATATGCATCTTAGGATATCCTAAAAACTCATTAATTTTTTGATGGGTTCCATCAACCCAAATCTTATCACAGAATTTAGGTATCTCTTCATAAAGCAGATTATCCGCTATGGTGGTTTCAAACTCTACACCAAAAACCTTAAAACTATCCTTTTCAATTATCCTATAATTCAATTCGCAGTTCCCCTTAATTGATATTTGAAATGAAAGTTTAGGAAATGCTTTTAGCCTTATATTACCCTTTTTTATCTTTGAAGGAGTTACTCCGTGCAATCTTTGAAAGGCTTTGGTGAAAGCGTCTATGCTTTCATAGCCATACCTTATAGCTACATCAGTAACCCTTACATCCTTAGAAGTCAATTCTTCTGCAGCAAGAGTAAGCCTTCTATTTCTTATGTATTCACCTATAGTAAATCCAGTTAACGCATGAAACATTCGCTGAAAATGAGACCGTGACAAGTACGCAACCTTTGCTACGTCTTCAATCTCTATAGTTGAATTCAAATTATCTTCAATATAATCAAGTGCGTTATTAAGACTTTTAATTATTTCCAAGTTTTCAACCTCCACTAAAGTATATAAAAATGTCTAACTTTATTCTCGACTTTTTGTGCTTTGTTTTGTCCATTTTAATTATCACTTTACCTTAATCAAACTAATTCCTATTATACTATTTTTTGTAATCAATTGTATTTAGCAATAAACATCTATTTTATTTCTCCATTTAATTCTATAGTAAAATATTCTTTACTTTTTATAATTTCATATGTGGCTAATAAACCATCTGAATCATCATGTATTGCTATCTTCTTAATTAATCCAGTATGTGATAACATATTTACAATATCTGTTACTTTATCTGTAGAATAGTTTGCTAAATGTTGTAATCTTTCAAGCCACGTTTCATTATAATTTTTTTTATTTTTAATTAGGTTAAAATACTGATATGAATTGATATTTGAATGAATTGTAATATCTTTAGGTTCAATACAGTAAGGTATTATTACTTCAGGAGCTCTAAACATACCATTTTTATATTCATCAATATGCACTGCTGAATTATCATAGTATGAAACTAATTCTTTATATAAAGGTAGGTTTGCAACCTGTTCTCTTGTCCCAACAAAATTAACAAATGCTGATGAAATAATATCCATATTTGCAACAATGCAATCTTTAGGTGTAACTTTTATTCGTAAACATACATACTCTTTATCATTCAAATATCCCATCTTATCATGCTCTGGTATAAGCCAAGCATATATCGCCTTTTCTCGTATTATACTATTCAGTTTATTAAATTTTGAAACAACCATTAATCCTTGTTCCAAGATTATTGGAACATTTTCTCTTTTTGTAAAATGATATACATAAGTCAATTGATACCCCTCCTTGAATTCAATACGCTAACTGTCTTTGTTCTATCCATACCACACAAAACGCAAACCTGCGCCCTTGATATACCTATTTTCCTCTTGCCCTACTGTCCTTAAATCCTCTATATCCTTTTTTACTGACTCTATCGTTGTCATAATAAGACCTCCGTAATCATTTGGCTTGAAGCCACTTCCTCATTATGGTACAATAGCCACAAAATAGTTAAATTTATGAAATTGAGAGGTCTTTTTTATGGTTGATGCAAATATTTTAATTGAAAGTAACGATCTAGTTGAGAACTCAACAGTTGTAATGGTTAGTACAAATGGTGAAGACGGTTATACTAAGATAAAAGCTATGATGAGATTAAAACATGATGGTTTAAAGAAGTTTTGGCTTAGCACCAATACCTCAACCAGGATGGTAGAAAGATTAAAAAGCGATAATAAAACAAGCCTATATTTTGTTGATAATGAAAGATTTGCAGGTCTTATGCTTACAGGAACAATTGAAATACTACAAGACAGAGCTACGAAGGAAATGTTATGGTCTGATGGTTGCGAGGTTTACTATCCACTTGGAATAGATGATCCAGACTATACTGTATTGCGCTTTACCTCTAAATCCGCCAACTATTATCGCCATCTAAAAAATGTAACCTTTCAAGTATAGACAAACTACTTCAGTCATTAAACTCCTAGGATAAATTCTAATAATAAGTATATCTATAACTCACCCTTTATACGCTTCATAACTCCATTTTCCATAAGATCATGCATCAGTAAGACTAACTCTTCTGCACGTAATACTTTATCTTCCCTGAACCAATAGCTCATTATACCTATCATAGCTGAAAGCACAAACTCTAATATAAAATCAAATTCTATAGGATTTATATTAGACTTTTCAAGAAATGCTTGCTTAATCACAGGCTTAGTGGATTTTTTTAACTTGCTTGCAAATGCAGGATCACCCTTATCTCCAAGTAGCACAGAGTAATATTTACTGTTTTTCTCATAAAGAGTCATGAACATATCAAGTGGCATTTCCATATCTTGATTTTTAATAGAAATCGGAGGTAGTCCGTGAATATCTGGTATGAGAGAATCTTCAAGCTTCTCAAGTACATCATAAACATCCGTAAAATACTCATAAAAAGTCCCTCTATTATAACCAGCCTTCTCTGCTATTTCCTTTACAGTTATCTTCTCAATTCTCTTTTCGCAATATAGTGCCCAAAACGCATCAAGTAGGTTCTGCTTGGTCTGAGCAGTTATCTCCGGTTTCTTTTTCATATTCTCACTCCTGTTCTGTTCTAAAGATGAACAACTTCAGTCCGAAATGTATTTTCAAAACTCCTCTGGATTCTGAGAGGAGAATTTGAAAATATAAATTCAATTATGAAGTGGTTCATCTATTCATTCTAATCCAAATCCGACATTTACGATATGTTTGTTGGTTGATGAATGATTGAAGCACATTTATACTGTGAATATACAGTAAGTTGTCGGATAATTCAAGGAGGAATAATATATGATTACAATACTTTGCTCAGGCTCAAGAGGAGATTTTCAACCCTACATTGCTCTAGCACAGGAGTTAAAAGAACTGGGAAAAGCTGTTCGTATTACTGGCATGAAAGAATTTGAAAGCTTTGTTAAAAGCTATAACATAGATTTTTATCCTATACAGGCAGATTTTAAATCCCTTAATGTAGACGAAAATATGCTTAAGGAAGCTCAATCAGCTGATAACCCATTGAAGATGCTTCTAACCTTCAACAAAATGAAAAAATATGGTCTAGATATAGCTAATGAATTCTATGCTGCCTGTGAAGGAAGTGAACTAATTATTTATCATCCTGGCTGCACCATAGGTTACTTTGCTGCTGAAAGACTTGGTATACCTGCTATCTTGGCTTCTCCATTCCCAATTCACAAAACTAAGGAGCAGACCTCTGTAATTCAGTATGGGAGAGTGAAATCTACTCCATTTAAAAATATAATCAGCTACCATATGCTTCAAGGGATGCTGTGGCTTGCATCAAATAATTCTGTAAAATATTTATGGAAGAAAGAATTTAACGGCCTTCCAAAAAACTTTGGCAAACCTTATGAACGCCATACAAACAAAAGACAACCAGCGGTTATATCCTGCAGCAACTTTGTATTTAAAAGACCAAGTGACTGGAATGAAAATATACACCAATATGGATATTGGTTTGTAAAGGAACCAACTGACTATATACCATCAAAAGAACTATCTGACTTTTTAAGTTCTGGCGAAAAACCTATTTACATTGGATTCGGAAGCGTATTTCATAAAGATCAAAAAGAAACTCTTTCAAAACTGATTATAGAAGCTCTTTCAAAAACAAATAAACGTGGAATAATCTGCGGAATGGGCAAGATTGATAATCTTCCAAGTAATGTAATAGCTGTAGACAGCCTACCTCACACTTGGCTTTTTGATAAAGTGGCGGCAGTATGTCATCACGGAGGGGCAGGAACTACCTCTGCAGGTTTTAAAGCTGGTGTTCCAAGCATAATTGTACCTTTTGCCAATGATCAACATGCCTGGGCTCATAGAGCCTATGATCTTAAAGTTGCTTCAAAGCCTATTCCTATAAAAGAACTAACCTCAGATAATCTTGCTGAAGCCATTAACTATGCTCTTCAAGATAAAATTGTTCAAAATGCAAAAAAATTAGCTCTAGACATATCTAGTGAAAATGGAGCTAGAGATTGTGCAAAGGTTATTGTAGATAGTATAAGTTTGTAATTTTATTAAATAGAACTGGATTATCTATTTCGATGAACTGATAAACTACTTACATTTTATAAAACAGCCTTAAGCAAGGTCATCGCTTAGGGCTGTTTTAGTGATTACTTTTAGAGTATGTATTTACCTTTAACTTATTGCTCATATATTCAATTATAGTTAAAACATCCAATCATTTCATTCATTATTCACAAAGATTTGTTACATAACAATAGCGTAAAACCTGTTTTTTCAATCAATATGATAATTACATTAACTCATTACTGTTATTTAGTGTATTATTTATGAGTTATCTTGAGTTTTAATAACATAATAGCACCATATCGTGTTAAATGAATTGATATGACAAATTATAGAATTTGCTATATTTTTACACTTAATATATTATCTAACTTGTCCCACATGGTTAATAAACAAAAGAAAGCCATATTAAAAAGTGAAAAATCATGTTACTCGAGCAACATGCCTAGCTGGATATATTACTTGAAAAATAGAAATCAATGTAATATAAATCTATAATTTTGGGAGGAATTTTCTTATGAATAAAAAAATATTAAGTTTAACTATTTCAGGAGTCCTTGCATTAACTTCATTACCAGCAACAAGCGCATTAGCAGCAACTTTAGATACTACAAATAAAATATCCAGTAATTTTTCAACTGCTAGCACTTCTTATACACAGCTAGACTCAGCATATTTTGTAAGTGCAAAAATATATGCAAGTAAAAGTACTTCTTCTAAAGTAGTTGCAACAATTTCACATTCAACTTTACCTATTTACGATTGTGGTAGTAGCAAATTTTATGCAGTAAAAGACATCCCTGGAACATCAGGCTGGTGTTATGTTAAAATTTCTGATGTAGATCATATTGTCCCATAAGAAGTATCTTTTCTTAAGATAAACTTAATAAAGAGCTAGTAAAACATAATTGTTTTACTAGCTCTTTTGCTTATTTTAATAAATTATAGATTAATCCAGTTCTATCTATATATCTTCTCTTAATGATTCATAGAGAAACCAATATATATTTAAGCAATTACGCTACACTATAAATCTTTACATCTGGGTCAGCACTCCATAGTGGCTTAAGGCCAACGAAGACATCATTTTGGAACATATCACTGGATAAATAAGCCTTGGCTTCTTCTACGCTATCAAAGCCGTGGAGTACTTGAACGTCCTCATCACGAATTAATAGTTCTTTTGTTAGAGCTCCTTCAATTGTTTCTAAAAAAGGTCCTCGATAATCGCTATAAATCTTTGCAGCTGCTGCACGGTTTACCTCTTCTATTTTCATTGTGATTTCTAAATAAGCATTTACTTTCATGGTATTACCTCCAATTTTGTTATGTGACTCTTTCTTTTTACTTGAGCCTGGTATAATTATATTTCAGTCACTCTAAGAGAAAAAGATATCAGCAAATTTATGAGTTACTAATAAATTTCATAGTTACTTGTTAATATACAAATATCCTTCTATAATAATCTTACTTTACCAAAAACAATACAAGCTTATCAATTTCATATTGAACCTATTTTTGCTGTATTGTGCTTTTGATATCATAAGGGGATGAGTTAATTGTATCAACATAAAATGGAAGGGGACATACGCTGTCCACTTGAGTATGGTCTTGAAATTTTCGGTGGGAAATGGAAATCTCGAATCATATGTGTTTTAGCTGAAAAAGGGACTTTACGATATAGCTTACTTCGAAAAGAAATGAGTAATATCACTGATGCTGTTTTAGCATCTACTCTTAAGGAGCTCACTGCGGATGATATCGTTCAAAGAAAGTCCTTCGATGAGATTCCTCCTCGTGTTGAATATTGCCTCACCGAGAAGGGAACTTCTGTAATTCCTATCTTACAGAGTATTTGCAGATGGTCTGGAGCCTATCACAAGGAAGATAATGAAAATACAATGGCACAATGTAGAAAATGCGACTATAAACAAGGAAACGGAGGAACTTCTTAAATGATGATTACTTATACTGAGGAAAAAAAGTTTACCAAAGAAGAAGTACAACAATTATTTTTATCTGTTGGATGGCTATCTGGACAGTATCCAAGCCGACTATATAAGGCCTTAAAAAATTCTTCTACAGTTTTAACTGCTTGGGATGAAGACAAACTAGTTGGTCTCGTAAGAGTACTAGATGATAGTGAAATGGTAGCATACATGCATTATGTTTTGGTACATCCTGATTATCAAGGTCAGAAGATTGCTGGAACAATGATTGAAATGATTAAAGAAAAATATAAAGAGTATCTATATCTTGAAATAATGCCTGAAGAAAGAAAAAATGCAGCCTTCTATGAAAAGTTCGGCTTCAAGATCATGACAGATGGAGTAGCAATGCAACTTTGCAACTTTAATAATAAGTGCTAATTAGTTCATAAAACTTCACATGTTTGTGTTAAAGGTATATTAATGTACCAATTCATTTTGTAAATAACACCTATAATCAAAATAACCCTTTTAGTTCTCTTTATAACTAAAAGGGTTATTTTGATTAATTTTCGGACACACTTTTAATAAGCACTTTACTAATTCTCTTTCTATCACATTTTAACACTATAAACTCGTAATTCTCATAAACAACCTTATCATTAACTTGTGGGTAAGATGTTAACTGAGAGTAAATCCATCCTCCAACGGTATCAATATTCTCTGATTCAATAGAGGTATTTAATAATTCATTTATATCATCAAGAATAATTTTGCCATCTACAATGTAATTATTATCTTCAGTTTTAGTGATTTCCTCAACTTCATCATCAAACTCATCTTGAATCTCGCCAACGATTTCCTCTAAGATATCCTCATTTGTTACAAGTCCAGAGGTTCCACCGTATTCATCTATAATTATAGCCATCTGCGCTTTTTCTTTCTTAAATACCTTTAGTAACTCACTGATTGACATAGACTCAGGAACAAACTTAATCTCCCTAATAATATCTTCTATATTTTCATTACTTCCTTCTATTTTCAGCCTATACAAATCCTTAATGTGAATAAATCCAATTACATTATCTTTACTTTTTCTACATACCGGATATCTAGTTAACTGTTCCTTAAGTGCATATGCTATTATTTCCTCAAAAGAATCCTCAAGAAAAATGCATGCCATATCAGTACGAGGTATCATTATATCTTTTACGGTTGTTTCTGAAAAGTCAAATATATTATCTACAAAGGTTAATTCAGTTTTATCTATTAAACCGTGGTTATAGCTCTCCGCAACCAATATCTTTATTTCTTCATCGGTATGAGCTGCTTCATGTTCGTCAACTTGGGAAATTCCAAATATCTTTAATACCAAGTTTGTACTATGGTTGAAAAGCCACATTATTGGATAGGATATTCTATAAAACATTATAAGCGGTAAAGCTGTGTACATGGCTACCTTCTCTGCACTTATAATTGCAAGTGATTTAGGCGCCAACTCTCCAAGTACTATATGAAAGCCAGTTATAATTGCAAATCCTAACACAAAAGAAATCGAGTGTATAGCACTTTCTGGTAGATGAAATAAATGAAATAACGGCATTAACATATCTGCAACAGTAGGCTCTCCTACCCAGCCTAAACCTAAAGAAGCTAAAGTGATACCTAACTGACAAGCTGATAAGTATGAATTTAGATCCTTAACAACCGTTAAGGTATGCTTTGCGTTTCTATCCCCTTCAAGCACCAAGGTTTCTATCCTAGACTTTCTGACTTTTACCATTGCAAATTCTGTTGCAACAAAAAAAGCATTCATAAATACAAGTAATAATACAATAGCAACATTTATTAAAATAATCATAAATAAGTAAATCCTCCTCAAGTCATACGTAACGTGTTCTTATTTATATACTTTTCTATATTAAGATATTGATGTACCAATTCATAATAAAGCTCATTATTTTTAAATTCTCTCACCAAAAACCGTGAGAGTTTTAAAAATGTATTTCGGTTTTAAGTGTTACATCTAGATTTAGCTTATATTATATCATATTTATGTAATGCTTTTGCATAAAGTAAATCGATAATTGTAAATAAACAAAGTTTTATGTCAAACAACTGTATATTTTCTTTAATTCTTTTGGGTTTGATGATTCAGGAATAATAACACCCCTTTGTACATGAAAAAGTCCAGTTGTAGCACTTTTCTTAAATAAAACAAAAAAATGTCAACATCTTTATATTGTTGACATTTTTAACTACTATAATGAATATTTTCTATATTTAATTAACATTATTTAAAACAGATAAATCACGTATATCCTAAAGTTATTTTTTAAATTCTTTAACAGGTTATGCTTATTCTATTGTTACTTCTATCCTTTTTAATTTTTCTTGCACTTCGAAAAATTTTTCTGCTAGTTCATCATACTTATCATCTAAATATTTTCTTACTGCTTCATCTTCCGTTTTCCCCTTTTCTTCCATCAACTTATCCATATCACTCATTATCGAAAAAAACTCCATAGCTATAATATATGCTGATCCAGCATTTGATATAAAATCTGCTATCATATCTCTTGTCCCCTTTTTTATGATATTTTTAATATGTTCTATCAACTTATTTAATTTACAGCTTGTATTATCTTGAGAGTTTTAGTGGAGCAAGCTTCCAGCATGAATCTTATTTGACAACTTCATATACAAGTCCAATCTATCTAGAAATACTATTCGTTAGCTTTAAAATTAGATATTATCTACTTCATCTTTAGAGGATTCACTCCCGATGCCACACACCCTCCATCGCAAAGTATATCTGTTCCTGTTAAATAGCTTGCCTTATCGCTTACACAAAAAGCCAATAAGTTTGCAATCTCTTCTACATCTCCATAGCGCTTTATTGCACAGTGTTCTATGAAGCCATCAGTATCTTCTTTTTCTAGTTCTGCCATCGGTGTCTTAAAAGACCCCGGAGTTATTGAGAGTACTCGAATTCCCTTTTGTCCAAACTTTGCAGCATCAGTTTTGGCGTACCAGATAACAAAGTTTTTAGAAATACTATATGCCACTCCTGATCTTTGTTTTTTGGGAAAAAGATTTACTCTTGCCATCATCTTTTTCATAAAGATCTCTTTATCGATTCTACTGTACTTATACCCACTCACTGGCATAATAATTTTTGGTGTAAGATATGCTGACATAGATGATACATCTATAATACAGGATCCTTCCTCCATAACATTATAAAAAGCCTCATTCATATTTATAGTACCTATAGCATTGGCTTCCATAATTGTTCTTGCTTCACCCATATGAGGTGACATACCAGCGGCATGTATAACTGAAGAAACAGTTCCTACCTCTTTTGCATGCTCAGCTAATTTATCCACAGAAGTACGATCCGATATGTCGCAGGCAAAAGCTTCCGCTTCAATTCCTTCCGTTTCTAATTCCTTTAATGCACTTTCAAGCTTTTTTACTGTTCTTCCTACAATAATGATATGATTTTCTTTTCCTAATATCTTAGCAGTAGCAAGCCCAATTCCACTTCCACCACCGGTTATTACGCATACTTTCTTCATTAAATACTCCTACCTATCTTTCTCAATCAATTCCTGTAATCTTGTGCTAGATTTACTAATTTGTTTAACTACTCCATAAATATCCTCTATATTAGCATTCTGCTCTTCTGTAGTTGCAAGCATTTCTTCTGTTGCTGCGGAATGCTCTTCAGATATCATTGCAATATTTTCTGATTGTTGCCTTATTTGTTTAAATATTAAGCTTATATTCTCTGTCATCTTTAGTTCGTCTGATATATATTCATCAATATTTTTGAAGGATGATTTAATTCTCTCAAAGCCTTCATTTACCTCATTGGTTAATGCTTGTCCTTCTATTACCGCAATACTTCCATTATTGACTTTCTCCAATACTAATAAGGTTTTTCCCTTTATTTCATTGATAATCTTATCTATCTGTTTAACTGTACTTGAACTTTGCTCAGCAAGCTTTCTAACTTCATCTGCAACAACTGCAAAGCCTTTTCCAGATTCACCAGCTCTTGCAGCTTCAATTGCAGCGTTTAATGCCAATAAATTAGTCTGTTCAGAAATACCTACTATGCTAGTAAGTAATTTATTTATATCATCCATGCTGTTATTAAGTTCTTGAACAGTTTTTACAGATTCACCTACTGCAACACTTATGACTCCCATATGCTTATCCATGTGATTTATTTTGTTTGATCCTTCAAAAACTGTTTGTACAGTTTCAGTTGAAGTTTCAGCAAGATAATTTGATAAATTATTGATTTCTGTCATCTTTTCATCTGCTTCATTGATTATCTGACTTATATTATTAATACTTTCAGTCTGTTCCACAATACCTTTTGTTATTTCCTTCACCGTAACGGCCATTGAATCACTTATTTTTTTTACTATTTCAACACTTTCATTACAACTGGATATATCATCATTTAGTAAAACGGTGCTATTGTGAACTACTTTTACAGCATCATCTAAGGAGTTTAAGGTCTCCTTTGCTTCTACTTCTTTTTCAGTGGCAATACTTATTAAATCCTTTCCCCACTTACATAAATAAAATAGAATTGTGGTAACAACCCCGATGCAAGCTATCGTAGCAATGAAAATCCATCCTTCAAAGCTTTTGCTTATTAATTGAGTTATTACTAACATAAAATTATAAAAAGTGCCACAGATCAATAGATATACCTTATTTAAATATAATGCTGAAACGCAAAGTCCAATCATTGCTAACATTCCTGCAATATATTGGTTTGATAGAGTAAATAAGGTTGGAAAAATATAACTCATTATTATTATTAAACCTGTGGCGTTTGGAAAAATCTTTTTATATACGAAGATTGAAGACATAAAAACTCCTATGATGCTAACCAAAAGTCTCATAGCACCTATAGTTGTGGGCTGTTTCATAACGCCATATGTAGAGCCTATTAAAAAAATCCATAGTATTGGTACAATTGCTTTACTAACCTTTATTGTATGGTTTAGCATATTATCATTTTTCATTAGTACTTACTCCTCGCATTTTTAGCCAAAAAGTTTAAAATCTAGAATTACTCATATTTCCTAAAATAGTAAGACTTTCTTTTGGATATCTGATTTGAGTTGCTCTATCAACGGCTATAAGACCAAACTTTGGCGTATATCCTAATTGCCATTCAAAGTTATCAAGCAATGACCAGTGCATATATCCGATAACATCAATACCTTCTTCAATACAGTCATATAAGCCTGCTATTGCCTCTTCTATTAGCTCTACTCTATCCTTGTCGTTGCTTGTTGCTATTCCATGTTCAGTTACAATAATAGACTTCTTCCAATGCTTTGCTACAAATCTAATCACTCCAGCTAAGGATAAAGGATAAAATTCATTGCCAACTTCACTTAATCTAGTATTTTCATCTGGTTCAATCTTACCATTTGGTCCAAAAACCTTACGAGTATAATTTTGAACTCCAAAGAAATCATCTTCTTGGATATATGGCAGATAATGAAGAAAATCCTCATCCCACAATTTCTTCACAAGTTCTTCTCCACCTGGTTGTGCCTGATAGTCATAAAGTGACATAGTTAGTCCTACCTTTATCTCAGGATTGATTTCCTTTATGACTTCTCTTGCTTTTTCATGGCACTTCATTATGATTAAATCACCGTGCTCAGTTCTAGGATCATGAAAAGTGTGTAGTTTTCTTGGATCTATTCCAAAGGCTTCTCCAGCAGCTCTATAATATTTCTCCATTGAGCTTTGACTATCAACATTGATTCCAACTTGAACATCTGCATTTGCTGATTGAACCTTGGTTGCTTTAGCCATCTTAGCTTGATACTCTTTCATAATTCTAGCAATTTGTACCCCCATATTTGCTTCATTAATGGTACAAATATATGGCATTAGTTCTCCTAGTTCTGAAACAACATATTTACAGTATCTACCGAAATACTCAACGGTAGTTTCACTTTCCCATCCACCTTCTGAAATCAGCCATCTTGGTGATGAAAAATGGTGTAAGGTTACAATAGGTGTTACTCCATTGTCATGGCAGAAATTTATCATATCTCTATAATGTTCAATCTCATTCTTATCAAAGTTACCTTTCGATGGTTCAATTCTTGCCCACTCTAATGAAAATCTGTATGAGTTTAAGCCTGCATCTGCAAGTATCTTGATGTCTTCTTTGTATCTATTATAATGATCAACAGCATCTAGAGATTTTTCTTTATATAATGATCCTGGTATATTTTCAAGTACCCAGAAGTCACTGTTTTTATTATTTCCTTCTACTTGGTGAGCTGCAGTAGCTGCCCCGAACATAAACTTTCTATTAAATTTTTTCATATTCAATTCCTCCACAAATATATTGATAATGTTTTACTGTTTTTTGTATAGGTTTACTTTTTGATTGTACCCTCTTATAACTCTCATATTTTTTTAATTTATCTATATTAAGATATTACACTAAACCCTTTTCAACTTCTCGCATTATTTTGCTCTAAATCGTAAATTTCGTACTATAAGTTTTAAACTTTAGTTATTAGTTTGTGTAATAACTCCTATATAGATAACCTATTTGCATTCTATAAGATCTAAATATCATTAAAAATAACTTGTAGTACCTAAAGATAGATTTTGATATTTCTACAAAAAAGTAACTGCTGTGCAAAAATAAATATGTTCAAATTGCGCAGCAGCCAAAGATATATTAAATTATTTTGTTAGCTCTTGTTTGTAACTGGTCTATATATAATTTACTGACAAACTAATCTCATATTGATAAGTCCCTGCTGACACCTGATACATCGATCCATCAGGTAACCTGATTTCTGCCTCCACAGGTGTTTCTACTGTAAACTTAACGCTCTTCTCTTTATCTTCCACTTCATTATTTTCAAAAGACTGTGAAACAAATTCCCATGAAACCTTTATTAATCCTACTCTGGATTCATAAGAACCAGAAACACTTCCTAAACGTTCATCTACTTTTGGACATATAAGCACTTTTTTATACCCTGGAAGTAATGGTTTTATACCAAGAATATATTGATAATAAAATTCTCCCACACTGCCAAAGGCATAATGGTTAAAGGATACCATGTTGTCATTACTCATTTTTTCTTCATTTACTTTTCCATCTGGCATAAGAGCATTCCATCGTTCCCAGGTAGTAGTAGCACCGCATTTTATTTGATACATCCAACCCGGACAACCTTCCTGTAGCAACAGATCATAGGCAAGCTTATTCTCACCTGCCTCCGCTAATATAGGTAAAATATGTTCAGTGCCAAAGAACCCAGTCTGCATTCCATTAATACGAATATGCTCTATCAACTTTGCTAAAACCTTTTCTCTTAGTCCTACCTCTAGAAGCACAAACTTTAAGGCCATGATATAGGCTCCCTGATAGTCATCTGTCATCTTTCCATCTTCTAATATAAAGGCTTTAATATATGCATTTCGAGTTTTCTCTAGCTGGATGCTGTATCTTTCTGCGTCTTCTATCTTTCCAAGACGCTTTGCAGTATCAGATAGCACTTTTAAATCATGTATGATAAATGAGTTAGAAACTGGATTGTTATGCATTGCCATCCACTTTACGTCTTTTCCAAGCATCAGCCAGTCACCTAAATTAGCGCCAAGCCATAAGTTGGCATCTCCCATTTTTCGGATTTCTGCCTCCACAAAAAGCTTCATGCTCTCATATTGGTCTATAAGATGCTTTTCTTCCCCATATTGCCAGTAAAGCATTTCTGGAAGTATAGTTACGGCGTTTCCCCATCCAAGCATATTAAGAAAGCCAATTCCTCCCGGTCCATTTGCCGGAATTGTGGAACCTATATACCCTTCTGTATTATCCATCTGACTATAGCGTATATCTTTAAGAAACTTCTTCCAAAAATCTTCTGTGTCAAAATTATAACTTCCGGTGAGAGCAAATACATGACCATCCCCAGTATAACCCATACGTTCATCACGTTGTGGGCAATCTGTAGGCACTTCAATATAGTTAGATTTCTGTCCCCAAATTTGATTTTCGTATAATTGCTGTACCATTTTATTACTAGATGAGAAATATCCTGTGCGCTTCATATCGCTATAAAGAGCATACGCTGTAATCATTCCATCTACATATTCCGTACCAGAAACCTCTATGTAGCGAAAGCCCATATAAGTAAATTTAGGACGATATTTTTCTGTTTCTCTTCCCTTATGATAAATTATCTCTGCTTTTGCCTTTCTTAAGTTTTCTGTATAAAGGCTGCCATCAGTATTTAATATCTCTCCATGACGTAGCTTTATGGTGTTTCCTTTAATCTTAGATGGATCAATTTCCACAACACCTGCAAAATTCTGTCCAAAGTCCAAAATTATCACATCGCCTTGCTTAGTTACTTTCTTTACAGGCATTTCTTCCTGAATTTTTACTGTAAGGATTGTTTCTTCTATTACCTCTGGAAGTTTCCCTTCATATTTTATAGGTGTTCCAATTGCCTTTTCTATCCCCTTCAGATTTCCGTCTCCATTATAAACTTCCCCATCATAAAACCCTGCATACTCATATGGAGAGTCTACCTCAACAACCTGGGCTTCATCAGAGGTATAGGTCAATACACTTCCATCCTCATGTTCTATCTGAAGTATCCAGGAAACAGCAGCTTGATCTCCATAAATCTGCACTTTATTATCAAAGGTAAACCTACCACAATACCACCCCTGTCCTAAGTATACACGTAACTGACTTTCACCTGACACCAACAGTTCTGTCACATCGTATGTCTGATACTGCAAATCTCTATGATAATAGGTAAAACCAGGTGCAAACATCTGATTTCCTACTTTTTTACCATTTATCTGCGCTTCGTAGATACCAAGTGCAGTAATGAATAATGTTGCTTTTCTGATATTTTTTACGTTTATCTGCTGTCTGAAAACACTGACAGCACCTTCTTTATATTCCTTTTGGGATTTAATAAAATGCCCTCTTAATTCCTCCATGTTTACCTCCTGGTATTTTTACTTTCTAGCTCTATAGATATATCCCTTCGTAATTAAATCTATTATTTAAAATTCTCTTACCAGAACTTGTGAGAGTTTTTAAAATAGGTTTCTGTTCGAACGGGTACATCTTTAAACATATTTATTTAAAAAATCTGCACTTACTTGAAATGATTTTATTGGTGATTTATCTACCCAATTCTTGTGACTTTCAAGAATAATAGCTTCTACTCCATACTTTTTTGCAGTTTCAATCATAGCTATCAGATTCATATTTCCATATCCTAATTCCATACTATCAGACTTCAAAATGGAGCCTGTCTTTCCAGTTCTTCTTGTCCCTCTATCATTAATGTGATAAAGCCTCATCCTTTCACCAAGAGTTTCCATTAAATCCAGGGCATCAACTCCTGCTTCAGTGGGCCAGTATGAATCAAATTCAAAGTTCACATATCTCGGATCTGTATTTTCTATAATCAAATCATAAGCAGTTTTTTCAGGTTCTATCTTACGAAATTCGCAATTGTGGTTGTGGTAGAGAAAATGTATCCCACCTGCTTCAAGCAGTTTCCCTCCATAGTTTAATTTGTCTATAAGTTCTAAAACTGCTTTTTTATCTGAATAATCGAAATGATGCATTCCTGTCACTACAACATATTCTGTACCAAAAGCTTTTGCTTCATCAATGATTTCCTGTGTTCTGTTTAAAATACTACCTAAATCCTCATGAACACTGACAACTTTTAAATTTGATTCTGCCATTAACCTTTTCCACTCAAGATTTCCGCTACGTCCCATAGGCATTCCTGCCATTCTAGTAAGCATACGAACAACCATTGGCATCTTCTTTATCATAAATCCATTGAGTTCTATGCCGTTATATCCTGATTTTTCTACTAGCTGCAAGGTGTCACGAGCTTTTTTCTCCGTTCCTAAAACTGTCCGAAGCTGAAATTGTTGCACCGCCTTTATGGTCATACTCTTCGACTCTCCATTCTATTTTTTATGGTTTTCTATTGCAAAACCTGTGTTGTCCAGCCTTCTGTTATACCTGATTCATTAAAGGCATCCACTCTTACATAATATTTTTGTCCCTTTACAAGAGCACCAACTCGCTTCTCTGTGTCAAAAATCATGTAATTATGATAAAGCTTATCTGGTTCATGTCCCCATAAAATATTGTACCCAACTGCACCGTTATCCTTAATAGTAACATCCATGTCTATATCACTTACTCTTACTGCACTAAACTCAGGTGCTGCCGGCTTCTCACTATTACCAATGCCAAAAACTCTAAGCCCGGAAATGCACGGCTTCTGATTATAAGGAATTTCAAGTATTGTAAGTTTTAGAAAACGTAACTTTATGCCATTGTCCTTAACTGCTAGATCATGTGGTAGATTAGTATCCACTTTTGACTTATCCTCTAATGTAAAATACTCTTTTCCATCTAAAGATCCTTCTAGAATCCAGCGTGTTACTTGATCTACCTCTTCAATATACCTCGCTTGAGTAGTACCTCGTATCTCACCTGGAATTGGAATTTCTATCTTGTCATCTGCAAAGTTAATCTGTACAGCTCTTACATCATACTCTTTTCCTAAATCCATCTGTAGCCACTGTCCAGGCTGAGAAGAATCCGCTCTCCACCAAGTCTGAACGTTTTCATCTGCAGCTCTTTCTGGTTCCTTTCCTTCTTCATAAGAAGACGCTGTCATTGCCTTGTTATAGCTTAGGAGATACCACTCTGGATTTCTCCAAGGATCTAACTTTCCTTGTTCAACTCTCAAAGGCCAATCACCATATCTTTGATTGCAGAATAATTCTCCGTCAGAATCAAAACCAGCAGGCCATATTCCAACCCTACGCTCAAACTGATGGTTTACACTTATACGCATTGTAGCTGAATGCCATAGGTTATCAAACCAATCTCTCATAGTAGACCCATGTCCAGCTCCTGGCAAAAAACCACCTGGTTTATAAGAATATGGATTGTTTTTTGCTAAAACAAAAGGCCCAAGTGGGTTATCTGATACATATACACCATCTGCATAAACATTGTACTGCGCACCATTGCAAGCATATTGTAGATAATACTTTCCTTGATACTTATCCATCCAAGCCCCTTCAATATATGGAGCATTGCTTAGAAAACCTTTTAATAAAGGTAGTAGTTCAGGGGAAATAGTATCTTCTTTAATTTCTTTGGATTTTAAGAAACCTTGAAAACGCATCTCCAATTCTTCTCCAGATACTGGCATGATGTTGTTATCTTCACCTATACGCTCATACCCCTTGGTATAGACATCTCCGTAAATCAAACCTTTTTTTTCTCCAATTGGTTTTAGGCTCACTAGATCAAGTTCCACACCCCAAAGTGGTGTTGTGTTGGTACACCCCCAATAGAAGTAGAGTCTTCCATCATCGTCCAAAAACATATTAGGATCCCAGAAACTAAAAGTTCCTGGTATTTCCTCATATGGCCCATTTAGAATATCCTTTGTACGGTAGTAATTACAATTTTCTTCTCTTTTAGAAGCACAGAAATATACATAATCTCCTATAACTCTAGCATCTGGTGCATAATCATAAAGTGGTAAGTTCTCTGGTAACTTGTGGTTTTCCCAGTGTACCATATCTTCAGACACCCATACCCCTAACGTCATTGAAGCAAAAATATAATATTTTCCCTTATAGAAAATCATAGATGGGTCAGCAGCCTCTCTAGCTACCTCTATAACTCCATGGCTCTGCATACTCTTATTAAACTGATAACGATAATCTATATTTAAAGGATTACAATAATATTGTTTCATTTCCTAGCACCTCCTTTATTTATATAAAAGTCAATGAAACGATCTTCTACAGTGTGTTTTTTGCGCATCTGCCTTTCCGAATATATATGAGAAAAACCTGGCAGGCGGCATAATTTTAATCACTATTTACTTAATATTTCCGGATGCTTCCACATAGTTACATTTTTAGCTCCTGCTGATAATCCACCATCTACTGGAATTACAGCTCCATTAATATATCTAGCCATATCAGATGCAAGGAATAGTGCCAAATATGCACATTCTTCTGCCTTTCCCATTCTTCCACTTGGACAATCATTTATAAAATATTGCTTTGCCTGTTCTGGTGCTCCATCGAAAATAGGTGTTTCAGTATAACCAGGACAAATTGCATTCACAGTTACATTGTATGGTGCATAATCAAGAGCAGCAGATTGAGTAAGCCCAACAACACCAAACTTAGTTGCTGTGTATAATGCCTGTCCACGTTGAGGCATAATTCCTGCTATTGATGCAACATTAATGATAAACCCATTTTCTGCTTTACTTTTAAATATTTCTTCTGCCGCATATTTTACTCCTGCAAATACACCTTTTAAATTAAGGTTAAATATCTTATCACAGTCTTCTAGTGAGTATTCATGAAGTGGATTGCCACCCATTCCTATACCAGCATCATTTACAATCCCGTCTAATCTCCCATAATACTCAACAGTAAATTCTACAAGAGCCTTGATATCTTCTGCTTTGCTGCAATCTGTGCGAAGAAATACTGCGTCACCTCCTGACTTCCTTATGGAATCTGCCACTTCCTCTCCACGGATAGGATCTCTATTTGCACAAACTACTTTCATACCATGTTCAGCATAACATCTGGCAATTGCTTCACCAATTCCTTTACTTGCACCTGTAACAATTGCTACTTTCCCATTTACACTACTAAAATCTAACATCTCATTACCTCCATTTATTTTTAGTTTCCCTCTTTATCAAACTATTCACCTAACAGTGAGTTTAAAGATGAACCACTTTACATTAAAATTTATCCTAATATAGATTCATAGAACCGCCTAAATCATTATTTGGAGTTTAATGCTTGAAGTAGCTATATTAATCTTTCATTTTAATACTATACCAAAACCTTTTTAAGCTCTCGTACTATTTTGCGTAAAATAGTAACTTTTTCACCATAATAAACTTAGTCTTTCATGACTATTGTTATTTAATATGCGAAAATGAGTATCATACAAAGCTCTTATCACTATGTACAATACTCAAAAATTTTTACATCTCAAATACCTTAGTTATTCTAAATTTCTGCTTTTGCTTCAGCTATTTTTCTGCGTTCAGCAAGTTCTTTTGTAATTTGAACCTGCTTTTCTTCTGTAAGGTCAAACTTTATTACTACAAGAGTTAATAACATTATAATTGCAGGTACAATACTCATTAATATCTTTATACCAGTAATTGTAGCGCTACTTTGTTGAGCTGCCCCACTTACATACCCTATAATTGACAGAGCTGTAGCAGCTATGGACCCAGATATAGCAGTAGAAAAGGTTTGCAAAAATCCCTGAAGTGACCCCATAAACCCATTTATGTTCTTACCAGTCTTCCACTCAGTATAGTCCATTGCAGCAGGCATCATCGTACCTGAAGCAGGAGTTGAAATTCCAGAAAATAATCCTGCGACAACATATAATACTATGAATGTTATTAATCCAACCTTAGTTGGTGGAACTACTATAAGTACAAATGTTGTTACTACAGAGATAATAGACCCCATAACCAGGTTGTTTCTAATTCCGATACGTTTTGTAATAGGTCCACTTAATGCTACACCAATCAAAGTTGGAACCATACTAAGTAATCCTACTATAGCCACTAACCCTTCATTATTAAAATAATATTTATAATAATATATAGAGAGAGTAGCCTTGAACCCATTTGATAAGTTTAATCCAAGTATATATCCATATACTATAAGTGCGGTCTTATTTGAAATCAAAGCAGAAAACATTTCTTTAAGTGAAAGTGCTTTTTCATCTTTTTTAGGTTGTGCAGCATATCTTTCTTTTACTTGAAATACTTGAAATACTGCAATTAACATAGTAAATATTGCAACTGTTCCCATGATTATCGAGAAACCTTTAGCGCCATTGCCTCCTCCTAATTTTTTATATAAAGGCTGTATAGCAACACTTGCAACCATTGCTGATATCATCATCAAAAAATATCCTATTTGATTCATTGATATTCTATCATCAATTCTCTTTGTAACTACAGGAACTATAGCCATTTGTGGAGCAATTTCAAGTGTTTTAAAGGTACTATAAAGAAAATAAGTGATTGTAGCATATATTAACTTTGCATTGCCACTTAAGCCAAAGTCTGTAAAGGTAAGCCAGCCAAAAACTGCAGCGAATACAGCAACACCTATGAACCAAGGCTTATATTTTCCCCAAGGTGTCTCTATCTTATCAATAAAGATCCCGAATGCTGGTGCTGCCACAGCATCAAAAACACGGATAAACAAAAATAGTCCTGCTGCATAAGCTGCACTTATTCCCATCATGTCTGTATAGAAGAAAAGAAGAAACATTTGAATAACTTGTGAGTGAAAAGTTCCCAGTGTTCCTGGCATAACAACAGCCAATTTCTCACTAAATTTAAGTTTACTATAATTCTCGTTATCGTTTACAACTGAAGTTGTACTCATTATATTTTCCCCCTCTTATTTGTTAGATATTATACTCAAATAATATATTAAATCGTTTTCTTTTTCTCGTAGTATCTTGCCTAAAATAGTAAAATACATATTATCAATCAAATTTTTCCTGATCAAGCCTTTGTAAATGTAATCTTCAGATGTTTTTCTTATAAAGGGTTCACATATCTAAACTTAATTTATCCTTGTTTGATATTCACAGGTATGTATAAATTAGTAGTTGAGTCGAGAACTCTCTACTATTTATCTAGAAGAAAAGAGGCTTTTATAGTTTTAGAGCCTCTTTTCTCTATCTAAGATTTCTTAATTTTACTTAAATCTCTGTTAAGTACATACATCATTTTTTCATTATAAATTTCCTTTGCTAATGCGGATATTTTGTCTATTGTCATACCCATGGTCATAGCAAAAGAAGGATGTTCATCAAGCTTTCCTAGATACTTTCTAAGTACAGCTTTAGCTTCTTCATTCTTTATAAGTTCTCCAAAGGTGCATCTAGTTGAATATACCTCATCAGAAATCTCTATAGCCTCCACTTCCACATCATTTAACTCTGGCATCTGGAACCAATTTTCTGCTGATTTCCCCTTGTCATCCACAGGGGCCTCATAACTTGTATTTTTCTCATTTACCTTGTTAAATAATGCAGAATCCTCTAACCTAATATCATCACACTGAGCTACAGCTTTAAGCACATTTATTCCATCCTTCAGAATGACATCTTCAAAAATAAACACTTTATCATCATTTACTTTCGTTTCTAATTCTTCTCCATTTACATATAGAGTCACTATACTGCAGTTTGAATAAACTTTTACTGTTATTTTATCTTCAATTCTATCTAAAAATCTTTTGCTTGTTATATGAACAAATTTCTCGTCACTCCAATGTGACTTGTACATATAGAATGCATCCTTTTTGATCTTTCTATCGTAGGTTACAAGACCTTTATTATTCCTTCCCTTTACTCCACCTTCGTCTCTTATATTTGCACCAAAGTCAAACATATTCCACACATAGGTTCCCCAAAGGAAAGATTTATCTTTAAAAATATTCCAAACCTTTTCATGCAGTAAAGCATGATATTCTTCTGTATAATCCTTTACCTCTGGATTGCTGCTGTGATACTGCACAATCCCCTCGGCACCATACTCAGATATGCATAAAGCTACGCTAGGATTAACCTTATGATAGTTATCAATCCATTCTGAAAAATCCTCCGCTTTACCACTATACCATCCATAATATTGATTATATCCTAATATATCAGTAATATAGTTATACTCATCATTTTCATCTACAAAAGCAACATTTGCCATGGTAGATAATCTTGTTGGATCTTCTTTTTTAGTGAGCTCATTAAGTTCTTTTACTAGCTTCCTTACCTCAGACCTTTCACCACCGATTTGTATTTCGTTTTGTATTCCCCAAAACATAATTGAAGGGTGATTGAAGTTCTGTCTAATCAATTCTGTCATCTGCTGTTTTGCGTTTATACCTTCAAGCTCTTCCTTTGACATAGTTGATATAAATGGTATTTCTGCCCACACTACCATACCTTCCCTATCACATAAATCATAGAAAATTTGGTTATGTTGATAATGAGCAAGCCTTATTGAAGTAGCTCCAATCTCCTTGATCAGTTCCATATCTTCTATTTGATCTGCTTCTGTTATTGCCCATCCCATATCTTTTCTATCCTGGTGTCTTGAAACACCTTTTAGGGCAAGATGTTCACCATTTAAATAGAAGCCTTTTTCAGCATCAACCTTAAAGTATCTTACCCCAAAAGGAATTGAAAGTTCGTCAATTCTGTCATTATAGCTTGTGATAGAAACTTTAACTTCATATAAATAAGGATTTTTTCTTCCATTCCATAGTATTGCCTTTTCTATTATAACAGGCATGTCAACTTCCTTTGTTTCACCAGAAGGTATTATAACTTCTTTCGCTACATAAGTTACGACTTTGCCTTCCGAATCATAAATATCTGCCCAAAGCTTTACTTTCTTTTCTTCTTCATTTGCATTTACTAATCTTGACTTTATAGCCAGTGAAGCTTTCTCCTCGGTTACTTCATCTTGGACTATATATATTCCTTTTGAGCCATAATCCATAAGATCAAAATGTACCTTATCAGCAATTATAATATTTACATCTCTATAAATTCCTCCATAGAAAGTAAAATCAGCCATCTGAGGATATACATCGTCTACTACAGTATTGTCAACCTTTACTGCCAATAGGTTTTTACTTCCGTATTCCACAGCATCAGTAATATCAAATCTGAAGGTAGAGTATCCGCCTCTGTGCTGACCTAAGAGTTTACCATTTACGTATACATCAGTAATACTGTTAGAACCCTCAAACTCTATAAAAACCTTCTTTCCCACAGATAATGCATCAACAGAAAACACTTTTCTATACCAACATGTCCCTTTATAAAAATCACACCCATTTGCGCCATCTATAGCGTTCCATGTATGCGGCAGGTTTAGAATCTCCCATTTCTCATCGTTATAATCTTTATCAATTGGCTGCTCTTTGTCCTGTTTTATAAACTTCCAATCATCGTTAATATTAATAACCCTTCTCATAGAGCTTTCTCTCCTTATTATCAGTGAAATTTAAGTGCACATTCTTTTAATCTTTTAAGCCTCCATAGTCATTTTTGAACCTATGGCACGTTTGATTAGCCTGGTTGCAAAACCTGCATTAACACCGTACATAAAGTTCATAAGCTTAGAATCCTTTCCAATAAAGAATCTATACTTATTTTTTTCCATGCCATTAATTATTTTTGAAGCTGCCGATGCTGGTGATAATAATAACTTAGAGTTTTTCTCCGAATCTGAGGCAGACTTATCTGTAATCTCTGAATTTTTCATAATATCTGTTGCTATCCCGCCTGGGAACACAAGAGAAACATGTACATTTGTCCCTAATAATTCTGAATATAAACCTTCAGTCATTAGCTTTACTGCTGCCTTTGAGGCACCATATGAATTCTGTCCTGGGAAAGGAAAAAATCCTCCCATACTTGCAACATTTACTATATGAGCTTCTGGTCTAGTCAATAAATGGTTTAAAAACGCCTTAGTCATATACAAAGTTCCAAAAAAGTTAACGTTCATAATTTTATCAATTTGCTCAAATTTTAGATCTTTTAAATCGATAAAAGGTTGTATTATACCTGCATTGTTGATAACGCCATCAACGTGACCTAATGATGAAATAGTTTCCTCTGCAAATTTAAATACAGACTCTTTATCTGTAATATCTAAAACTCGAATTAATAAATTTGGGTTTTTACCTGATATTCTAAATGTTTCGTTAAGTGCAAACTGGTTTACATCAATTGCTATGACCGTTGCACCTTTGGATAATAGCTTTAGAGTTAACTCTCTCCCTACGCCATTTCCCCCGCCTGTAACTACTATATTTTTATTTGCTACTTTCATATCTTGTCCTTTCACTCCCAGTATTCATCTATTTTATAGCCGTCTGTAAGGATAAATAATAAAGTCTAGAATTCAACACATTCCTATACTGAATATTTAAGTAAATTTGTATCTCATGATATTTTTATAAGTAAGAACGATTTCAGATTAGATCTTTACCATCAATATAACAGCGACTCTTTAAATCAATGATATATTAAAATATCTTTATACACTCGTAATATATCGCTTTTTTTAGTAATATTTTAACCTTCGCTTATTCTCAACACTGCAGATTATAGGTTATAATATTGATAAACTAGTTCTAAATTAACCATACAGATGAAAAACTATTAATATTAATAGTTAACAGAAGTATCACTTAGTTTTATTGGATAGAACCGAATTAACTGTATGTAATTTACAAAAGTGAAAGGGTGTCTTTAAATGTCTGAATATATATCTTCAATTGAAAAAATCTGCAAATTTACACTTAACCTTACCAATATGGATGTTACTTTTATAGATTCTTCCTCAAATGTCCTATTTGAATATGGACATACTCAGGTACCAGAAATACTAAGACCTTATTGGAAAAGTGTGAATCAGTTATTAAGTCTTCATGATAGTAATTCCAGTGTCGACGCCTTGCTGCATTCAACCTCTTACATGACCAACTTTATCTCCGTTAAAGTATGTAGTAACAACGTATTTCTTGGCAGTATTGTTGTAGGACCTTATCTCATTGAAGAACCTAATATATTAATGATTGAAAATATAATCTTTGAAAATAAGCTTTCAATTTCCCTAAAGAACACAATTAAACAATATTATCTTTCTCTTCCGCTAATAAGTACCTATAAAGCTAGAATTATTGCTGAATCACTATCCTATAGTGCGCTGAATATCCAATTTATTAAGTCTCATAGTATTACTATAGAAGATAAAAAATATGATTTTCAAACTGACACTGACACCCCAATTTCACGTGATGCCTTAAAGAAAACTACGGAAAAATCTATAGATAGTATTGAACAAATTTACAAAAATGAAAACGATCTTCTTCACGCTGTTGAAACTGGGAATGTTGAAAAAATTGAAGAAATGTTCGAAAAATCTTCTATTACATCACGGGATTTACAAGATCGAGTTCCTAATGATCCACTACGCACAGGAAAAAATTTAGCTTTTGTGTTAAACACACTCCTCAGAAAGGCATCAGAAAAAGGTGGGCTTCCCCCTATGGATATTCACAGTATGTCAGGTAAATATGCAGTGCAAATTGAGCAAACCACTACCTCTAATCAGCTATCAGAACTAATTATGAAGATGCCTTCTGAGTACTGCAAAGCTGTAAAAAAGCTATCACTGAAAAATTTTAATTATCTTACACAAAAGGCTATAGAATATATAAGAATAAATCTAGATGGTGATCTTAGCCTAGATGCCATTTCAAATGCTTTAGATGTTAGCTCTACTATGCTATCTAGACAGTTTAAGAAAGAAACAAAACAAAATATTACAGAATATATTAATATCCAAAGAATAAATGAAGCAGTATACATCATGGAAAATCAAGGTATATCTATAACTGATATAGCTTATATGGTTGGATTTAATGATCTTAATTACTTTACAAAGGTATTTAAGAAGCTTAAAGGAATGACGCCTTCAGAATATAGAAAGAACAAAAGCTAAATCTAAAACACTGAAAAAAATAAAATTAAGATAGACTTTAGCGGTCTATCTTAGTTGTTTTTATTAAGCTATAAAAGTGTCATAAATTAAATATTCCATTTAATAGCAGTTATTAATTCTTTTAACTTTGAACATAAACTTAATCATAACTTTAGATTTTATTTGACTTCTTTACTTTTATTTTCCCAATCACTTTTATTGAGTTTATAGTAGTAAAAATCTTTTCCCTCAATATTCATAGTCCCCATTAACCTAAAGCCACATTTTTGTATTACCTTATTTGAAGGTTTATTATATGTTAATGCAGTGGCATTTAATACCTTAGTATTTGTATTCTCAAATAAGTATTTAATTAGACCTTCTGCAGCTTGGGTTGCATATCCTTTACAAGTATAGTCTTTTGATATAGCGTATCCGATTTCTCTATTTGGTGGTGGTAATTCCTCTTTTAAACCAGACGTAATCCAGCCGATTAGCTCATTGGTGTCCTTCAATATTACTCCTAATCTTAGAACTCGATTTCTAATGTTAGCTATATTAGGTACTGAATCCAAGAACTCTTTATTCTCCTTAATTTCATACTTAACTAACCATTCTCTACGTTGCTCCTTGGTAGCTATCCAATCTGGCAGAAACTCCTCTATTTCAGGCTGCAACGTAATATTATATATCGCATCTAAATCTTCCATTTGAAACTCTCTTAGAACTACATCTTTGCAATCTATTGTAAAAACCTTTTTAGATTTTATATTGTTTGGGGTCATAATTTCACTTTTACACATAATTATCATTCCTTTCAAGTTACTGAGAATAAACCACAGCACTAACCATCTTAACCTTATAATTCTGAAATAATATTTCAATCAGAATCTTTATCCCATCCAAACACTCAAACACATAATTTTAATTAATAAAATATTCTCCTCATTATACTCACCTGCTCTTTTAAAAATGAACTTTTCTACTTACATATAATACCATCCGACTTTTATTAGAACAACCTCGCACTTAGTTCACAAACAAAAATGCGCCACCTAGCACAGGCTAGGTAGCACACCTTAAATTATCATATATATTTTCTCTTTTTAATTTAAAATCAATATTCTTAAAACACTTGTTATTACCAACATTAAAAATCTATATTAAATAAATTCTTGTTCCTTATTCTATACATCAATAAAAATTATTGCGTTATATCTAAAAATAAATATCAGAAAACTCAACATTTGTAACGTCCACAAGACGATTGTTTAGTAAATCAGTACCAGTAGCTTCGTCAACCTCTTCACTCACTAATTCTTTTGGAATTAGAATAGTAAAGGTACTTCCCTTATTCTCTTTACTTTTAACAGTTATACTTCCCCCAAGCGCTTCTACAAACCTCTTAACTAAGGATAATCCAATTCCTGTCCCCTCTGATTGTCTGGCGAAAGAACTATCTACTTGTTCAAACCTTTCAAATATAGTACCTAATTTATCTTTTGGTATACCTATCCCGCTGTCTTTTACTTCTATATAAATAAATCCATTTTTACTCTGCATTTTCACATTAATCTCTCCACCTTCAGGAGTAAATTTAACAGCATTAGCAAGAATATTTAACAGGATACGTTCGTATTTTTCATCATCAATTGCTATTACTTTTTCATTAAAGCTACTTTTAAAAATAAGCTTTATTCTCTTATGCATTGCATAGGTATCTACTGAATCTACAATCGATCTCGTTAGAAAAACAATATCAAGATTCTTTTTCTTTATCTTGATTCTTCCAGCATCTGCACGAGTTATATCCAGCAAATTATTTACCAATCTCAGAAGCCTATAGGTATTTTGTTGAACCATCTTAAAATACTTTTTAGCTCTTTCGTCTAAGTTATCTACACAGAAATAGTTTATAGCCTGAATAGCTGAATTAATAACATTAAGTGGAGTTCTGAACTCATGGGATATAAGTGAGAGAAAATCATCTTTCATTTCTATTGATTTTTCTAACGAATATCTTTTATCTATTTCAGCCTTTAGTAACTGTTGTTCTTGAAGCTTTATAGCCTTTTGATAATTAATTAAATCAGTTACATCATGGCTTGTTACTATACCATAGATCAGGTTTCCCTTGTCATCAAATATAGGAGAACCACTGACACTCATATAGCTCTCTTTATCAGGGGTTTTCATGAGTATCACCATATCACTAACTGATTTACCATTCAATGCGTGGTAATTTGGAGTATCTTCATATGGAACTTTATTACCATAGATATCATAATAAGCTATAAACTCATATGTTTGTCCAACTTTATTTAAGGAACGACCTACTCTTTCACGTGCAGCCTTATTTACAAATACGTACTTACCATTCTTATCAAATATAAAAAATGCACTATCCATATTTTCCATTATTATTTCTAGCTGCTCTTTTTTTTCTTTTATTATTTGCTCCTTGTTAACCGAATCTGTTATATCACGGCTACACAGTATCCCCATATAAAAATTGCCTTTATCGTCATATAAAGAAGTCCCACTTACTGATATATGAAGCACTTTATCTGGAAATACGGCTTTCATCCTCATTCCAATAAAACTCTCTCCTCTAATCACTTTTTGCGCAGGTATTGAATCATTGGGGATAATATTATCCTCTTCATCATAGTATTTAGCTTGATAGTAACCATCACCAACTTTATCAAGGTTCTTATATGATGGTGAAATCATATCCTTAGCAGCTTTATTGAATAAAATATACTCACCTTTACTGTTAAATATTGAAAGACCATCAGCCATGTTCTCAACAACAGCTTCCAATAATTTTTTCTGTTCCTTGATTTGTTCTTCTTTTTCTATGGATTCGGTAATATCGTACGAAATAATAATACCTAGTTCAAGTTCTCCATCATCATTAAATATACTTACTCCATTATGATTTAGATAAACCTTCTTTCCTTTTATAATAGCTAAGGTCTTATAATTCTTTACCTTGTCTCCTCTTAAAACCTTTGCAACAACGGTTTCTTCCAACGGAATCACATTACCATCACAATCATAAACCTCTATTTCACTATAGACCTCTTTATAGGTTCTTCCGTCATTCTTAAATTTCTCATTTATGCTATCTGTTACCTCAATGTATCTGCCATCTTTATTTATAATCGTAATGTTGTCGCTTATGCTATCCAAAATCAGCTTCAACTGTTTGTTTTTTTCCTCAAGTCGTATATGACTAAAAACCCTATCTGTTACCTCTTGAGTATCTACAATTATATATTTAATCTCCCCGTATTCTTTTATGGGGGTTATCATCATATCCCAATATGTTACGCCTCTAACAAAGCTGTGATGCTTATATTCTTTTATTTCCTGCGTAATACCTGACTTTATTAAATTATCTAAAACATTTTCTATAGGACAGTGTTTCCAACCTTCATTAAATTGCCCCATCTGCTTACCATACATAGCTTCAGAAGTTCCACAGGGCAAATCATAAAAATCTAAATACCTTTGATTAGCCTTAAGAAGTATAAGTTCTGGAAAACTATAGATTGCTACTCCATTTTTATTCATAGGAGCAAGTTTATATAAATACATAAACTTGTCTTCTAACCTTGAGCTTGGTTTTTCTTTAAAATAATAAATCTGCTGGTTTCCATCCTTTACTACTTGTATATACATAATTCTAACTTCAAGTGACTTCGTAAATATGATAGCTTCACTATTCTCTTCTCTTAAATCGTAATCAATATTAACCCGCAGTAGATCATTCCATACAGTAAATAATGCCTTGTTCACTAACTCATCTCTATTAAAACCCGTCAATTCAATAAATAAATCATTAATATATCTCACTATTCCGTTTTCTATAATAATAGCTGGACTTTGTGCTTTGTTAACTATATAATTATCCACTTTCCTACCTCCAGTAATAAGTAAACATATTTAGTGAACCAGGCTCTACTTCATAGTCGATAATAGCATAAGTCAAGTGTAATTTTCTACTATAATGTTTAAATTATTACATAATATATCTTCTATAACTTATAACTTTTTTATTTAACCTTATATCATGGAAGACAAATAATCTTACTTGCCAATCTCTGAGGCTCATTTACAGTGCTGTTATATATACAGCTTAGACGCAGTAAAAAAATGTGCCACTAAGCATAGGCTAGGCAGCACATTTTATATGGTATATTATTCTTTTTTGTAGGATTACTTGTTAAAGAGTTCCTATGTCGAAACTTAATTTATACTTGTTCGAAAATCCCGGCTTCTGCGGATTATCGGGCATGTATAAATTAATAGTTGAGCTAGGAACTCTATATAAAGATGAACCACTTCAATGCGAAATCTATTTTCAGAACTCCTCTGGGTTCTGAGAGGAGAGTAAGTACCGATATAGGAACTTTTTAGTTCATCAACACACTTAAAACCCCATCCAAATTGAACACATCATTAGTTTCAAATATCTCCGCCAAATTTTCTATATTTTCCTCTAAATGCTCAACATCCTTAGAATACATATGCATTATATCTACTGCATCTTCATCAGTAACTTGTCCACTTTCCATCCATCTAAACACAAATAATTCCTTAATCATTAAATAACTAACCACTGCTGTCTTTACCTTTGCAGATACATCATAATCAAAAACTGCTTTCATAAAATATCTAAATACAAAGTAAACTAAAAGATTTTCAAACTTGTACATCTTATCTTTATAATACTGGTTAAACTGTTTATGTTTATCTAAATAAAGTTCTGCATCACTATTGCACTGCCAAAAATGCTTTAATACCTTATGTAAGCCTAAAGGATCCTTAGAGTTTATATGTTTTAATTCTTTGAAGACTTTAAAAAACTCATATATGTTATTATATTTGATATGCCCCTTACCTTTATACTTACTTAAATTATTAATAATCTCATTTCTAATGTCATTGTTTAAGTATTTTTCATTTACAGCTTTTATTGCCATTATATTATTTTCATCTATTACTGCTTGAATTTCGCTAGTAAACTTGATAATTAAAGAAGCTCTATCCTCTAGAACAATATCACGGTTTTGAAGTATATCAAAAACTATCTTTCTACTTTGCAAAAGATAAATAAAAAGCATAGCGTTAATGTCATTATATGAAGTGATTTCTTCTTCAACTTCACTCACTTCAAACTCTACCTTTTTGTTGTCTCTTAATATTATTCTAGCAGCTTCTGGACAAGATAGTGATATCCCTATCTCACGTAAGCCTCCAAACTCTTCAGTATATCTCGGAAACTGCCTGCAAGTATAGCAAAGGCTGTCAGCTCCAAGCTCAGTATATATATCACACATCTTACTTTCATTTAGAAATGCACAGTCATCACCTTTTAATACAAATATATTCTCTCCATCACGGTTCACTATATTATCCCGTAGTCTTTTTCCAAAATCTCCACTTACCCTTTGATATTTACTATGTGTTTCATCATCAATTACAATCTCCCAGCCAGCACAGCATGTATCTTCACACTCTGAGGCTATACATTTGAATTCTTTAAAATAATCTGGCACTCGAATCTTCATTTTTTACCTCATCTTAAATTATATTTTTAAAGCTATTTCTTAATTTTAATATCTATTTATGATATCATCAAGTGCCAAGGACTTTTAGAAGAGCCCTTGGCACTTAAAATATAATTTTTATTTGGATATATGCATTATCTACATATTTATTATAACGAAGTAGTTATTCCTTTAGTATCATTGTGTTATTCCTTATAGATAAAAATGTTGTGTCTAACATTATATTATAGTGCAATATAGAACCTGTCTTTTATTAACCCCACAATGCACTAGCATCACTTGAACTTCTGTTTAAGCGAGAAAAATCCGTTTTAACAAATGAATTAGTAGCTAATATTAGGAATATGATGCCTATAGCAATAATGATAGCAAAAGACATAATAGGAGTAACAATAAATCCGTTAATTTCGATTGCTAAGCCCTGTCTCACAAGTTCTTCAGGTGCTAAATTAGTTTTCTCTAAAACAACCATACGGAAAAAAGCAGTTGCATAGGTCATTGGATTAATATAAGAAAAATACCTAAGAGTATCAGGTAGCATAGATATTGGAATATACGCTCCTGATACAAAGGTTAAGGGCATAGTTACAGCAGTTTTAACTATCTGAAAGGTTTGACCATTTCGTACAATAGTCGCTAAGTATAATCCAACACCAGAAAAAACAATTCCAACACTAATCATAGCTAAAAGAACCCAAAGTGGCGTTATCCATGAGGTAAATTTTATACCTATAAATAATCCAAGAATTAGTATCATTAACCCTTGTATGGTGGAGACGGTTGCTGCTGATAATAATTGCCCCAGGGCAACATTTATTCTTTTTGCAGGAGAAACTAAAACCTCTTTCATAAAGCCGCTTACCATATCATCAACAGTGGATGAGGCCAAGTTAAGTGAACCTTCAAACACTGTTGTTATAATAACTCCAGAGAGCATATATGCAATAGGATTTTCTATTGAGTTAATTTTAAAAATAGCACCAAATACATAAACAAAGAAAAATGGGAACACAAGTGAAAAAATTAAACCTGTTTTATTTCTTATAAAAGCCTTCAAGCCTCTTTTCCATAATGCAAATACAGTATTCATATTATGCTTCCTCCCTAATTTTTCTTCCGGTTATTTCTAAGAAAACATCATTAAAGGTACCTTTTTTTATTTCAATGTCAGTAATTACATCTTTTTGTAGACTTAGGACTTTCAATAAAATATTAGTATTTTCAGCATCAACCTTGTAGTAGCCATCCTTTTTCTCGTAATTCATTTTAAATTCTATTAGCAATTTTTCAAGTTCAGGTTCATTTTTTGTAGTGATATATGCCTTATCCTTAGTATACATTTTCTTTAAAGCATAGGGTGTGTCATGAGCCACTATCCTTCCACCATCTATAATTGCGATCTTATCGCATATTTCTGCTTCTTCCATATAATGAGTGGTAAGAAAAATAGTTATATTTCTCTCCTTTTGAAGCTTCACGATATACTCCCAAATATGAGACCTTGTTTGTGGATCAAGCCCTGTTGTTGGCTCATCAAGAAATAAAACCTTTGGATAGTGAATTAACCCACGTGCAATTTCTACACGACGTTTCATTCCACCTGACAAAGCACCTACTAGCTTCTTTCTTTCATCCAATAAATCAACTAAATTTAAAACAAACTGGATACGTTCCTCAACTTCTTTTTTGGGAACATTATAAAACACACAATGCATTTTAAGATTTTCGTCAATGGTCATTTTTGAATCTAGGGTTGAATCCTGGAACACAACTCCAATTGTTGATCTAACTTGACTTTTTTGTGTAGCAACATCTTTTCCATCTATTATAAGTGTACCAGATGTCTTATCAAATATTGTACACAGAGTATTTATGGTAGTACTCTTTCCAGCGCCATTAGGCCCTAAAAAAGCGAAGATACTTCCCTCCTCCACTGTAAAAGAAATATCATCGACAGCAGTAAAATCACCATATCTTTTAGTGAAATTCTTAACTTCAATTATCGGATTCATTTTCTCATCCCCTCCATAGGAATATATCCAAGTTATATTATTAAAGGAACACATTAATACTCCATTTAACTATTATCATAATTAGTTTTATAGCAAAATAGTACATAAATAATTATGTCTTATAATCTATATTTTAATCACTTTACAATATCATAAAGAATTTGTTCTATTGGTTATCCTATTTTTTAGAAATTGTTTCATACTCTTTATCATCTCTTCAAAATAGAAAAAAGGAATACTCAAAGCTCTTATAGCTCTAAGTATTCCTTTTATATCAAATTATATCTTTTAATTCACTAATATATACTAAAACTTACACTCCAAGAAATTTATCTTAATTATAATTTAATGCAATTACAACTGGCTCTCTTATTACTGCATCATTTAACTCTTTAAGATAATTATTTAAATCTTCTTTAATTAAACTATCTCGCTACATGCTTTCTAACAACTATAGTTTCAACTGTAACTAATGTAAGTTTTATAAGCTCCACCTTCTAATCAACTTAAAAACATTCTAGCAGTCACTTGGTCTAGGTGCAGAAGGACCAAGACCAATGGAGCAAAGCCAATTCAGAGCTACTTCATGTAGCACATTGATGTTATCTACCTGGCAGTGTTCTAATCCACCAAGTCTTCTATCCTCTATAGCGAAGAATGTCTTATTTTTTGAACCAGCCTGCTCGTAATTTTTAAGAGCTTGTGTTAGTGGATTTGGCTGAACTAATATCTCTTCCGCACCATGCATAACAAGAAGAGGACATTCTATCTGATGAAGTACACCTTCTAGATTGTAGGCAAAACGAGGATTTCCCGCAAAGTCATCCAAGCTTTCTGCACCAAGTATTCTCATGCCATGGGCAGCCAAACTAGGTGGCATCCATTTTAGCATTGCTTCCCAGTCGAATGCGTGGGTACCTCCGTCAGAGATGACAGCAGCAATCCTGTGGTCGAAGGAAGCAAATCTAAGAGAGTCATATGCCGCAAAGCTCTCGCCATGAACAATAATCTTGCTAGGATCAACTTCTGGTCTAGTTAGAAGAAAGTCGATTGCTCTTGAATGAAAAGCCTCACTATCAGCTCGTCTCCCCTTTCCTTTTTCGTACATTGAAAGACCAGTTCCAGGCTGATCATAAACCATAAAGTTATATCCACAGGAAATAAAAGCTGGTCCTAACCAGAAATAGTTCTCAACTGACCATTCATCACCACCATTGAGAGCCAAAATTGTAGGTTTCGGACCTTTTATCCATGAAGGTGAAAAAAAGTACCCATCCAACTTAACATCCTCATAGTCTACTTGGATTTTCTCTGGTTTGACATCGAAGTAATTTCCGGCAGCTTCGAAAAGTTCATTTACTTTCCTAAATATGCGCATTTTTTCGGTGTCATTATCCATCACAGCATATTCAGCTATTCTGTAGTAATTCAACGCACGAATGTAACAGTTACGTGCTGTATACCAGTTTCCAACAGCTTCTGCCTCCTTGCCATGCTTTTCCAAGGCCTCTGCTGTTATAAGCCATTCTCTATGCCATGATTCCTTATCATTTGGATCTATTTTTTTGCATGCCTCATAAATTTCGGTGACGTCAGTAGCACCAAGACTTGCCATTCCTAAGGCTTTAGTTACTTGATATGACATCATATAGTTGTTTGGCCAACGGCTGAATTCAATTGACATTGTAGTATCCTCCTTCTCTAGTTGTATTAGTTACTCCAGTCCTTCTCTGATTAAGTACAAGGTTGCATGTTTCGAAATAGTAGCACCTATCTATGTCAGTGCCGTGAGCTTGCTTCTCTACCATATCATTTCCTCCTATCAGTTTACTTGCTGTTTTTAAGCTACAAGTAAATTTTAAGATATAAAAATAAATCAGGCCTAAAAGGAAAATAAATCTTTATAAAAAGAATATAAAAAATTATAAAGAAATAAAGAACAAAAAGGCCACTGCTGTATTCTATACTTTCAACCAGCATTGACCTTTAATTCATTGTAGAAAAATAATATTAGTTTTTTGAAAGCGGAAGGCTGAACTTTATCCCAAGACCGCCATACTCAGAAGAATATGCATATATTTCTCCACCATGATATTCAATAATTGATTTACAGCTTGCAAGCCCAAGCCCTATCCCACCGTTTTCAATTTGCCGCGATTTATCAACAGTAAAAAATTTAAGAAATAGTGAAGGTATATCCTTATCTGGAACTCCAGTGCCATTATCCTCAATTTTAAAATAGGCATAAGATCCTTTAGAGTATCCAGTCATATAAACTTTCAACTCTTTTTTTCCTCCATATCTTATAACATTACTGAAGAGATTACCAAAGACCCTGCCTATCATAGTTTCATTGACCATAAGCATTATATTTTCCGTGAATAAATGCTTGTAAGCAAGCTCACAGTTAAGTCCTGATAACTCATAGTCATACTCTTGAGCAATGTTTTCAAATAATTTCGATGCATCAACTTGTTTCAATATCATGGATTCTAAATCCTGTTTTTCTTTGGTGAAACTTATAAAGTCATTGATAAGTTCAGCCATATATTTTGACTTTTTTTGAATCAACTCGTAATATTCCTGTTTTTCATTTTCTGATAGCCCCTTTTGCATAGCTAACAGTTCAGCAAAACCGCTAATAGATGTTAATGGTGCTTTTAGATCGTGAGCAATAGCAGAAATCATATCCGTTTGCTCTTTGTGTGCTAGTTGGAGCCTCTTTTCCATCTTATTAAAGTGCTTATAAAGGTCTCCAATTTCATCATTACTCCTTAATGCAAGTGGTGGCAATGGATGCACAATATTTACTCTTTCCAATCTTCTATTAAGCAGTCCAATGGGTTTTTCTATAAAAAAATTAATATACATAATCAAAATAATAAATATAAAACAGGCAATAGCCAATATAGGAAGGAGTACTCCTATATATGAGGGATTAAATAATGAACTAGATATATGTGGATATTCTGCAAAGATAAACTTCAAATAAATTCCAATTGAAACCATAAAAAATATAAACATCAACAGGAACAGTAGAGGAAGCTTTATTTTCAGTTTCATGCTATTATTCTCCTTCCTTGTACTTATATCCAACGCCCCAAATTGTTTTAATAAAGTCATATTCAGGACCAAGTTTCTTACGGATATTTTTTATATGAACCGTTACAGTATTTAATTCTCCGTACTCGTCTCCCCATATATATTCATATATCTGCTCACGAGTCAATACATTATTGGAGTTATGCATAAGCATGGACAATATTTGAAATTCCTTTGTTGATAAATTAAGCTTTTTGTTATTTAGAAATGCTTCAAAGGTTTTATCATTCAAAATTAGAGGTGAATCAATACTTTCTCTATCGGGACTAAGTTCATTCCACTCTTTAAAAAGCCTGTCAACTTTTCTGAAGTTAGCCCTTATCCTGGAAGTAAGTTCCTGAATACTAAAAGGCTTTGTCATGTAGTCATCTGCCCCTACTTCGAGCCCAACGATTTTATCAATATCCGTATCCCTGGCACTTAAAAACATAATTGGAGCATTATAAGATTCTCTGACGCTTCTACACACATCAAGACCATCCATACCAGGCATCATTATATCAAGAATTATGAAATCAATGTGATTTTCTTTCAATGCACATAAGGCTTCTTTCCCAGAACATGCTGAAATAGTTTCAAATCCCTCATAACTTAAACTCTTTGCTATTAGTTTTACTATATCTTTATCATCATCTACAACTAATATCTTTTTTTGCACTTTTGCACCTCCGAGCTACTTCAATAAGCTTTCTCTTCCACAGTCAAAATTATAGATTAACTGGAGCCTTTAGCTTTATCAAATATATCAACCTCTTTTATGCCTTGTTATGAGACTTTTCCAAAGAGATTTTTTATTAAGGTACTTCAGTACCTTACATACAAAGCTTAGCACTCTTTTTTTTAATATGCAATTATATATTTATTTTATTTCATGGTGTTGATAAAGTAGTGAATTTTTACAGTTTTATGCCTTGTTTCAGATAACTTCAAAAACCTCATTTATTTTGGTACTGTTCACAGCATCTACTATAAGTGAGGTTTTTCTATTTTATTCTTCTGTATATTTCTTGGTATTCATGTAGAATTTAATGTCAAAGAGAAAAAGCATCTATCCTGCAAAGAATAGTGCTTTATACTCTTAAATTCATATCTTAAACTATATCCAATAGCTCTAAAAAATAAATATTCTAAATATGCTTATTATTACCATCTCTATACATTTCTTATTTCAACTAATTCGTCAGTATCAATCACTAAACGCATAGCTATAAAATCATAGTCAGCACCTCTTATAGTATTTACAAACTCCTCGATAACTTTAAAACCTAATTTCTTATATACTTTAATGGCTCTTTTATTAAATTTCGCAACTGTTAAGTCAATACAGTTATAATTATATTTTTGTTTTCCAAAATCAACTACTGATTTTACAAACTCTGTTCCAAAACCTTTTCCAGTAATATCCGGCCTCATTTGCACACCTATACAAAGGAATTCTTCAATATAATAAAACGAACAGTTTCCTACTAACTCATTATCTTCATTATAAATTGAAAAATTGTTATCTGAATCAATAAAACTTAGTATCCACTCTATTTTATTTTTATCAATACTATTATCATAGAATGAATATATATCCTCATATCTCCAAGTTAAAAATTCCTCTACATCACTTTTTGTAGCTACTCTAAATTCAAACTTCATATTATCCTTGCCCTCCTAATTATTTATTAAGATATGAGCAAAGACTACTAAAATAAAACAATTTGATATTCTACTAATTTAATTTTTTCATAGCAGCCTTTGCTATGAATTTAAAAATGGCTTTAAACAAGGATATTTCACGTTAATCACTCCAGTCATATTATTTTAATATAAGAATCTTATTTATTTATGGTACGGTTAAATGCACCGTTGTATAATTGAGTCCCTAATTATATTTTTATTTCTTTAAAGATATAGTATTTCTATTATTACCGTTTTCTGATCCATGTGTATATCCCACAACCTTAAAATGCTCCGAAAGGCTCTTAACTAAACTATCATAGTCTTCATATTTTGCTCTAAGGCAGGTGGAAAGATGGACTACTTCAACATCATTTTTAATCAAACTTTCAACCTTATGTTCTAAATCTCCTCCCACATGGGTAAATGCTATTAACTCCACCTCAGACCCATAATCGCTAAAAGAATCAACTCTCTTGTTATAGGCGTTGAAACAGCCTTTTCCGGTACATCTATTCATCGTATCTTCGTTAACCAAAATCGCAATTTTCATATGTATCCCCCTTATATAATAAAACAAAATTATTAGCTATTAAATTGTTATATAAGCCAATATTGATAAAATATTCATTGATAGTTTACCATGTTTATTATATTACTGGTATATCACTTAAGCAGTGATTACTGTCACAAACAATGTATGGTTTATTCTCAACTTTTTAATGAAAGCTTAGTAGTTTATTGGAGACACAAAATGCAAGTATATGTTTTATGTGCTATAGGTAGAGTTGGAAATGTTTTTACTGAACTTACATGCAAATGCCGAATGAAACATACAGATTTAGAAAAGTAACTTATATGTAATTATATTAAATATTTGAATTTTTGCAGGTATGTGGTATATAATTAAACAAATGTATAATTGTAAATTATGATGTATAAATAGCTTAGGTGGTGAAAGTAATGATCGGTAACTTTGAGAACAATATGTTTTATGGAACATTAGCTATTTACTTTATTACAAATTTAGTTAACACAGTTATAATGTATAAGTGCAAGAGGAGACAATTAAAATTATTATTTGCGATACTGCCATTACCTATATTGTTTATTTACTGTACTGCTAATATTTTGATATTTAAGTCAATTGTTGATATAAGTAATCCACCTTTCGGTACTGACTATAGTGGCTATTTTATGGGATTGGTAATTCTTGCAGGTTTTCTAATGGTTGTTTTTTACGTAGTAAATATAATTTATATGCTTATTTTTACTTTACACAAACCCTACCAATGAGTTTTAAGTATTAATCATCATACGGTATTTTCACCTATAAAAACAGCCTTAGGCAAGTTATATAAATGCCTAAGACTATAAATCGCACTTATTTATGATACTATTCAACTTAAATAATCTTATAACATATCTTCGGAGTAAAAGCACATCCTTAAATAATAAATCTTAAAGATGTGCTTTTGTATATAATATTATTTCTTTAATTTGCTAATCATTAAGCCCCTTACCATCAAGAATTTGCTGCATATACTTTTCAATCCTTGAGGTTCGAGTTTTCGATTGTTTAGCCTGAGAAAAGTAAAAAATGTATGCCCTTTGTCTTCCTGGTGTTAGAGCTTCAAAGGCAGTTTTAAGTTCAGGTAACTCGTTAAATTTACTTTGTAGTTCTTCAGGTATTATGTACTCTTCATTTTTCTTTAATTCTACTTCCAAACCAGCTTTTTCAATTTCAATAGCTTCATTAATATAGTCTTTTAAGGTATCTTCCATCTCAATAATTTTTTCAACACTTGTGAATCTAATCTGGCGTGCTGCCTGAACATTTTCTGTTTGCTGCACTAAAATGCCCTTTGTATCCTTTAGCAAAGCTCCTTTAATAAACAGGATCGCACAGTATTCTTTAAAGCCATGTATTAAAAGTATATTCTTTTTATCAAAGGTGTAACAAGGTTTTCCCCACTTTAATTCTTCCGTAAGCTCACAGTGAAGAAGGATTTCTCTTAATGCTTTAAGCTCTTCTTGCCACTTTTTTTCTTCAGTTAAAAATTCATCAACCTTAGGATTTGTAATAATATTTGCCATCTAGGAACACCCCTTTTCAAATTTTTTCATCTGCTACTGGTCATACATATATAAGGTTAGTATTAATACCTGTTATAATGCAATGTCAATTTAATAAACTCAAAATCTGTTAAAGTAAATCAACCCATTATAATGCTTTTTTCATACATACACTTTCATCGTCACCTATATATACACCATAGTTTTCAATAATTTCATAACCAGTTCTTTCATAAAGCTTAATTGCTTCTATTTGTTTTCTTCCTGTTTGTAAAATCCCAAATCTATACTCATCGCTTCTTCCAAGCTCTTCTATTTGTTTAACAATTAATTTAGACAGCCCTTGACCTCTGTTTGCCTTTTTAACAAATATTCTTTTAAGTTCTATAGTATTATTATCATATTCTTTAGAGGCACCACAAGCTACTGGCTCATCATCTATATAAATAACTATTACGTCCTTCAAGTTATAATCAACACTATTTTGCTTAGAATATATCTTTATATCTTCTCCATATAGTTCATAAAGGTTTTCATCCAATAGTTCCGTAAGCTTTCTAAAATCTTCATTTTTACTATCAGTTTTTAATATTCTCATTAATTTCCTCCTGTCATCTACAAATCACTCTATAAATTACCCAAAATTAAACTACTAAAACTTATTGAAAGTATACTCTATTTTTCAGTAGCTTTCAATTTATAAAAAATCTGTTGCTATGTAGATGTATCGCTCAATAGACAAAATAACTCATATATCTACACCTCAATTTATATATTTTTTTTAAATATTAATATAATATTTATTTTAAGTTAAAAACACATGATATTTGTAAATAGAAAATTTGTAATGCATTTCACTTAATTATTGTTAAGAATGTACTTCTATAGTCGTATTCTCAGTGCTTAATCCTTCTCTCCTACAACCTAAAGCCTTCAGAGACCATATATGGATATTTCATGTAAATAAGTCTAGATTTCTTACATTTTCAATATTTGAAGCTAATAATCTTTAGGTTTATACTTATCATGGTTATTTTACTATAAAATATTTTTATCAATAATATATTTTACATAATATTCAAAGAAACACAATTTATTTTTATATATTAAATATTAGTATCACATCTAGAGATTTTATTGAAGGCTGGTGAGTGTAAATATGAATATGAATTTAGGTTTTTTACGACAAAATACTGAAGAAAGACGTGAATTAATATTAAATGGTCCTATACTTTCAACTCTTTTCTTACTTTCAATCCCAACACTTATGATGGGACTAGTTCAATCCATAATACCTGTAATGGATGGAATTTTTATAAATAATATTGTTGGAACCATTGGTGCAAGTGCAATAACCTACTCAGGTCCAATAATAAACATGGCTATAGCTCTTTCTCAAGGTCTTAGCGTAGCTGCAATCGCAATTATTGGTCAGATGAACGGCAGAGGTCATTACAAGAAAGCGAAGCAGGTTTCAACCCAAGTTGTGGTATTCTCATTTCTTATAGGAATAATAACAGCTCCTATACTTTACTTCTTAGCATTTCCTATATCAAGCCGAGTTGATCCACAAATATCCCATGATGTCTTTTTGTATCTTGCATTAAATTCATTAGTTCTTCCTTTTTTATTTCTTGAAGCTATATATAACTCTATAAAGAATGCCAACGGGAAGCCTGAAGCAACCTTTATAAGAATGATGCTAATGTTAGTTTTGAAGTTTCTATTTAATATATTGTTTATAGTTGTTTTTCCTTTGGGACTTGTAGGTTCAGTTATGTCTTCTTTTGCTGCAAACCTAATTATCTGTATTTGGATGTTTTATGAATTGTTCGTTAAGAATGGGGATGACAAGCTTATACTAAAAGGCTTTAAATTTGATTTTAAAATTCTGTTCAAGCTTGTAAAGATAGGAATACCTTCTATGATATCAAGCTTAATGCTTAGCCTAGGTTTCTTCCTTATAAATAATGAAATTGAAAAGTATGGTCCTGTTGTTTTGACCGGTCAAGGAATCGCAGGAAACATAACCTCAGTTTGCTTCATACTACCATCAGCCTTTGGTTCTGCTGTAACCACTATGGTAAGTATGAATGTAGGAGCAGGACAAGGTGATAAAGCTCGTAAGTCTTGTATAGAAGGCTGCATAGTGAGTGCTATTACTGCAGCATTATTAATCATTACAGTAGTTCCACTGTCCCCTTACCTAACAGTTTTATTTACCAACAACCATGATGTGCTTGAGATTGCTAACAAGTCTCTTCATATATACACTTATTCTGTAATAGGCTTTGGGATATGTATGGTGGCGCAAGGTGCTTTCATAGGACTTGGCCGTACAGGAATACCACTTATTATGGGCTTTCTTAGAATATGGCTTTTAAGGTATGTATTTATCTTGGCAACAGAGCATTACCTTAGCTTTTATTCAGTATTCTGGGGAAATTTGTTCTCAAACTACATGGCAGCAATAATCATCACCGTTTTAATGACTAGAATAAAGTGGGTATCTGCTTTATCTAAAAAAGAAAGTAAAAGAGAGACTACAAAACTTGCTTCTATATAATTCTATAAATAAAGTTACTAGCCACTCAATAGTGTTCTACTCATTAAGAAGAACACTATTGAGTGGCTATTTGTTTTCCGAATCATTTGTTTTTCTACAAACCTATCTTCTCAGAATTCTTTCATATATATCCTTTATATTACTATTTAAAACCCAGTAACTCTAAAGCTAAAGCTATTTCCAAATCTTAATTTTTACGCTTAGTTATATGTAGCTTTACATAAATAGAAATTAAACAATGATTCTACATCATTTTATGGAAAGTATGCTTGACATTTATACTTAGCAGCACTACAATTAAATTACGGAAAGCAAGCTTTACATGAAAAGGAGTGGCAATGTGAAAAATCGTTTAGAAGAGATACGAAAAAAACACGGCATTAAGCAAGAAGATTTAGCAACTGCTCTTGAAGTGTCGAGACAAACAATTGGTTCACTAGAGAACGGAAGATACAATCCATCAATTCTATTAGCCTTTAAAATCGCAAAATATTTCAATATGAGCATCGAAGAAATCTTTATTTATGAGGAGGATTAAATAAAATGAAAAAAAATACTACAAATTACTTTGCAGTGGCATTTGGATTGTTGCTATTATGTATAGGGTTATACCTTAGTAAAACAATCTTTGAACCTCAAGGGATTATGAGAGCCTTCCCTTATGTATGTATCGGCCTCGGATGCGGAATTTTTGGTCATGGTATGGGGGAAATTATCAGCCGTAGATCATTAAAAAATCATCCTGAGATTGATAAACAAATTAGGATTGACAAATCAGATGAACGTAATGTTTCTATTGCAAATCTCGCAAAGGCGAAAGCCTATGATATGATGATATTCATATTTGGCGCATTAATCCTTACCTTTGCTTTAATGGGAATTGATATGATAGCTCTTCTTCTTTTAGTGTTTTCATATTTATTTATTGTTGGCTATGGTATTTATTATCGCTACAAATTTGATAAAACAATGTAATTAAGCCTGTACTAAACTCAACTACTAAGTTATGCGTGCCCGACAATCACCAGAAGCCTTGATTATAAAATATGTATAAATTAAATTTCTATATAGACCCTTTAATAAAAGCAGCTTAGACCTCTTAGTCCAAGCTGCTTTCTGTATAAGAATATTTAATAATCAATTACTAGCTTTCTTATTGGAAGAACTGTCTTGAATCTTGTGCATCTCTTTTTAAATGTGTCTCTGATATATTGTTTGGCTCGCTACCATCTTCTGATACACATTTAAGATATTCTGTTCCATTTTTTGCTTTGGCTATTTCAACATCTCTAAGTACTCCTTGTTTTGCAAACATAACAGCTTCACCTGTTGAAATTCTTTCTCCGTTGTCTAATTCATATAATATTATCTGATCGTCCTCATCTTTTATAATTTTAGCTATTGTGTGCGCAAAGTTCTTATCTATAGGCATATAATCATTCCTTTCTTAAACTTAATACATATTAAGTTTAAGCAGTTCTTTACGGTATATACATGATTTTAATTAATTTATTAAAAATTCGCTAGCGGAATATTTTATAGATGAATTACTATTTCAATGTATAATATTTACCCTATTTCATCCATAACTGACCCACTCCATGTTGCAATAATTATCTTTCTATCACCATCTACAAATTCCATATCTGATATATAGTCAACATCATATTCCTTTATTAGCTCGCCTGTTTCATGATTATACAACAAGCCTTTATCTTTTGATTTAAATTCATCAATCTCCTCAGAAATCTTTATAAACATATATTTTTCATTTATAGATAATATAACTTTTTCTATTCCATCATATTCTTTTTTACTCTTCATCTTAAAGTCCTTATCTAGCTTAACTAAATAATAACCTTCATTGGGCATCACACCATATTGTAAATAGCAAGATGAACAAATAATAAAACTATCCCTTATTTGCCTAAAATTAACTATCGAATCAATCTTTATTTGTTCAAAAACAAGTGGTTCTGATAGATCTGCAATATATGCCATTTTGGTTAATAATTCCGTTGCAATAATTTTCTTTTCGTATTTATCAAAATATAAATCCACATGTCTCCCTTCATTAAGAGGTTTATTGTGAAAATCATATAATACTTTATGATTATAAGTATCAGTATTTAACATCATGATTTTTCCAGTCCAATCAGTATCAAGTATATTTTTCCCATCCTCCATAAAATGAATATCGCATCCTTCATGATGTTCCATCTCACTATCTCCTAAGAGTTCTCCTTCTGGAAAAGAATATACTGCGATTTTCCCACTGGTATTTTTAACAGCAAAGCGGTCAGCACATGCATTTATAGCTACACTGCTTATATGACTTATAGTTTTATATTTATATAAAAGTTTATAGTCTTCCATACCAGTTACATAGACAGTATTCCTTGAAAAAGTAAAAAGAAGTTTTTTCTCCTCATTTACAGCAATTCTATAACCACCTTTAATTTTTTTCATGATTATTCTCCTCTACAAATTTACTATTTATATTAGTTAATCTTAAATTGTGATTTATTTGTAAGTATTATTTTCCATAAGGTATTAATTGTTTTTTAAAGATAATATTAAGTTCAGTGATTAAAATAATCTATCACGTTTATAGTCTATATATCCAGAACCTAGCAGAGTTTTAAGAATAGTCTTATGTTTAGAGTTATCCCTCCAGCTTAACAATACTTTTTCCTACATATTCTACAAACTTTGCAATACTCCTTTTTTAAATGTTAAGACACCTTTGCCATTAATTATTTTTTACTTATATTTTTCATCATTTTTGTTTGCTTTTTAGTGGTCCTTTTAACATGAACTTACGTAAATAATAAAGTGTAATTTTAAAAAAATAAAAACTCTTACCATTATTACTGATAAGAGTTTCTATAATCTTTTCTTACAATGATGATTTAGATATATAACATCATTGTGTAATTATAGAGAATTTAGTTTATATTTATGAAAATATGTTATCTTTTCTAATGGACAGATACACCCTTTACTCATATCTACCTAGCAACTTTATTATTATTTTGCAAAGCTCAGGATTATTTTTAAGCTTCTCTTCATTGAAGGAAATTTTATTTTCTCTAAGAAGCTCACAAGCCTTTTTGAATAATATCATGTGTTCTATGTTTATAACCTTATCCATGCTATCACCATATTTTGTTTTTGTTATATATTATGATGATAATCATAATAAGCTACAAACATTTATTTATCGGTGCTCGGCACTTCTCCAACTCTAAAGCTGTTGTCATCCTTTAACTCACAATAAAAGTATTGTTTATTATCATTAGTATAATACCTTCCTACTAGTTCATCTGCTCCTTCTACTGCAAGCGCAAGGTTAGTTTGCCCATCTTTTAATGGAATTTTCAGTTCTACAACTTCCATATCCATAGCTCTTAAAATGGCTGCTACACAAACTCCTAATGAATAGTTGTCACCTTCCTGTTTTTCTAAGGTTTCAGAAGGCTTTTGCAGAGTAATTGTTTTATCATTCACTTCTGTCTTATATTTAAATTTACTTATTAGAGAATAAACCGCTGAGATTTTATGAAAATTATCTAAGCCATTTAAATCACATAGCTCTTTAATCTGTTCTCCAAAATCTTTAACATTCTTCTCAACCTCTAGTTGAGTTTCCTCATCTTGAACTATGCTATTATCTCCTTTTTCAAAACTCACCTTAAAATCTATAGGCTTTTTTATACTCAAAGCATCCATAATATAGCTCCAGTTAAAATCAATATAATCCTCTCCAGCCTCTTCAGCTAGTTCCTTCCTTTCGTTCTTCTCTTCCGTTTTTATCTCACTCTTTAGGTCCTTCTTAATCTTCTTAAGCCTTAATTCTTTAAAGATAAATATTAAGCAAAGCATGCCAAGTACTATGATCTTAATATCTATTACCTTAAAAAGTATCTGAAGAACTAAGGATAGAATAATAAGAACTCTTGCTGATAGATTTATAGATCTTTGCCCTTTAGAATATTTAATTAGGCTCCACTGACTTATATCTATATTCTTAAATACGAATAAACTTTTTCTTACTACATTGGTTAACAAAAAATAAAGCAGTAAAAATAAAATCACAAAGCTTACAAAATATATTGTAGGCGGTAAATAATCTGAAGAAATATAAAGCAAAAACTTAAAAGGTGGATTTGGGTAGGTTTCTAAAAGATAGTCTGCAAATTTTATACAAAGTCCATATACCGCCAGGTTCAGAGGGATCACATAAAATACTATAATTAAAAATAATGCGATTATTTCTATCATATACTGTTCCCCTCCTTTATACTCATAAATGGAGTTATGCTGCTAAGCTCCACTCCTAAGGTAAGCTTGATTATTGATATACTATCTATAAAAACATCTTCCCCATCAATGGTAGAAATCTCATATCCACTTAGCTTTGAGTTTAATACATCCTTTGTAGCTTCTACAAAACCTTTAGTTGATACAAACATTCCATGTCTTTCTAGTTCTCGGCTATTATTATACTGAAGTAATTCTTTAGACTTAATCACACCTTTATCAATCCAACTTGAAATCCCTTCGTTTAATTCATCCCCATATTTGAATCTTAAAAACTCATAAAAGTCTAAAGCTAAATAACTTTTTGAAGCCTCCAAAGCATATTCTTCTATGATTTCCTTTATGGCTTCTTCCTTAAACTGTTTAATATCCGAAAGTTTTGCTGCAAGACCTGAATAAATTCTTCCAAGATCTTTACTTTGAGCTTCATAAAACCTCTTTCTATCCTTAAAGTCAAGCAAGCTGGTTATAAGATTTTCATCATCCAAATCATCATATTCTGCTTGAGCTAAAATATCTGACCTTACTTTTTTGCAATTTTCGATGCCTTCAGCTACTTCTACGATTCTTTGATTAATATAATCTATTATTGATTTTTGACCTTCAACTAATTTATTTTCCATATATTGCTTAACTAAGATACCAGAATTCTTATATACTTCATCTATATAAGTTTTTATGAAATCATTGAACTTTTTCACTTTATATTTGTAATCTAACCAAGTGATAGAGGATGTTAGACCTATTAATAAGAATACATATATAACCTTCATGATAGTACTTAGATAAGGAAAGAACAGATTATTTGAGGAATATATTAAAAAGCTTATAAGAATAACCATCTTCACTATAAACCCAATATAATTAGGATAATTATAAACTTTTCTTTTCAAGGTTTCATTTAAATAACTTATATCCTTAGGCTCTTTAGTTCCATATCCTGCAGACTGCCCCTCTGCACTTTTTAATAATTCCTGTAAGAAGTTTTCTCCTTGTTTTAGACTATAACTTAAAGCTACTTCATTTAAATCTCTATTTATTGCCTCCTTGGCTCTAGCTTTAATATCTATTGAACTTTTGTCTATCTTTTTCTTTATTTCTCCTAGATATTTTTGTTCAAATACCCCTTCCCAGTTTTTCATGATTCTTGGGTAATCCCAGATGTTATCCGTTAGGTTTACTTCTATAGCTTCATTGAACTTTAGCGTAGGTTCATCACCATCTATAAGAGGCACTCCGTTTTTAAGCTCATTTATATGAATACTGCTTTTAATGCTTCTAAAACTATCATAAGGACTATAATCAATATATTTTTCAAAGCTTATAGCCCTGTCCATAAGATCAAAAGCAAGATAACCTGAAAACTCTTTTAAAAGCTTATCCTTTCGAACTGATAAAGCTGATATTCCGATGGTACCAACCTTAAAGTCACCTTCATGCATCAATATTCTCTGGTTAAAATAGGATAAAGACGGCTGCTTTGATGGAACAATATTAAGATATATTAAATGAGAGCTTATATATTCTAACTCTTCCTTTGAGATTCGTGTACCATCCTTTGAGATGCTATGAAGAAGATATATTTTAGAATCAATATTTATCATATTTTCTTGCTTAGTAATGAACTTAACAATCGTGCTTAGATTATTTACTCCTCTTAATTTTTCTTCCTCAGTATACGCCCATTCTTTGTGAACTATTGGAATGATATATAAGGACACCCCTGAATACTGTGACTTATCCACATTTCCATAGTTCAGTCCATAAATACTATCAATTAATTCACTTGCTGATATTTCTGCACTATACATGTCCCAAAGCACATAAATATTTATCTTTACCCCTTCAATATTCTCATTTCTAACCTTATATCCTAAATCTACAAGTTTGTTAAGATTTTTAGCTGATAAAAGCTTATTATCCACTATTTCCTGAAGCTCACTTTTTATATCCTCAATACTTTCTACATCATAGCATTCTATTAGATTTAAAAAGTGCTCAGGTGTTCCTAAGAGCATATTATTTAAAAAGTCCAGGGCCTTTTTACCAGAAGGCCCTGCAGAAATTACTAATGAAGGATTAAATACTTCATTCATTTAAAACACCTCTACTATAATGATGTTTTATATTTAAGCTTCTCATAAGCAATAAAATCCTTCTCATTTACTTCATCGGAGATGAATTTTATCATATGCTCTTTTAGTTCTTCTTTTTTAAAGCTCTTTTCTATGGACATCACAAAATCATGCATTAATTTAATTAACTGCTTGTCTTGTGCTAACTTATTAATAACCTCTTCCTGAGAAGTACCTACGATAAGCTTCTTATCTATAGTTGCCTTGTTCATAGGGAATTCCATGCATTCTTCCATATTATCTTCAAATTCAATGCAGTAAGGAGAAGAATAGATATATTTAAATCCGTCCTCATATCTAATATTCTTAACAAAGTCTCCATCAACATTTAGTATTAATCCGTAAGCTAAGGATAAATAATAATCCTCCATCAGTTTTTCTGTATCTAGATCCAAATCACTAAGTCCAATATATGACTCATTTAGGTGAAGCGGATAAGCCTTTGTGGAAAGAAGTCTTAAATAAAACTGCTTATAATTTTTTATGTCTGGGAGATATCCTGCACAAGCTCCCATGGTTATATGAATTACATCGATTGAGTATGGATTTGTTGTTTCCACATATCTTGCTTGTCTTGATCTTTCCCCTGTTTGACTTCTAATCCAATTGTCTATAGGTTCTTGAGGTTTTATTGTAAATCCATTTGTTATATTCTCATCCTTTATTGCTCCAATGTAATAACATTCAGTCCAAGATACCTCTGGATTTTTTATAGCAGACCAAAACGGCTTGGATAGCTTAGACGTTATCTCAAGCTGCTCTCTAACATAATCATTTATACTTATATTTTTATCTTTTGCGTTTTGCTCTAAGATCTCCATTATGTTAATCTTAGAATCAATCTTATCAAATTCTCTTTCGCAAATTTCTAAAAGTCTATCTTTACCTTCTTTAATAACTGAAATAATACTCATATCCTTAAACATTGCTGAAACTTTTTCTGTAAGATTCTTACCGAAATTCTCATAATAATAGTGTTCATAGAATTCCTTTGTAATCATTTCTCTGGAAATAATGTTGCCACCGTACTTTTTGTTTGCCTGATAATTGATCTTGTTCAGCCTATTATTAACCTGATTAATAGAAGCATTTATATCTCCAATTACAGCACCAATACTAGCCTTACAGTCATCAATTATCTCTGCTGCTAGATCATACTTTTTCTTTAAGATCTTATAAGATAGCTCCCCAAATTTCTGATCTACAAACTTATTAAAGTCTGAGATGAGTTTTCCATCTACATCCTTCTTACCATTTTTGACCTTCTTATCTTTAATATTGTCCATACTGTTTTCAATATTTGCTCTATCGACAGTGCTATTATTATTATAATCTGCATAATTTTCATAATCACTTGCAAAGGCTGCTTTAAGCTCAGTTAAAATCGCATTTAAGTTAATTAGTCCATACTCTACAGCCTTTTCATTTACAAAGCTGCTGAGGATTCTATTTACTACTTCTTTACTACTCTCCTGATCACTTTTCCATTGCTGATATCTTTCATCTGAGATATTTTCAACTCTCTTAAGATTTCCTTTTTTGGCTATAAACTCAGTGTATTTCTTTCCACTATATCTATTACTGCTTCTAAAGTCCTTAAGTCTATCTGTGATTTCTAAGGCTTCATTTATCTCCAGTGCTAAGTTTTGAGCTATTTCATAAAGGCTTTCCTCTTCACTTGAATTAGATATCTTCGATAATATCTCTGAAGTGAGTCTATAAGCACAGTATCTTCTCAAATTTTCTACTGGAACCTCCATTGAGGAAGATGAAAAAGTACTAAAGTGTCTGTCCCTTTTTAACACCGGGTCTTTATCTTTACATATAAAATTAGCATAATCTGCTCTTAATTGTGAGCCAAGCTTTGTTCCTACCTCCTGGAATAGTTGAAGTGAACACAAATCGTAAATATCTTCAATGTTCGTTAACACTCCACCCATCTCATTTTTATTTTCAAGTAGATAGCAGATATCAAAAAGCTTCTTTTCAAGCTTGATTTCTCCTATATTGTTGTACTTAAAGGAGTATTTTTCATCATCTGGATTTGTGATAGAAGACATGAAAAACTCCAATTCTTTAAGTGCAGCATAGCAGTTTGCCTTACTTCTATTTTGAGCATCTAAATCCGAAGAAAGCTTGTCATCATAGCAGCTTTCTAAGGTAAATAATCCAATTATATTTGTATTATCCCTGTTGAATACCTTCGATAACATTACTGCTACATCTAAGAAAGTACCGCAACCAGTGCCCCCAGCTAAAGATCCAACTACATAAACCTTATGTCTGTCTATATTTTCTAAATAAGCTTCTCCAACATCTGTTAATACCTTGTGTAGATCCACAAGATCATTCTTAGCAGTATTTAAAGTATCATATACTAGCTGTGCATTTTTAGCTAAATACATTCTACCTATAGGTCTCATTAGTCCTGCACCTTGATCTGTTGACGTAAAGAAATCAGGAGTAATAGGTGGATTTTTAGGAAGCCAATCAAAATATGGATTCTTATAAGCCCAATCTAAAGTTGTCTTAACCCCTTCTCCAAATCTCAATTGACACTTTTCATTGTTATCTATGTCATCATCTAAAAAAGATTTTAAATCAGTATCGATTATCAAATATCTTATAGGCAGCTTCTTACCACCATATCTTTTACTAAATAGCTTTTTAAGTCTTTTAATAACTTGAAAGCCTGTACCTCCTAGTCCAATAACTAAAGTAGGCATAATATCCTTTGGCACTTCCATGTTACGCATTGTGTACCTCCTAATATAGTAATTTTTAGGTTATGTTTATGTACTGTGTTAAAATTTAGGTGCCACTATTCCGATACTTAAATGAGCTTCGCAGAGAATTAATATGATTTTCTACAATGTAACACCTAAAACTGTATAAACTCACTACGTTCGGACAAATACAGTTTTTTAACGGCTTATGGTTTCAACTCCAACTATTGATATATGCATGCATAAAAATCTTCAGAAGCCAAGATTTTTAAACAAGCATATATCAAGTTTTCGTAAAGAACCATATATTCCCTCTCCGAAAATCATTTGATTCTAGTTGCTTGCTCATAATAGTATCTTCATAGTGTCCCCTAAATTCCAACTGCTAATATAAACATAACCAGATTGTAATTATAGTTTTTTAATAATAAACTACATAAAAATGACTCTTATTTTTTCTTTCTTTATAGTTAAGGACACCTCCACTCCTGGTGTGTAGGCTACTTCACTTCCTACCTCTTCATCATTAAATAGAATTTCCTGTGGTTCTGTACCGCAGTAGGTAAATTTGAATATATTATCCTTCTTAATCAGATAGAGCAAACCAAGTAAGAATTGAAGGTTGTCCTCTACTGTAAGCGTAAAATATCCTATTGCATTATCATCTATATCATCTATAGCTATGGTTTTAAGTCTATTATTAAAATTAAGATACATAGTATTTTGCAGTAAGTTCATAGAAAGATTTATTGAACTAGTTCTTGAACCAACGGTGCAATCTAATTCTTTTGCCACACTATAGCTCTCAATGTTTTTCTTAAAGGAACTCTTCCCTAAGAGGTATAAGAACAAAGCTATTAAAGCCAAGGCTACTATAATTATTAAGGGAATCTTGAATAAGTTTAAATAGTACAAAGCACCTGACAATATAACTATTTTTGTACTTATACTTTCAGTTACTTTCACATCGTCAGCGGTCTTAAAGGAAAGCTTCAGGTTTCTTGAATTTTTAATAGGTTTTATTGAAACTGATATTTCCTTTGGTCCTTTTGGATCTACTTCAAATTCTCCTACTTTGTTTTTATCTTCATCTAAAATCTCTACTTTTTGTTTATCATATAGTATGATATTGGCTAGCTTTATATTTAAATTTACGATTTCTCCAAACTTATAATTTTTCTTAGAAGAATTGAGCCCTTCAATATCAATAGCAGGCTTATCTATTACATTAATGCTTTCATAAGGCAGATAATAGCTAAAGCTTTCGTTATTCACCACTCCGTTTATGCTGGTAGAGATCTTCACTATTCCTTTTTTATCTAACTCAATTTCACTTAAAAGCGCTCCATTTTCAAGCTTTAACGGATATTCTTTCTTTTCCTTTCCATCATCTATAACTACAGTTCCACCTAAGCTCACAACCTTTGTACCATCCTTAGGTACAAGTTTTAGTTTTAGTTTATCTCCCAGTTTTACATTCTTAGGCAGCCCTGACTCATAATAAAAAGGTGGATAATCATTAACATGTATAACTACTTCCTTAACCCCAATGATGCCGCCATTTCCATCTTGAGCTATTAAGGTAATTGGGTATTGACCAGGCTTGTCCTTATTAAATTCAAACTTAAAAACATCCCCAACCTTATTATTAAGGTTTTCAATCTTATCTTGTTCCTTCTTTTGAAGATACACTCCATCGAGCTTCTTATCGCTATCAACAGTTATATCAAACTTCAATGGTATTCCCCTTGGTATATTTAGAGTTGACTGCGCTGCATTTATATTTATACTTGCTTTACTTTTTATCTGAACAATAACTGAATTCTTAGAATTGTCTTTGCTATCTATCTTTAAGGTCTTATCACTGTTATTTTTCAATCTATAAATCTTATAGGTATCCCCAGTTTTATCTGCTGGAACCTCCTCACCATTTGAAGTAACACTCACTAAAGGTGATTTATTTTCACAGGAAGCAGTCTTTATGATAACTTCATCAATCATTGAACTTAACTTAATTTCCTGACTTTTTTGACTTTGGGTATTGTTGTTGGCTATGGTGTAAAAGCCCTCCATATCACCAAGCATCTTACTAAAAGCATTAAAAAGTTCTGCGGAGTTTTCACAGTATAGAAAATCTCCATCTGTGTTAAAAGCTATGGAATTCAATCTATTTTGATCCACATCCTTCGAAAGTCCTATGGTGTTAATCTTTATCTTTAAGGAATAGGCTTTTTTTACTAAGGAATTAAGCTCACTTTCATGATTTGCATTAAGTCCATTAACAGGGTCTTCCTTTCCATCGGACAAAATAATAATTGATTTATCCCCGGTCACTCCATCAAGCTGAGAAATAGCTTCCTTCAAACCTTCCTTAAGATCAGTACCTCTATCTTCAAACTTTATAGACTGAAAAAAGGTTTTTAAACTTTCTCGTGAAGGCTTTTCACTGAGCTTTTTATCATAAGTCACCGTTTCTCCAAAGCCTAAAACATTCACATTTACCTTATCACTTAGGGTATCCATAAGCATAACACCAGCTACTAAGGATAATCCAAATGGATCTGTTTTCTTCATACTTAAGGATTTATCTATTAAAATAATTAGATTCTTTTCTTGATTTTGTTCTGCAGCTTTAACTTTTTTGACTTCTTTTATCACGCCAAAATTAAAAATACTTAATATAAAAACTACTGTTATTGCAACAATATGCAGTTTTGTTTTTCTATCTGAATTTTTTCTCAAGCCTCTCCCCTCCCAAATAAATTTACTTTAATATACTATTTAAAATGAATTTTAATTAGAACAAGGATTGAATTTGTTAAGAATAATTTAAGACTTATACTTAGTAGGATTAAATGACTGTGTTGAAATTAAATGCTTATTCATCCGATCCTTTAATGAGCTTTCGCAAAGAATTAATATGATATTCATAAATTTTCTAACAATCAAGTTGACATTGACGTAACGTCAATTGATATAATGAGTTTAGGTTAAAGGAGGTACTTTATGGAAGAAATGTATACAATAAGAGAAGTTTGTGATCGCTATGGTGTTACAACTAGAACACTTAGGTTCTATGAAGAAAAGGGAATGCTAAGAAGTGTTCAAGAAAAGGCGCGTATGCCAAGAGAATATTCTAAACATGAGGCAGAAAAAATTGGACATATATTATTTTTAAAAGAACTAGGTTTTAATATAAGTGAAATATGTGAGTTTTTAAATGATAAATATGATTTAAAATCAGCAATTCAAGCTAGACAAGCACTTATTCAAGCACAGATTGAATTAAAAAATATCCAACTTAGACGTCTGCAAAACACCATGAAGTTAATAAATGAAGGAAAAGATATTTTCTCATTTCACGGTGATATAAACGATGAAAAGAAGCTTATGAAAGAGAGAGCTTTAGAGTTTGCTAAAAGCTTCATAGAAAAAGATTGGGATTCTATGAGCAATTTCTTTTCACCTACAGCAAAAGACTTTTTATCTTTAGATATTATAAGAAAACTTCGAGAAACCATTTCTGATGAAATAGGAAATTTTAAAAACATTGTTCATACCCTGCAGTTTGACTATGATATATCGTTATATCTTGAATTTGAAAATTGTGGTGCTGTTATGAAGATAGTATTCTCAGGACCTTATATAGTAGGCTTCACTATAGATGAAATAGATATTGATATAATAAATGTTTTTTTCGCTAGAAATAGTAATGTTTTTAAATATGAACAATTCTAAGACTAACCTTATATTAATGCACCTTGTTAAAATTAATTGGTTAACCATCCGACGCTCTTTAGATGAACAACCATATAATTGAAATTATCTTTTAGGATTATAGTTGTTAATCCTTAATGAGCTTACGCCAAGAATTAATTTCAACAATATTCTTAACCTTAGAGAGGAGTTATATATGTTTAAAAGTAATATTAACTACAAAAAGGAATTTTATAAAAATAATCATATCAATTATTTTATTTCTATTTTTGTTATCATTTCTCTTGCAGTTCTACAAATTGGCATTGCTTTTGTACTTCAAACGCTTCTGGATGTAGCAGCTAGTAGAGATATTACGGAGTTATGGCATTCACTAGCAATTGCTTCAATTGTCATGGTATCCACCATATTTGCATATTTTATAAAGAAAATATTCTTTAATCGATTTATAAAAAAAGCACTTCAGCAATATAAGAATAAAGTATTCCAGAAAATCTTAGATAAGAATATCAGCGCTTTTAACAAAGAAGCATCCAGTACTTATATATCGGCCTTTAGTAATGATTTGGCCTCAATTGAACAAAATTACCTAATTGGCAGTCTGAATCTGATCTTGCAATGTTCTTTATTTATAGGTGGCATTATGGCAATGGCTTATCTTAACTGGAAACTGCTCTTAGGAACTTTAATTACTTGTATCCTACCTATCTTAGTATCTGCTATATTCGGAAACAAGCTTACAAATGCAGAAGTAAAAGTATCCGATGAAAATTCCTCTTTTGTTGCTCTGGTTAAAGATCTACTGACAGGTTTTCCTGTAATCAAAAGCTTTAAGGCTGATAAAGAAATATTCAATATCTTCGTCAGTAAAAATGATGAACTTGAAAATACTAAAAAGATTCGTAGAGATATAACTAATAATATTGAAATATTTAACTCCTTTGCTAGCCTCTTTGTTGAAATAACCATATTTGGCTTAGGTGTATACTTGTCCATAAAAGGTGTAATCACCGTTGGAGTTGTTGTTGCCTTTATTCAGCTACTAAATTACGTTTTAGGTCCTATTAATTCTATTGGTCCTATTATTGCAAACAGAAAAGCTGCAGAAGGTTTAATAGAAAAAATCCAAAATATTGCTGAAATTTCAAATAGCAGTGGTGGAAGTACACCTCTGTCCTCATTTAATGATGCTATTATTTACAACAATGTTTCTTTTGGATATACAGAAGAGGTTTATACTCTAACCAACATCAATCTAAGATTTATGAGAAATAAAAGTTACGCTATTGTAGGGAGCAGCGGAAGCGGTAAATCGACTTTACTAAATCTAATGTTAGGTTATCAAAATAACTACAAAGGAAATATAGAAATTGATGGGATTGAGTTAAGAGATACTTCTATAGACAGTCTATATGACCTAGTTTCAATGATTCAACAAAATGTATTTGTATTTAATAATAGTATTTCTGAAAATATTACTCTTTTTAAAGACTTTGAAAAAGAACAAGTTGATTATGCCATTGCCTGTGCAGGCTTATCAAAATTGATTGAAGAAAAAGGTATAGACTACAGATGTGGGGAAAACGGAGTAAATCTCTCTGGTGGTGAAAAGCAACGTATTTCTATTGCCCGTTCTCTTATAAGAGGAACTCCAATCCTCATGATGGATGAAGCTACTGCTTCCTTGGATAATGAAACCTCTCGTTTAATAGAAGAAGCTATTTTAAAAATAGAGGACTTAACAAAAATTATCGTAACTCACAAATTACACGCAGATATATTAGCTCGATATGATCAAATTATAGTAATGAATAAAGGAGAAATCGTGGAGTTAGGTACCTTTGATGAGCTTGTTAAAAAGAAAGGCTTCTTTTATTCATTGTACTCTATAACTAATTCTAGTGAATCTATTGATGAAAAAGTTATTTGATTTTACTTTAAAGTAAAGTTCTGTTAAAGCACCGTGTTGAAATATATCCAATAGTAAAATCGTTAAATATGCACCACTTTGAACTATCCCATGTTTACTTAACATGGGATAGTTCAGACTACTTAATTTAATCTGCCTCTTTACATAATGATATCAAATTATAGCTTTCAAAGTTTGCTTAAGCTACTTATATTTTAGTATTTCAATTCTTAATACCCCTTATCATCTATAGTCCACTTACTGTTTTTCTTATCTCTTATTAATATCCATTGATAATCTGAATAAGTAGAGTTAGGATTTAATACAGGATTCTCACCTGAGCCGTCAACATCAAAATTTGATAACAAAACAATAACATTTTCTGATTTTACTCCATTCACAGCCCCTCTTCCATTACTCATATAACTTTTTGCAATAGAATCAGATTTTTCTTCGTCGTACCATACCTTTGTTAGTGTGCAGCCTTTAAAAGCAAAGTTATTCTTTACACAGTCTATTGCCTTGTTTACTTCTTCTTTAGTAAATTTAGTAGACTGTCCATTATCTACTGTTAGGTTGCTACTTGCATTGTTTGACTTACAAGCTACCAATGATAATAACAATAATATTGTACACAATGACATTATAACTTTTCTCATATAAATCTCCTTTTTAATATCAGAACATTAACTTAGAATTGTGCATAACAATACGATATCATTTGTACACCCAGTACTATTTTCAAAATAATTACAATTGACTGTAAACAAACCACCAAAAGCTAAATAAACTACTTAAAAGAATATATCTCCCAAACTAGCATAAATTAAAGTGAAAGCTTTACATCTATATACTAACTAATCATGTTTAGCTCAATTTTTATTAGCAATGTTCTGTAGCTAAAGCTTATAATGGTTTATAATTAACAATACAAGCATCTTATTTTTGGTAAACTTGTCAATAATAATTAATATTATGTTAAAGACTATTGTTGAAATTAATTTGTTATACAGGAGGCAATTTTAATGCAAATTTTAAAACATGTAATGGATGATGTTATAAAAAGAAATCCCAATGAACCTGAGTTTCACCAAGCAGTTGAGGAAGTACTTTTATCACTTGAACCAGTAGCTGCAAAACATCCTGAATGGGTGAAAGATAAAATATTTGATAAAATAGTAGAACCTGAAAGACAGATTATCTTTAGAGTACCTTGGATAGATGATAAAGGTGAGGAACATATAAATAGAGGCTTTAGAGTTCAGTTCAATAGTGCTATTGGACCTTATAAAGGTGGGCTTCGTTTCCATCCATCAGTTAATATTGGAATAGTAAAATTCTTAGGTTTTGAACAAATATTTAAGAATTCGCTAACTGGACTTCCAATAGGCGGAGGCAAAGGCGGCAGTGACTTTGATCCTAAGGGTAAATCAGATGGAGAAATAAAAAGATTCTGCCAAAGCTTTATGCTAGAGCTTAACAGACATATTGGTGAAAACACAGATGTTCCTGCTGGTGATATTGGAGTTGGCGGTCGTGAAATCGGATATTTATACGGGATGTATAAGAAGATAAACAATGAGTTTACTGGGGTATTAACAGGAAAGGGCCTGGGCTGGGGTGGAAGTCTGGCAAGAAAGGAAGCCACAGGTTACGGGCTATGCTACTTCATGAACGAAGCTTTAAAAGCAAAAGGCAAATCCTTTAAGGGCGCAAATGTAGTTATTTCAGGTTCCGGAAATGTAGCTATTTATGCTAATCAAAAAGCAACAGAGCTTGGTGCTAAAGTTGTGGCTATGAGTGATTCAAACGGATATATTTACGACTCTAATGGAATAAACTTATCTACTATTAGAAAAATAAAAGAAGTAGAAAGAAAGAGAATAAGTGAATATGTAAAATATCACCCTAATGCAACTTATACCGAAGGCTTTAGAGGAATATGGAATGTCAAATGTGATGTTGCTCTTCCTTGTGCAACTCAAAATGAGATTGATGAAAACTCTGCCAAAACTTTAATTGCTAATGGATGCTATGCAGTTGGAGAAGGTGCAAATATGCCTTCAACTATGGATGCCGTTAATCTATTCATCAATAACAAAATAATCTTTGGACCAGCAAAAGCTGCTAATGCAGGTGGTGTTGCTACTTCAGCTCTGGAAATGGCGCAAAACAGTATGAGATATTCTTGGACTTTTGAAGAAGTTGATTCTAAACTGCAGGAAATAATGAAGAACATATATGAAAAATGTAGTAGCACTGCAAGTGAATACGGCTTTGAAGATAACTTAGTTATAGGAGCAAATATTGCTGGATTTATCAAGGTTGCTGAGGCAATGTATGCACAGGGGATTTAATTTTTACAGCTCTAGCTTAATTTAAATTTGCACTTATATAGATAATCCAGTTCTATGTAATAAAACTAAGTAATAATTCTGATAACTATAAATGTTAATAGGATTATGAAATATAGATTCTATTTGGAACTGGTTTATCTATAGTTTCCTCTTTTAGAAACTTAAGTCATTCAAGCTAAAAATCATAAATTTATATTTTTTAGCTATTCGCAACTTAATATTTGAGGTTTAAGCCACCATGTTTATGAACTTTTTATACATGAGGATATATATTTAAAACAATATACCAATAAATTAGCCCAGGACAATAATTTTTATAATTATAGCCCTGGGTTAATTGTGTAGTGAAAACTCAACATTAAATACGAAAAAATTATTCTCGTAAATTTTCTTAATATATATTTTATTAATAATTATATGTATGCCCCACTTCACACACCTGGCTATATGCCCATTTGTTAAACTATGAACCACAGATTTTATTATACATTTATTCCACTGTTAACGATTAATTATCTAATCATAACATTTGACACCTTCATACCATATGTAGTATTATTTAGAAAACACCCCACTATATGTGGTGCTATTTTCGAATTATATACCCATAGTTGTACCTTTCAAGGAGGATTTTTTATGAAGAAATTATTAACTGAAGAATTTTTAAATCAATATGCAGAGATTAATACATTAGCTCCATTAGGAAGTTTTGTTTATTATAGAACTTATTCAAGATGGCTAGCAAAAGAAGGTAGACGAGAAACATGGCTTGAAACTGTTGAAAGAGCTGTTGAATATAATTGCAGTTTAGCTCCTGATACTTCAAAGGAAGAAGCTGAAGAATTATTCGATTTAGTATTTAACCTAAAAGGATTTCTAAGCGGACGCACCTTTTGGATTGGTGGAACTTCAGCTGTAAATGATCATGCTCTTGCAAATTTTAATTGCAGCCTTGTCATATTGGATGGTTTTGATAAACTTGGTGAACTATTTTATGCATTAATGGTTGGAACAGGCGTAGGATTTAGAGTTCTTGAAGAGGATGTTAAATATCTTCCTAAAATAAGACTTGTTGAAGTTATAAATAAGGAGTATGAACCAAAAAGTAAGAATAATAGATTAGAATCGACAGCTCTAGATTTCTCTAATGGAAATACTAAAGCAACTATACATGTAGGGGACTCTAAAGAGGGATGGGCTCAAGCACTAAAAATGTATTTTGATATAATTACCCGAAAAGAATATAAGCATATTGTAACAATTGAAATAGATTATGATAGTGTAAGACCTAGAGGAGAAAGATTGATACGTTTCGGAGGAACTGCTTCTGGACACGATAGCTTAAAAAATATGTTTGTCAAATTTCATAAGGTAGTTAACAATAGAATTGGAAATGATGCTAGTGAAGGCAAGGTACACGCTATTGATATGCTAGATTTTGCAAACATTATCGCTGAAAATGTAGTTGTAGGCGGAGTTAGAAGATCTGCTGAAATCGGCTTAATAGATGCCAATGATTCTGAAACAATTAAGGCTAAGAATGGGTTATATACTCAAGATTCAAATGGTAATTGGGTTGTAAATGAAGATATTATACATAGAGCATTATCCAATAATACCATAATCCACTTTCAAAAACCTTCTAAAGACTTTTGGAAATGGCAGTTTCAGCAAATGAGGTTTAGTGGTGAACCAGCAAGTTATAATGGAGCTGAAGCTTTAAGACGTAACCCTAATTTTAAAGGAACTAATCCTTGCGGTGAGGTGCTACTAGACGACCGTCAAACTTGTAATTTGGTTACTACAAATATTATGGCTCATGTGAAGGATGGAATACTTGATATAGATGGATTATTGAGAACTCATTTATTATTAACCAGGGCATCCTATAGACTTACACTTGTAGAACTGGAACTCCCTGAATGGGATTATAAATTAAAGAGAGATAGACTTCTAGGAGTAAGTATCACTGGGTATCAAGATGCTATTAATGCAGTAGGTATGAGTACATCCGATCAAGTTGATTTATTAAAGAAATTAAGATTTACTGCCAGAAAAGCTGCCGATGAATTAGCAGACTCTTTAGGGTTAAATAGATCACTACTTGTTACAACCTTAAAACCTGAAGGTACTTTATCACTGCTTCCTACAGTCTCTAGCGGACTTCATTTTTCTCACTCTCCATATTATGTGAGAAGAATAAGGATAAATGCTGAAGATGCATTAGTTAAGGTATGTCAAGATCTAGGATATCCTGTACATCCTGAAAATGGTTCTACAATGGATAACGCCCGAACTTTAGTTATTGAATTCCCTGTTGAGGCCCCTAAAGGCAAAACCAAATATGATGTTTCAGCAATAGAGCAGCTTGAAATATATAAAATGTTTATGGACAATTACGTAGATCACAATGCAAGTATTACAGTAAGCGTAAGAGAACATGAGTGGGATTTAGTTGAAGACTGGGTTTATGAAAACTGGAATTCTATAGTTGGTATCTCCTTCTTATCCTTAGATGATAGCTACTATCCTCTTTTACCCTATGAAGCAATAACAAAAAAGGAATATGAAACTAGATTATCAAGCATGAAACCTTTTGATGCTAAACTATTAATGAAATATGAGCATGGTGATGAACATGATATAGATGATAGTGACTGCACTGCAGGCGTGTGTCCTATAAAGTAATAATATTTAGAGAGAGAACTTAAGTTTTCTCTCTTTTTTTAACCTCCCAATAAAGATTTCGATACACTACTAATTTCTATTGGGAATTACTTTAATATAAACTAGTTATCCGTAATCTTGTTTTATAATTTTCTTTACAGTAAAGACTAATGCTATATTATCATACGGACTTTCCTCCCCCTATCTTTTGAATAATATAACAATATCAGTCTTCAGTTTCTATCTTACCAAAAGTATATTTTGACAAATCCAAAAGTGCTTTAAAAACATTAGGTATTTCCGTTATTCCACTGGATATTGTCTAAACCATAAGGAAAATCTACATGGGGATTTTCTATATGCAGATATATACATCATATTTCTGTAAACTATATTAATCCACGCCAATAATAGTTTCATTATTGGCGTGGATTAGTTTAATATTATTCTAAAATCTATAAATATTATTTAGGTATTACTTTAAATTCTAATTACTTCTTATTTAATATATCCAAAATATAATTAATGCATATTATCCATGTTATTCATATTATTAAAAATATCTCCACCATTACCAAGCATACTTGACGCAAAATAACTTAGTGAACTATGTACAACTACGGCTATAATTAATACTGCAATTGCTAGTATTATTTTGCTTTGTTTATTTAGCTTGTAGTTATTTTTTATCGTGAAACTTATTAATGAAATAATTATCCCTGTTGGTATAAGATAAGATACATACCTAGGACTTTCTTTAAAGTGAGAAATTCCACCGCTTATCATTCCTATACCAATTGCTAAACTTAATGATACTATTATTAATTTAGTTATTTCTACAAAAGATAATTTCTTTTTATTTATCACGATTTCATTAAAAATCGTTCCTGAAATAAATAAAATTAATCCAGTTAATAATATTGCAGAATATCTCATAATATTAAAGGGCATTAGCACTATGCCACTTGAGACTAATCCCATTCCTAAAAAGTATACTATATACACTAAATAGCTAAAAATTAAATTACTCATCCTTTACTCTCCTCTTTTTCTTTAGTATTCTAATAATTTGCATCTAACTGATATAAAATTCATACATATGTTAATTATAAAATTGTTTTCATAATTATTATCACTCTTAGTATTTATTTTAATTCTATAATTATAGTAATTGAATTATATGTAGACTATATGAAGAAGCACAGGTTCTTTTAATTTCGTTATATTATTTATAACTCTTTTAAATTTATTAAAATAAGTTATATTTCATAAAAACTTTAATTTTATGCTGATTATAAATTAACCCACCACAATAATGTTTATCATCAAAGTAGCGGGTTAATATTTTAGGCAAATCCTAACTTTATATTTTGGTAAGCACGGAGGTAGGCATATATTTACTTGTCCCATACAACTTTATTTAAATATGGTTTTACCTGCTTACATCTTTCTTCACATATTTCCTCATTATCATAATAGGAACTGCTTACGCCTACACACTTATGCATGCAGAAATACCTTACATTACAATCTTTACACTTAGGTTTATCATCTACTATAGCCCTTTTAAGCTTTTTATCCATAAACCTTTGATATTTTTCAGATCTAAATATATCATCAAATTCTTTATCTATGATATTTCCAAGCTTAAATTCCTCATTTTCTAAAATAACACATGGATATAAATCTCCTGCTTCATTAATCATTATCTTATTAATAGCTGCTTTACAAAAAATCGAACACTTCAAGCTTTCTCTTATATCTTCTAAGTCATTTTCGTCAATTGGAGTAAAAGCTAAGTGATCTTTTAGTCCAATACTCTCATAGTTTTCTAAGCCTCTTCCGAGAGCACTGAACTCCCTAACCGTTCCTTTCACATCCAAGTCTTCACATAAACTATAGAAATCATCAATATGGTTATAGTTCTGATATGTACTAACCATACTAAGAATTATGGTATCTTTATTAAAACCTACCTCTTTAAGATACTCTATTGCATTTATTATCTTATCGTACACTCCTCTTCCTCTTACAAATTCACAGGATTCCTTATCATAGCCATCTAAGCTTATAGAAACTGCATCTACATATTCTTTCAGCACACTTGCCATAGGTCTATCAATTAGCGTACCGTTAGTTAAAAGATTAACTGTTCCCTTATAATTGTCCCTTATATACTGAAGCAAAATCTTTATATCTTTTCTGATTAATGGCTCCCCTCCAGTTAACAGCAGACTCTCAATATTAAATTGAAATATCTTGTCCAAAATCTCTTTCATCTGCTTAGTACTTAAAATATCTTCATATTCTATACCAGCAGAAGCTGAACAATGAAGACACTTCAAATTACATTTATTAGTTAGTTTAAATTCAACTTCTTTAATGTCAGGCTCTCCCTCTATTTCACTAGAGCTCTTAATCATTTTTTCATCTATTAAAACCTGAAAAATTTCAGCTAATTCTTCTCTTTCTTCCTCATTTTCTAAAGTTCTTATATATGACAAAGGTGACATATTTTTATTAATGCAATAATTTATTCTTTGTAAATTTGAAGCAGAGATTCCTCCCCAAGTACCGGAATATCCATTGATTATTATCACATCGTCTTCATTTTGTATAAATCTAGCATAATCCGAAAAAACGATATCATTATCTTTTATAGTTACCATCAACTTAATCCTCTTTTTTAATAAATTTGTAATAAACAAAAAACACCAAAGTATTTTTGTACTATGGTGTTTTTTATGTTTCAAGCTATTGTGTACATCTCTTTCATACCAACCATATGGTATTATCCTCGATGCATGTACAACTTTTTTCCTACCAACACTTTCCGTTATACCAAATGTCTGGTATTATCTTTGGAGCCTCTGCCTTTTTCTTCTTACCATATACCTTCATCATAATCTCTCCTCTCATTTTAAAATATATTCTACGTAAAATATATTTTTTATTATACTTAACAAAAATGTAAAATACAAGAATAAATTTTAAAACTTTTTATAAACTTTGTTAACTTTATTATTAAATCATCACCCAAAGATACTCTTTATTTTAATTTTAGTAATATAACTAAACAAAATATTAGTTACCCATCCTTCCTATTGGTAACTAAAGAAAAAGCTTAATAAGCCTTCTACAATTAACAGAAACATAAAACTTTAGTGTATTGCAATAACTTAAATAGCTTTTCCATAAATAATTTAATATTTTTATGACTTTAATGATTTTAAACCTAAATAATTATACAATATATAGTTATTCTGTCAATTCATTTACAAATTACAAAAACTTCCTTATAATATTTACCATAAATATTTTTTAACGACAGAAAGGAGTCACTTTATGAGAAAGAACTTTAAAAGTTTGATCCCAGCTTTTATCTACACCGCAATCATAGTGTTTTTTATTTATAAAATCACTATTTCAAGCTTTAGTAATCAAGCTTTTAGTAAAGATAATGTGTACAAAAATATAGAAGAACTGTCTTCAGAGAAATTCAGTGGTAGACAAGCTGGTACAGAGGTCAATAATAAGGCTTTAGAGTATGTTAAGAATTACTTTGAAACCATAGGAATTGCACCTGCGGGAGAAAACGGAACCTACTATCAAAGCTTTAACACCATGATGCCTACATATAATTCCAATCCAGTACTTAGTGTATTGGACAAGAATACAAATGAAACTACAAGCTTTAAGTATGGTGAGGACTTTGTTGATATACTAAATGGTATTGGTGGAAGCGGAAATATTAGCGGTGACTTATACTTCTTTGATGGCAGCATAAAAGAGGTGCCTAAAAACATGATTAACGGCACGGTTTTAGTTGCTTTAGGTAAGATCTCTGACGAAGATTTAGAGTACGCAGCTGATAACCACTGTAAGGCTATGCTGATTTTATCAAACAACATGAATACAAAGGATAGCTTTAACATCCATTCTAAAAATGGCAAGTCCCTGATAATATATAAGATTTCAGCAAACACTGCTCAGTTTCTTTTTGATCATGCACAACATAATTTAACTGTTAGTTTAACGCTAGACGTATCATTTAAGAATATAAATACGCCAAATCTTTTAGGTAAAATAGATGGTAAAAACAAATCTTCAGGATATCTTTTAGTAACGGCTGATATTGACGGAGTTGGTCAAATCGGTAGTAGTACCTTTGTTCCTGGAAGTCTTCATAATGCTTCTGGTGTAGGTATGCTGATGGAACTTGCAAATACTATGAATAATTCAAAGAACAAGCCTGATAAAACCATTATTTTTGCTTTGTTTAACAGTCATGAAGAAGGAAATCTTGGTTCCAGATACTACATTGAAAATCCCCTGTATCCTCTTGATAAATCCGAGGTCATTTCTCTTGATTCCTTAGGTTCTACTATAGATAACAAGCTTTATTTATCTTCAAAAGGTGCTGCCGGTGAAGCTCTAATGAGTAATTTAGCTTCCTACATACCTAGAGATGATTTTAGTGTTATTTTAAAGAAGAATATTCATGGTGGAGATACTGAAGCCTTCCTCAAAAAGGATGTTCCCGCGGTACTTATTTATGGAGATTCTACTTATGATATTTCTAATTCCCCAAATTCTAATAACTCAACCTTAGGAAGTACTATCCAAAATCAAGGCTTTATCCATTCAACTAATGACAACTTAAGCATCATAAATAAAGATAGACTTAATGGTATAGGCAAAATTCTTACAAACTACTTTCAAAGAGAAGTATATAATGATTGGAGCCATGGTGTGCTAAACACTGCGCAGTATATTACAATTCTAATACTTGCTATCTCCTCCTTAGTGCTCCTTGTGCCAAAAACCCTTTATAAAATCAAGCCTTCAGGAAGAATACTAGGAGCACGGTTTGAGAGTATTTATCTTTCTAGGATTTTCAATATTATAGACAAGGCTGTAAAAATCTCAATAGGTTTTTTAATAATAATTTTCATAATCCTATTTATTATCTTTATACCAACTAGCTTTAATATTGTAGCCTTTAACGAAGGTTATATTTCAAATTATTCTGTTTTTATAATCGTGCAAAATGTTCTTAATTACATAGCTCATTTCCCTAGTGCAGGCTTTGGTAAGACTTTAAATCATTTTGATGTTTTTCCTGTAATAGCTTTTTCCATAGGCAAAAGCATTTTGCTAATAGTAAGTTCCTTAATTTTAGCCTTCCTAGTGGGTACCTTAAGCGGCACCTTAACAGGCTTTAACAAAAAGAAAAATGCAGTTTTAGGAGTTCTTAGTACCCTAGCAATAATGTCCTTGCCTGATGTACTGATTGCTCTTATATTTCAGCTTATAAGAATATCGATTTATAAAAACAGTAGTCTGTCCTTCCTCTCCATAGAAGGTGAAAGTCAAAACTTTTTATATGCATTTTTATCGCTTGCAATCATTCCAACAGCCTATATAGCTAGAATTTCTCAAACAGCTGCTAATGAAGAAATGCAAAAGGACTATATTATAGCTGCAAAGGCTAAAGGTCTTTCTAATGTACAAATAATCAAAAATCATCTTTTAAAATCAGTAAGCATAAAGGTGGTAGAAGCACTACCTTCAGTTTTAAATATAATTATCTCCAACCTAATTATCATTGAGTACTTTTTCAACTACCATGGAATCGTATATCAGATTTTCAGCTTCTACAAGGATGGAGATATAAACGCAACGATAGGGTTAATTATAGGTATGGCACTGGTATACTGCATCCTCTCCATTATAATAAAAACTCTTTCAAAACTTATAAACACTGAAAAGAGATATAACTCTTTAAGACAATCAATGTGAGCAAAGGGGTGATAAATATGAATAATAATTCTAATAAATTTAATACAGAACGAAAACTAAACTCCTCAGATCAATTCAATAAAACCTTTAAAAGCATAAAAAGCAAAGTAACAAGCTATAAAAATCCAAATGTTTTATTTATTCTAGGAACCATAATAATACTTGCCATAGTTTTTATAATATTATTCCCTGAAAAGCTCACCAGTCAAAACCCTTACAGCATAGAAGGAATAAAGTCTGCAATACAAAGCAATGGCACCCTTGCTATAAAAGGTGCTCCCTTTTCTCCTTCAAAGGAAAATCTCCTTGGGACAGACAGCCTTGGACGAGATATTCTTAGCATTATAGTTTATGGTACAAGTTTTACAGTGGAAATTTGCTTTTTTGTAGTGCTAGGAAGATTTTTGATTGCCTTGCCTCTAGGTATTGCTGCTGGAGTTGGAAATTCCTTCAGCAATTCAGCTATAAACCTATTTAATGTGATATTTAGTACTGTTCCTTCTTTATTAATAAGCATAATGATTCTAAAAATAGCTTTCTTCACAAATTTATTCAAAGCACAATCCCTAATAGCCTTTGTGGTAGTGTTAACTGCTGTTGGGTGGTCCAAGCTTGCTGGAATAATTCGTGAGAGAGTTCAGAGCATATTAGCACAGCCCTTTGTTACTGGAGAAAAGGCAATCGGGAAAAGTAATTTTAAGATTATTATGGAAAATGTACTGCCTCACTTTTCACCTGAGCTTACAGTATTATTCTTTATGGAAATGGCCCTTGCGCTTTCTATGCTAATGCAGCTTGGCTTCTTTGGGCTTTACGTAGGTAATATAAGAGTTGTACAGAATTCGGATTCCAATGCTTTAGTAAATATAAGCTATGAGCCAGAATGGGCCAGCATGTTGTCTAGTTCAATAAACTCCTTCAAGACCGCCCCTTGGACTGTACTCTCCCCTGCTGCAGCATTCTTTATAAGCATCTTTGGATTTAATTTATTTGGTGAAGGACTTAGAAAAAAGCTTCAGAGTAAGAACTCCATGTTTATTGTAAATTTTAGAAATATATTAACTCTTAAACTTATAAGTAAAAAAACTTTAAAGTATGCAGGTTCTCTGGCTATTATTATCCTAGCATTATTTACTACCTTTACTGTTAGATCAAGTAACAACAAGAAAGCAATCACCGCGGAGGCTTCCGCTCTAACAAACTGGGAAGGTGAAAATCAAGTACTTATAGGAAGTAACGAAGCCTCTCACACCGCTGATTATCTTAAAGCAGTTCTTGAAAAAACTGGTTTTAAGCCTTTAGGCAAGGACTATATCCAAGCTTATAATGTAGGAAACTTGTATTCTATAAATAGTTATAAATTTAAGGTTACTAGTTCAAATACTACGGAAACATTGGCCCTTGGGAAGGATTTCTCTCTTGAAAACTGCACCAATTACTTTTTATCAGGCAATTTAGTTTTCTCAGAAAACTTAGATATTTTCAATATAAAAGATTTCTCAAGATTTGATGGCAGCTTTGTAGCTTTGGATGAAAAGATTTATTCAAAGGAAGCAATAAAAAACTTTTCAGAAAAACTGCAAAAGAGTTCCAAGTCCTTAGGTATTATAGATATTATTTCAGATGCGGAAAAACTTCCTGAAGTTACATATGGTAGTGCTTCAAGTTCACCATTTATATACCTTACAAGGACTGCTTCCTTGAAGCTAAAGAAAGACTCACAGATAACTCTTGATATAAAGACTACAACTTTATCAGACACAGGAAAGAACGTTATTGGCGTATTGCCAGGAAACAACCCTAAGACCTCTAAAGAAGCAATACTAATAAGTGTCGGTTATAACTACTTAGACTATGATAAAGAGAGTGCTCTAAAAAGAATAAAAATGGCTATAGAACTAGCTTATAAACTTAATAATAAAGATTCTAAGCTCCAAAGAACCATCATAATAGCCTTTTGGGATGGTAATAAGGTTGATAAATATTCCGGGGAGAGATACTACTGTGCTAACCCTTTGTATCTCTTAGAAAATACAGTTTTAAACCTAGACCTTACTAATATTGACACCAAAGGTGATACCCTGAGGTTTAACACTGAATTAGCTCCAGTAAGCCGTTATTTTGCATGGGCCTTCAATCACGAGCTTCAGACAAATCTAAAAAATCACGGCATTAAAATCAGCACTGCTGGCAATAATGTTTTAACTCAAAACTTGGATGTTAATAAGGATCCACAAGCAGTGCTTTACACCAAAGGTGTTCCTACTATTATCGCTATGCCAAGTGAAGCTAAGAGTTTGACAAAGAAAACTACTGTTAACGACAATTTTGTAGATATCTTAGTAAATACAATTACAGAAAATAAATATTAGTTTGGGCGTGAAAAAATGGATAATAATAACTTACTTCAAATAAAAGATTTAAAAATATCCTTTAAGAATGAAAATAGCTTTCTACAGGTTGTTAGAGGCGTAGATATTGAACTAAATAAAGGTGAAATCCTTGGGATTCTAGGGGAATCTGGAAGTGGTAAGACCGTTACTGCTTCCTCAATCCTTCGTTTGATTGATGACGGAAGCTCCAGAGTAGATTCTGGAAGCATCAGCTTTGAAGGAACGGATCTTTTGAAACTGAAAGAAAAAGAAATGAGAAAAATCCGTGGCAGGAAAATCTCTTACATATTTCAGGATTCCTCTGCAGCACTAGATCCTTATAAAAAGATCGGCGATCAACTTAAGGAAGTACTAAAGATTCACAACAAAAGCTTTACTAAAGAAGACATCATAAAGGGCATGCAAAAGGCTGGCATAGAAAACGCTGATGTTATTTATGATATGTACAAGTCTCAGCTAAGTGGAGGGTTATGCCAAAGAGTAGGAATAGCTATGGCTACCCTTTGCTCTCCTCAGATAATTATCGCAGACGAGCCAACCACAGCAATTGACGCTTCCCTTCAAAAGAAGGTCTTAGAGCTTTTAAAATCTGTGAATGAAAATAGCTCTACTTCTATTCTATTAATCACCCATGATATTGATGTGGTTAAGCATATATGCCATAAGGTGGTTGTGATGTATGGGGGCTTGGTTATGGAGGAAGGTCCAATGGAGCAGTTATTAGACAACCCTCTTCATCCATATTCAAGGGAATTACTCCGCTGCGTTGACTCCCTAGATACTAATGATTCTAGTTTATATACCATTAGTGGAAGTCCTCTTCAGGTTAAGGATTTTAAAGATCAGTGCCCTTTTTATGAAAGATGTAAGTATAAAAATGGTAGATGCGAAAGCGAAATGCCTAATATAACATCTATAGGCCAAAGAAAAGTAAGATGTTTTTTAAATGAGGATGGTGAAAATATTGAATAACCCTAAACAGCCATTAATTACTGTACAAAATATCAGCAAGCACTATGTTGTAACCCAAAATATATTTTCTCCAAAAACCATAATAAAAGCTGTAGATGACGTTAGTTTTACCATAAGTAAAGGAGAATCCCTTGGACTTATAGGAGAAAGCGGAAGCGGAAAGACTACCGTCGCCTCTCTAGTTCTTAAACTCATAAAAGCTGACACAGGAAAAGTCGTCTATAAGGATACTGATTTAACTTCACTAACCGAAGATGAAATGAGAACCATGAGAAAAGAGCTTCAAATAATCTTTCAACATAGCCAAGGAACCTTAGACCCTAAAATGACAGTAGCAGAGTTTCTAACTGAACCACTTTTACTACATAAAATAGTTAAGCCATACGAAACCTCAAAAGAAGTTTCAAGGCTTTTAAATCTTGTAGGTCTATCAGAAAGTGATAAGTCTAAGTTTCCATATCAGATGAGTGGTGGCCAATTGCAGAGAGTTGGAATCGCAAGAGCTATTTCCACAAGACCAACCTTCATCATCTGCGACGAACCAGTATCAGCCCTAGATGTGTCCATTCAAGGTCAGATACTAAACCTACTAAAGGACCTACAGAAAGAACTAGATTTAACATATTTGTTTATCTCCCATAACCTAAAGGTAGTAAAACATATCTGCGATAGAGTTGCAGTGATGTATAAAGGAAAGCTTATTGAGATAAATAACACAAGAGCTATTCTTGAAGATCCTAGCGAGGAATACACTAAGAAATTGGTTGAGTCTATGTTATAGGATTTCTAACTGAACTATTAAGTTATATGTACCTGAAAATTATTTTCAAAAGACTCTAAATATTATATTTGTCCACTGTAATATTTAATTTCATTAGCTAATATACATTATTAAATAATAAAGGATAGGTGATTTAATGTTTCAATTTCTTGCCCTATTAGGCATCTTCATATTTTTCTTCTTTATAATCTCCATAATTTTATATGTTTTTATGGCTTATGCCTTATACACCATGGCTGTGCGTCAAGGATTAGAAAATCCTTGGGTAGCTTGGATTCCTATAGCTCAGCTATATACTCTAGGTAAGTTAATAAAAGGCTTAGAAATCTTTAATTATGAGGTTCCAAATATTGAGATAGTTCTACCAGTAGCCTCAATTATATTTGTAGTGTTCCGTCATGTACATCTCTTAGGACCTATAGTATCATTGCTTAACTTTATACTAGTACTGTTTGCATTAAATAAACTATACAAACTCTATAAGCCAGAAAGTGCTACTCTTTATACAGTTTTAAGTATACTAGGCTTCACTGTGCCATTTATAGTGTTCTCTTTAAAGGATAAAGACCCAGTAGCATAAAATAAATATGATTTTATCATATTATTTTCCACTCTATCTTTTAACTCTAAGTAGATGCACAGATAAACTTAATAATATATCAATATACACCATTCCAAAAGGCGACTGTTGTTCCAAACCAACAGCCGCCTTTTAAAAACTTATAATCCAATAAGCTCCTCTTTATAAATAACTTTTCCATCCTTGTCCAAGCCTAATAGATACTTTGTTCTATTTAGCTTATTATCTTCATTCCAATAAAAAATGAACATTCTACTTTCATCTAATTGATACTTAGCCGAACTAATTTTATCTTCACCATCAATTTGCATAGTGGTTATATTAGGATCACTTACATAGCCAAAGACTTTCATAATCATTTCATTATTTTTTGTACTAGAACCATACCAGCTATAAGATACTTGTTTTGAAGAATCTATAAGAGTTCCCCCTACCCCTTCGCCTGGATACCATTTAATTAGCTCCTTCTTAACCGTGTCTCCTGAAAACCACTCCTTATATCTGCCTAAATATATTTTTTCTTTACCTAGGTCTATTGTTTTTATTATCTTTGAAGGGCCATAGTGATAAGTTCGCTCAGACTGTTCATGCGCTTTTAAAGGTGAAAAGCTGCCAGATGATAGAAATGAATATTTGTAGCATATAAATAAAAGTACTATTGCTATACTCCACTCAATAATTACATCAATATGCTTCTTATTTATTTTCATTGATATTCTTCTCCTTATCAAGTGAAATGGTCATTTCAGCCTTTCTATCATACCAGTCAAGTTTTAGAGTTATAGCCTTAGTCTCTTTATCTATTCTATCAAATTCAGTCAGTTGATCTTGTCCCCATATCTTACCTTTATCTTCTCCGCCCCTATACTTATACTGTCTTCCTTTATCATCATATATCTCGATTGCACTAGTAGAAAAAGTCCACCCTAGCTCAGAAGGTTTATATGTAGATATAATATAGGCTTTATCATCAGTGTTAATAATTCTTTTGATTGATATAGTATCATTGTCTATCTTCATATCTTTGTTCACTTCAATTACCTGTGCCTTTTTCTGGTTCACCAGTTCTTTTAACTCTTTATAATAGTATTTGCTCTCAGGCAAATTTGTAAATATTTCAATGGTAATTATGATAAGACAAACTATTGTAATTGGATTTTTTAATACCTTAATTTTTCTCTCCTCCAAATCTATATTAAAGTTCTAAATTCATCATTCTCTTCTAGTACTTTAAAATTTAGAAATTGTTTAGTTGATAATACTATTGCTTACTATTATTAAATTACACTATATCCATATATTAGTATATCATCCCAAGCAAAATATAAATATATAATACTATGTATCTTTAATTAAAACCGTTTAAAATTTGAGTAAATTATTATCAATTTATAGGCTGATATAGTAGTGGCTGTAATTATATCATTAAGCGAGTTATCTGGTGTTTTATGAATAACCTTTTTCATAGGATTAAAATTTTAGTAGTCTCCATTAGGTGAGTATGTTACTTTAAAATATATAAAAAGATGTATCAAAGAAATGTTGTTATTATTTCAATAAGGATTGTCCATGCTTTATATTATAAATTAAGCTTTTTATCATTGAATCAAACTACCGCATTATATGTACAAGCTATACTTTTAATCACCAACATTTATTTAATACATAACTATAGGTATTTACAAAAGCATTCATTACATCGCTCTCTCATACAATAACAACTTTTTACTGATATAAAACTTGCTTTAAGAAATAGAAAAGGGGATAGCAAAAACTCTGCCATACCCTTTAAAATCTTTGAAACTCTATGGTTAAAATTGAAATCCTATACCTTTTGATTATATAGTCAGTATTTTTTCTACAATTAGCAGCACTATTTTTACAACTACAATCTTATAATTTTAGTTGCTACATTCTCGCAAAATGTAATATCATGCTCAACAAACAAGATTGTTGGTTTATATTCCATCAATAGCTCCTCTATCTGCATACGTGAAATTACATCAATAAAGTTTAGCGGTTCATCCCAGATATAAAGATGAGCTCTATCACATAGGCTTTTTGCTATCAATACCTTTTTCTTCTGGCCTCCACTAAAGTCTTCCATATTCTTTTCAAACTGCTCTCTTGAAAAATCAAGCTTTCTAAGCATTGCTTTGAATAAACTTTCATCAATAGAATTTTTCTCTGCATACTCAGTAAGGTTACCTTTCAGAGCAGAAGTATCTTGTGAAACATAGGAAATTATTAGCTTATTATTTTTTCTTACAATACCTTTATGAGGAATATCTTCACCATTGATTAATTTTAAGATACTTGATTTTCCACTACCGTTCTTTCCTTGGATTGCAATTCTTTCGCCTTGCTCAACTGTAAAGCTTATTTCTTCACATACAATTTTGTCCTCATATCTAATGGAAACCTCTGAAAGTTCCACAAGCTTTCTATCGTGAAAAGTGAGAGGTACTATTTTTAAACTTTCATTAGATTCAATATTTTTAAGAAGCTTTGATTTCTCCTCTAAGGCATTTTGCTGTCTAGCTTCAATATTTTTAGCGCGCTGCATCATTTTTGCAGCTTTGTGGCCCACATACCCTCTATCTATCTTACTTCCAGAATTAGTGGTTCCAAACTTACTGCTTTCAACTTTATCAGACCAGTTTGAGGAACGCTTTGCTGCTGCTGAAAGCCTATTAATATCTTTTTTAAGTTTTTCATTTTCCGCAAGCTCAAAACCATCCTGCAATTCTTTGTTTCTCCACCAGGAAGAAAAGTTGCCTTTTTGTATTTCTATATTGGTTTTATTTATAGCTAATATATGATCAATACAATTATCCAAAAAAGCTCTATCATGAGAAATAAGAATAAATCCCTTCTTCTTTTTAAGGTAATCACTTAATTTCTTTCTACCTTCAATATCCAAATGATTTGTAGGTTCATCAATAAGCAAGAAAGAGTTCTCTTTTAAAAACATTGCAGCAAGCATGGCTTTTGTCTGCTCTCCTTTAGATAGTGTGTAAAACTGCCTATATAAAGCGTCATAATCCATATCAAGCATAGACAATTCTTTTACTATCTCCCAGTCCATTGAATTTGGACTGATTTCTCTTATGACATCAATGGTAAAATTCTCTTGATCCTTAACTTCATAGGGGAAGTATTCAAAATTTACACTAGCTGAAATAATCCCTTTGTATTCGTATTTCCCTAGAAGAAGATTTAGGAAGGTAGTCTTCCCTCTTCCATTTCTTCCTGTAAACCCTAGCTTCCAATCAGTATCGATCTGAAAGCTTACATTTTCAAATATATTATCATAACTACCTTCATAGGCGAAGGTTAGATTTGTAACATTTATCATAGACATATTATAGTCCTCCTCTGTATTTAAATCAGGAAAGCCTCAGATCATCTAAAGCTATTTTTAAACTCTGCCATATTATGTGCAAAGCATAAAATACAAATGGATCTTAAGGTCACCCTTTTATATTTTTCTAAATAACAAAGTCGGAACAAAAGGCGACTTTGTTATTACTCCATATGAGAATCGCCTATAGTATCCGGCTCTATATGGAGAATATCATGCGTTAGCAAAGTATCTTCAATTTTCATTTTTAATCCTCCTATTCATTTTCCAATAAATATGGTTTATAGTATTATCAATCTAATTTTAAGTTCTTTCATAGAATGCTTTACACTATCTATGCTAAAAACAAAAAAATAAGAGCCGCAAGAAATTATCATTCTTACAGCTCATAGATATACAAAGTTACGCTAAACATTAAAGCATAGCATAAAGATATATATTAAGAGAAAAAAAGAATAACTTTCTTGCATAAAAAAGTACGACAAAATAACAGAATTACTCTGTTTATATTTGTGTCTGTTGTACTTTAAAAACTAGCAAGAAAAATTATACATTTTTTCACCTCAAATTCCGATTTTCTTATTATTCTACTCTTACACTTGAAAAATGTCAACAGCAATATATGTTAAAACATTATGTTAAAACCTATCCTAATAAATCTGATATTTTTGTAGTCCGGAATTTCCTTATTGCAAATTCCTTTCCTTAACTACTCAAATCCTAAAACTACTTATTCAATATATCTAATAATTTATCATCACGAAGTAATGGACCTATTGGACCATAGCCTTCACCTTCAAAGTCCATTTGATCACTTTTACTATCATTTTTATCCAAATCAAAATAAAGCTTAGTATATGTAACAGTTCTTAATTCATTAGGTCTAACAGCATACTTAAAAGTCTGCTTTTCGGAATAATCAAATTCTAGCAAAGTTCCCTTCTTCTTTAAATCATCTAACATGAATATACTTGGAGCCATATCTTTAATGCCTTTAACTCTTTCATTGGTTATACTAACAATAGAGTAAAACCTATAGTCTGACTTAGTTAAAGTAATCCTACCATCTTTCTTATAGTAAATGATGCTGTCCGGAGCTGCTATACTTCTATGTTCACTTAGCTTAGCCCGAATATCATTCTTCATTAGTAATGTACTAGCAATTATCATCAAAAGCACTACCATTACTAATACAGTGGTTTTCTTTTTATTCATATTATTTTCTCCTATAACTTGTCCATCTTTAGCAAAAAAACATTTTATAATAATCATTTTACTACTAATTTATGGTTTTTATCGGCTTTTCTTAGCATATATATCTTCTTATCCTAAAATTATCATAGCCTAGCTTTACTTATCTTAATATAACACCTATTTTGTAACTATCTACTAAAATTGTGTTTTTCACCTTTTCCATATTACAATATATTCATACATTAGTAAACACTGTAATCAATGATTAATAAAGATAAAACACTTCCATTTGAAAATATAAATTTAAATATGAAGTGGTTCATCTATATATTTCTATAATGAATATATACATAAAAAATTACGGCAAACAAATATTCTAATAACTGGGGAATAATAATGCCAGCTGGACAAATCGGGATAATTGTATTATTCGTTGTATTAGGAATAGTTTTTTCTTTAGGGAAAGGCTCTTTTCTGATCGCTGGATACAATACTTCAAGTAAAGAAGAAAAAGCAAAATATGATAAAAAAGCCCTAGGTAAATTTATGGGCAAGGCAATGTTTATGGTTGCTTTCTCAGTGTTCTTGTGCGGTCTTAGCACTCTACTCAATCAACATTTTATATTTGTTATTGGTTTTATATTATTAATTGGAACAGCACTTTTTATTCTTATTTATGCCAATACAAGCCATAGATTTAGAAAGTATACTAGTTGTAAAATAATTTATATTTGGTAGCTCTTATTAAGTATCAGACTTAAAGCCATCTAAAATTATTTTTATCTATGAACCTTAAACCATCATAAAAACTTATATGTCATTCCATAATAAAGAAGGCAGCTATAAAAATACAGCTGCCTCTATTGTTCTATTATTCAAAATTACATTCTCGTAATATAAACCTTTAGTTACTTACCACAACACTTCTTATACTTTTTACCGCTTCCGCAAGTACAAGGATCATTTCTTCCTATCTTAGGCTCTTCTCTAACAAAGGTTACTACCTCGTTCTCATTAAGGCTATCTGCAGCTGACTGCCCATCAGCAGAGTTATCTTCTTCACCTTCAAATAAGTCTGGTGACTCATTTATAAGTTCAAAGAATCTGTCACTATGCTTTTCATATCCCTTAAGCATTTTTCTTCTTTCCCCATCATTTGCTGCTTTATCAAGAAAATCTCTTATTAGTTCATAAAATTCACGGTAACTCTTCTTAAGTTTTTGAATTGAAGCTTTGAAGTCATCATATTGCGATAATATTTGATATTCGTTATAATAAGCCATTGCATCTTTTCCATCTTCGTCTAAGTCTAGAACGCTGTCTGGAAGTACCTCTAGTCCAACAAGAACACCAATTTCTTGTTTTATTTCTTCATCATCACTTAACTTACCAAACAAGTCAGCATACTTATTGAAATTTTCAATTTCTTTTTTAGTATCTAACACATTTTCATCTTGAGGCAAGATTTCAATTGCAGCATCGTTAAGTCTTTCAGCCTCTTCTGCTCCACCTAACTGTATAAAGTATCTTGCTATATCACATAATATCCACGCTATATCTTCTTTGATTTCTGAATTATTTTTAGCAAGAGCTACAAGCTTATCAATAGGCTCGTTTATTAAAGAGTTCATTCCAAAGCTTATTTCGAGCATTATAAGTCTGAAATATAATGTAGCTATAAAGCTAATCTCCTTTTGACACTCTATAGCTTTCTCTATAGTCTTTTTAGCCTCATCATAATTTTCATCCTTTGTATGAGCATCGCAAAGACCAATCCAGAAAGATATGTTATCAGCATCAAGCTCTAAAGCTCTTTCATAAGCTTTTACCGCCTTCTTTTGCCAGCCTCTTATATAATATGAATTAGCAAGATAACCGGAAAATGCTGCATTTTCAGACTCTTCCTTTTCAAGCTCTTCATAAAGCTTTATGGCTTTCCCACTGTTATTATTCTTCAAATAACCTTCAGCTAAAAGCGCTCTTACACTAAGTAGCATAGGATTATCTTTTAATATTTCCTCAAGGGTTTTAACAGCAGAGCTTAGCTCACCTTCTTTGATAAGCTCTCTTGCCTTCTCATAATTTTCTTTTATATCATTAGACATAACAATAACTTCATCATATTCTTGTCTAGTTTTAGAGTTACTTAAAACCTCATAAGCACCTCTTACATCAATAAATTCCCATTCGTATCTATCAAAAGGGAATTTTCTTGCAGCTGCAAAATATGCTCCCTTTACTTCTTCCTTTGTAGCTTGTTTTTCTAATCCTAAAATTCCATAAAAATCTTTCACTTACTTCAACCTTTCTAACTATAGATGCTCAACTGAAAATTCTAGTTTATATAGTCTGAAAATATCTTAAAATACCGTGATTTTCAAAAATACAAATTAAATTTCCGTAAAAGCTCCATTAAAATCCTTTTGTGCTTTTAAAAAAATCGCCCTTTCTATTATACATAATTTTTCTAAAAAGCAAAGAAATAATGTGGAAATTGTATTAATTTTTACAAGTACCTTACTCTATCAAGCCAGCTTACACCTTCAACTTTTCTATCATACCCCACTAAAACAATCTCAAGGTTGTCTTCATTGTAAATCTTCAGCTTATTCACAATGGTTTCCTTGAAGTTTTCATTGCCTCTTCCATTATCCAAATCAATTACAATAACCTTTTTATCATCAATATCAATTAGCGTTCTTAATATACCATTGATATGCTCATCATCTTTATTAAATCCGAAACCTACTATACACAGCTTGTCGGATTTTTTAAAGTTCTCATACATATTAACATAACGCTTGGACATCTCTATTGAAGTCATAGGTTTAGTACCGCTTTGAGTAAAGATTAATGGTACTAGAAAATGCTGTTCTCTTTTTGATAGCTCTTCCTTTTTCCCTAATCTATTTACATAAGGATCGTACCATATATCTGTAGATCCGTTTAAAAAGCAAATATCCTGTTTTAATGTTTCCTGAATAAACACATTGTAATTTGTAGTAGCTATTGTTGTAGTCTTAATTATATTTTTTTCAATGGCGGAAATTAAATCATGATAGTATCCATCAGTCTTTATCCTTGCCCCATCCCCTAGCTGCCTTACAATATACTCTCTAACGGAAAGCAAAAATATATTAATCTTACAAAACTTTGCCCATTCATCCTTAGGGCAATATAAATAATGCCAATTAGAATCTATAAGAGATTTATAGTCAAGCACTGAAGAATATATTGTCTCAATTATATTTCTTGCAAAACTTAAGATTAGATCACCATTTGAATTTAATTCTATAGTTTTATTTTCCATAACATATTCTAACCCTGCGAGACCTGTTGACTGGGAATTTAGTTGAATCACATCTCCTATATCATCAAGAAAATCTATAGAATCATCTTTGTCCTTAAATATACCGTCATTTATTTTCCTAGTTAAATTCTCACTTAAAGCCCCTATTTGAAGCTGAAATATAGCTAAGATAATCTTCCTAAGTTCGTATTTCGTATTCACTTCAAATATCCCTGGAGTTTTATACAACTTTAATAAAGAGGAAAAATAATTACTTTCAAAAAGTTTATTCCCTTCATTAAAATAATCTATGAAAGATATTTCATGCTTCATATTACAGTTTTTCAGTGGTGTTCCTAAAACCTCATTTACTATCTGGGTATATGTCTTGCTATAACTTCCCTTAAGCTTTCCTTCTTCTTCTTTTGCTATAGCATCGAAATCATTAATCCTTGCTATGATTTTCTCTCTATTATGTTCAATAGTATCTTTGATAATAGCTTCAAAAACTGTTTTTCCAAAAGAACTTACACTCTTGGTTTTATAATCATCAGGAAGCCAACTGGCTGCATAGTATGTAGAACCATCAATTTTTTCTCTCAGTTCCTTAAATAATTCTTTTATCTCCGTAGTATCCTGCCTAAAAATCTCTAAAGCAAACTTCCCTCCTGATGGCAGACCATAACCAGCCTCTGCTCCAGCTCCAAACAAGAATCCAACCTTCAAATCTCTCCCCCCTATTATCAAGCATTCTTTTACTTTTGCTTATTAGTCTTCTTTAAAATTTCTAGATAAGGCCTCAAATTCCTCTCAATTGCAATAAATCTATCTAAAGTGATCATAGGCTATAAAAATAGAATCAATTTAATTTAAAATATTGTTTGTAAGGGATATACAATACAGAAGTTTTTGCATATTCAATTAATGCCAAATTTAATCGTTTAAATAGAAAAGACTAGATAACTTATATTACCTAAGTTTATCTAGTCCTTTATTTTAAGTTTTAATTATCAGCCTGATGATAGTCTCCACCCATAATAGTTATCCCACCATGTGTTGGCAAGCTCTTATTTCCTATCACCGGAATCACTAACATGCAAACTAAAAGCATACCTCCAATGGTTTTAAAAAACTTATTTCTCATATCCCATCCTCCTTATCTTATAAAGCAATTATAATATATTATACACAAATTACCATGAAATATGAAATATAAATTGTTAACATTAGTCAATTTATTACAACAAAATTTCTAATTTGTTTATATACTTTATAGTTTCCTTACTATCATCCAGTTTCGCTGATACTTCTGCTAGCTTCAAAACCGCATATGCTTTGCCAGTTTTAACATCATTAGTATCTAAAATCTCTAATAATCTGTTCATCAAATCTTGTATACTTTGATAATCGTTTGTGGATTCATATACTGATATCAAATCCTTACAACTTTCCATAAGGTAATCAAATCTTTTGTACTCTTCTGCTAAGTCAATAGCCAAACCTAATACAAGTATACTTTCTTGGTAAAAGCCTGTCTTAAACAGAACCTTACCTTTGGTATTTAGTGTTTGTGACAACATCGGCTTATTAACTTTAACTTTCAATCTTTGAGCCTCATCTACATATTTTAAACTATTAGCATAATCACCTATCTTGTAATAAGCTTCAGCTATATTATTATATACCATAGATAGCATTTCATCATCTTTGCCTTTTAAAATATCAATCAAACTTAAATCTTCATCAATTGCTTCTTTCACTCTACCTAGATTATCTAATTCATAGCCCTTCAGAATTTTTGCATCAGCCAATATATCAAAATCAATTTCATCTGATTTATCAAGAATTATTTGATCAAGTGTCTCTAAACTCTTATCATATTGCTGAGTTAACATATAACTAATTGCTATATTATATTTACCTTTATAGAATACTCTCTTATTGTTTTCTTCTCTAGCATAATCTATAGCCTCTTTAAAGTAATAAATAGCATCCTCATGTTCTTGTCTTCTACTCTTACAGATACCAAGTAGTTGATATATTCTTACTTGCGACTTTCTATCCCTAAGCTCTTTGTACTTGCCTAAAGCCTTACGAAAGTAAGAGAACGCTTCCTTATAATCTTCTTTATTATAATACTTCTCCCCTTGAAGCTTGTACAATTCAGCCTGTAGGTCATCTAATTCAAAGTCTTCAGATATTTCGATAAGTTCTTCTAACTTATCGTGATTAAGATCATTCTTTAGTTCTTCATTGCAATAATAAATTGCATCTTCCTTAGGAGTTCTTGAAAAATACTCATCATCTAGATTTAAGTTAACCGAAATTCGCTTTGCAATTTCATTAAATTTTTCTGAAAGTAACTTAGAGCTAGCCTTACTTACATTTCTTCTGCCGCTTTCCATCATGCTGATAAAAGCTCTGGTCATGTTTATACCTTCTAACTCCGCTTGGTTAACTCTAAATTTCTTTCTCATAAGTTTGATTTTTTCACTTGGACTATGAAATTCCAATGTTCTCCACCCCATTTCATTAGCTTATTACTGTAATATTTTTACACTTATTATCAATTATAAACTAACCTTTTATAATTTGCACCATTATTTCAAGAAAATTTGTTAATTTTTTCAATTAACTCTCAATCATAGCCGTTTAGTTGTCTCTTTTTTTTACCTTTTTTGTTATGCAACATCAAATTCATCGCACTCAAATTGAGATTTTATTTACGCCAAATTAAAGTACATACTGTTATGTAATATAGATAACGTGCTCTGAAAGCTATATAATAATATTGTGAGAGATTAACCAAATTTTAGATGAAGATACTTTAATCTATTACCTGATTAAGCAAATTAAATAGAATTTATATATTACTAACTAAAGAAGTTACTACTACTCTTCCACTACATTATGACAACTCAGCATCGGAGGTATGATTATGGCACAAACAACTAAAAAAGCACTTGCTGCATCATTAAAAAAATTATTATCACAAAAACCTATGGATAAAATCACTATTGTTGATATCGTAGAAGATTGTGAAGTTAATAGACAAACCTTCTACTACCACTTTAAGGATATATACGATCTTGTTGAATGGATTTATACAAATGAAGCTTCCCAGGCTCTTGGAGGCAAAAAGACATATGCTACCTGGCAGCAGGGATTTATGCAAATCTTTGAATACGTGTCTAAAAATAAGGATTTCGTGTTAAATACATACCACTCCCTTAATCGAGAACACTTAGAAAATTATCTCTATAGCGAAACTTATAATCTCCTTCTTGGAGTTGTAGAAGAAAAAGCTAGTGGTATCACTGCAAGAAATGATGATAAGGCATTTATAGCCAATTTTTATAAATATGCCTTTGTAGGACTTATGCTTGAATGGATTGGTAAAGGTATGAAAGATGATCCATCTGTTATTATAAGCAGAGTAAATATTTTAATATATGGAAGCATAGCTAAAGCACTTGAAAACTTTAGAACTAATAATCATATTTAACCTCTTCATTTTAAAACTCGGTCGAACAAAAAATATTTATCTAACCATATTGACCGAATCGGTTTATGGAGTTACAATTAGATAAACCGATTCGGTTTACAACAATTGCGAGGTGGTGTTCTTGGAAAAGTTTAAAAACTTGCCAAAAGAAAAGCAAGATACAATAATAAATGCAGCACTAAAAACCTTCGGGGCAAACGGTTATAAAAAAACTTCTGTAAATGATATTGCTTCTGCTGCAGGAATCTCTAAAGCCATGGTATTTCACTACTTTGGTACAAAAAAGGCCTTATATCTCTATTTAATTGAACTATGTACAAATACAATAATGAGCGAAATTACTAGTAGATTTGACAACAATGTCACTGACTTCTTTGACAGAATCAAAATGGCTACTGAGATTAAGCTCTTTGCTATGAAACAGTATTCCGCTATTCCTACCTTTTTAACTAGTATGTACTTTGAAACCGATGAAGAAGTTAACGGAGAGATTAGTACTTTAATTTCTCAAAGTGAAGGTATTAGAGAGAAAATGGCTCTTACTGGTATGGATTTTTCAAAATTTAAAGAATCCGTTGATGTTAAGACAATTATGAAAATGTTCACTTGGATGGCTGAGGGTTTTATGAATCAATTTTCGGGTAAAACTAATGTTGATTTTGAAGGGATCTCTAAGGAATTTTACGAATGTCTAGATATGCTAAGAAAGAACTTTTATAAAGAAGAATACTTATAAATACATATAAAGCTGTACTACTTCATATTAAAGTCTATCAAAATAATATCTATTAGGTCATGAAAAAAATTATTTTGAGTACAAGGTTGAAGTAGTATATATTTAACGTTCTACTTATTCAATCAATGCCAAAAATGAATTTATATTATTAAAATTTAGGAGGCTTCAATTATGAATGTGATTGAAATTAACAATCTTACAAAACAGTATGGTAAGTCAAGAGGTATCATTGATGTTAACCTAAATGTAGAGGAAGGTGAAATCTTTGGTTTTATAGGGCCAAATGGAGCGGGAAAGTCTACTACTATTAGAACACTTTTAGGACTTATATATCCCACAAGTGGAAGTGCCACTATATTCGGAAAAAATTGTATTGAACATCCTGAAGTAAGACAGTCACTAGGTTATCTTCCATCAGAAGTTTTCTATTATGATAACATGAAAGTTATAGATTTATTAAAATACTCTGCAAGCTTTTACAAAAAAGACTGCGCTAAAAGAATACATGAACTTGCAGAAATTATGGATTTGGATTTAAAAAAGAAGATAGATGATCTTTCCTTTGGTAATAAGAAAAAAGTCGGTATCGTACAAGGACTTCTACATGAACCAAAGCTAATCATACTAGATGAACCAACTAGTGGACTTGACCCATTGATGCAGCAAAGATTTTTTGAGCTTATCAAAGAAGAAAACAAAAAAGGTGCAACTATATTCTTCTCCTCTCATATTCTAGGTGAGGTTCAAAAGATGTGTGACCGTGTAGCATTTATAAAAGATGGTAAAATAATTAAGCTTGAAAAAATGAGTACTCTACAAGAAAATAGCTATAAAAAGATTAGTATCGAAGCTAAATCAGCTATTAAAAAGGATGACTTTAATATTAGTGGTGTAAGTAATTTTAATGTAGACAGTACTACAGCTAGCTTCATTTTTAAAGGTAATATTAACTCCATTACTAAAAAGCTTGCTGAAATAGATCTGAGCAATATCTCCATCGAAGAACCAGATTTAGAGGAAATCTTTATGCACTATTATAATAAGGAGGATTAGTACTATGAATATGTTTCTACATGAACTAAGATCACTCCGAAAGTCAACGATCATATGGACTATTTCTTTAGTTGCTTTACTTGCACTTTATCTTTCTATATATCCTGGTATGGTAAAAGATGCAGAGGATTTTAAAACCTTACTAGGAAACTACCCAGCATCAGTTAGAGCTATTCTAGGTATTAACCTTGACACTATTACATCGATTTTAGGATTTTATTCAATGATATTTTCCTTTATTGTAGTTTTTGGTGCTGTTCAAGCAATGAACTTTGGAGTTTCAATACTTTCTAGAGAAGCTAGAGAAAGAACAGCTGACTTTTTACTGGTAAAGCCAGTGTCACGTACATCCATTGTAACCGCAAAGCTTTTAGCTGCTTTTACTTCCCTAGTTATTACAAATGTGATTTTCTTAGTTGTTTCTTTTATCATGGCAAATGCGGTTAAAACTTCTGATTTTGATGTAAATGCATTTTTCTTAATTAACCTTACACTATTTTTTATTCAAGTTATTTTCCTTGCAATCGGAATGATTTGTTCAGTATTTTTTAAGAAGCTTAAAAATATTCTTCCTTTGTCGCTAGGAGTAGTTTTCGGACTTTACATGATAGGCGCACTTATTGCTACTGGAAAAGACGTTGACGCTACACGTTATATCTCTCCTTTTAGATATTTTGATATTCCTTATATAATTAACAACACAAGCTATGAAACTTCATATATGGTTACTGGAATAGTTATTGTGGTTATTTCTATAATTTTAAGCTATATCGTTTATAACAAAAAGGATATCCATGCAGTATAAGCTAAATGCACTTGGATTTAATTATAAGGAGGTCTAATTATGAATATTTTTATAAGAGAACTAAAAGCTAACAGAAAAGCTCTTATAATATGGAGTGTCTGTATGGTTTTATTGGTTGTAAGCGGTATGGCTAAGTATACAGCCTATTCAAGTGGTGGTTCTGGCAGTGAGGTACTTAATAAAATGCCCTTTACTTTAAAAGCACTACTGGGGATAGGTTCCTTTGATGTTGCTAGTATGGGCGGATTCTTCGGATTCTTATTTCTTTATATTGAAGTAACAATAGCTATTCATGCAGTGCTCTTAGGAAACGGTATTATAGCAAAGGAAGAAAGAGATAAAACCACAGAGTTTTTGATCGTTAAACCAGTTTCTAGATCCACAATAATAACTTCAAAGCTTCTTGCCGCTTTATTAAATATAGTGATTCTTAATTTAATTACCTTGGTTTCTTCCATAGCAATGGTTGGCGTATACAATAAAGGAAATTCTATAAATGGTGAAATATTTACATTCTTCCTTAGTATGTTTATCATTCAACTGCTTTTCCTTACACTTGGCGCCTTGTTATCAGCCTTTATGAGGAAAGCTAAAGTATCAGGCTCAGTTGCAACTTCAATACTATTATTTTCATTTGTAATATCAAAGATTACTGACTTAACAGATCGTATGAACTTTTTGAATGTACTTTCACCTTTTAAATATTTTAGTTATGCAGATATTGTAAACGGAAATGGATTAAACTTCGTGATAGTTATTCTAACACTTATAATGGTAGCAATATTCTCTGTACTAACTTATTTCTTCTACAATAAGAGAGATTTATCTGTTTAACTTTTAGTACCATAATCAAACTATTGTAATTAAGGTATACCTACTTCAGTACATTAATAAGTTTACCTTAAATCTAATCTAAACAATAATATTAAATAAACCCATAATATAAAAAATAGCCCTTCACTTTTGATGCCAATGTCATTAAGTTAAGAGTGATTAAAGAAGCTATTACACAACGTGATAGCTTCTTTTTTAGCAATTAGCTTTGGAAGTGCAATCGGAATAAGGAAAGTAATCGGAAAATATGCATGCAAATAA
>NZ_JAENHN010000047.1 GCF_016595795.1 Clostridium yunnanense
CCAATTAACTTAAGCAGTTTTTAAAACAAAGCAGCTGATAAAACTAAAAACTCTTAGTTTTATCAGCTACTTTTAAACTATTTAAATAAATCGCTCCTGAAAAACTAAAGTTTTTCAGTGCCCTCGAAAGTCGCTTCAGTGATTTTTTATATTATGCTATATATTCATTATCTACTGGGTCACTATTAAAGCTTGTTTGAGATGATTTTGAGGTTATCTTTTCCTGTATTGATATTAAAGCAGGAATAACTATTGGAAGTAATACAACGCTTAGTAGGAATAATCCAGTAACTACACAAATAGCTAGTTCCATAAGAACATGTATATTTGATGGATATAATGTAGCAAAAGTACCTGCAAGAATTATCGCTGCAGACATTACTACGCCTCCTACATTTTTAGCTGCAAGTATTATTGCTTCCTTTGGATTTGTATTTGGATATTCTTTAAAACGAGTCATTAAGAATATACTATAGTCAACTCCTAGAGCAGCTATTACTACAAAGGAGAAGAATGGTACGTTCCAAGACATTCCGTCAACATTACTAAATAGCTTAGCGGTTAAGAACGCTGTTACTGAAATTGCTGTATAGTAGGCTGCAACTAGAGAACCAACTATATATACAGGTATCCAGAAGGATCTTATTACTAAAACTAATAGTACAAATATAGCACCAAGAACTATTATTTGAGTAAAAGTTATATCGTGAGTTGCTATATTGTTTAAATCATTAGTAGTTGCTGTTGGACCAGCTACACCAAATTTAGCATCTGCAAGCTTTGATCCCTTTAATTCATTCTTAACCAAGTCATTTATTTCGTTAATTGTCTTCATTGATTCTTCTGCATACGGATCTGAGTCAAGATTGATAGTTAACTTAGTTATCTTTCTATCGCTAGACATATAAGCATCAAACATTTTTGTAAGGTCTGATTTCTCAAAGGCTTCCTTAGGGATAAAGAAACTCTTTGTTCCATTTGTTAACTGTGTTAAGAAATCATTAGTTTTATTTATACCGTCATAGATTGAGCCTAAACCATTGCTGCTCTTACCTATACCGTCTTTAAGTTGAGTTAAGCCGCCAGTTAATTTGTTTAAGCCGTCATATAATTTATCTTGGCCATCTTTTATTTTGCCAGCGCCATCTTGTAATTTTGCCATGTTGTCAATTATAGCCTTCTGACCAGCATTACCTTGTCTTAAACCTGCTGCTAAACCAGCTTCACCTTGTTCTAATTGAGCTATTCCTTGAACTAGTTTTGAATTTGGACTTGTACTAGCTATGATTAGGTTTAAACCATCATTTAGACCTAATAATCCAGTTGTTAGTTGATTATAGGTTGCATTAAATTCAGTAACTTTTCCTGAAAGTCCATCTAATGTAGCCGAAAGTGTTGCTAGTGTACCTCTAAGTTTAAGGATATCAGGATCGTTAGCAGGAACTTTTGTTGCAAGTGAATCTACAGTTGAGTTCATTGATATTATAAATTGTTTAAGTCCTGATATTTGAACTGGAAGAGCATTATAAAACTGTCCGATACCAGCATATCCCTGTTGGATTGTGGCTAGTTTACCATGGATAGTTTGAAGTCCTCCGTTTATTTCAGCAACTCCACCTTTTACGCCTGAGATACCAGAAGTAAGTTTATCGGCGCCATTAGCCCCTTGATCTATACCAGCGCTTATTTTCTTAAGACCATCTGTAATTGCGCCCATACCATTTTGTATTGCGCCTGTACCAGTTGAAAGCTCTTTAACACTTGAAAAATCAGGAGTAGTAAGACTACTGTCTATCTTCTTTAATCCATCATTTATTTGACCTACACCACCATTAGCAGAGCCTAACCCGTCCACTACTGTCTTTGTTTGAGAGTTTGTGTAGAAGTTTTCTATAGCATCACCTTTTGGCTGAGTAACACTTGATACCTGCTGTATACCTTTTTGATTTTTAAGCTTCTCTGTTAGAGAATCTATAACTGCTAAATCTTCATTGTTATCCATAGCATCTTTGTTTTCGATAACTACAGTAGTAGGCATAGCCTTACCTCTACCCATCTTGTCTGCAATTAGATTGAAGCCTTTAACAGATGGTGTATCAGCACTTAAATCTTTAAGACTATCAAAGGATAGTTTTGTACTATTAAATGCGATTACTGGAGTTATTATAGCTGCCACAAGTATTATAGATATAGCTGGATGTTTAACTGAGGCCGAAGTAACTTTTTCCCAAAGCTTGTTTTCTTTATGACCTGAAACATTATGTGAAGGCCAGAATAGCTTTCTAGCAAGCAACTTCATTAATAGTGGAGTTAAGGTTACAAGTTCAATCAATAGCACTGCTATACCAATAGCTACAGCATTAGCTGAACGATATATTGGGAAGCTAACAAAAGTTAAACTAGCAAAGGCCATAAATACTGTTAGTCCACTATATATAACTGTTTTTCCAGCAGTTTTGTAAGTTGTAACTATGGCGTCATCTATTGAAAGACCATGTCCCAATTCTTCTTTGAATCTATTGAAAAGTAATATATTATAGTCTGTACCTATACCAAACAACACAAGAATTACGAACATTTGTGTTAAGCTTGTTATAGGGAAGTTAAATGCATTGATTAGTATTCCTATTATACCCATAGAGCAAAGATAAGAAACACCAACGGCAAGTAGTGATACGAAAGGTGTAACTATTGAACGGAACATTATCATTAGTACTACTAATATAAAACCTACAGTGATAAAAGCACTTTTATCTACACCTTTATTAGTAGCAGCTAAGTAATCATTATTAATAGCTAGTTCACCAGTTATATAGTGAGTTGTCTTAACATCTTTTAAAGCATCTTCAAAAGCACTTATTATGGTTTCACTATCTTTAGTACCTTTTTCATAAGTAACTTGAGCTATTAGAGTAGTACCATCCTTAGAGATCATCTGGTCCTTAGCTTCAGGCGTTCCGAAAGGATCCATTATACCGTTTATTTTTAGTTCATCTTTCTTATCGTTAAGACTTTGTATACCTTTTTCGATATCCTTCATTTCTTCATCAGATAGTTTATTTGGGTCATTAAACACAAATATAGCAGTGTCACCTTTTGAAGTCCCCATTTTGTTTATCATCTCTGATGCTTGCTTTGATGGCGAATCATCACTTATTGAAGCTTGACCTTTTTGGTTTAATATCTGCTTTAGGTTAGGTTGATTTATGGTAAATAAAACTGTTGCAATTATCCATATAGCTAACAAAACCCATCGAAATTTTAGCATCTTTCTCATGTATTTATCTCCTTTGTCTCTTCTTATATTATAGATATTTCAGGTGAAAGTATTAAAAATGAATTTAGTGTTGTGAATGTTTGACAGAGCAATAATGCTTTAGGTTTCATGCAAAAATTTGAGGCTATAGTGCTTAAAGTTATTACTCATAAGCTACTTTTAAAAAGTTCATATTAGCATTGGATGGACACATTTTTTAAAACGTCCTCTATTCCTTGTTTTACATGTGCCTCCTCATAAGCTATACCTAAGGCTTGAAGGTTATAGATTGTAAGTGCATAGGCATAGTTTGTTAAGCTAGTAGGAGTATCACTCTGAAGCCATTCCATAATTACGTTATAGAGTGTACCAATGAAAGCTAAAGAGCATATCTTAACATCAGGGGTTTTAAGATCACCGGCTTGCTTCATTTGTTCAAAATAATTTGAAGTGTAGCTCACGTACTTTTGAGTGATCTCATATCGCCTTTTTTCGAACCTAGAGTTTAGGCCAACTGCTTCAATAAGCAGAATTCTTGCTAGAGGTTTGTTTAATTCAATAGCCTTTAGAAAGAAAGTTATAGCCTTGCTAAAACCTAAATCAATTTCCTTGTTTATGTTATCTAGCGAATTAATTAAAGCATTAAAAAATTCCTCAGATACGTCATCATAAAGTGTATCAAACAGATCTTCCTTGTTCTTAAAATAGAAATAAAAGGTTCCTACAGATATATCAGCAGCATCAACAACATCTTTAACAGTAGTGCTATGATATCCATTTACAGAAAAAACCTTTATTGCAGTTTCAAGAATATGTTTCTTTTTTAAGTCTTTTCTTTCTTGTGTTTCCTTTGAACTTTTGTAAACCATTATATTACCTCATTTCAAGCATAGAATGACGCTTCATTTTATGCTTATTATAATTCTAATTTAGGTTAAATGTCAATGTTGTGAAAATGTTTACTTTGCTTTTATATAAAATAATTTAGTAGGCATATTAATATAGGATAAACAATTCAATGAATTTTATATGATGGGTGCTAATGAAGGTAACGAATAATATGGTTGGGTAGCGTATAAAGGAAATGCAAAAGCAAATTAAAATAAATCTATAAGTTAAATAAAAAAACTAAAGCAATGCATAGTATATCAGCATAGCTTTAGTTTTTTTGAAGAGAAATGAACATTTAATTGAATTATCTTATTAGTATAATATATGTAGGAAGAACAAAAGAAATTATGGCTATAAGTAATGAACCGATTGCAGATAGTTTATTATTTTTCCATTGATACTTTGCAAAGCTTAATAAATACATATTAAGAATTAAAATTATTATTATTGCAATAAACTTCATAAAGGTCAGTCTCCTAACATAAAGTTTTTAATTACTTTTCTCGCTAGATAATATTTCTGAGTTATATATCTTAGTTCCATTACGTCTTATGACAAATTCTACTTCTGTATGGACCTCTGAATCTTTAAATTTCTTAAGCCAATGATAATCTTCGAAGTCTTGTATTGTACTAAATTGAGTAGAGGCATAAGAACCAAATCTAAATACATCTGTTTTTAATAATTGGCATTTTTCAATTGTTTTATCTATTTGATTTTTTATTGAAACCTTAAAAGCATCTTCAATTAAAGGTCTTAACTTATTGCTATCATAATCGATAGTACTTTGAATAGAGTTAATATCACCTTCAAGGAATATCTTTAGATTAATAATTGGTCTATCGTCTTTCATATTTACTTTTATTTTAGGTGGTTTTTGAGGTCGAATATTAAGTGCAACAACTTTTTTTTCTTCGATAGGATCTTGAATAAAGAAAAAACCCCTTTCGAATTCATTTCGTATCATAAGAAGGGCTCTGGTTTCATCACCAGTTAGTTCACCAACCATTTTTCCTCCATCGAATATAGCAGAACCAAAGAACTCTGTAGGAGTTCCACCTTTACGTGGAAGCTGCCCTGCATAATAGGACCCACCAGAAGAGAAATTTGAGTTATCAAATCCATTGATTTCATGAAAATTTTCACCATTATTTGTTGAACCTAATGGTAGCAAAGGCTGCTCTATAGGACTTTTAATTTCATCAATCAGGTCTCTGTAAGTAGCAATAGGGAAGTAACCGGATTTTTTTGATTGAAACATTAAGCCTTCCTCCATTTTTGATAGAGAATGAGTTGTAACTGGGATATTATTTTCAAGAAATTTTCTTGCAGAACCTTTAGTTACGGCACAATACGTATCTCGTCTTACTTCCCGTTTTCTAATAATACCATTTACATAAGGGTCTATTCCTTCTTTTGCTAGTTCTTCAGAAAAAATCATAAGATTTGTATGATTAAAGGTTAATTCTCTGGAAATATAAGAATTTATCATATTAATTCCATTAAAAAAAGTAGGGCAATCTACTGATAGAATCAATATATCACCTTTTTGTGAACTAGTTATTCCACCTTCATTGGCGCTATTGTTTGAATTTTTATCAGAAGAAGTAAGTTGAACAGTTAATCTAAGTTTATCTGCTACGCCTTTTTCTAAACCTACGCTATGCACATATGCGAATTCTGTTACTTCATTTGAGTCAAAACATCCTGAAAGTATTGAAGAAGATATGGCGCATATCAAAAAAATAAAGATGATTTTACGCATTTTTTATCACCTTCTTTTTCCGTATGATATCTATAATAAGTGCAGCAAAAGGTAAAGCAAAAAATACAACCCAGCCATATTGTCTTAATATAGTGATAAAACTCATAAGATTCATAAGATTATTTGGTATCATACTCAATGCAAAAAGTATAATTGCTGATGGAATTATTAAAGGACGCATGTCTTGTATCCTGAAGGCTTTGCAATAAGTTGATAAAAAGGTATAAAATAGTGTGCTTACTGAAATTAATGTACCGATACTCCAGGAAAATATAAATATAGGATCAAGCCTATTAAAGAAAAAGCCTAACTGTATTACTCTGGTCATGGTGTACATTAGCGAAGTTACTTCTTGTGCTTGAGAATATCTGAAAATTAAAGTGGACGAAAGGTAAGCCGCTGATATTAAACAACCAGATATTATTAAGGATGTAAAGCCAATTTTTTTTAAGTGTTTTGTGCCTTGCAAAGATTGTGCTATGACTCCAAGTATTACTACCTCACCATAAAAAGAACTTTCCTTAAGGCCAAAAACTACGGTAGGTTTTATACCATAACCTAATAAAGGAAATAAATTGTGATAATCAAAATGATTGTAATTAAAAACTATGGTTCCAATAAAGCTTAAAAGTATAAAGTATCCGATGTGCTTAGAGAAACGTGCAATAGTTTCGAGTCCTAAGAAGCAAATGATAGTTATCACTACAATTTGTGTAAAAATATGAAAAACAAGCGGAGTTTCAGGGATAACGTAAACTTTCGAAACTTCACTAAATTCTCTTAAAAGTACAGCTCCATTTACTAACAGCATGATTGATAAAATAATAGATGCAATAGAACCTAATAGACGGCCAAAAGATTTTTCGAAAGCAAATACTAGGTCTTTGTCAGGAAAACGCTTTAGCAAAATATAAATAAATGTAAAACCAACAATTGCAGTAGCAGCAGATATTAAAGTCATATACCAGGTAGAAGTTCCTAAAGCTTTAACAGTCATACTTGGGCCTACGAAGTATATTTTGACTGAAATAATAATTACAATAAGTGTTATAGCTTCTTGAACACCGATTTTTCCTTCTTTAATCACTTGTTTCCACCTTCTTTAGCTTTATTATCTAGTTTGGAAGAAGTTTTTTGCCTTTTTCTATCTACTGTATTTAAGAAATCAGGTCTTAATTTCTGACTAATTATTGGTTTCCTTATAATTAAATCAGCAGAATCCTTATTAGTAGGAGACACCGGAGAAAGGTAAGGAACACCAAAGGATTTTAAGCTACAGGCTAAGCCGCTAATAATAACAATTCCTTCTGTTATGCCTAAAAAACCAAGTATGGATGCTAAAAATATAAAGAAAAATCTTAACATCCGAAGACCTAAGGACACTGAATAATTAGGAATCGAAAAGCTTCCAAGTCCTGTTATTGCTACAATGATAATCAATATTGGGCTCACAAGCTTTGCAGCTACTGCAGCCTGACCTAATATAAGTGCACCTACAATACCAAGGGTTTGACCTATTACACCTGGTACACGAATACCGCCTTCACGAATAAGTTCAAAAGAAAATTCCAGCATTAGTATTTCAATTAGTGTTGGAAAGGGAACCTCTTCCTTTGAGGTTGCCATTGCAGCTAATAATTCTGTTGGAATTGCTTCGTGATGAAATAGTGAGAGAGCTACATAAAGTGCTGGTGCCAAAACTGTTACGAGCATCCCCGCAAGCCTTATTATTCTCAAAAATGAGCCATATTGCCAGCGAAGGAAGGTATCCTCCTGGGCATGAATAAAATCATAAAAGGTAGCAGGTACAATATCAATAAAAGGAGTACCATCTACAATAATAGCCACTCTACCGTCTAGGAGGTAGTTAGCGGTTCTATCAGGTCTCTCTGTATTTAATATTTGAGGAAAGATTGAGTATTTACTATCCTCTATATATTGGGTTAACAACCCGCCTCCGATAATAAAATCTGTATCTATACTTGCTATTCTTTTCTTAGCTTCATTGACTATATCCATATTGGTTAAACCGTCAATATACAGGATTGAACAAAAGGCTTGATTGGTTTTACTAACTTTCATTACTTCAGCTTTTAGATTTTGGTTTTTTATTATTCTTCTAATCAAGCTCACATTTGTACGCATGTTTTCTGTAAAGGCTTCCTGAGACCCAAGAATAACGTTTTCAGCGGTAGGTTTATCTACAGCACGTTTTTCAAAGCCTTTTGAATCGATAATAAGCACTTGATTGGAACCATCAATAAATAAAGCTGAGTTTCCGCTTAGAACATTTATTATGGAACTAGGAAAATCATTTTCTTTAGAAACTTCATTTGCTGTGATTATGTTATCGTATATGTAATCATATAAGGTTACAGAATTCACATTGTTAAAGTAATCCTGGAAGTTCTCTACCTTCATAAGTTGCCTTATTACAAAATCACTGACAAACATTTTATCCACCATTCCATCAATGTAGACAATGAAAGCATCTATTTTTCTTGCAATTTTGAACTTCCTGATTTTAATATCATTATTATTTGTAATATCAAATTCCTTGTTTATTCTTTCGAGATTTATATTTATATCTGTTGAAATAAAATCATTATCAGATTGTAATGGAACTGGAGAGTTTGCATCCTTTGTTTTCGTTACTGGATTTTGAGCAGGATTTTTAGTACCTTCTCGATCACTTTCCAAAAGTTCGAAGGTAGTGTCTTCATTTGGTTTATATGTAAAGAGATTATTTAATAATTTAAACATAATATGAATCACCTTTGTAAGTTAATTTATATTAGTATTACACTGATTGGCTCTAATATTCATATAGACATACACTATATATTGGTAATGAAGCTAGGTTTAATATGGAATTGATTGATCTTTATATAAAAAAGTACGTGGTAAGAGGGGGAGGACCAGAAGGAAGTGGCAGGAGTGTATAATATAAATTAATAGTTGAGTTAGGAACTCCATAATAAAATCATTGTCGACTTTTTAAAAATATTAAATATGAAAGTTATATTAAAAATATAGAAAATTCTTAATAAATACTGGAAATTATTAATGAAAGGTGTATAATAAAAATATACAATGATAACTGTTATCAATTGATTAGGGGCTAAGTTTATTTCACAATAAAGATAAAGAAAGAAGCCTAGGAAACTTATAACAATAAATTAAATCATTATTTATAGAATTTTATATATTAAAATTAATAATAATATAGAATATCTGAAGTTGTGAGAGGAGTGGAAAATATGAAAAAGTTAGTTTTAATAAGACATGGAGAAAGTCTTTGGAATTTAGAAAATAAATTTACTGGGTGGACAGATGTGGACTTATCTGAAAATGGACTTATAGAGGCAAGAAAAGCAGGCAAGATACTTAAGGAAAACGGATTTACTTTTGATGTTGCATACACTTCAGTATTGAAGAGAGCTGTAAGAACCTTGTGGATAATACTTCACGAGATGGATCTTATGTGGATACCTATCCATAATTCTTGGAAGCTTAATGAAAGACACTATGGTGCACTTCAAGGACTAAATAAACAAGAAACTGCTGAAAAGTACGGAGAAGAGCAGGTTCATAAATGGAGAAGATTTGTTGATGTTAGACCACCAGAGCTTACTAAAGATGATCCAAGGTATCCTGGTCATGAAGTCAAATATAAAGGATTATCAGAAGATCAATTGCCTTTGACAGAAAATCTAGCAGATACTGAAAAAAGAGTATTGCAGGACTGGTTTCAAGAAATAGTTCCCGCTCTAAAGGAAGATAAGAAGGTTATAATAGCGGCACATGGTAATACTTTGAGAGCTTTAGTTAAGTATTTAGATAATATATCTAGTGATGGAATAGCAAGTCTTAATATACCAACAGGAACACCTTTGGTATATGAACTTAATGACGATCTAACTCCAATTAGACATTATTATTTATCTTTAGACGGAAAGCTTCCAGAAATGGCAATACCAAAAGATATTAATGAAAGTAAGCAATTAGTAGGAAAAGCGTAATGATACTTTGATTTCAAAAGTTATTATAGAGTTCCTATATTGAAGCTTAATTTGTACTTGTTCGAAAATCCTGTTATTTTATTCTTTAGGAATTTATAACTAAATTATATTTGCGGATAAAGATGTACCACTTCGATCAGAAATCTATTTTCAAAACTCCTCTGGGTTCTGAGAGGAGAATTCGAAAATATAAATTTTATTACGAAGTGGTACATCTATAATTATGCTAACAGACTTAAGACATAGTATAGTCTGTGATCCCCAACCTATTTCCGAAAGGATCCTCAAATTCTACTGCCATTCCTGTCCTTATAGGGAAAGGGGAAGATAAAAAGTTTACTCCATTACTTTTCATTTTCTCGTATTCTGTATTAACATCTTCAACTACAAACCAAGTAGTAGGTTTTGCATCTTTAAATTTATTTCTATCTTTTAATATAAGGGCAGGTTCATTGTTACCTACATTAAAAGCTATCATGCCTTGATTTGAAAAATCAAATTTTAATGGCAAGCCAAGGGTATTCATGTAGTAGTCTTTAGCTGAAGTAATGTCATCTACTGGTAAAAAGAAATTATCATAATCTTTCATAATACACCTCTTAAGTTTTATTATAGTAATATAATTGATTAGAGTTTTTCCCAAGCAGGAAGCTTATGCATCATAGCTTTAGCAGCTTCATTAGCAACATCAGGGTTCAATCCTTGAGTTTTGATTATGAAGTTAGTTAATGAATCAAGTTTTTCGTCATATGATTGCATTGTTCCGTCAGGTCGTGAGCAGTATTTGCAATAGTCTTTTTTCTCATCTCTATCTGCAAAATCCTCAATGTTTTTCATTGGCATCCCGCATGCAATACAAGTTTTCATTTTCTAATTACCTCCTAAGTTATATTTTTATTAAATTAATATAATGAGCTAATAATTCAGTTCCATAAGTTTTTAGTACAAACTGATTTGGTGAAAAAAGATCACCATTGGTTAAATAGTAATGTATTAATCCAATCCAAGTGTTATAAAGTAAGTCAATAGGAATAGGACGGATATTTCCAAGAGATATCTCTCTTTCGGCAGCTAAGCTAATATGATGAGAGATAGTTGAATTAATACTTATATAGACATTACGAACTTCTTTAGGTAAAAGCCGTCTTTCAATCACGAGCCTTGTATAAAAATCTTCAAACTCAGATAATCCAGTTATATGAGCTTTTAACAAATCCTCTAAAGTACTTTCTTCACTGACTAGTTCGTGGAGACGAGTAGTAATCTTATTACCAAACTCATTTATAACAGCTATAAGAAGATCTTCTTGAGTAGGGAAGTGTGAAAATACAGTTCCATGAGACACATTAGCTGCCTTTGCAATATCTATCGTTCTAGTTGATAAAATCCCATTTGAGCTAAATTGGTCCATTGCTATTGATATTAATTTGTTTCTGGTTTCTCTTTTTTGAATTTGTCTTTTATTTTCTGACATAGTAACACCTCGGTTGTTAAGTAAAAACTCATTGAGTTATGACTCAATAATATACTAATCATAAAATAATGTCAAGATATTCTGGAGAGGATTTACATTATTATTAGCATTGACACATTATAGAAAATATTATATAAATAAGATAATAATTTAATAAGGTCTTATTAAGAGTGGTGGAGGGACTGGCCCTTTGAAACCCAGCAACCAGTATGTTTCATTTGCATACATGGTGCTAAATCCTGCAGCAATGCTGAAAGATAAGGAACGTGTTTTGTAAATCTCTTTTCTTTCAGTGAAGAGATTTTTTGTTTTTATGAAAAAATATTTAAAATAGGATACATATAAAGGATTCCTATATCGAAACTTAAGTTATACTTGTTCGATAATCCCGGCTTCTGGGGATTATAGGGCTCGTATAAATTAATAGTTGAGTTAGAAAGTGCATGGGTATTGCTGGTATCAAGGAATATGACGTGTAGTGAAGGTTAATCTTACTAATATTATTAAACTTACATTAAATTATGAATGGGGGCTTTATAAATGAAAGGCAATTTTAGTACAAGACTTACTCATCTTGGAGATAAAAATCCTAAATCAGTTTCAAGATCTAAGACTATTCCAATATCAATGACTTCAGTATTTGTATTTGATGATGTAGAAACTCTTGATAAAGTTTATGAAAGTGAAGAAGAAGGATATGTTTATTCAAGAAACGGTAATCCAGGGCATGATGCTTTAGAAGAGATAATAGCAGGAATAGATGAAGCAGAAGATGCTCAGGTGTTTTCCTCTGGAATGGGAGCAATAGCGATGTCTATAGTTGCTAATGTAAAAGCTGGGGATCATATAATAGCAGCTAGCGTTTTATACGGGGGGAGTTATACCTTTTTAAAGCAAGAGCTTGCAAAGTTTAATGTTGAGGTAACCTTTGTAGATGTGGTAAATGAAAGTATTGAACAGTATTTTAAGCCAAATACTAAGGTGGTGTATGTAGAAACTATATCAAATCCTTTGATGGAAGTTATTGATATAAAAGCTATAGCAGAATTGACACATAGACATAGTGCAAAGCTTATAGTAGATAACACCTTTGCTACAGGAGTAATATGTCAGCCATTAAAACTTGGTGCAGATATTGTTGTATACAGTGCTACAAAGTATATATGTGGGCATAGTGATGTTACAGGCGGTATTGTAGTTGCAGATAGAGAGAATGTAAATAGTATAAGAAATACAGGGGCTTTATATGGTCCTATGATGAGTCCTTTTGACGCTTGGCTTTTAATAAGAAGTCTAAGAACTTTGGAACTTAGACTAAAGAAGCACTCTGAAAATGCTTTAAAGCTTGCTGAATACTTAGAAAAACATGACAAGATAAAGAATGTTTACTATCCTGGTCTTAAAAGTTCACCTTACTTTGAGGTAGCAAAATCACTATTTAATGGAGATGACTTTGGAGGTATGCTAAGTATTGATGTCATAGATGGAGAAAGAGGAGCTTATGAATTAATACGAAATCTTGAAAGCATAAAATTTGTTCCAAGCCTTGCAGGAGTAACGACTTCAGTGTCATATCCAGTAAAGACTTCTCATAGAGCATTAACAGATGATGAACTTAAAAAAGCTAATATATCTAAAGGACTCATAAGAGTTTCTGTTGGACTCGAAGATATAGATGATATTATTGGGGAGTTTGATAAGGCTCTAGCAAAGATATAGATATGTATTTTACTATAAAGTTGGTAGATTACTAATTTTTTTAAGTATAGAATATTTACGATATAGAAATTATGCAACGTAACGAAAAGCACTTGAAATTATTACTAAAGATGTACCACTTCGAACTGAAAATTATTTTTAAAACTCTCATGGCTTTTGGTGAGAGAATTTAAAAATAATAAGTTTTATTACGAAGTGGTACATCCATATTAATTCTTTGCGCAAGCTCATTATAGCGTTGGATGAATAACCTATTAATTTCAGCATGATACATTCAATAACACCAAATATAAAAGTCTAGTTACGAGTTAGAAGTTTTATGTTTATCATATAGAGTTTATTAACGGATATTAGAAGTATATAACCAATTAAAGCGCCTATAAAGCTACTTATAGAAATTGCCATAATGTAATTTATTCTTATTGAGGACATCATAAAAAAGCTAAATAATATAATGAGATTTATTGTCAAAGGTAATGCAAGTAATAAAAGTTCAAGCTTCTTCTTTGATTTTGAGAAGAGTACCGGTACCCAATATCCTAGTGGTATAAAAATGCTCATAAAAAACACTGATGAAGGTAATAAACTAGAAACTGAAGCTAATTCTATTCCAGGTATAGGAGTTCTATTACCAATAAAGATAAATGATATAATCATAAGTAATCCAAATAATAGAGTTATTTTATTTCTATAGTTTGAAAGTGAATTCGCTACATTTAATCTTAAATGCTTTGCTTCTCCAAAGCTATCGATAGATTTTTTTATAGCCTCAGTTTCTGAGTAACCTTCAGACATGTACTGAAGCTTTAATAACTCCAAATGATCCTTGAATTCTGAGATTAGTTCTAGTTTTCTTTTTTTACTTATCTTTAAGTCTGAGACTATAGAACTAATGTATCTATCAAGTTCTTCCATGAAAACCCCTCCCTACAATTATTAATCAGTCTATTTAATGAATCCCATTCACTAAGTTTTTGTGACAACTTTTTTCTGCCGGCTGCGGTAATACTATAATATTTACGCCTACCACCGATTTCTGAACTTGACCAATAAGAGTGAATAAGTTCCTTTTTTTCTAGTCTTTGAAGTGCAGGATATAGTGTTCCTTCTCCCATGCTATAAAGCTCATTGCTTTTCTCTTTTAATTTTTTTGCAATTTCATAACCGTATAAATCTTCTTTTTCTATAAGTGATAAAAGAAGTATATCAATACTTCCTCTCATAAGTTCTTTATCCATAAAAAGCTCCTTCTATGTATTTTATTTCCATTAAGTACTATACTACATCGTGTGACTAGGTATGTAAAGATGGAAAAGAATAAATCGTACTACAAAATGTGACAAATTACCCTTTAAAAACTCACCTTATGACAGGGATGTATATATAGACAAAGATAATAGTGTTACATATAATCTAATCAAGCGAGTGTTTACTCGACATATCGGAGTCAGAGTGTATCAGCTTTTTCTAAAGATGAAAGAGAAAATAGTTCTAAAAGTTATAGATATGATATTAAAATAGTGCAAAAGCAATATGCCATTTTGCATTTGAAATGTAATACGATACAGAGGCATGTATTATTTATTAATAATTATATAGGATGGTGGAGCTATGAAAAGAATACTTATTGTAGATGATGCAGCTTTTATGAGGATGACTCTTAAGGTCATACTTGAAAGAAATGGATTTGAGGTTGTGGGTGAAGCTGCTAATGGAGTAGACGCAGTAGATAAATATATGAAATTAAAGCCAGATGTCGTAACGATGGATATAACAATGCCTGAAATGGATGGTGTGCAGGCGTTAGAGGAGATTATAAAGAAAGATCCTTCTGCAAAGGTAATTATGATTTCTGCTTTAGGGCAAGAGACCTGGATTAAGAAGGCAGTAATTTTAGGTGCCAAAGGATTTGTTGTTAAACCTTATAAGGAAGAATATATTGTTCAGAGCTTAAATAAGCTTTAGATACTTTGAGATTAATTTTAATAAAGAAAACTTTAGCTGCCTATAAGGGCAGCTTTTTCTCTATAGTATAGTAATTAACAAAAGCTTCAAATAGCAAACCTATAAGAACATTAGGGATTTATCATGATATAACGTATTAAATAAGTATTACTTTGGAATTTTTTTCAAGTTAAAAACAATATACAAAACTAAGTTTGCAAAATCTGCATAAATTGTCTTTAAAATTGAAAGATTAACGTAGAAAGGCAATTTATATTTACTATGTTAGAAGGTGTTAAGACTATGGGTAAGAAAAAAGAACTAACTCCAGAGCAAAAGGAGTATATGAACTTTGCAAGAAGTAAAGAACCTAAGAGGCCAGTTGTGAAGAATTGTATTAGAGCATTTTTAGTAGGTGGACTTATATGTACGATAGCGCAGTGTCTACAATGGGTATTCATTAGATATTTTGGATTTAATGAAAAAACTGCAGGAGCTCCAACTTCAGCAGTGCTGATAATAGTTTCTATTTTACTTACTGGACTGGGCGTTTATGATCATATCGCGCAGTGGGCAGGAGCAGGTACTGCAGTTCCAGTAACAGGTTTTGCTAATACTATGGCTTCAGCAGCTATAGAACACAGAAGTGAAGGATATGTTTTAGGAGTTGGGGGAAATATGTTTAAGCTTTCTGGATCGGTAATTGTTTTTGGAGTTTTTTCAGCTTTTGTGGTAGCTATAGTGAAGCTGACTATTAAGTGGTTAGGTGGGATGTAGAATGCTGAAAGGAAGACAAACTTGGATATTCGAATCTAAACCAGTGATAATTTCTTCTGCTGCAGTAGTTGGTCCTTTTGAAGGAAAAGGAGCTTTAGCTGAGGATTTTGATGTAATCCATGAAGATGTTTGGATGGGAGCTGATACTGTAGAAAGAGCTGAAAAAAGACTGTTAGAAGAAGCCTGCAATGTTGCAATAGAGAAAGCTGGCATGAAGAAAGAAGACATACAGTTTTTTATAAGTGGAGATCTGATGAATCAGATAATATCTAGCAGTTTTACTGCAAGGTCTTTAGATATGCCCTTTTTTGGTGTATTTGGAGCATGCTCTAGTTCAATGGAAGGTCTTGCATTGGCATCACTAATAGTTGATAGTAAAGCGGCACAATATGTATTGGCTGGAGCATCTAGTCACAATATAGCTGTAGAAAAACAGTTTAGATATCCTACAGAATATGGTGCACAAAAACCACCAACAGCTCAGTGGACAGTTACAGGTGCTGGAGTAGGTCTTATAGCACAACAAGGAGAAGGTCCAAAAGTAACCTCTGCAACTATAGGAAAGGTTGTGGATATGGGGATTGGCGATCCATATAATATGGGAGCAGCTATGGCACCTGCAGCAGCAGATACCATAGAAAATCATTTTAAGAATCTAAACATAGAGCCATCTTATTATGATTTAATCGCTACAGGAGACCTAGGGAGAGTAGGTCATGAATTAGTTATAGAGCTATTGAAGAAGAAAGGGATTGAGATGCCTAAGGATAAGTTTATGGACTGTGGGCTTATGATTTACAAGGATGATCAACCAGTAATGGCTGGAGGAAGCGGATGTGGATGCTCTGCTACTGTAACGTATGCGCATCTACTCAAACGGATGAAAAAAGGAGAATTAAAAAAAATACTAATTATAGCTACAGGGGCATTGTTATCGCCGATATCATATCAACAGGGAGAAACTATTCCTTGTATTGCCCATGCAGTATCCATTGAGATGTAAGGAGGCGATTGCTTAGATGATGACTTTTGTTTGGGCTTTTATAATTGGTGGACTTATATGTGTTATTGGTCAAATAATGATGGATATATTTAAATTAACACCTGCTCACACTATGAGTACACTAGTTGTAGCAGGTGCTGTTCTAGGGGGATTGGGTTGGTATGATGCGTTAGTGAAATTTGCAGGAGCTGGTGCTTCAACTCCTATAAGTAGCTTTGGTAACCAACTTGTAAAGGGAGCATTGATGGAAGCTGAGACTACAGGATTAATTGGTGTTTTAACTGGTATATTTGATATAACAAGTTCAGGGATTTCTGCAGCAATAATTTTTGCATTTATTGCAGCACTTGTGTTTAAGCCAAAAGGGTAGGACTAATGCAATTAGTATAAAAAACAACTTTTGATGAAAATAAATAATTAACTGATTAAGCCGTCGAGTAATATTCTATGGCTTTTTAGTCATAATAAAGATGTACCACTTCGAACTGAGATATATTTTTAAAACTCTCACGGGTTCTGGTGAGAGAATTTAAAAATAATAAGCTTTATTACGAAGTAGTATATCCATAAAAGGTAAAAAACTGAAAATATTTAAATATGAGCTTGAAAAATAATCGTGAAATAGGGTGATAAAATGCAAGGTAGCACAGTGACTGATATTAAAACTAACAAATTAATAGATGAGAAAAGTCCGTATCTTCTTCAACATGCCTATAATCCAGTAAACTGGTATCCATGGAATGAAGAGGCTTTTGAAAAAGCAAAAATAGAAAATAAACCTATATTCTTAAGTATAGGTTACTCAACTTGCCATTGGTGTCATGTTATGGCTCATGAGAGCTTTGAGGACGATGAAGTGGCTAAACTTATGAATGAAGCCTTTGTATCAATAAAGGTAGATAGGGAAGAGAGGCCAGATATAGATAATATCTATATGACAGTATGCCAGATGCTTACTGGAAGTGGGGGGTGGCCTTTAACTATAATAATGACTCCAGACAAAAAACCATTTTTTGCCGGCACTTATATACCTAAGACTAGTAAGTATGGAAGGATAGGTATGAGAGAACTTACTAATAAAACTAAGGAGCTTTGGAGTGAGGACAAAGATAGGATTTTTGATTCAGCAGAGCATATATCTGAAAGAATAAAAGAAGCGGCAAAGAATTCTCCAGGGGATTTATTGAGTGAAGAAGTTGTAGAGCTTTGCTTTAAGCAACTTAGTAATAGCTATGATAATAAGAATGGGGGATTTGGTAACTCGCCTAAGTTTCCAACACCTCATAATTTGTTATTCTTAATGAATTATTATCGTATAAATAAGGATCAAAAAGCCTTAGATATGGTTATTAAAACTTTAGATAGTATGAGCATGGGAGGAATTTATGATCATATAGGCTACGGATTTCATAGATATTCAACTGATGAAAAATGGCTACTTCCTCATTTTGAAAAAATGCTTTACGATCAAGCTATGCTTACTTTGGCCTATGCAGATTGTTATAACATTACAAAGAATGATTACTATAAGGAAATTGCAGAAGGTATATTAGGATACTGCAATAGAGTGTTATTGTCAAAAGAAGGCGCATTTTATTCGGCAGAAGATGCGGATAGTGAAGGAGAAGAAGGCAAGTTTTATGTATGGTCTATAAAAGAATTAAGAGATATATTAGATGATCAAGAACTTGAGCTTTTAAGTAGAGTATATAATTTAAAAGAAAACGGCAATTTTAAAGATGAGGCTACAAGAAGATTTACTGGTTATAACATACTTCATCTTAAAGAAAAATTAAGTGAACTCAGTCATGATAAGTATGATGATAACTTAAATAATACTTTAGATAAGATAAGAGACACATTGTTTAAGAAGAGAGAGCAAAGAGTACATCCTCATATGGATGATAAAATATTAACTGACTGGAATGGTCTTATTATAGCTGCTTTAAGCAAGGCAGCGGCTATATTTAACAGGGAGGATTTTACTAAAGTAGCTTCAAAGTGTGCTGATTTCTTTATTAATAGTATAGAAGATAATGGGAGTTTGTTTCATAGATATTGTAAAGGGCAGTGGAATATACTAGGCAATATTGATGACTATAGTTTTATGATATTTGGCTTAATAGAGCTTTATGAAGCTACCTTTAATGATAGATATCTAAAAAAAGCCATTGACCTAATGAATGAACAAATAAAGAATTTTTGGGACGACGAAGGAGGTTTTTATTTTACATCATCAAATGAAGAAGAAGTTCTTACTAGAATGAAGGAAATATATGATGGGGCAATACCTTCAGGAAATTCTATAACTTTTTTGAATCTTCTTAGACTCAGTAGAATAACAGGAAACACAGAATATGAAGAATACTGTGAGAAACTTCAAAAAGCATTTTCTAATATTATAAAGGAAAGTCCAATAGCTTATACTCAAATGGTTTCAGGTATACTTCTATCTCTTAGTAAAAGTGAAGAAATAGTTGTGGTAGGTGATATTAGCTCAGATGAGTTTAAAAATTATGTAAGCAGTATTAGGTCAGTATGTTCTCCGGCTTCAGTATTAGTTGCTAAGAATACCAATGAATCGCATCCCTTGATTCATGAAATAGCAGACTATACAAGATATCAAGATAAGGTGGATGACAAAACAACTATATATATATGTAGGAATTTTACTTGTAATGAGCCAGTGACAAGCTTGAGTGAAGCAATAAGAATGATTGGTAAATGAGGATAAGAAACCTCTACGTGAATTTATTCTAGAGCACTGATAAGGATTATTAAGATGTTATAACAATATTTCAGGCCTTTTTTGGAGTAATAAATTATTCTAAAAAGGCCTGAAAACTTTTAGTGCTTTCTTCATTAACATTATATGAATATTTTAACAGAGTAGAAAAAAATTTTTCGTACGATAATTATATTAGATGAACCATATGAAGTAGTTTAATTAATAAATTAAAATAATTAAAAAATAATTAATGTTAATAGACATTATTTTTCTTATAGATTATAATGTTTATAAATAATATGAAATTAATGTCAAAAAATAAGTGAATTTGTCTATGAAGAAGGGAGGTGGAATATGAGTGTTCTATAACAAAGACTTTAAGAAAAAGAAGATTTTTAATATATTTATAATAAGTTTTGTAAGCTTTATGTTTGTAGGACTTTTGATCCCTTATATAAATCCACCTGTCACAAACGCACAACAACAGGAGAAAAATATTTTACTTATAAATTCTTATGATAGTACTTATACATGGACAATAGATCAAACCGATGGAATATTAAGAAAGTTTAAGGAAGCTGAACCAAAATCCAAGGTATATGTTGAGTATATAGATTGGAAGAATAGTCCGTATGAAGAGAATTTGGATAAGTTTAAGCAATTGATTAAATATAGGTATAAAAATAAGAAGATAGATTTAGTTATGACAACTGATGATGCTGCCTTAAATTTTTCACTTAAAAATAGACAAGAGTTATTTGGAGATATACCTATTGTCTTTTCTGGTGTATTTGATGAAGCTGCAAAAAGAATGACCGATGGTTATGATAATGTTTACGGAGTATTTGAAGAGGACGATATTAAAGATACAGTGAAATCAGCAATGCATATATATCCGCATAAAAAGAAGCTATATGTTGTTCATGACAATACTGAAACTGGAATAGCATCCTTTAGAGAAGTTGAAGAAACATTAAATAGTCTAAATAGTAATGTTGAATTAAAGGAAGTTAACAAGTTATCGCTAAGCAACTTAGAAGCGAGTATTCCTGTAATAGATAAAGACAGTATTGTACTTGTCACAACTTATGCAAGAGACAATGAAGGCAAAACAGTACAAAATGAAGAACTTACAGATATGTTAAGCAAAAAGTTATTAGTTCCTATATTTGGTGTTTACAAGATGAATTTAAATCATGGGATTATAGGTGGTTATTTGCTAAGTGGAGAGGTGCATGGAGAAAGTGCAGCTGAATTAGCAATAGAGATTATTAATGGAAATATACCATCTACGTATCTACGTGAAGATAAGAAATCTATTATAGGTATATACGATAATAACATAATGAAGAAGTTTGGCATATCAAAGCAGCAGTTGCCAGCAGGTAGTGTTTTAATTAATGAAGACTTTTCTTTTTATAATACATATAAGCATCTGGTATGGGGTGTTATATCAATAATACTTATACTAACAGCCGTGGTAACAATACTAATAACAAATATACTAAGAAGAAAAAAGGCTGAAGAAGAGCTGAAAAAGAATAACTATGAACTTTCTGCTCTCTACGAAGAATTAGCCGCTTCAGACGAGGAACTGAGACATCAATATATAAGGTTAGAAGAGAATAGAGACATTATTCAAAAAAATGAAGAAATGTATAGATTAGTATTTGAGATGGCTAACGATGGATTATGGGAAATTAACCTAATAACTGGAGAAAGATATTTTTCAGATAGATGGTATGAAATTTTTGATTTATCAATAGAAGAATTAAGAGATATGAAAGAATGGTACAAGATAGTACATCCCGAAGACTGTCTTACTGCTTGGAACTTTGTTATTGAGGTAAGTGAAGGAAAAAGAGAAACCTTTTCATTTGATTTTAGGATTATGAAAAAAGATGGACAATATAAATGGATTCATTCTATTGGAAAATCAATGAAGGATAAGTATGGTAAACCTTTTAAAATTGTGGGTTCACACTCTGACATTCATGAGAAAAAACTTCAAGAGGATCAGATTAGGAGATTGGCATTTTTCGATTTTCTAACTGGATTGCCCAACAGAACTGAAATATCCAGAGTGTTTGATGAAATTATAAAAGAAGATAGTGAGAGAAATATAGCTGTAATATTTATGGATTTAGATAATTTTAAAAATATCAATGATTCTTTTGGACATACGATAGGAGATGATTTGCTAATAGAGGTATCTAAAAGAATTAAGTCCGTGACTGGAGACAAAGGTGTAGTTTCAAGACATGGAGGAGACGAGTTTTTGATCTTATTACCTGATGCAGTAGATGAAGAATTTATAAATTCGTATATAGAGGACTTAGTGAAAAAGTTAGGTAGTAACATATCAGTAAACGGCGTTAATGTGATAACGTCAGCAAGTTTTGGTGCAGCAATATATCCAAAAGATGGACATAATTTTGAGGAACTATTTAAAAATGCTGATACTGCAATGTACAAATCAAAAGAAGCGGGTAAAAGGACCTTCACCTTTTTTGAAAGATGGATGAATGATAATATACTTGAAATGCTTATAATGGAAAACCAATTGAGATTAGCATTAAATAAAGATGAATTTGTACTTCATTTTCAACCTAAACTATCCCTAAAGGATTCACGAATAGAAGGCTTTGAAGCTTTAATAAGATGGAACAGTGAAACTTTAGGATTTGTTTCTCCTTTTAGATTCATAACATTAGCTGAAAAAACAGGCATAATTATACAAATTGGTAAGTGGGTATTGGAAAAGTCCTGCGAGTTTATAACAAGAATTCATAACCTAGGTTATAGGGATATCAATATATCATTAAATGTATCAGTGGTGCAACTTCTGCAAGATGATTTCTTAAACATGGTAGAAGGGGTCATTGCTAAATCAAGTGTTGACTCTAACTTTATTAATTTAGAAATTACAGAATCTATACTTATGGAGTCTATAGATAAAAACATAACTAAGTTGAACAAGCTTAAAGAAAAATCTATAAAAATATCCTTAGATGATTTTGGTAAGGGATATTCATCTCTAACTTATTTAAAGGACATGCCTTTTGATACTTTAAAGATAGATAAGGTATTTATAGATGAATTATGTTCTGAAGATACAAACAAAGCAAATGAAAGTATAGTTGGTGTAATAATACAACTTGCTCACCAGATGGGACTCACTGTTGTTGCAGAAGGAGTAGAAACTGAAGAACAATATAATTATTTAATTAATAATAAATGCGATATTGTGCAAGGTTATTACATATCCAAACCGGTGCCAGAAGAGCAAGCACTAGAGCTTTTAAAGAAGTATAATTCTTGATAAATCTAAAAGTTCATATATTATGGATGTACCATTTCGTACTAGAATTTATTGTATTTAAAAACTCCCACCAGAATCAGTGAGAGTTTTTAAAATAGATTTTGGTTAGAAGTGGTACATCTTTAAGGTTGTACAAACATAAACTAATTCTCAGTTAATTCTCATTAAAGCATTGTGTGAATAACTATTTAATTTCACCAAAGACTTAATTGAATTAAAAAATTAAAAAAATGTGGAAACGTGTGTTCTTTTTGGTATAATAGTTATGGTATTCTTTTTTATTCCTTAACTTATATTGTGTTTTAAGTCGTTACACATATAGATAAACTACTTCATAATTAGAATTAATCAAAATAAAGCTTCGGAGATTCATCGAAAGCATTATTTTGATTCCAAGGATTGAAGTAGTTTATCAATTCAGAGGAATAGATATAATTAAGTTATATGGATCTAAGGAATAAAAAAAGGGAGTGTTTAAGTGGATAATGTAATAATTCACGTAGATATGGATGCTTTTTTTGCTTCAGTAGAAGTATTGGATAATCCTAGTTTAAAAGGTAAGCCAGTTATTGTTGGAGGCACATCAAATAGGGGAGTGGTAGCAACATGTTCTTACGAAGCAAGACGTTTTGGTGTTAGGAGTGCTATGCCTATATTTATGGCGAAGGAATTGTGCCCTAATGCAGTGTTTGTAAAGCCAAGATTTTGGAGATATAAAGAAATTTCTAATGATATATTTAATATATTTCGAGAAATTACTCCTTATGTTGAGCCCTTAAGTATAGATGAAGCTTATTTAGATATAAGCTATATAAGTAAAAATCCTGTAGATATAGCAAATTATATAAAAAATAGGGTTAAAAATGACATTGGACTTACGTTATCTGTTGGTATATCTTACAATAAGTTTCTGGCTAAACTTGCATCTGATTGGAATAAGCCTAATGGTCTTAAAATCATAACCAAAGAAATGGTGCCAAAAATCTTGTTTCCCTTATCTATAAACAAGATATATGGACTTGGTTCAAAGTCTGTTAAAAAGCTAAATAATATAGGAATCTTTACTGTGGAGGAATTATATAAACTCCCTGAGAATATATTTATAGAATACTTCGGTAAGTTTGGACATGATATCTATGATAGAATAAGAGGTACAGATAATAGAAAGGTCATAACATCAAGAGAAAGAAAATCTATAGGAAAAGAGACTACTCTTAGAGTTGACACAGATGAGATAGAGGAACTTAAAGAATATATAAAAGAGTTTTGTTCAGATATAAGTTCTATACTTAAAAATAAGAATGTTAGTGGAAAGACTATAATACTTAAAATAAAAACATCATCATTCGTTAGCCATACCAAAAGCAGAACGCTAAACAACTTTATAAGAGAAGAAAATGATTTGTATAATGAAGCTATAGATATATTAGAAAATCTACAATTAGAAGAGAAAATAAGGTTAATAGGATTGTCAATATCATCCTTGAAAGAGGATACAATAGAGCAAATGTCTTTTTGGAGTAAATAAATTTATATTTAGTCTATAAATATGAAAAAATGGAGATAATCGTTATAGGATATTTGCATCTGAAATTATAAACTTCTTGGGAAGGGGATTTTATATATGGAACATAAATTAGATATAGAAAGCAGTAGTGCACATCAAAACGATATGACAAAGCTTGAAGCCTCGCCTTTTGAGATTTTGATGAAATTTGGGGTAAGTGAAGAGGATGTTGTTGCAGACATAGGTTGTGGAAGAGGAAGTTTTACTATACCTCTAGGAAAAATGATAAGTAAAAATAAAATTTATGCTTTGGATAATTCAGAAAAAATGTTAGATGAAGTGGATAAAAAAGCTATATTTAGTGAGCTGAATAATATAATAACAATAAAAACTGATCATAATAATCTTAAACTGGAATCCTCTTCGATTACTTTTGCATTAGCCTGCAATGTAATTCATGAAGTAGAAGATAAGCAAACTTTTTTAAGTGAGATTAATAGAATGCTAAAGGATAATGGTAAACTAGCCCTTTTAAATCCTTCAATTCAATGTGAAGAACACCAGATTAAAGCTAAAGACCTAATATCAATAGAAGTTATAAAAGAATTATTAGCTATGACTGGGTTTAGAGTCCAAGAAGTTTTCAATTTTGATGGAAGAAGTTATGGAATATTGGCAACAAAAATATAAAGTAAAGAGACTGAAGTTATAAAGACTTCAGTCTCTTTATTTATTACGAAATTTAATTCTGTAATATAGATGTTTATTTATCTATTATAGGATAAAACATATTACTTGTAACTTACGAAAAACTCCATTACAAAAGAGTTTTGATCGTAACTGTATGAAAAACCTTTAGAATTATTTATATAATTTAATTCAGGGTGCTTTGATATTACATCTACTAATGCATTTGGTGAGAAAGTATTAGTATCGTAAATGCTTGTCTTACATATTATTGAGGTTTGTTTTTTTGATAAACCATTATAAATTATATTATAAAAGTCATTTTTATTATTTGCGAGTAGGTTATTAACTTTAAAGTAATTTGCTGCAGTATTATTGCAAGTAGGGTAGTTGCTCTTTATCCAACTGTGATCTACTGATATTTGAGCGTCCGTTACATTGAAGTAGTTATAACTTAAGAGATTTCCAGATTTAGACACTGGATCATCAAAAGTTGTGTCTAAGTGATAGTAAGCACCATTTATGCTGACAAGATTCCATGCATGGGGTACACCGTTGGCAGTTCCGGTTATTATCTTATTACTTACTCCTGCTGCGTTTAAAAGCCTATACATAGCCTCAGAGTAACCTTGACATACTGCAACTTTCTTAATAAATACTCCATAAGCTGTAAAAGAATCATTAGGAAGAGAATTAAGCTCAAGATTTTTAGAGTCATAAACAGTGTTATTTACCACATAATTATGAAGAGCCAATTCCTTATCATAATCATTCATCCCTTGTTTTATAACTGAGGCAACTATGGACTGAACCTTTGAATTCACAGAATTTATTTGTGAAGTAAAACCTTCTTTTCCTGCTTTATAATTGAAGTGTAAAACTACATTATTTCCAGTTGTATTATACTGAACATTTTCAAGGTAGCCTGCGTAACCAGTTTCACTAGCAACCTTTAAAGCAAAATCAACAAGACTTCCATTTATGGATAGCTTAGATAAATCAACTGATATATCAGTTCCAGTTTCTATTCCTTTTTTGATAGCATCATATAGAGCTGATTCAGTTGAAACATTAACTTTCGATGCATTATTGGCATTTATGTTAGAAGATTTACTTGAAGTTACTGATTTTACAGCTGATGCAGAATTATTTTTATCGACTGGTGTTTGAGCATTACTAGTTGAATTCTTATTTTTAGTAGAATTAGTAGAATTATTTGTACTTGCAGTACTCTTTGAAGAAATATCTTCAGGTGGATCATACTTTATGATATTAGGCTCACTGCTTGTACTAGCACTTGTTGCTACAACTTCATTTTTTGTGCAACCATATAATATAGTATTTAATGTTATTATAGTACAAAATATTAAAGTTAATTTTTTAAAGTTCATTTACAGTTCACCTCTTTATAAGTCTATAAATATTTCTTCTTTTTAAAATATAAAAATTCAATAATAGCTATAATTAAGGCTAATCCAAAAGAGGATATAAAGCCAAACTTATTAGATATTAAGGGCATAATCTCAAAGTTCATACCAAAAACTCCTGTAATTATGGTAAAAGGTAGAGTAAACACTGTTATAAAAGTTAAAAGTTCCATAGTTTTGTTCATCTTATTTGCAGATATTGAATTATATATATCAATGCAAGAATATATAGAGCTTTCAACATCTTCTACTATTTGAAGAGTATGGTCGAGAGAAAAAAATACCTTGTTGTACATTAGTTGTTCTGATAACTCGTCCTCTAAATAATTAACCATTGATTTATAGTAAGTGGTGTATCTTTTAATGATAGAGAGAACCTTCTTTTTCTTAAGGATTTGTTCCATTTCTACAGTTTTATCCGAAACTGCATTCTCAAAAAGTTCCTCTATAGATTCATTTAATCTCATTAGCTTGTCGCTATAGACAAAAGATAAATACTCAAATAAATGAAGTAGCAGTGATTTTGCGTTGATATTTATATCAGCAATTAATTTTTCTTTTAGGAATTCTATACAAGCAGTATCCTTCAGATTTAAAATCAAAGTTTCTTTGAATAAGATAGCTTCTAATATGTATTTACTATTAGTATTTAAATAGGGGATACTTAAAAGTATTGTATCTTTGTCCTTATGCGTAATATCTCTACTTATAGTATTTACAGTACCTTTGCGAGGACTTCTAAAGAAAGCCTCACTTTTGTCCTGTGATATATATAAAAGTGTATTTGAATCAATATCTTTTAGATTGTCCACTGCTGTATTATCTATAGCATGTCCATCTTTATAAAAAATATAAGCCATGATGTGCCTCCAAAAGAACAATGTGTCTACTGCCAGATTTTTCTCATATACGTTGAGAAAAGCAGATGCGGAAATAAAGGTAGAACTAGCGATTTTCTACGGGGGATCTCTATAGACAATTATATGATAAATATAGTTTAGTAACAACTATGATTATTATGGGAGTTAGGGATAGAAATAAATAAAAGTTTGCTAAATAGTTAAGAATCCTCACATGATAACAGTTTCTATAAATCATGTAAGGATCCTTAAATCTAATCTAAACTAATTTTGGTAGGCTTTCAGCAAATTTGTAAAAGTCTTCATATGTACCTTTGTGGTCTGCATTAGCTATATCTTCGGATCTTTTTAGTAAGTTATCAGTTATGAGATAAGTCTCAATTCCTAGCTTACCAGCAATCATATCTTCTTCTACATCATTACCAACCATCATGCAGTCATTAGCATTTTTTCCTAAATCATTTAATATTTCTTCATAGAATTTAACCTGTGGTTTACAGTAATGATTCTTTTCATATGAAGATATATAGATGAAGTCACTGGCATTTAAGCCTGCCCAGCTTATTCTATGAAGTATTGCTTTAAGAGGGAAAAGTGGGTTTGTTGCTATAACCAGTTCATAGCCTTTTTCCTTTAGTATGGCAACACTTTTTTGTATATACTTATTTTCATATACAGCTTTTTTAGCATTTAAAAAACCTGAATCATAAAAACTATAAAATCTTTCTTTATATGTATTTATGTCTGTCTCTATTCTAGCTGCAAAGTCTTCCATAAATACTTCTTCATTAGTTTTAAAATCTAAATTCCTTACCATAGCTTCAGTAGAGGCCCATATGTTTTTAGCTAAAGTTTTTCCATCAATAAGATCTGAAAGGTATATAGCCATTTCAGTAAAGTATATTTTTGTGAATTCATCTGTGTCCATAGGCAGTAAAGTTCCATCTAAGTCAAATAATATAGTATTCATAAAATTCTCCCATCTAACCTTTTATTTACTCATACGTTGAAATTAAGTTGATGCTACCTCCAATACTTTAATTAAAGTTTATAAATAGCAATGTATACTTGTATAAACTAAAAGAAAGCATAATAAATATTATAATAAAATAATTTTATTAATACAATGTTTTGTAACAGCTTGTTTTTAGAAAAAACAAAATGTCTATACTAGTTAACATGTTACTATTGTTGTTGCAAATGTTTACTGATAAATTTTTTAATTATAAAATGAGGTAAAAGGAGTGGTGATTGTGATATACGAAAAATTAAGTAAATTTCCAGATAATTTTCTTTGGGGATCAGCTTCAGCAGCATATCAAGTAGAAGGTGCATGGGATGAAGATGGAAAAGGACCTTCTGTATGGGATATATATACTAAACTACCTGGAACTACATATATGGGAACAAATGGTGACGTTGCAGTAGATCATTATCACAGATACAAAGAAGATGTTGCCCTTATGAAAGAGATGGGGTTAAAAGCCTACAGATTTTCAATAGCTTGGAGTAGAATTTACCCAAGTGGAAAAGGTCAAGTTAATGAAGAAGGCTTAAAATTCTATGATGATCTTATAAATGAATTAATTGCAAATGACATAGTACCTCTTATAACTATATACCATTGGGATGTTCCTCAAGGATTAATGGATGCATATGGTGCATGGGAATCAAGAGAAATAATAGATGATTTTAATGAATATTGTATAACTTTATTTAAGGCTTATGGTGATAGAGTAAAACATTGGGTTACTTTAAATGAACAAAATGTATTTATAGGTCTAGGATATGGTACGGCTTTACATCCACCTGGAGTAAAGGATCAAAAGAGACTTTATGCAGCAAATCATATTGCATTTTTAGCAAATGCTAAAGCAATACAATCTTTTAGAAAAATAGTTCCAGATGGAAAGATAGGGCCAAGTTTTGCTTATTCACCAACATATCCAGCAAGCAGTAAGCCAGAAGATATATTAGCTTTTGAAAATCATGAGGAGCTAACTAGTCATTGGTGGATGGATGTTTATGTTAAGGGCGAATATCCAAAGGCTGCGTATAAATATTTAGCAAGCAAAGGCTTAGCACCAAAAATAGAAGAAGGAGATATAGAACTTCTTAAGAGTGGTACTCCTGATTTTATGGGTGTTAATTACTATAGAACAGCTACTGTGGAAATGAATCCATTAGATGGTGTTGGAGAAGCTAAGATGAATACTTCTGGTAAAAAAGGAACTACTCAAGATGGTGGTATCCCAGGCGTATTTAAATCTAAGAGAAATGAGCATTTAGAAGCTACTAACTGGGATTGGGAGATAGACCCAGAAGGTTTAAGAGTAGGACTTAGAAGAATAACTAATAGATATGGATTACCTATATTGATAACAGAAAATGGACTTGGTGAATTTGACAAGTTAGAAGAAAATGATGTTATTAATGATGATTATAGAATAGCTTATTTAGAAGCTCACGTTAAAGCTTGCAAAGAAGCAATAACCGATGGGGTAGAACTTATAGGTTACTGCACTTGGTCTTTCACGGATCTTTTAAGCTGGCTTAATGGATATCAAAAACGTTACGGTTTTGTCTATGTAAATAAGGATGAAACTGGAGATAAGGATTTAAGAAGAATCAAAAAGAAGAGTTACTATTGGTATAAAGAAGTAATAGAAACCAATGGTGAGAATGTATAAAAGTATTACTTCATAATTAAAAAATGTTTTTAAATTATTTCATAAGTATTTATGAAAACTTTAAATATAGCATATAATATGAAGTGAAAAATTATAAATAGCAAACCCTTATAGTTAATATATAATAAGTTCCAAACTTGAACTTGCACCTATTAGAGGTAGTATAAGAATATTGTATTCTTACCTATATCTAGTAGGTGATTTTTTTCATTTAGCACCTAGTTGAATTATGGACTAGATTTAGAAAGTGTAAGCAGGATAAATTGTATATTAGGCTTTTAAGATAAATTATTAGACAATTCTAAGAATTTTTCGAATTTGTAAGATTTCGTTAGCTATGATATCATTATAGCTATAATGTTTTAGGAGGTATTAAAAGTATGGACCCGAGCCCGTATGGTAGTATTTTGTTTCAATTATTATTAATAGTGTTTTTAACACTTATAAATGCATTTTTCTCATCTGCAGAAATGGCTATAATTTCTTTAAATAAGAACAAGGTTAGAAATCTTGCTGAAAAAGGAAATAAGAAAGCCATATCTTTAATAAAACTTTTGGACGAACCTAGTAACTTTTTAGCAACTATACAAGTTGGTATAACCCTTGCAAGCTTTTTTGCTAGTGCATCTGCTGCTACAGGAATAAGTGGTGAGTTTTCTGTATTCTTAGAAAAGTTTAATATACCGTATAGCAGTCAAATATCTTTGGTGGTAATAACTATTTTATTATCATATTTTACACTAGTATTTGGAGAATTGTTCCCAAAAAGAGTTGCGCTTCAGAACTCAGAAGCCATAGCTATGTTTTCTGTAATGCCAATTGTATTTGTTTCAAAAATAAGTAGTCCTTTTGTAAAATTCCTTTCAGGATCCACTAATTTATTGCTAAGACTTGTTGGAATAGATGGCAAAAACTTAGAGGAAAAAGTTTCTAAAGAAGAGATAAAATCCTTAGTTCAAGTTGGACAAGAGCATGGTGTTATAAATGAGACCGAAAAGGAAATGATAGAAAGTATAATAGAGTTTGATGACAAGCTTGCAAAAGAAGTAATGACTCCAAGAACGGAAGTGTTTTTAATAAATATAAATACTCCTATAAGAGAAATTTCTTCTAAGCTATTAAATGAAAACTTCTCTAGAGTTCCAGTTTATGAAGGTCATATTGATAATATAATAGGTATACTATATATGAAAGATTTCTTCTTCCAGGCAAATAAGACAGGGATAGATAAGATTAATATAAGAAGCATATTAAGAACTCCTTATTTTGTTCCTGAAACTAACAATATAGATACTCTGTTTAAAGAACTGCAAGACTCTAAGAATCACATGGCTATTCTTATAGATGAATATGGTGGATTCTCAGGGGTAGTATCTATAGAAGACTTAATAGAAGAAGTTATGGGAAATATCTTTGATGAGTATGATGAGAATGATAATGAAAGTGAAATTAAGAAGTTAGATAATGACACTTATTTAATAGATGGACTTTTATCGATAAATGATGTTAATGAACATCTACATCTAGATATAGAAACTGACAACTTTGATACCATAGGTGGATTTCTTGTAAGTATGATAGGAAAGATACCTAAAAGTGACGAAGAGAAAATAGTTGAATATAAAAATGTTATGTTTAAAGTAGAGGAAGTTGGAGATAAAAGAATTAAAAAGATAAAAGCATGCATGACAAGATAATATAGATTTTTTAGATTAGTTAAAAACCTTTGTTGAAAAACAAAGGTTTTTTTATGTGAAGAAAAGCCGCTTAAGTAAAATTTTTATTGTACTTACATGGACTAATCCGCTTTAGAGCATAATAACAATAGGGAATGTTAAAATACAATGTTATTCATCCTTAAGGAGCTTATGAAAAGAAATTTTCATAAGAATTCTGAAGCATAGTCTAATGCTAGAGGTTGAAGGTATTTAGAAGATAAAGGTTTATAGTACTTGGTGCATAGTATAAGGGGGCATTTTTAATGAAGAAGTTTTTAGCGGTAGTGATAACTTTAGCAATTCTTGGTTTTTCCATATGGAAGTTTGGATACATAGCTAGGAATAGGTTTTCTGTATATAGAGAGGATAACATCAAATACATTACTAAGGTAGATGCTAAAGATTTCTATACTTATGAACTAGGAAAGTGGAAAAAGAGCTTTATAAAGGGAGTAAATATAGGTGCAGCTAAGCCAGGTAGCTTTCCAGGAGAACATGCAATAACCAAGGAAGAATATAAAAGGTGGTTTAAATATATAAGTGAGATGAATGCTAATAGCATAAGGGTATATACTATTTTAAAACCAGAGTTTTATGAGGCTCTTTATGAATACAATAAGGAATCTATCAAGCCTTTATACCTCTTTCAAGGTATTTGGATTAATGAAGAAGATATAGCAAATATAAAAAATGCAGAAGATCAAAAAATAAAAAAACAAGTAAAAGCAGATATAAAGACATTAGTAGATGTGATTCATGGAAAGGCAGAATTGCCAGAAAAGAAAGGTTATGCCAGTGGTGTTTATAAAAAAAACATATCTAATTACGTAGCAGGATGGATACTTGGTATTGAGTGGGATCCTGAGTTTGTATTAAATACAAATGCTCTTAATAAAGATAATGTTAGTTATGATGGGAAGTATTTATATACAAATAATGCATCTCCTTTTGAAAAGTTTCTTTGTGAGTTAGGGGATTATGCCATAGAGTATGAATCAACAAGCTATAAGATGCAAAGACCAACTAGTTTTACCAATTGGGTAACTACTGATATGCTGTCGCATCCAAATGAACCTTTATCTACTGAGGATATGGCAGTAGTAAATCAAGAACACATAAAAAGTAAAAGTTCTTTTAAACCAGGATTATTTGCATCTTATCATATATACCCTTATTATCCTGATTTGATGAATTATCAGCATGAATATGCACAGTTTAAAGATGCGAATGGGAAAACAAATACGTATAGAGCTTATTTAAAGGATCTCAGAAAACAACATACAACTCCGGTTCTTGTAGCTGAGTTTGGTATTCCTGCATCTAGAGGTAAGGCTCATGAAAATATACATATGGGATTTAACCAAGGAGATATCGACGAAAAGAGCCAAGGAGAGATGGATAAGTTTATGCTCCAGAATATATATGATGAAGGATATTGTGGAGGTTTTGTATTCACATGGCAAGATGAATGGTTTAAGCGAACTTGGAATACTATGGATTTTGATATTCCAGAGAGAAGAGCTTATTGGTCAAATCCTCAAACCAATGAGCAGGAATTTGGAGTTTTAGCTTTTGATCCTGGAAAGAAAGCTAGTGTATGTTATGTTGATGGGAATGCTGATGAATGGGAAGATAGTAAACTTTTGGCCAAAGGCAGTGATTTTAGCGTTTATGCTAAACAGGATGAAAAATATTTATATCTATATGCAAAGGTAGATAATTTCAATTTAGAAAAAGATAAGTTTATTATTCCAATAGATGTAACACCTAGTTCAGGTAGTTTATCTCTTAAGGATACTAATATAAGTTTTCAAAGATCAGTAGACTTTATTGTAAATATTGATGGTAAAAGTAATTCAAGAATTATGGTACATAGTTATTACGATTCTTTTTATTATCTCTATGCAAAACAATTAAAGATGATAGATAGAAATACAGCGTTTGAGAATAAGGACAACAATATATTTAATCCAATGTATTTATGTCTTAATAAAGAGTTATTACTGCCTCAAGATAAAGTTGTTATACCTTTATCAAAGTATGAAACTGGGAGACTAACTTTTGGTGATGGCAATCCAAAACATGATACCTTTAACTCATTAACAGACTTTAATGTTAATGGCGATAATATAGAAATAAGAATTCCATGGCAATTATTAAACTTTATGGATCCATCTACAAAGAGTATAATGAAGGACTTTAATGTTTATGGAATTAAGGCTACAAAAGTTGATGGTATATATATAGGAGGAATTCATATAAGCAATAATAAAGTCATAAACAGTAATGATATGGGGTATTTCACCTTAAATGAATGGAATAACCCAAGTTTTCATGAGAGGCTTAAGCCTTCCTATTACATATTAAAAGAGGCGCTTAAAGATATAGGAGGACAGTAGATTGAAGAATAAATCACTTTTAATGGCAAGCAAGGATGACAAAATGACCGAAGGAAAAATTTTAATTGTTGATGATGATGCGGCCTTAACCTCAATAATGGTTAGTAGGTATAAAGATAAGAAATACTCTGTTGCAGTAGCTGATAATGCAAATGAAGCGCTAGTATTAATGAAATACACCATGTTCAATCTTCTTATAATCGATTTTTATATGGATACGATGTATGCAGATGAATTTATAAGAAAGGTTAAAAGATTAGATGATAATATTAATATAGTAGTTTTATCAGCTCAGAAATCAACTGAAAATATAGATTATATTTTAGAGATTGGAGCAAGTGAAATTGTGAAAAAGCCATTTTCACCAAGAGAGATGGATGAAATCATAAAAAAGTATATAAAAGAATGATGGTGAATTCATGGAACAGTATATATATTATTCTATAATTCTTTTCAGTACCATAGTGGCATTTCTTTATGTATATATAATAGTAGAAAAAAGTATAGAAAAGATAGCTAGAAAACAGAGAGCTAAGTACGAGAAGCAATTAATTCCTGAGATAGATTCTATAATCAATAAGGTAATAGATACTGAAAATACAAATGATATTAATATTGATGAAAAGAGACTTAAGAAAATACTTAGGAGTAATATAAGAAGGAGCATAGTAGAAGAACGAATAAGCTATTACCTTGAAAATTTTACAGGCGAATTTAGAGAAATCTTAATACAATTTTGCGAAGATCATAAAATTGTAGACAATGAATTGAAAGAATTAAATACAAGAAATATATATAAGAAAGCACTGTGCTGTAAAAGGCTAGGAGAATTAAGAAGTAAAAAGGCCACAAAAGATTTATTAGAACAAATACCAACCTCTATACAAGATATAAAATATAATGCACTTTTAGCTTTAGCTAAAATAGGGGATGAACAAAGTTTTATAGATGCTTTCTCGAGGATAAATGGATCAATTCTACTAAGTGAAAGAAGTCTAATTGAAATAATAGATAGCTTTGAAGGAAATAAAAGTTTCGTGTATTCAAAAATGATAGATGCAGAAGATGAATTTATAGGTTCCTTATTTATAAAGTCTGCAGGAAATTCAGTAGAGTATGCTTTGATAAAGCCAATAGCAAGATATTTAGATAGTAGTTCTAAAGAAAGAAGAATAGCAGCTATTAAGGCTTTAGGAAATATGAAAGATATTGGGTATATAAATAAGATTTCTAATCTTTTAGATGATGAAAGTTGGGAAATTAGGGCTTTAGCTGCTAAAACTCTGGGAAGATATAGTGATACAGATAGCATACCTAAATTAATTGATAAGTTATCTGATAGACAATGGTTTGTAAGATATAATTCTGCTGTTTCTATACTTAAATTAGATAAAGGGTTAAAGTATGTGTATAAGGTATTTGAAGGACAGGATAAATTTGCTAAAGATATAATAATATCAGCTATGGAAGATATGGATCTATTGGCGAGAATATTTGATGATGAAAACCACAAATACTATGATGAAAAATTAGCTGTGCTTATAAAAGACTATATTGATAACGGTGGTGAAACAAAAGATGAGTAATATTTTAAGGGAAGTAATTTTAGCGTTTAACCACTTTATCTTATATTATGTTCTTATTGTTAATGGAGTCTATTTTATTCAACTTATATTATCAAGCTTTAATTTATATGATTATATAAGAAAGATGAGATACTCCAACCACAAAAAATATACCGAATCTGATAATATGATTCCTATATCAGTATTAGTGCCTGGATATAATGAGCAGGAAACCATAGTCGACAACATAAAATCTCTTCTGGCCTTGAACTATCCTACATTTGAAATAGTAGTTATTAATGACGGATCTAAAGATGAAACTCTACAAAGAGTAATAGAAGCATTTAAGCTCAGAAAGGTGTATCAACCTGTAAGATATAGAGTTGCAACTAACGAGATCAAAGCAGTATACAAAAATGTAGATATACCTAAGCTAGTAGTGGTAGATAAGGTAAATGGAGGTAAGGCCGATGCCTTAAATGCAGGAATAAACATATCTAGATATCCAGTGTTTGCATCTATTGATGCTGATTCAATATTAGAAAGTGACTCCTTAGTAAGAGTGATAATGCCTTTTGTAGAGGATAAACTCACAATAGCTGTAGGAGGAATAGTTAGGATCGCAAATGGAAGTACAATAGATAATGGCAAGATAAAAGAAATAAGGCTTCCTAAGAATAGGGTAGCGATGTTTCAGATAGTCGAGTATCTTAGAGCGTTTTTAACCGGCAGAATGGGTTGGGATTCAATTGATGCTTTGCTTATAATATCAGGAGCTTTTGGAGCGTTTAAAAAAGAGAGTGTTATAGAAGTTGGAGGCTACACTGTTAAAACTATAGGTGAAGATATGGAGCTAGTAGTAAGGCTTCATAGAATTATGAGAGAAAGAAAAGAGAAATATAGAATAAAATTTATACCAGACCCAGTTTGCTGGACGCAAGCACCTGAGAAATTCAAAGATCTAAGAGTACAACGAAGAAGATGGCAGATCGGACTTATGGATAGTTTATTCAAACATAAAAGGTTGTTTTTTAATCCTAGATATGGAAAGATAGGCATTTTAGCAGCTCCTTATTTTTGGGTATTTGAGATGATTGGACCTGTAGTAGAAGTAGTTGGATATGTATTTATTCCTTTATCTTATTTTTTTGGGGTGCTTAATATTAGATACTTCATACTCTTTTTAGCTTCATCTATACTATATGGAGTTATACTTTCTATAGGAGCAATACTATTAGAGGAATACACCTTTAATAAGTACCCATCAATATGGCAGCTAATTAAATTAACCTTTTATGGAATAATAGAGAACTTTGGATATAGGCAGATGACTACGTTATATAGATTAGAAGGTATAATTAAGTTTAGAAAGCTAAAAGGTAGTTGGGGTAGCATAAAAAGGAAGAAATTTCAAGGATAAAACAATACATAAAGATGTACCACTTCGTACTAAAGTTTATATTTTTAAAGCCTCTTACCAGAACCTGTGAGAACTTTAAAAATAGATTTTAGATTGAAGTGGTACTTTTTATCTATATTTAGCAATTTATATCGGTATTATTGATTTATAGTTTCATTTCTTATTTGTTCTAAGTCAGCATTATCAAAGTCAGAGACAACTTTAATAACTCCGTAAATATTATTATCTTTTTCAATAAAATAAGTATCTTCTTTATCAAATTTTATATCTAATTGTCCAATATAATTGCTTATTGTGAAGCTGGTAATCTTAGTATTAGTGGTAAATCCTATAATGTCATACTTACCATCGGCATTATTCATACCATCTAAATTAAGAGAAACCTTAGCTGTGAGACCTTTTTTTAATACCCAAACTAAAGGCTCAAATTCATTATTGTTAGCTTTAATCGAAAGACTTTGTGTTACACCATCAATTTTAGCTTTTACAACTATTTTATCAGTAGGTATACTAGAGATAGGCTGACCGTATAATTGTGGTTCCTTTGCAGCACCTCCAGCAGGAGAACAGCAACTTGCTCCAGCAGCAGATTGTTGTTGATCTGATTGTGCCTTAGAAACGTCTTCTTGAGATACATTTCCTAAGTCATCAACAACTTTGATCTTACCAGTAATCATCCCCATCCAACAGCTATAATCAATATCTTTATCAGTAGGAGTGAACTCAATTACATTTTCACCTGATTTTAGTTTTTTACTTATGTTTAGATTAGGAAATACAATTTCATTATTACAAGAAGTTATAAGTTTTCCATCAATAACTATCTTGGCAGGCACATTTTTCTGAAGAAATACTACATTAGGAGAATAACCTTTGTTATCGGCAGTTAAGTTAATAACTTGTTTGCCATCTACTAATTTTCCCTTGTTATCATCAGACATCTTAACATTAGAAGCTAAGTTTTTACCACTTAACATAGACATAGGTGATATATTGAAGCCCAGAAGGGTAAATCCTCTGTTAGCCATGATAAAGCCTAATAATATAACTATAATTCCACTGACTTTTAGCAGCTTTTTAGTTTTGCCACTGTTAAGAAAACTTGCAAAAGCTCCAAATATAAGCATAAGTGGGATAGTACCTAAGGCGAAGATGAACATAGAAATAGCACCTTTAATTGGACTACCGGTAGCAAGGGCGTATAATTGCATTGTTTGAAGAGGTCCACAAGGCATCAAGCCATTCATTAGACCAACAACTAATGGTTTACCTGCTATTGATTTTTTTGAATTACAATTTGACCAAGGGAGTTTAAGGCTAATAGACCTAAAAAATTTAAATCCAGCCAAATTAAATCCCATTATCACCATAAAAACTCCGGCTATTATAGATATTAATGCTTGAGTCCCTATAGTTATAGTAAATACAGATCCTATAGCGCCTACTAGTCCACCTAATAGTGTATAAGATATTAATCTTCCAAAGTTATAAAAAAGTGAAGGTTTTAGGTTTGAAAATTTATTTGCACCTTTTATTGATATACTTTGAGAAAGCATTATACCTCCACACATACCTACGCAATGTAGTGAAGTGAAGATACCTATTACAAATAGCATAACGTATGTAGTATTTGTTCCTAGTTTAGAACTCATATCAAAGCCGATAGAATTCTGCCCTAATTTTATAAATACAAATGCTATAAGTATTATTGCAATTATAGGTAATATTTCAGTTTTAGCAGAATTACTTTGTGATAAAGTATTTCCTGTGACTGTGTAACCTATCTCTTCTATTGCTCCACATATCTTCCCATAAGAGCATTTTTCATTGTCGAATTTTACATAAACCGATGAGCTATTATAACTAGCCTTTACTTCTAATATTCCAGAAAGAGTTTTCAAAGAATTAGTTATTCTATTTTCGCAAGAAGTACAGGTCATGTCATTAACGTTAAGGTTTATACTTTTTATTGCCATTCTATCACCCCTATAACATTTTACACCTCAAATTTATTTATCTTATGGATTGTTTATTCGTGAAAAAATATCATCATACTAATTATGATATCTATTTTATATGAATTCTTTATGAAGAAACAGAAAAAACTTAATATAACCTTTTAATTTCAATACAATTCCAAGTATAAAATAAAAACTACCAGAAATATTTCTGGTAGTTTTTATGCTATTTCATTGATTCTAGTAGAGCCTTCATGCTTTCTCTTATACTTAAAAGTTTTTCTGGTGACAGCTTTGTATTTTCCAATAACTTTTGAGGAATACATTCAGCTGACAATTTTTTATTCTTGCCTTCTTCAGTAAGCTTTATTATAACGTTTCTTTCGTCTTCTTTATCTCTAATTCTCTCTATTAAATTAGAAGCTTCTAACTTTTTCAATAATGGTGTTAAAGTACCAGAATCAAGATATAGCTTGGTTCCTAATTCTTTTACAGTTACACTATCCTTTTCCCAAAGTGAAAGTAGAGTTATATACTGTGTATAAGTAAGACCTAGCTCGTCGAGATAAGGTCTATATCCCTTGATTATTTCTTTGGAACAAGCATAAATAGCAAAGCAAAGCTGATTATCTAATTTTAACATTTCATCTTTTAATTCGTTATCTTCCATTGTTACACGTCCTTTAAAAGTTTATTTATATCCTCCTCAATCTTTGAAGGAACTGTAGTTGGAGCAAATCTGTCTACTACATTTCCATTTGCATCAACTAAGAATTTTGTGAAATTCCACTTAACAGCTTTATTTAAAAGTCCACCTTTTTGAGAAGTTAAATATTTGTAGATAGGGTGAGCATTTTCACCATTTACATCAATCTTCTCAAACATCTTAAAAGTTACTCCATAGTTTAGCAGACAAAAACTTTTGATATCTTCACTGTTTCCAGGATCTTGACTAGCAAATTGGTTGCAAGGGAATCCAAGAATCTCAAAGTTTTTATCTTTAAGCTTATTATATAAATCCTCTAGTTCTTTAAATTGAGGTGTGAGACCACACTTACTCGCAGTGTTTACTATAAGTAATACTTTACCCTTATAATCAGAAAAGTCAACCTCTCTACCATCTATATCTATAGCTTTAAAATCATATATACTCATTTTTAATACCTCCAATAATATTGAGTTTAATTAAATTGCATAAAATTAAATTGATAATATAAATATATCATTTATATATCTAAATGTAAATAGTTCTTCTTTGAACGAATTAAAATAAAATGAAAATTAGAAATTTTATTACCAGTATTCAAATTAAAATTATCGATAATATATTAATAGCTTTTACTGATAACAACTAGATATTCATGAAATATAGCATAAATTTTATATAAATTATAATAAAGCTTCTATATAACTTTCCATACTTAAAGGATCAACAGGAGATTCAAATCTTCCGATTATCTTACCATTTCTATCAACAAGGAATTTAGTGAAGTTCCACTTTATAGAATCATCTATTAAAGATTCAGGGAATTTTTCTTCTAAAAATGCACTAAAGAATTTTTGCTGGGGATCATTTAAATTAAAACCTCTAAAAGGTTTTTCTGATGCAAGGTAATTGAATAATGGTAGAGCATCTTTTCCTCTAACATCTGCTTTTTCAAACATATTAAATGTTACTCCATAATTGATGGAACAAATATTTTTTACATCTTCATTTGAGCCAGGTTCTTGATTTTCAAATTGATTTGAAGGAAAACCTAAAATCTCTAACCCATTATCTTTATATTTTTCATATAATTTTTGTAGATCTTCAAGTTGTGGCGCAAATCCGCATTTAGTTGCTGTATTAACAATGATTAAAACCTTACCTTTGTATTTAGATAATTCTATTTCTTTTCCATCGATGTTGTTTACTTTAAAATCATAAATAGCCATTTTAAACATCTCCTAATTATATATTATAAAATTTAATTGTATAAAACTGAATTGCATACACATATAATAGCACGAGAAGTTTTTATTGTAAATATAAATATTAAAAATTAATTTATAAAATTAATTTTTTACTATATGAATCTGCTAGTCCACCATAAAACACATATTTTAAAACTATCATTCCAGAACTCAAAGGAGTTTTAAAAATAGATTTTGAAGCGAAGTGATACATAGTGAGTGAGTGTGGCAAATCAAGTGAAACGTTGACATTTCAATGTATTAGTGCTATATTTAGTCATGTATTTAAAACCTTATAAGGGGTAATATTATGAAGATAACACAGGAAGTAGATTATGCTTTAAGAGTAGTTTTATACTTTTGCAAATTAGATTACGGTACAAAGATAGAAGCAAGATCAATATCAGAACATGAAAAAGTTCCTATAAGATTTTTGCTTAAGATACTTAGAAAATTGACACATGCGAAGATTGTTAGTTCTTATAGGGGTGTTAATGGTGGTTATTCATTAGCAAGACTTCCACAAGAAATACATTTGAATGATGTTATAGAAGCAATAGATGGGCCTACTTATGTTGCAAAATGTATAGGTGAGCCTGAAATGTGTAATGCAAATAGATCTGGAAGATGTCAGCTACATAATGCTTTGAATAGAATTCAAAATATAGTTGATGAACAGCTAACTGGCATAACCTTTGATGATATAATGAATAATAGATTTAATTAGGGATTGATATTCCCTAATTTTTTTATTCTTTTAAAACTGCTATCGAGTTTTTTACTCAATAGCAGTTTTTGTTTTTATATAGATAAACTACTTCATATTAGAATTTATCCAAATAAAGCTTCGTAGAACCATCGAAAGCTTTATTTGGAGTTTAATGATTGAAGTAGTTTATCAGTTCAGCGGAATAGATAATCCAGTTCTGGCTAATAAAACTAGGCTATATTTCTGTTAACTATTAATGGCAATAGGATTATAAGATATAGATTCTATTTGGAACTGGTTTATCTATAGATAAACTACTTCACATTAGAATTTATGTTTTTAAATTCTCTGCTCAGAACCCAGCAGAGTTTTAAAAATAGATTTCAGATCGAAGTGATACATCTTTATAGGGTTCCTAGTTCAACTATTAATTTATACATGCCCAAAATTCTCTAGAAGCCGAGATTTCCGAACAAGTATAAATTAAGTTTCGATATAGGAACCCTTTATAGGTATCCTAGGTCTAAGTTTAAGTTATACTGAATAACCACAATTTTTCTTCAAATACTAAACATACGGAGAAAGGTGGTTGAATTATGGGTAGAAATCATTTAAAAGTAGAATCTTTGCAT